>NZ_JBEZEY010000001.1:0-619490 GCF_040649135.1 Micromonospora sp. NPDC049047
GGGGGGCTCTGCCCGGCGGCCCTGGGGGCCGGCATCGGGACCAGGTGTAACCAAGCGGGGCGGCGGATCATTCCACCGGGGCTCTCGGAGCCCGGACGCTCTGGAGGATGTAACCGAGGCGGCCCGGTCGGTGTTCCCGGCGACCGCCGCGCACCGGCGACCCGGGGTCGCGGTGCCATGCCCGGTATAACGACCCGGCCCGGCCCCCGATTCCGCCGACCAGGTGGCCTCGACCACTCGACATAAGGCGCAAACCCGACACTCGACATGTCTGGGGCCGAAGCCCTTGCGATGATCCACTCGCGTTCCGTAAAACTGCGGTATCCCAGTGCCGGTTATAGCCCGACTTCACCAAAACCGAGTGGATCACGCCTGCTGGCCGCGTGCGGAGTGAGGACATGCGGCGCAATCTGCGCAAACCCGCCCTCATGGGTGACCCATGGGACGCCTGTGGCTCCCTGGGCGTCCGCGCCTGCACTAGCCCGGCCCCCGCGCATCCAGCCCCTGGGCGCAGGAGTCCGGCTGCCGGGCCCGGGCTGCTGGGCCGGGGCTGCGGCGCCCGGGCAGCCGGGGCCGGGCTGGCCGGGGCCGGGCCGCCGGCCGTCAAGATCGTGCTCGATCCAGGAAAGAGGGCTTTCCGGCGGCGACGAGGCCACTACAACCAGGATCGAGCACGATCTTGCGAAAGATCGGGCACTCCACCCGCACGCCACGATCCGGGATGGTGGGCAGCGTGGGCGTGCACGGGCGGCCTCGCATCGTTGGCTGGGGGCGGGCCGGACGTGCGGGTGGGGCAGTCCGTGACACCGCGGACTGCCCCACCTGACTGCGTGGACGGGATCAGAACCCGAGGACGCCCCGCCCGCCGACCACCGGCAGTCGCAGTTCGCTGTCGTTCGGTGCCACTCGCAGCTCGGTACCGCCCAACGGCAGGAGGGTGTACTCCTGGTCGCTGGAGAAGACGACCACGCCGATCCGGTGCCCGGCCGGGAAGATGTAGTCCTTCGGCTCCAGGGTCCACCGGTAGTCGTACATCTTGCCCTGCCGCACCTCCGAGGTGCGGGCGGCGTTCTTGCGGTTCTGCGGGTCCATCCAGCCCCGGGTCACCACCGTCGGCGCGGCGGTCGACCCGGCCGGGCCGTAGTCGACGAGGTACGCGGTGAGGTTCGCGTCCGGCTTGTTGTCGATCGCCATCCGCAGCCGCATCTCCGGACGTCCGGAGATGCGCACGCTCTGCGTCAACTCGGGGGAGCGGTAGGCGAGCCGGTTCGCGCTCGCCGTGTCGGGGTTGGCGACAAGCGTGTCCGGGTGGATGGTCCGGCCCTCGTCGACGAAGCTCTGCTCGACAGTGGCCTTCGGCGGCTTGCCCGTGGTGAGCGCCCCCGGGGTGGTGGCGTCGGTGGCGGCGAACCGCAGCCCGACCGTACGCGCGGCGGGGTCGGGCCAGTTGGCGTACGTGGTGTAGGCGCGGTCCTCGCGTTGGAGCACAGCGGTCGGCTCGTCCATGATGCCGTTGCGGACGTTCCACAGCCAGAAGTCGAACCAGCGGTTCTCGGTCTGCTTGTAGGTCCACGTCTGCCCGCTGGGCAGGGTCACCGAGGCGCTGCTGCCCGGGCCGCCGTGCCCGCCCTGGTGCAGCCAGATCTTGCGCGGTACGTCGTGCTTGGCGAGCTGGTCCCACCAGCCGGCGAAGTGCTCGGTCTTCACGTTCCAGTCGTTGAGGCCGTGCACGACGAAGACGCTGGCCGTGACGTTGTCGGCGTCGAGGTAGTCGCGGTCCTGCCAGAACGTCGAGTAGTCGCCGGTGATCCGGTCCTGCTCCTCGGTGATCTTCGCGAGTTCGTCGGCGCACTGCCCCTCGGCGCGTGCCTGCCCGGCGGTGTACTGGGCCAGGATGTCGAGGTCCTCGCCCTGGAACGTGCCGGGCGCGACGACCAGACCGTTCGCCCGGTAGTAGTCGTACCAGCTGCTGATCGCGGAGACCGGCACGATGGTCTTGAGTCCCTTGACTCCGGTGGTGGCGACCTGGTTGGGCAGCGTCCCGTTGTAGGAGACGCCGGTCATGCCGACAGCGCCGGTGGTCCAGCCGGCGGTGACCGGGGCGCCGGTGGCGTCGTACCCCTTGGCCCGGCCGTTGAGCCAGTCGATGACGGCCTTGGTGCCGAGCGTCTCGGCCTGGTCGCCGCTGGTGGGGCAGCCGTCGGAGTCGCCGGTGCCGACGCTCTGTCCGAGCACCACCGCGTACCCGCGGGGCACGTAGTAGTCGTCGAGCGAGCCCGGCAGGTTGGCCTTGGCCTGGGCGCGCTGGGTGCCCACGTCGAGCGCCCGCCGTCCGGAACTGTCGGTCAGACCGTTCTGCGGCAGGTCGTCGACAAGCACGCTGGGGTACGGCACGTCACCCCAGGTGTCCTTGCGGTACGGGCTGTGTTCGAAGATCACCGGCACCTTGAAACCCTGCGTGGCGGTCTCCCGGGGGCGGGAGATGTCGATCGCCACCCGGTCGAGCCGACCGTCGTGGTCGGTGTCCACCGGGGTCTGGACGAACACCCGCTCCTCGATCGCGTCGGCGAGCGAGAACACCGGTTGGGTCATGCCGTCGCTGACCACGATGCCGGTGGGCGTGGTGGTCGTGGGCGGGGCCGCAGTCGCGGTGGAGGCTGCGGCAAGGACCAGAGCGCCGGACACACCGACGCTCAGTAGGGCCAGATGGCGGGGTCGACGCACGCGCGTCTCCCTTCGGTTGGGCTGGTCGCCGGGTGTCGGCAGGGGCCTATCTCGAAGATCCATTCGTCGCCATGCTAGGTGCGGGCCCGGGTCCCGTCGATCCTTTCGGCGGGGGGATGTGCTCGTCATCCACAATGTGCCGTTTTGGCGGAGGGTGGCAATCGAACCGTCATCGAACCGATCCTGGCGGTGACCTGCTGCGGAAATCCCGGCCACACCAGCGGAAAAACCTGTCGGTGAAGGCCTCTGAAGATCACGCGTCCGTGCATATGATCTTGCGGAAAGCCGCCCGAAGAGGCGCTTTCGTCCACATTAGACGAGGAGCAGCATGCTCAGGACAACACGGTGGCTGTTGGCCGTCGCCGTCACGGCCACAACGCTCACCGCCCTACCGGGCGGCGCGGCCACAGCGGGACCCGGTGGCGCGGCCACAGCGGGACCCAGCGGCATCGGGCTGACCGGCCCACCCGCAACCTCGATCGACGGCAGGACGCACACCGTCACCCTGCTGACCGGCGACGTGGTGACCGTCCGCAGCACCGGCTCGGGATGCCCGCACGCCAGCGTCCGGCCGGCCGACGAGAACGCGGTGATCCGCCAGACCTGCGGCCCCGACGGTCACCTGCACGTCATCCCCGCCCGCGTCGCGTCCCAGATCGGCTCGGTCCTCGACCCCGACCTCTTCGACGTCACCACGCTGATCGCCGACGGGTACGACGACGACAACTCCGCCGAGCTGCCGCTCATCGTGCAGCCCGCCACCGCGTCCGCCCGGGTCGCCGCGCTCGGTGACGTACTGCCGCTGCCCAGCATCGGCGCGGTGGCCGGCCGGGTACCCAAGAAGAGCCCGGCCACCGCGAAGCTGGCGACCAACTCGCTGCTCGCCGGCGCCAAGAAGGTCTGGCTGGACCGCAAGGTGCGCGCCACCGCGCTCACCGGCGGCGGGCAGCAGCGCGACCTCGACCGCAACCTGGGGCAGATCTCCGCACCCGAGGCCTGGAAGTCCGGCTACACCGGCGCCGGCGTACGGGTCGCGGTGCTCGACACCGGCGCCGACTTCACCCACCCGGACCTGGTCGGCCGGGTCGTGGACAGGTCCGACTTCACCGCCGAGGGCGGTGACGCCGTCGACCACAACGGCCACGGTACGCACGTCGCGTCGACGATCGCCGGCACCGGCGCGGCAGCGCACGGGCAGCGTCGCGGCGTGGCCCCGGACGCCAAACTGGTGATCGGCAAGGTCCTCGACGACCACGGCTCGGGCGAGGACTCCGGGATCATCGCGGGCATGGAGTGGGCCGCCACCCGGGCCGACGTCATCAACATGAGCCTCGGCGGCAGCGACCCCGACGACGGCAACGACCCGTTGTCGCTCGCCGTCGACGGTCTGAGCAAGCAGACCGGCGTGCTGTTCGTCATCGCCGCCGGCAACAGCGGCGGAGCCATCTCCTCGCCGGGCTCCGCCGCCAGCGCGCTCACCGTCGGCGCGGTGGACCGCGACGACAAGCTCGCCGACTTCTCCAGCCGCGGACCCCTTGTCACAAGCAACGTGGCCAAGCCGGAGCTGGTCGCGCCGGGTGTCGACATCGTCGCCGCGCGGGCCGCCGGCACCAACCTCCAGGACCCGATCGACGAGCACTACGAGGCGATCAGCGGCACCTCCATGGCCAGCCCGCACGTCGCGGGCGCCGCCGCCCTGCTCGCCCAGCGGCACCCGGACTGGACCGGTGCGCAGCTCAAGGCCGCGCTCGTCGGCGCCGCCGACCCGCTTACCGGAGTCGACGCGTACGCCGTCGGTGCCGGCCGGCTCAACGCGGCCCGCGCCCTCGGCGGCCCGACCAGCAACCAGCCGGTGGTCAACCTCGGCACCTTCACGTACCCGCAGTCCGGCGCCAGCGAGGCGAAGCTGAGCTGGACCGGCGCGGCCACCCCGGCGACGACGGTGCTCGACCTCGACGTGACAGTGGTCAACCACGACGGTCAGCCGGTGCCGCGCGCCGCGGCGTCGCTGTCGACGGCCCGGCTGACGCTCAAGCGCGGCTCCACCGCCGAGGCGAGCCTGCGAATCGATCGCGCGGCGCTGGCCAACCGGCCGGGCTTCTACCTGGCCACTGTCACCGCCCGCACCGCCGGCCACAAGCTGGTCGCGACCACGCCGGTGAGCTTCTACGTCGAACAGCCCAGCTATGACCTGACGATCCACACCAGGCCGTTGTCCGGCCTGAAGGACGGCGCGGAGAGCTGGATCAACCTCGCGGTCACCAACCTCACCGACCCGGTGCTCTACTACGGCGGGGCCGGCGGTGCGCCCGGTGACGACTTCACGCTGCGGGTTCCGGCCGGCCGGTACTCGGTGCTCGGCGCCTCCGTCGCCTACTACGTCGACAGCGACGTGCTGGAGACGACGCTCGTCGGCGAGACCGACGTGACAGTCACCGCCAACCGGAACGTGACGCTCGACCCGGCGCGGGCCAAGCCGGTGACCGCGACTGTCGACGGGGTCGCCACCCGGGCCACCAAGACCGATCTCACGAACGTCCAGACGTCGGTGAACGGTCTGTCCTGGTGGAACCAGATCAGCGGGTACGGAACCGCGACGGCCGTCCGCACCTCCGCACTGCCGAAACCCGGCGTCGGATCGCTGCGCAGTTGGGCCGCCGTCAACCTCGACGCCCCGGCCGGCACTGCCAAGCCGTACCGCTACAACCTCGTACACGAGTACCCGAACGGCGTACCGGCCGATCCCGCGTACCGGGTGAACGCCGCCGAGCAGGCGAAACTCGCCCGGATCGAGGAGCGGTTCCACCAGGCCGACTCGGAGGGGATGGTCACCCAACTGATCCGCAACGCCTTCACGCCGGACGGCGTGTGGCTGACGGAGACCCACGAGGGCAACCTGCCGCCGTACCGCACCGACTACCTGTCGCCCGGCTACCTCTGGTCCGACGAGGGCGTCTACGGTGGCCTGTCGGCCCAGGAGGCACCGCGCCGCTACCAGCCGGGCAGCCGGCAGGCCAAGGTCTGGGCGCGGCAGCCGCTGCACTCCGGCTTCTACGACGACCCGGCCGGCGTCGGCTACAGCTGCGCCACCGCGCCGTCGCGGACCCGGGGCAACCTGCACATCGACCTGGTGACCCTCACCGACCAGCACCAGCGGGCCGACTGCCTGCAGGGCAACTCGATCGGCGTGAACCGCAAGCTGTCGTTGTACCGCGACGGCAAGCTTGTCGACGAGCGCAACCTCCCGCTCGCCGACTTCACAGTGCCGCAGCAGATGGCGGACTACCGGCTGACCCTCGACGTCGACACCAGCCTGATCCTGCCGATCTCGACCAAGGTCACCACCTCCTGGACGTTCCGGTCGGCCGGGCCGGACGGCACCGTAAGCGTGCCGTTGCCGCTGCTCGCGGTGGACTACGCGCTGCCCATGGACACCGCCAACCACGTCACCGGCACGACTGCCGAGATGGCCGTCCGGCAGGCGAACGGCGTCAAGGCGCAGCAGGTGACCTCGGTTCAGGCCTGGACCTCGACCGACGACGGCGCCAGTTGGACGTCCGCCCGGGTCACCGCGAGCGGCGACAGCTACCGGGTCGCCCTGCCGAAGGCCACCGCCGGGCAGGCCGTATCGCTGCGGGTGAAGGCCGCCGCGAACGGCGGTAGCGGCATCGACCAGACCATCATCCGGGCGTACAACGCCGGCTGATCGTCACGCCGCTGGTGCGGCCCGGCCCGCGACCGGGCCGCACCAGCAACTCCCGGGGTCACTGCCCCTCCCAGACCACCTTCGCGCCGGAGTCGCCGGTGCGGACCACGTAGTACACCGCGACGCCTGCGGCTATCAGCGACAGCACCTGCAACGCCACGGTCAGCGCCCGACCCGGCCGGGCACCTCCGGTGCTGCTCGCCTCGGCGGCTCGCGGCGGAACGAACCAGACAAGCGCCAGCGCCACGATCGCCAACCCGAGGGTCGCCCAGAGCGTGTTGTCCCCGAACTCCTGGTGCGCCTCGATCTTCGGAACGAACTCGGGGGTGACCCGGTTGGCCGCCCGCATCCGCGCGAAGAAGGCATCTCCGGACTGCGTCGCCAGCAGGGCGGCGACCGGCGCACCCACGGCGAGCAGCCCCAGCACCCAACGGGTGTGCGGCCGGATCGGCGCGACGAGCGCGTAGCCGACGCTCAGCAGGGCCAGCAGCGGGACGAACACCACAGCGGCGTGCACCACCAGAGGGTGGGCGGGGAGGCCCATGAACTCCTCGAACATCGTCGATCTCCTCCGGTGGCGTCTGACGGACGTCGATCGTCCGGGACCGGACGTTATCGGGTCAGCGGTCGCAGCGCAGGACGGCCAGGTCGACGGCGTCCGCCATCGCCTGCATGCCCCTGTCGTTCGGGTGGAGATGATCACCGCTGTCGAACAACGGCTCGAGCCTGCGCGGGTCGTCCGGACTGCGGGTGATCACGTCGAAGTCGACAACGGCGTCGAACACGCCACTGTGCCGGATCCAGTCGTTGACGCTCTGCCGCACTGCCTCACCCGCGTCGTCGTACTCCGGCCAGCCCTGGTACGCCATGACCGTGGCGCCGACGACGCACCGGCCCGCCGCGTGCGCCCGGTCGACCAACTGCCGGTAGCCGGCGGTCAGGTCGTCCACAGTGACACCCGTGTGAGCCTTGATGTCGTTGATGCCCTCGTGGACGACCACGGTGTCGACCCCCGGGTGGGACAGCACGTCGCGGTCGAACCGGCGCAGCGCGGCCGGCCCGGCACCGCCGGCGAGCACCTTGTTACCGGAGATGCCCTCATTCGCCACGCCCCGCACCGGGCTGTCGGGCGCGGCCCGCAGCCGCCGGGCCAGGTAGTCGGGCCAGCGGCGGTTGGTGTCCCTGCCGGAGTTCAACCCGTCGGCGATGGAGTCGCCGAGGACGACCACCGAGCTGACCGCCGTGGACGTCCGCACACTGACGGCGTCCAACCAGTACCAGGACTTCACCGTCGCGGTCCAGTTGGTCGCCGCCTCCTCGGCGGCATGGTCACCCGCGCTGGCGTACGACGTCTGCAGGGCCTCGACGTGCCCGCTGCGCATGCCCAGCGCGCCGATGACGTGGAGACTGACGACGAGGTCGCTCTCCGGGGCCAGCTCGCCGGTCAGCGGGTCGCTCAGGATCATCTCGCCCGCCGCGACGGTGACCGAGGGCTGACCGCCGAACGTCAGCCGCCGGTTGCTGCCCGCGACCAGCTCCGCACCCTGCCGCCGCAACCCCGCGTAGACGCTGGCGAAGGTGACCGGGTGCTCGCCGAACGCGTTCGTCAGCCGGATCCGCAGGGCGTCCCCGCCGACGCTGGTCCGGACGACGAGCCGGTAGCTGCCCTCGGCCGGCCCGGCACCCAGCCGCTCGGCGCTGGCGGCCCAGGTGACCGCGAAGTGCTGTTGGTCCCGACCCGCCGCCGGCCCGGGGTCCTGGGCCCGAACCAGCGCCGGGGCCGGGTCGTGCCGTGCCCGCTCCAGATGCACGACCAGGGGTACGCAGAGCGCCGCCAGCAGCGCCGCCACGGTTGACGCCGTCACGCGACGGGCCGACCCGGCTTGCATCAACGGGCTCCGGGGAAAGCGGGATTCACCTGAGGCCCTTACCGAAATTGCTGCTCAGGGCGACCCGCGCGGCGCACGGCAGCTCGCCCGGGGCCAACTGGGTGTGCGCCGGCCGCCACAGCTCCGCACCGTTTCCGGTGACCCGGGCCAGCAGGCAGTCGTACTGCGCCGCCCGCAGGGCCACGCCGACCCGGCCGTCCTCTGCGCTCACGTCCACCACGATGGCCGGATCCAGCTTCAGGTCGTCGATCGCCGTACGAACCGCCGTCCCGTCCGGGTCGACGGCCTCCAGAGCGTTCTTCAACCGGTCGTCGACCCCGTCGAGCGACGGGTCCTGGGCAACCTGGAGGGGATCGTTCGGCGGGCACTCGATGTCGTCGTCGCGGCTGTCGTCGCGCGGGCCGAGCTGAAGACGAAAGCAGATCGCCTCGTCCCGTTCGTCGATCACCGAGCCGTCCGCGCCGATCTCCACCCCGTGCCCCGCCACCCGCAGCACCAACGTCACGCCGGTCTGCCAGTGCGTCTCACCGGAGACCTTGAGAACCGCGACGTCGGGGTCCTGGTTCGCCGAGTGCACGTACTTGTCGGCCTGGTAGAGGTGGTCGGCAACGAATCGGGCCTGGACCCGGTCCACCTTCTTCGCGGCGTCGACCACAGCACTGCCGTGGATCGGGTCGTCCCGACTGTGCACATAGCGCCACAGACCGGCACCGACCAACGCCACCACCAGCAGCAGGACGCCGCCGAAGATTCCCCGCCGTTTCCCGTTCAGCACTGACGGATTATGTCGCAACCGGGACGCCGCCGACGCCCCCCGGCTACCGGGAGCGCGGCAGGCAGTCCTTCTTGTACTTGAGGCCCGAGCCGCACCAGCAGGCGTCGTTGCGCTCCGGCGGCCAGGGGATCCGCGCGCTCGGACGGGCCTGCACCTCGGCCGCGTAGCCCGCCCGGACCGCCGCGTCGGTCGGGTCGCCGTCCCGTCTACCGGCGACCGCGTGCAGCCCGTCCACGCTGGCGCGGAACACGCCAAGCCCGGCCTGACCGGCTTCCCGGAGCCGGACCAGCTCCTTCTCCAGCCGGCCGCGGTGCGCGTCCCAGTCCGGCCCGTACACCTCGGTCAGTGCGGGGTGCTCGGCGAGCAGCCGATCCAACTCGGCGCGCGGCCAGAAGAGCAGGTCCGTTCCGGCGTCCCGGCGCTCTCCGGCCCGGCGCACCAGCTGGGCCTCCAGCCGGTCCGCCAGATCGTCCTGCCGATCGTGTGGGAGGTTCAGATTCCGGCGTACCCGGTGCCGCTGTTGCAGGAGGAGGAAGAGCACCCCCGGCGCGTCCGGCGGACCGAGTTCCGCCACCGGGTCGACCGCGGTGATCGCCTGCGCCGGCTTGTCGGCCGCGTTCGCGCGCTCGCCCAGCAGGGTGTCGACCGCCTCGCTCAGCCAGGTCTCGGCGGTCGCCGAACGACCACCCGCGTCCAGCGCGGCGCTCACGTAGGCGGGGGCGTCGGGCTGCCCGAGCAGCAACGGGCGCAGCGCTGTCAACTCCGCCATCGCCTCGTCGTCGCGACCGCCGGCCCGGAACAGGGCCCGGGCCCGCAGCGCCCGGGCGAACCCGGCACGCGGGTCGTCCCCGGACGGGTACGCCGCCAGCGCCTGCTCGGCGTACCGCAGGGCGGCCTCGGGCCGCGCCCGGATCTCGGCGATCTCGGCGGCCAGGGTCAGCGCGTCCCCGGCGTCGTCCGGATCCTCAAGCCGACCCTGCTCGGCCGCCTCGGCGACGTCCGCGGCGACACCGAGCGGGTCGGCCGTCCCGAGCGCCGAGCGGCGCAGTTCGGCGAGGTCAGCCTTGGTGAGTACGTCTCTCGTCGGCACGATCTCACGGTACGTCGGAGGGCTCCCGTCCGGCCCAATTATGGTCATCTGCCGTCAACCCGGCCTCGATAGCGTCCGGTCGCCAGTTTCTCGACCAGGTCGCACAAAGGCGGAGTTATGGGCACGGTAGATCGGCGTACCTTCCTCAAGGCGATGGGTGTCCCCGCGATCGGCGCGGCGCTCCCGCTGGACCTCAGCAAGGCACTCGCCATCCCGGCGAACAACCGGACCGGCACGATCAAGGACGTCGAGCACGTCATCATCCTGATGCAGGAGAACCGCTCCTTCGACCACTACTTCGGCACCATGCGGGGCGTACGCGGCTTCGGTGATCCGCATCCGGCGACACTGCCCTCCGGTAAGGACGTGTGGCACCAGCCCAACGGGTCCGGCGAGCTGCTGCCGTTCCGCCCCGAGGTGCAGGACCTCGGCCAGACCTTCCTGCCGGACCCGCCGCACGGCTGGAACGACGGGCACGCCGCCTGGAACGACGGCCGCTTCGACGGGTGGGTGCCGAACAAGGGCGTCACGGCGATGACCTACCACAACCGCCAGGACCTGCCGTACCACTACGCGCTCGCCGACGCGTTCACCGTCTGCGACAGCTACCACTGTTCGCTGATGGGCCCGACCGACCCGAACCGCTACCACCTGTGGAGCGGCTGGGTCGGCAACGACGGCAAGGGCGGCGGCCCGGTCATCACCAACGCGGAGGCCGGCTACGACTGGTCGACCTACCCGGAGCGGCTGGAGCGCAACGGCATCTCCTGGAAGATCTACCAGGACGTCGGCACCGGCCTCAACGCCGCCGGCTCGTGGGGGTGGACGAACGACCCGTACATCGGCAACTACGGCGACAACTCGCTGCTCTACTTCCACAAGTACCAGGACGCGCAGCCCGGCACGCCGCTGGCGGACAGGGCGAAGACCGGTACCGAGATCAGGACCCAGGGCCGGGACCCGGAGGCGCTGCTGGCCGACTTCCGCGCCGACGTCGAGGCGGGACGTCTGCCGGAGGTCTCCTGGATCACCGCACCCGAGGCGTACAGCGAGCACCCGAACTGGGGGCCGGCGTTCGGCGCCTGGTACATCTCGCAGGTCATCGACATCCTCGCGGCGAACCCCGAGGTGTGGAGCAAGATGGCGCTCTTCGTCACCTACGACGAGGAGGGCGGCTTCTTCGACCACGTGGTCCCGCCGACGCCCCCGCAGAGCCGCGAGCACGGCCAGTCGACGGTGCCGACCACCAACGAGATCTTCCCCGGCGACGCCGACCACCCGGCCGGACCCTACGGCCTCGGCATCCGGGTTCCCATGGTCATCGTCTCGCCGTGGACGCGCGGCGGCTACGTGAACTCGCAGGTCTTCGACCACACCTCGCTGATCAAGTTCCTGGAGGCGCGGTTCGCCGACGGCCGTCCGGACCTGATCGAGAAGAACATCACCCCGTGGCGGCGGGCCGTCGTCGGCGACCTGACCAGCGCCTTCGACTTCCGGCACCCGAACCGCTCGCGAGAGGTCCGGCTGCCCGACACCGACGACTTCAAGCCCGAGGACCTCATCCGGCACCCCGACCAGGTGCCGGTGCCGCCGGTCGACCAGCGCCTGCCCAAGCAGGAACACGGGGTACGCCCGGCGCGGCCCATCCCGTACACCCTGTACGCCGACGCCCGGGTCGACGGCGGCGCGCTCCGGATCGACTTCCGCAACACCGGCGGGGTCGCCGCGGTCTTCCAGGTCCGCCAGGCCGGCAGCGCGGACGCACCGCGCAGCTACACCGTCGAGCCGGGCAAGCACCTGACCGACACCTGGGCGATCGGGTCCTCCTACGACCTGTCTGTGCACGGCCCGAACGGCTTCCACCGCCGATTCACCGGCGGCCCAGCCCACCTCGACATCACCCCCTCCTACGAGGAGCGCAACGACAAGGTGGTCCTCACGCTCCGGAACCCCGGATCGAAGCGGGTCGAGGTGACGGTCACGGACCGGTACAACTCCCGGCCCGTCACGCTGTCGCTGCGCCCGGGTCAGACGGAACGCGCGCACTGGCAGCTCTCCCGCACCCACGGCTGGTACGACCTGACAGTCAGCGTCGCGGGCGACGCCGCCTTCGCCTACCGGTACGCGGGCCACGTCGAGAACGGCAAGGACAGCATCAGCGACCCGGCCCTCGGCGGGCTGGTCTAGGGCGCGTGGTGTCCCGTCACCCGGGGCGTGGTCCTGCCCGGTGACGCGACACCGGCGGCCTACGGAACCTCGTCGAGGTACGCCAACATCGCCTCGCGGCTGCCCGGCAGGCCGTACTCACCGACGAGCATTGACACGTTGCCGAAGTTCTGACCGTCGATCAACCACGGCTCTGTCGACGCGCCCAAAACCTCGGCGAGCCGCCGCTGCCGGGGCAGCAGCGCCGCGACCGGCGTTTCTGCCGCCGCCGGGCCGTCCGGAAACGCGAGGCGCAGAGCCACACCCAGCACCGTCAACGACCGCTCACCACTGACGGTGGGCAGCCGGGCGAGCAGCGCCTCGAAGGCGCGGTCCGCGTGCCGCGGCCCGAGCTGCCGCACCGCGAGCGCCGCGTAGCCGGCAAGATCACCGTCGAGGAACGGCACCCACTCGCCCTCGACCGGCCCGCTGTCGGCGTCGTCGGACGGCGTCGACGCCCAGCCCAACAACTCGTCGGCCGTCGCCGGGTCGGCCGCCGCGCCGAGGACGCGGACCCGACCGATCGCTGCGGCACAGCGGACCACCGGGCGCGGATCGGTCAACCACCGAACGTCCGGCGCGGCACCCAGCAGCCCCGACGCCACCAGCATGGTGGCCACCTCACCGGGCGTCGACGCGACGCCCGGGCCGGCAGCGGCGTCGACCGCGCCGGCCAGCGCTGGCACACTGCCGTCGGCCTCCTCCGGAAACCAGGCGAGGGTGTACGCCGCGCCCGTGCGCACCTCCGGGTCGGAGTGCCCCAGCAGAGTGCGGAACAGGGGAACCCCGGCGCGCACCGCGTCATAGGTCGCCAGCTCGACGTACGCCCACAGTCGGCCCTGATCCGCCGCGGACAGCGACTCGACGTAGGCGTACTCGACGTACTCCTTCTCGGACTCGTCGGGGCCGGTCCACGGCGGCGGCTTCGCGGCGAGCAACTCCCGGCCACCCTCGGCGGCCCGCCGGTACTCGGCCACCGGGAAGCCCTCCGGCAGCACGCCCTCGTCGTACCCGACGGCCAGGGCGCTCACCAGCCCGAGCACCGCCGCCGGCTCCGGGGTGGCCGGGTCGGCGAGCATCTCCAGCAGGAACGGCACCGCGTACGCGCTCGCCTCGAACCGGCCGCCCTGGTGGAAGACGTTGGTGTAGAGGTCACCCAGGGCCTCGTCCCGGGTGGCCGGATCGGGGGAGACCAGGGCGCGCAGCTGGCCGGGCACGTCGTCGGCCGCCCCGTAGGCGTGGCCCAGCCGCGCCCAGTCGATGTCGTCGAGTCCGTCGAGCACGACCCATGCTCTCCCGACCCCCTGACAGTCCGGTGCGGAGGGTCGGTCAGAACTCCTCGTACACCGCCGGGTCTTGATCTGCCAGCCGCCCGTCCGGGCGGCCCAGCGCGGTGATGGCCTCGACCTGCGCGTCGGTGAGCGTGATGCCGAAGACGTCCAGGTTCTCCGCCTGCCGCTGCGGCGAGGCGGCCTTGGGTAGCGGAATCACCTGGCGGGCCACGTGCCAGGCCAGGATGGTCTGCGCCGGGCTGACGCCGTGGGCTTTCGCGATCTCCGCGATCACCGGGTGCTGTTGCAGGTCGTTGCCGTGGCCGAGCGGGCTCCACCCCTGCACCAGGATGCCGTGCTCCCGGTGGTAGTCGAGCGCCTCCCGCTGCGGGAAGTACGGGTGCACCTCGATCTGGTTGACCACCGGGGCGACCCCGGTCTCGGCCACCAGCCGGTCGATGTGCTCCGGCAGGAAGTTGGACAGCCCGATGTGCCGCACCAGACCACGCTCGCGCGCCTCGATCAGCGCCCGCCACGCCTGCACGTACAGGTCCTGCTTGGGGTTCGGCCAGTGGATCAGGTACAGGTCGACCCGGTCGAGGCCGGTCCGGAACACACTCTCCTCGATGGTGGTCAGCGCCTCGTCGTAGCTGTGGTGCCGCCCCGGCAGCTTCGACGTGACGATCACCTCGTCCCGCACGTCTCCCGCAGAACGGACGGCCCGACCGACAGCGCCCTCGTTCTCGTAGTTCACCGCCGAGTCGAGCAACCGGTAACCAGCCCGGATCGCGTGCCCGATCGCGTCGACGCCCGCCGAGCCGTTCAGCTTGTACGTGCCGAGCCCGATCGCCGGCAGAGTGGTGCCGTCGGCAGCCGTCAGATGGGGAATCGTCATGATCAGAACCCTACCCGCGCGAACCGTCGCGCAGACCGTGTCCGCCGCCCGTGCGGCTCAGCCGGTGGGGGCGTCCCGGATGGCGAGTACGGCCTGGATGAGCGCCGCGTGGGTGAGCGTCTGCGGGTAGTTGCCGAGGTGGGCACCGGTCGCAGGGTTCAGTTCCTCGGCGTACAGGCCGAGTGGGCTGGCGTAATCGACAATGGCCTGGAACAGCTCGACGGCCTCGCGACGACGCCCGGTGCGGGCGAGGGCCTGCACGAGCCAGAACGAGCAGGGCAGGAACGCACCCTCGGTGCCGGGCAGGCCGTCCCGTCCGGGCGGGTAGCGGTAGAGCAGGGGACCACCGGCGGACAACCGGTCCCGGATGGCGTCGACGGTGCCGCGTACCCGGAATGAATCGGTGCGGTCCATCCCCAGCAGCGGCAGCACGAGCAGCGCCGCGTCGAGATCCGGGGAGCCATAGGTGCGGACGTAGCTGCCCACCGTCGGGTCGAAGCCGTGCGTGCGGACCTCGGCGGCGATGGCGGCACGGGCGTTCTGCCAGCGTCGACGTTGACGCTCCGGCAGGTGGTGCGTGTCGGCGATGGCCAGGGCGCGGTCCAGGGCGAGCCAGCCCATGAGCTTGGAGTGGACGTGTTGGGCGGGCTCGCGTACCTCCCAGATACCGGCGTCGGGCTCCTGCCACCGGTCGGCGACCACGTCGGCGAAGCCACGCACCGCCCGCCACGTCTCCGCGTAGAGGCGGTGTCCGGCCTGAACGAACGCCCAGGCGGCGTCGATCACCCAGCCGTACCCGTCGAGCTGGTGCTGACCTGCGGCACCGTTGCCCACCCGCACCGGGACGCTGTCGAGGTAGCCGGGCCAGCCGGACAGTTCGCGTTCCGCCGGCACCTGCCTGCCGTGCAGGGTGAGCAGCGCCGGCAGGCGTGGCCGCTGCAACCGGCTGGCGTGCAACAGCCACGCGAGGAAACCACGGGCCTCGTCGGTCTTGCCGACGCTGAGGAAGGCGCTGACGCCGATGCTGGCGTCCCGGGGCCAGACATAGCGGTAGTCCCAGTTGCGTCCCCCGCCGGGATCCTCGGGCAGTGATGTGGTCGGTGCGGCCACCGGCGCTTTGCAGGGCGAGTACGTCAACAGCCGCAAGGTGAGCAGGCTTCGTACGACGTGCTCCCGGAACGGCAGCCGCTCGTCGATCTCCGCCGTCCAGGATCGCCACCGGGCCTCGTCCTCGACGAGCAGGTCCCAGGCGGTGGTCGGCTCGACGTGGATCAGCGGTTCGCGGTGGGCCACGGCCAGCACCAGCGTGACCGGGCGACCCGGCCGGACCGTGACCGAGGTGGGCCGACCCGGCTCGATGGTCAACGCGGGCGTGCTGCCCAGCGCGACCGCAAGCGAGCCCCACTCACACACCAGGCCCTGGCGCCGGTGCTGCGTTCGGGGCCGGCGGTGCCGCGCGCCGAGACGTGGATCGAACTCCACCATCGCGTCGACAGCCGCCCGCTCGGCCGACAACCGTCGCACGATCAGCGTCGTGGGCAGCAGGCGACCGCTGACCTCGGCCACCATCGCCTCGGTCAGGCGGAGCCGGCCGCCGGCCGCCGCCCAGGTGGTCTCCAGGGTGGCGGTGTGCGGCAGGTACCGTCGATCGACGACAGTGGCCGGCCCGGCCGGCCCGACCCGGAACGTTCCGGCGTCCGGGCCCCCGACCAGTCGCCCGAACAGCGGATCACCGTCGAAGCGCGGGACGCAGAGCCAGTCCATAGCGCCGTCACTCGCCACCAGAGCGGCGGTACGCGTGTCGCCCAGCAGCCCGTAGTCACTGATCGGCGGCCCGTCAGTCATGGAGATCGGTCCCCGCCGAGCGGCCGGTCACCGGGCCTGCAGGAGCAACCCGAGAACGGTCCCGTAGACGAGGTGGATGACAGCCGTGACCAGCGGAGTCTGCACGCCGTAGTTGACCGCGAACAGCCCCGGCGGCTCCAACACCGACGTGCTGGCCGGCCCCGCCCGTTGCGACGCCATCCGCGGGTGCACCCCCGGAAGCAGCGGCAGAATCACCGTCAACGCGATCCCGACGTGCACAATCCCGAGCAGCGCCCCGATCCACCAGGTGGCGCGGTCCAACAGCGCGAACGTGGCCGCATAGCCGAGAGCGAAACCCTGACCGGCGCAGAGGTGCAGGAAGAACCCGACGACCCGGGCCCGATCGGGGTCCTCGCTGACGAAGGTTCCGAGCACCAGGGGAAGATCGAGCCGGGTGAGACCAACCAGTTGGGCGGTGATCATCGCCGCGGTGAGCGCCGCGGTGGCGATCAATCCGAACAACGCCCATCCGGCCCAGTCCATCTCAGCAGTCGTCGGCGTCGCGGGCGTTCTCGGTCATCGATCCACCCTCCGACTGAACAACGTGAATCCCACGGCCCGGATCGCACACCCGCCCACCGGGCGTCCGATTCCTCACCATAAGCGATCGGACCTGTCGCGCTGACCAGCTCGCCCTGACTCATCACGCCCAGCGCGGTGCCGTTGTCGGCGGCGGCCACCCATTCGCGCACGTCGGCCGCCGCGGCCCGCCAACCGGTGTCGCGCTGCCGCAGGAACCCCTCGGGCGTCGGTGAGCGCGTCGAGGCCGAGGATCGCGAAGAGCTGGCTCTGCGTGCCGGCGGCGAGCTTGCGCAGCTCGGTGGTCTCGGTCGGAACACCGTCGGCGGCGGCCAGCCGGTCGAAGATCAGCTCGATCAGGGGTGTGGTGGGCGGCGAGGGCTGAGCCATTGTCGTCTCCAGGCGTGTGGTGTCCGCGGGCCGACGGGTCCGTCGGCCCGCCCGGGTGAGCGGTGGAAGTGAGGGCTGCTGTCGGCCCGGCTGCGGCGGGCGGTGGTGGTCGTCGGGCGCTGTGGAGCTGATGTCGTAAACGAATCAGTGGCTCAACGTCGGCGGCCTTCGCTCCGGACAGCTTGACGAGCGGTCAGAGCGTGACGTTCGTGTGCCAGTCGCGCAGGAACGCGTCGACAAGTGCGTGCGCCCGAGGACGCAGGTCGAAGGACTCCTCCCGCCGGCGGCGGGCCATGTGCGACAGACCGTCGGCGGCCTCGTTGAGGGCGTGGCCGCTGTGCCCCTTGACGTGCGCGAACGTCAGGTCGGGACGGTCGGCCACCTGCTCGGCGAGCCGGACCAGTGTCGGTTTGTCGGACCAGCGGCGCTGCCGCAGGCTGTAGCCGCCCGGCATCGCGTCAATCTCGCCGGCCTGCCAGCGGTGCAGGTACCGCACGGCCGTCAGGCTGTCCAGCAGCACGGTCAGACCCGCCGACACCTCGTCATACCCGGCGAGGAGATAGTCGACAGCGCGGAGTTCGTCGACGAGCACCCGGGATCGACCGGTCGGGTCGAGTCGGCCGGTGCCCCGCCCGAGCAGACCGTAGTGACCGTCGCTGACCACGTACCCGATGCCACCGTCGCGGCCCTTCCAGCTGGCGTCGGTCGCCGCCACCAGCGGACCGGACGCCTGCGCCCAGCGCAGTACCCGGCCGCGCCCGCGCTGCTGGTCCGGGCGCGGCGGCGTGTGCCCGGTGTGCTCGGTGTGCTCGGCGGCGAGGCGTTCGGCGGTGTCGAGCAGCTCGCCTGCGGAGTTCAGCTCGTCGTAGTGGGCGGCGGTGAGGGCGAGGTGGACGGCATCACCGATGCTCCGGCAGGCGTCGCAACCGGTGGTACGGGTGTAGGGGCGAAGGATGAGGACGCGGTCGTGCAGGGTCGGGGGGAGCTGGGTCAGGGCGCGGAGGAACTCATCGGGACGCACGACGTCTCCTGACGTCTTGTGACGGGGACAGGCTCATTGGGGTCTCACAGCTCCGACACGTCGGTCGCGACGGCGGTCAGCTTGTCGCCGGAGCGTTTCGTGCTGGCCGTCTCCTCCTGTTGGACGGAGGCGGAGTCGCCGGTCACTTCGAAGGTATTGATGATCGGGTCCTCGGCGCCCTTGACCTCGTACGTCACCTCATAGGTGCTGGACGGGTCGAGGCCGTCGCCGACGTAGGTGACGTCGATCCGGTAGGTGATGTTGCAGCCAGCGCTGCCGAAACACTGCTTCCGCAGCGTCTTGACCTTGAGCGTGAAGTCGCCCTTCGTCGGCGTGTCGTAGACGGGTGCGGGCGGTGCCGTCGTCGCGGGCGCGGTGGTCGGTGCGGCGGCGCTGGTGGGGGCGGACGTGCCGGTCCGCGACTGGGAAGCGGCGGTGGGGGCAGGCTTCCCCTGGTCGGGCGACTCCTCATCGTTCCTGGTGGCCACCAGCGCGCCGCAGCCGCCGAAGCAGAGCAGCAGCACCAGAACGGCAGCGCCGGCGATGACCCACCGGAGTCGGGATCGTTGGCGGATGATGGGCTGCGGGCTCGTTGCGCCCACGGTCTCCGTCTGAGCCGGGGTCTCGGCGGGTGGGTCCGGCTGGTGGTGAGGTTCGGTCATTGGGTTCTCCTCAGTTGAGCGGGAAGCTGTGGAGCTGATGTCGTGAACGGATCAGGTGGACGGGATACCGATGACCTCGACCTCGACGCCCTCGTTGCGCAGGGATTTCATGGCCCGGTAGAGCGCGACTTGGGCGAAGGTGAAGAGCGAGTCGACGGTGAGCGGCTTGCCGGAGCCGAGGGCGATCGCGTAGATGACCTTGCGGGGCTGGAAGTTCAGATCGATGACCCGTCCAGACGGTTGCCGCTCGACCATCTCGACGAGCGCGTTGCGGGCGTCAGCCTCGTACCGCAGTGCGTCGACCGACACCGCGCCCTGCGCGAAGAGGTGACTCAAGGCCGAGCTGCCCTTGGCGCGCTTGACGTGGATCAGCTCGCCACCGGGCCCAAGCAGGTCGCAGGCCTCGATACGGTGAGGGTGCTGCTTCGTCCGCAGCAGCTTCCGGTCCAGCAGAGTCAGTCCGCAGACCTCCGCGGCGCGGATGTTGTACGCCTCCTCGTCCGTCAGGTCGGCGGTCCAGGCCGGGAGTGCGAAGCTGGCCGGGCCGGTCAGGATCTGTGCGATCTCGGCACTGAGGAACTCCCGATGCCGGTCGCCGATCTCGTACCAGCCGCCCTCGTGCAGCAGGAGTTGACTCTCACCGTGCGCGAGCTGCGCGGTGATCCAGCGGGACGCGGCAGTCGAGCCGATCTCCTCCTCGCCGGCCGTGTCCGCGTAGACGATCACGCGCCCACTGCAGAGCGACGCCCACCGCTCGCCGTCCGGCACACCCTCGGTCTGCGCGAGCACGTCTGCCAGCGTGAGCTCCGGCAGCCGCGCCGGAGCGAGGCCGGACTTCGGCACCCGAAGCTTGTACGACTGGATCCGCTCGATCTCGCCGAAGACCCGGCCCGGTACGGCCAGCCCGACCTCCACCGGATCCGGCAACCGGAGCAGCCGGTCCAGCTCCTCCTCCACCTTCGACAGCCGGGGATCCCGGGCAGGCACCGGTCGGATCTGGGTGATGAACTCCAGGTCAGCGAAGGGTGCTTCCTGCTTGCAGACCCGGTCGATCTCCCGCAGGTCGGCGAGCAGGCTCGCGGGCTCGACACCGAGATGGATGCGCAAGGTGTCGCTGCCCTCGACCGGGGTGGCCTTACCCGTGGACCGGCAGACGGTCAGGTTCCGGTTGAATGTCCGCCCGCAGACCTGGCCGACGATCTCGCCCCACTTGTCGATGCCGTACATCCGGATGTGCTGACCGCCCGGGACCATGTTGCGGTCGACGCGGCCGGTGGTGCCGAACACCCGCCGGCGTACCTGCTTGATCTCGTCCGGGGCGAGCGACCGCACGGCGAAGCCGATCCCGAAGCCGGAGTTGGCCAGGTCCAGATCGACCATGTGACGGCCGACGGTGCCGTAGGCGAGCGCGTAAACGTGGTCGTCGACCGCGACGAGCAGAGCGGCACCGCCGCTGCTGAACCCCAGGTCGATCGTCTCCCCGGTCACCGAGGCCAGCACATCGCACCAGTCGGCGCGCGAACGCGGCACCGTCCCGTGCACCAGCAGCGCCGGTGCACCGGCCACCCGGCGCTCCTCGACCAGGAAGTCGTGCTTTCGCACGTAGCGGTGGTTCACCGCGTCGTGCAGACCCTCGACAGTCGGCGCCACCCGCTCAAGCTGGTAGACCGACGTCAGATACGTGCCCTCCGGCCTCTCGGGCAGATCGAGGTCGAAGAGGGTGGGTACGTCGTAGGGCGGACGGGTGACGTCCTTGCGGACGACACGGCGGTTGGTCGGTCTGGTCGTGGTCGGCTGGCTCGCACGGCGCACGTCGATCTCCTCGCGTTGAGAATCGGGGTGGCGGTGGTGCGGGGAGGGGTGCGTCGAGGGCGGGCTTCGCGGGTCCCGCCCTCGGCGCGAACGGTCAGCTCAGGGCGACGTCGACGCCGCCGGAGAACATCGAGTCGTGCAGCTCGAGCTTGGCGAGCTTGACGTTCTTCGGGATGTCGAAGACGACGACGCCGGTCACCTGGTTGCCGGGGTTGATGTCGTTGAGGAACGTCTCGGCGTTCTTGTTCGCGTAGATCGCCGCACCGGAGTCGGCGGAGTACTCGGTGCCGTCGGCCGCGTACGCCTTCTGGCTGCTGCCGTCGAACATCTGCGCTTCCTTGCCGATGTTCTTCACGTTGATCGTGACCAGGCAGAACTGGCCCTGAGCCTTCTGGCCGAGCATGTCGCTGCCGATCTTGGCGACGCCGCACTTGGACGACTTGACAGTGAACTCGAACTTCCCGTCCCGGGCCGGCTGCCCGATCGTGGCGGTCTTCGGCTTGTCCTCGGCCTTGGCGCCGGCTTCGTCGCCGCTGGCGTTGCTCGCCTTGTTGTCGCCGCTGGAGTCGCTGGCCTTGTCGGCGGCACCGGAGCCGCAGCCCAGGGCGATGAGGCCGGTGGCGAGCAGAGCGAGAGCGGTGGTCTTGCGCATCGTTGTCCTCCTGATGTGAACGTGGCGGGGTCAATAAGAGCATCGTCCGACAACACTGTCAACAGACAATTTCGTGCTTGACAGATGTGCGAGACTTTCGGCGTGCAGGAGAACCCGACCATCACGGCAGCGGAGATCGCCCGGCTCGCCGGCGTCGGTCGCGCTGCGGTCAGCAACTGGCGTAAACGGCACCCCGACTTCCCCGCCCCGGTGGGCGGGACGACGGCGAGCCCCGAGTTCGACCTGATCCAGGTCGAGCAGTGGTTACGCACCCAGGGCAAGCTCCCCGAGCTCGCCACCGCCGACCGGCTCTGGCGACACCTCGCCGCAGCCAGCGACTCCCCGGCCGGCGGCCTCGCCACCGTCGGCGCGTTCCTGCTGGCCCGACAGCGCGGCTCCCGCAGCGGCCACCCCGACGCACAACTCGCACCACTGCTGCCCGACATCGACGCCCTCGCCGACGAGCTGGGCGCGCAGGGCGCGTTCGACGAGCTGTGGCAACGGTTCTCCGCCCCGGGGCCCGGCCGCCCCTTCGCCACCCCCGACGACCTCGCCGACCTGATGATCGGGCTCGCCACCGTCGGCGGCGGCTCAGTGCTCGACCCGGCCGCCGGCTCCGGCGCCATCCTGCGCGCCGCCGTGCGCGCGGGCAGCACCTCCGTCTACGGCCAGGAACTCGACGACGACCTCGCCACACTCGCCGGACTGTGGCTGGCCCTGCACGACGTACCGGGGGAGGTCAGCACCGGTGACTCACTGCGCGCCGACGCCTTCGCCGGCCGTGCCGTCGACGCCGTCGTCTGCCACCCACCATTCGGCGCCACCAACTGGGGCGACGAGGAACTCGGCCACGACCCCCGGTGGATCGTCGGCACCACACCCCGCACCGAACCCGAGCTGGCCTGGGCACAGCACGCCCTCGCCCACCTCCGGGTCGGCGGGCACGCCGTCCTCCTGATGCCACCCACCGTCGCCAGCCGCCGCGCCGGCAAACGGATCCGCGGCGAACTACTGCGCCGTGGCCACCTGCGCGCCGTCATCGCGCTTCCGCCGGGGGTGGCGGCACCGCACGGCGTACCCCTGCATCTGTGGGTGCTGCGACGCGCCGCAACGGACGCGCCGCCACCGGCGCGGGCGCTGCTGATCGACGCCGCCGGCGGCGATCTGGCCGACACCGCGCCGCGCGTGCTGGCCGCCTGGCGGGCCTTCGCCACCGCCCCCGACGGCGACGTCGAGGAGGCCGGGTTCGCCCGGGCGGTCCCGGTCATCGAACTGCTCGACGAGGAGGTCGACCTCACCCCCGCGCGCCGGCAACCCGCCGTCGTGGGCGAGGCATCAGGCGAGCATCTGGTACGCACCAGAGAACGACTGGCCGCCATCGTCGGCGAGCTGCCGGCGCTGCTGCCCCAGGTCACGCCCGCGTCCGACGGGCCGGACAACCTCTTCCTCACCGTGGGAGAGTTGGCGAAGACCGGGGCGCTGCAACTGATCGGGCCGGTCCGCGCCGGCACCTCCGCACCCGCACCCGACGGGCCACCGGTGCTCACCGTGCAGGACGTGCTCGCCGGGGTGGAGGCGTCCGGGCGGGTCGACGACCGGTTCGGGCAGGAGATCCCCCTCGTTGTGGGGGACGTGGTGGTGCCGGTGATCGCGCGGCAGCTCATCCCGCGGGTGATCACCGAAGAGGGGGCGTTGTTGGGGCGCAACCTCTACCTGTTGCGACCCAACCCGTCCGCGCTGGATCCGTGGTTCCTGGCGGGGCAGCTGCGAACATCGACGAACGAGAAGCAGACGTCGAGTCTGTCGAGCACCATGCGGTTCGACATCCGACGGGCACAGATGCGGCGGCTGTCGGTCGACGAGCAACGCGTGCACGGAAAGGCGTTCCGGCGTCTCGACGCGTTCGAGTCGGCGATCCGGCAGGCCGCGTCGCTGGGTGCTGAGCTGGCACAACTCACCGCGGACGGCCTGGCGCGCGGCTCGATCCGACCGGACGACCCGCAGTGATCTCAGACCTCGACGATGGGCCAGTCGTCGCCGAGCACCTTGCGCACCTGATCAGCCCGAGAAGTGATGAGGCCGGCAGCACTGCTGATCGCGAGGAACGCCGCGTGGCCAGCACCGAGGCGGCCGGTCTGCCGGGCCATGCCCCCGATCACCGGGCAGTCGTCGGCCCGGTCGACGTGCAGGGCCGGCGTGACGACCTGGACGGCCGGGTTGCGACGCAGCATTGCCAGGTACTCGTGCTCGGTGTGGTCGAGCAGGCTGTACGCCTCGAGCAGGCAGACCAGCGGCACGGCGACAGTCGCATCGGCGTCGGCCGCCGCCACCATGGCTTCACCGACGGCCTCGACGCCCTGGGCGTACGCCATCAGGGCACCGGTGTCGAGCACGTAGACCGGTGCGCTCACGCCGCACTCGGCCGGTCGAAGTCGGCACGGACCTCGTCGACCGGACGCTCCAACAGCTCCGCCACCCGGGCGATCGCCGCCTCGCGTATCTCCGGTGTCACCTGGGGGGCGGCCAGCCGTCGCGCCGCGCCCTCCGGGTCGTACGGGAACTCGCCGTGCCCGGCCGTCCGCAGAGCGGCCCGCATGTCGTCGGATATCCGACGGCGGCGCAGCGCCTCAGTGACATACGCGGAAACCTGGCGGGCCGGGAGGGCATCCAGTTGCTCGGCCACGTCATCAGGGACGGAGATCGTCACACGCCGACTCATACTCGCGAGCCTAGCTAAGTATGAATCCTCCGTCAGCGACGCCCCGCTGACACTCGGTTGATCATCTCCGCCGAGTGGGGGACCCCGACGACGCCGACCAGCGGCAATACTCCTTGCTTAAGGCAATCGAAAGGAAACTGGTGAGTAACAAGCACCAAGAGCTCGCAAACTTCATCTGGTCGGTTGCGGATCTGCTCCGTGGTGATTACAAGCAGTCCGAGTACGGGAGGGTGGTCCTGCCGCTGACCGTGCTGCGCCGGCTCGACTGCGTGCTGGAGCCGACGAAGGACGCGGTGCTCGCCCGGCACGCGCAGCTCAAGGACATGGGCGTGCAGAACATGGACCCGGTGCTGCGCAAGACCGCCGGGCTGTCGTTCTACAACACCAGCGAGATGTCCTTCCGCAAGCTGCTCGGCGACCAGGACCACGTCGCCCTCAACCTGCGTGCCTACATCGGCGGCTTCTCGCCCGGCGCGGTCGACGTGCTGGACAAGTACGGCTTCGACACCCAGATCAGCCGCCTCGCCGAGGCCGGACTGCTCTACCAGGTCGTCGCCAAGTTCGCCGACATCGACCTGCATCCGGATGTGGTCACCAACCACCAGATGGGCTACGTCTTCGAGGAACTGATCCGCCGCTTCTCGGAAATCAGCAACGAGACCGCCGGTGAGCACTTCACCCCGCGCGAGGTCATCAAGCTGATGGTCAACCTGCTGCTCGCCCCCGACGAGGACGACCTGATCACCCCGGGCATCGTCCGCAAGGTCTACGACCCGGCCTGCGGCACCGGCGGCATGCTCAGCGAGGCCCAGGACCACATCCAGGAGCACAACCCGCACGCCACCGTCGAGGTGTACGGGCAGGAGCTCAACGGCGAGACGTACGCGATCTGCCGCTCGGACATGATGCTCAAGGGCGGCGATCCGACGAAGATCGCCTACGGCAACTCGTTCAGCCAGGACGGCCACGAGGCCGAACGCTTCGACTACATGCTCGCCAACCCGCCGTTCGGCGTGGAGTGGAAGAAGGTCGAGGCGTTCATCAAGGCCGAGCACGCCCGCGGCCACGCTGGTCGGTTCGGTGCTGGGCTGCCCCGGATCAACGACGGCTCGCTGCTCTTCCTCCAGCACATGATGTCGAAGATGAAGCGGCCCGAAGACGGAGGCAGCCGCCTGGCGATCGTCTTCAACGGCTCGCCGCTGTTCACCGGCGCCGCCGGGTCGGGCGAATCGGAGATCCGCCGGTGGATCCTGGAGAACGACCTCCTCGAAGGCATCGTCGCGCTGCCCGACCAACTCTTCTACAACACCGGCATCTCCACCTACTTCTGGATCCTCACCAACCGCAAGGACCCGGCCCGCCGGCGCAAGGTCGTGCTGCTCGACGGGCGCGACTACTGGACGAAGATGCGCAAGAGCCTCGGTGACAAGCGCAAGATGCTCACCGACGAGCACATCGCCGAGTTGACCCGGGCGTACGTGGACGCGCTGTCCATCGCGGACGACCCGGAGCACCCGCAGCACGCCAAGGTGAAGGTCCTCAAGGCCACCGACTTCGGCTACCAGCGGATCACCGTTGAGCGCCCGCTGCGGCTGCGGTTCGAAGTCACCGAGGAGACGGTCGCGCTGCTCGCTGAGGCTCGGGCTGTGCTCAAGTACGCCGAGCGGGAGTCGCTGCTGGCGGCGGCGAAGTCGCTGATGGGTAGTCGGTCGGTGACGCGGCCTGAGTTCGCGATGAAGCTGGTCGGGCTCGGGAAGTTGCCGGCGGCGGTGGAGAAGGCGGTGTGGGAAACGTTCTCGATCAGCGATCCGGAGGGCGAGGTGCAGACCGACCGCAAGGGCACGCCGCTGCCGGACGTCGACCTGCGCGACAACGAGAACGTACCGCTGGATGAGGACATCCACGACTACCTCAAACGTGAGGTGCTCCCACACGTGCCCGACGCCTGGATCGACGAGACTAAGACGAAGACCGGATACGAGATTCCCTTCATCCGCCACTTCTACGTCTACACGCCACCCAGGTCGCTGGCTGAGATCAACGCCGACATTAAGGCGCTTGAGATGGAGATCCAGGTTCTACTTGGCGAGGTGGCTTCTTGAGCCTAGCCGCAGAAGTTCTTTCGGCCACCACAGCGACAGCTCCCTCCGGCTGGAAGCGCCGACGCCTGCGTGATGTAGTGCGGCTAGTTAATGGTTATCCATTTCCGTCAGAGGATTTCGGTCCAGACGGCAGCCTTCCGCTTGTGCGCATCCGCGACTTGATGACATCAGATTTCGAGACCTACGTGTCCGGCCGCGTGCCGCGACAGGCGATGATGCGCGACGGTGACGTCGTCGTTGGCATGGATGGGGACTTCAACGTTGTTGTGTGGCGACGCGGTCCGGCCGCCCTTAATCAGCGGTTATGTCTTTTGCGTCCACGGGAAGCCGTAGACATGCGCTTCATTGCGTACGCGCTTCCGTCCATCCTTAAGGTAATCAATGATCTGACGTTCTCGACGACGGTAAAGCATCTTTCGTCGGGAGATCTGCTGAATGAGCGCCTGTTGGTGCCGTCGCTAGATGAGCAGCGACGAATCGCTGACTTCCTGGACGTCCAGACTGCCCGACACGACTGCCTTGTTGCCGCTCTACGCCGAGAGTTGCTTCTGCTGAAAGAGCAGGCGGAGGCCTTGCGCGATGGAATGTTGGCTAGTCACGCGCGTGCGCGTCGCACGCCTCTGATGCGCCTCACGGATTCACGCCGACCCATCGTCTACGGTATCGTTCAGGCTGGCCCAGAGGTTTCCGGCGGAGTGCCGTACATCAAGAGCGGGGACTTGCCGAACCTGAATATTGGTACGCTGAGCAAGACCGCTCCCGAAATTCATTTTCAATACCGTCGGGCAAGCGTTGTCCCCGGCGATATCGTTATGGCGATGAGAGCTTCCATTGGCGCTTTGGCTGTCGTGCCACCCGAACTCATCGAGGCTAATCTGACGCAAGGAACGGCGCGTATCGCGCCAGGGCGAGGCGTTAGCGGGCGCTGGCTGTACCACGTTCTTCAAACGCGAGTGGTGCTCGATCAGTTTGATATTCGTGCTGTAGGTACAACATTTCGGACCTTGAATATCTGGGATTTGCGCCGGATTTCCATTCCGGCCATCCCGAGTGCGGAGCAGGTGTCGACTGCGGAGAAGCTCGATGCGATCCTACTGCGACACGGTGACCTGAAGTCCAGGATTGAGCGCCAGATGATGTATTTTGAAGAGCGCAAGAACGCGCTAGTTGCAGCAGCTGTAACGGGACACTTTGATGTGACGACGGCTCGGGGAGTCGACGAATGACCCTAGTGCAGCAGGAGCAATCATTTGAGGCGGCGATCGAGGGCGCACTGCTTGACTCGCGGTGGCTAAGCGGGACGACCAGCAACTACGATCGGCAGTTTGGTCTCGACACCGCCGAGATGTTTGCGTTCATGGGAGCGACCCAGCCGGACCAGTGGGGGAAGCTGCTGGCGTACCACGGAAACAACCCGGACGTGGCGCAGCGACAGTTTGCCCAGCACCTCGCCAGGCAGATCGATGAGCGTGGCCCGCTCGACGTCCTCCGTCGTGGCGTCAAGGACAAGGGCGTCCTGATCCGGCTCGCCTACTTCAAGCCCGCCCACGCCATCACCGACGATGCCCTCAAGCTCTACCGCGCCAACCGCCTCACCGTCACCCGCCAGCTCGCCTACTCGACGAGCAACAACAACACTCTCGACCTGGTCCTCTTCGTCAACGGCATCCCGCTCGCCACGGCCGAGCTGAAGAACCCGCTCACCGGTCAGACCGTCGAGGACGCCAAGAAGCAGTACCGCGAGACCCGCGACCCGAAGGAACTGCTCTTCGCCCGGCGTACCCTCGTGCACTTCGCCGTTGACCCCGACCTGGTTTTCGTCACGACGAAGCTTGTGGGCGACAAGACCCGGTTCCTGCCCTTCAACACCGGCTCCGATGGGCCGGGCGTCTCCGGTGGAGCCGGCAACCCGCCCGCCGGCGAGAGCGGCTACCGCAGCTCCTACCTGTGGGAGCAGATCTGGCACCCGGACACCTGGATGGACCTGGTCAGGCGGTTCCTGCACACCGACAAGGAATCCAAGGCGCTGATCTTCCCGCGCTACCACCAGTGGCACGCCGTGACCAACCTGGCCGACCACGCTGCCCGCAACGGCTCCGGGCAGAACTACCTGGTCATGCACTCGGCCGGGTCGGGCAAGTCGAACACCATCGCCTGGCTGGCGCACCGGCTGTCCAGCCTGCACACCGCGCCGACCCTCGACGAGGATGCCCGAGCCAAAGGGCTGCGCCCCAACGAGCCGGTCTTCGACAAGGTCATCATCATCACCGACCGGGTCGTCCTCGACCGGCAGCTCCAGGACACCGTCTTTCAGTTCGAGCACGTGCCTGGCGTGGTGCAGCGGATAGACAAGGACTCCGCGCAGCTCGCCGCCGCCCTCCAGGGCGAGACGGCCAAGGTCGTCATCACCACCATGCAGAAGTTCCCCTACATCCTCAACCAGGTGCAGGGGCTCAAGGGCAAGCGGTTCGCGGTCATCGTCGACGAGGCGCACTCGTCGCAGTCCGGTGACTCGGCCGCCGCGCTGAAGAAGGTGCTGCTCAAGCTCGGTAGCGACGACGTGGACGAGTCGGGGGACCTGCTCACCGCGTCGGCGCTGGCCCGCGGCCGGCACGAGACGCTGTCGTACTTCGCATTCACCGCCACGCCGAAGCCCAAGACCCTCGAACTGTTCGGCACGCCGCACCCGGTCACCGGCAACCCGCAGCCGTTCCACACGTACTCGATGCGGCAGGCCATCGACGAGGGCTTCATCCTCGACGTGCTGCGCAACTTCGTGACCTACAAGTCGTACTGGAAGCTGGCCAACGCCAACCCCGACGACCCCGAGGTCGACCCGAAGAAAGCCGGCGCTCAGCTCGCCCGCTTCGCCAGCCTGCACCCCACCATGCAGGCGCAGAAGGCCGAGATCATCGTCGAGCACTTCCGGAAGCACACCGCGACGCGCCTGGGCAACCGCGCCAAGGCCATGGTGGTCACCAGCTCCCGCGAGGCCGCCGTCCGCCTGCACACCGCCATCAAGAAGTACGTCGAGATGCAGAACT
The DNA here is from genome assembly GCF_040649135.1 of Micromonospora sp. NPDC049047. Taxonomy (NCBI): domain Bacteria; kingdom Bacillati; phylum Actinomycetota; class Actinomycetes; order Micromonosporales; family Micromonosporaceae; genus Micromonospora; species Micromonospora sp. NPDC049047. The sequence continues at coordinate 29,343 of NZ_JBEZEY010000001.1, forward strand.
ACGTCGGGTGCGACTCCCTGGTGGCGTTCTCCGGCGATCTGGAGGTCGACGGCGTCGAGCACACCGAGGCGCGGAGCAACGGCTTCAGCGAAGGCGAGCTGCCCGAGCGGTTCGCCTACACCGCCGCCGACGACAAGTACGCCGGCACGCCGAAGGCCAAGCAGTCCACCGAATACCGGATCCTGGTGGTCGCCGAGAAGTACCAGACCGGCTTCGACCAGCCGCTGCTCACCACCATGTACGTCGACAAGCTGCTCAAGGGCGTGGCCGCCGTGCAGACCCTGTCCCGGCTCAACCGCACCCACCCGCTCAAGGCCCAGGGTGACGTCTTCGTCCTCGACTTCGTCAACGAGGCCGGCGACATCGCCGAGCACTTCAAGCCGTACTTCGAGACCGCCGCCACCACCCCCACCGATCCGAACCTGCTCTACACCGCCCAGAACGCGGTGACGGGTTACCCGGTGCTGGTCACCTCGGAGATGCAGGCGTACGCCGAGGCGTTGCTCGCCGCGGAGCAGAAAGCGACGAGCGACACCGCACTTCAGCGGGCGCACGCCGCCCTCTACCGCTTCACCGAGCCGGCCCTCCAACGCTTCAACGCCCTGGCCGCCGACGATGCGGAGGCCGCGGACGGCTTCCGGTCCGCGCTGCGCGACTACACCCGGATGTACGCGTTCCTCAGCCAGGTCGTGCCGTACCACGATGAGGACCTGGAAGGGCTCTACCTGTACGGGCGCGCGCTGCTCAACCGGCTGCCGCGCCGGCAGGATCCGTCCGTCGACATCGGTGAGGTGCAGCTCACCCACCTGCGGGTCAGCAAGACCGGCGAGCACGACGCGTCGCTGTCGCCCGAGGGCGAGCAGATGCTGCCGGGCTTCCTCGGCGGGGCAGTGGGCGGGCAGCGTGACCTGGAGAAGGTCGTGTTGTCCGAGCTGATCGACGCGTTCAACGATCGGTTCGGTATCGGGCTCGGCGAGTCGGACAAGGTCTGGGTCGAACAGCAGATCGTCGCCCTGGCGGAGGACGGCACCCTCGAAGCCGCCGCGATGGTCAACGACGAGAGCAACTTCGGCGTGGTGTGCGACAAGCGCATCGAGGACGTGATCCTGTCCCGGCACGACGACAACGGCAAGCTGATGCAGCGTTACCTCGACGACGAGAGCCTGCGCTCGCAGCTCAACCAGTTCGCACGCCGACAGGCGTACCAGATGATTCGTAGTCGCAAGGGCATCGCCTGACCGCTCAAACCCGCCGGCCTGCCCGAATCCCTCAAGAAAGGCAACGTCCTCTTGCCGCCGTCAGAAAATCACGTCCACCTCTGGATCGCGAGTGACGAGAAGGCCACCGCTGTCGCGTTGACCAAGGTGGGAGTCAGAGGCCGAGCTCGCGCCCACAAGTGGGGCAGCGTCACCGACATCACCGCGGAAGCCCCCTTGAGCCGGGAGGCCGCGAGTCGCCGGGCTGCCCAGCAGGTCATGCTGGTCGCGATCGTCTTCGGCGGACTGTGCATGGCCGGCGGCTGGAGGTACGCCGGGATGCTCGTGACAGGCGGGCTGTTGCTCTCCCTGGTGGCGATCGTCGGCTCGGTCAGGGCCGGACAGCCGAGCAGGGTCAGGACGCCGAACATGCGTAGCTTCCCCGATATCCATCGGGTGCTGACCAGCCCGCAGGACCAGCGGACGTTCCGGACGCTGGTCAAGCTTGCCGAGCGAATTGGTCGCACGCTCCCTCAGTTGGACGAGCTGGTGGAGCCGAACGAGGCCGGCGAACTGCTGGCACAGGCCCTTTGGGACGGTGCCAAGGTCCTCGCTCGCAGGCAGGAGCTCCGGGCCCTTCGCGACGACCTGCGACGGCACGAGACGGACGCCTCGGACGAGTCGAGCCGTGCCCATCGTGACCTCGTGCACCAGCGGCAGCAGGCAGATGAGCTGTGGGAGGAGGTGAACGACAACCTCGCGACGCTTGTCGCGCAGTTGACCGCCGCAGCCGAGTCTGGCGAAACGTTCGCCCGGGACCGTGACTTGGATGTCACCCTGCAACGGACCGAAACGGCGCTCGCCGAGCTGTCCACCGATCTCATGGCCGGCACCTCCGGTGCCAGTGAGCGCCTCGCAGACGAGACGACGGCGGTGCTCGACGCCTATCGAGAACTGAATGACTTGTACGGCGGCAAGCACTAACAGCACCGACAGCTGCAATTGACCGCAACGCACAGTGGGGGCTTGATGCGGGCGCAGGAGCGCGTTGCCGACCGGTACGAGCTGACGTACCCGCTCGGTCATGGCGGCATGGGGGAGGTGTGGGGTGGCTTCGACGAGAAGCTCGACCGGCCCGTCGCCATCAAGTTCCTCCGCAAGCTCTCCATCCCGGAGAGCGAGCGCGAGAACGCTGTCGAACGGTTCATGCGGGAGGCGCGGGTCACCGCGCGGCTGGACCATCCCGGGGTGCCCAGCGTCCACGACGTCGGTCACCACGGCGACGACGTCTACATCGTCATGCAGCTCGTGCCCGGCCTGGTCCTGGCCGATCTGATCGCCGAACGCGGCCGGTTGTCCGTGCAGTGGGCCGCCGCCATCGGGGCGCAGATCTGCTCGGTGCTCGCCGTCGCCCATGCCGCCTCACTGGTTCACCGCGACCTCAAGCCGCAGAACCTCATGGTCACCCCCACCGGAGCGGTCAAGGTCCTGGACTTCGGCGTCGCCGCGCTGCTGGGCCCGGATGTTCCCCGACTGACTGCGACCGCCCACACACTGGGCACGCCGACCTACATGGCACCGGAGCAAGCACTCAACAGTGCGGTGGGGCCGCGCGCGGACCTGTACGCGCTGGGCTGTGTCCTCTTCGAGCTGCTGATCGGCGAGCCCCCTTACCGGGCGGAGACCGCGCTCGGGTTGCTGCACCGGCACATGAACGACCCAGTCCCGCTGGTCGGCGACCACCGCGCCGGAGTGCCCGAGAGTCTGGTGCTGCTGATCACCCGGCTACTCGCCAAGGACCCGCAGGACCGCCCTGGTTCTGCCGCAGAGGTGTACGCGATCCTGGCGCCGCTGGGTTCGGTGGCCCCCGAAGCCGCCGGCGGTCTGGCAACGTCCGTCGACGGCCACACGATCGACCCCACCATGCCACACCGTTACCCGTTCGGTCCGCTGCCGCCGCAGAAACCATCGGCACCCACTCGGATCGACATCGTCCGGCCGCGCACCGCCCCGGAGGTCGCGGCGCCGATGTCCGTCGACGAGCTGACCGAGGTGGAGGAACGCGCCTGGGAACTCGCCGAGGAGGAACGCTTCACCCAGGCCGCCGCGCTGCTGGAGACGGCCCTGCGACCGCTTCGCCAGGGGCACGGCGCCAGGCAGCCCAGAATCCTGGAACTGCGTCTCCACCTTGCCAACCTGTACGTCCTCGCCGGGGCGTTCCGGCAGGCACTGCCGGAGTTCCAGCGCCTCATCCCCGACCTGGCCGCGCGCCCGGTGCCGGACCAGGAGCTCATCTGGCAGTGCCGGCAGCAGGCAGCCGTCTGCCAGGCGGAGCTGGGTGAAGGGACGTCCGCGCTGGCCGAGCTGCGAGCGTTGCTCGCCGAGGAGCAGCGGGTGATGTCCCCGGGGTCAGCGGACCTGTTCCCGCTGCGGCAACAGGTCGCCATGCTTGTGGCCGGAGTTGGTGACGTGACCGAGGCGCGACGCCAACTTGGTGACCTCCTGCGCGATGTCCATCGAGCGTACGGCTCGGAGGCGCCACCTGTCGCGGAGGTGGAGGCGCTACTGGATCACCTACGACGGCTGGAGGACGACGACCGCCAACGAAGCACCGGTCAGGGGCCAGTGCGGTGACCACCAACGACCACCGAGCTGGACGAAACGTGCCGGCGGGCAGCGAACGCGCCAGCAGGTTGGGTTCGTCGGTCGCTCCCGAAGCTCACCTGATCTCGATCCTGCTCTCCGTCGATCGGGCGATCAACGCCGGCGATTCCCGGGGCGCATGGGACCTGCTGAGGCAAGGCTCGCGCGTCGCAAAGAGCTGCTCTGACCCTAAGGTCCGGCAGCAGATGCATCGGATCCTTGCGGTGCAACGCGGGCGCGTACAGGCCAAGCAGGGTGTGGCCGAGCGGCAGCATCGACGGCGCGCGTTGAAGGCGATCAAGTCTCAGGAGCGGGGCGAGTCACTGCTCGCGGCGCGATGCGTCGGCTGCGGCGTGAGCGGACGCGATGGCGGCCTGACCCGGAAGTCAGGTGCTCCCCGTTGCTCCCGGTGTCACGCGGAGTGGGCCACCGTGAAGTGCGCGCGTTGTGGAAAGACGTTTCGCCGCAGGGGCACAGATCCAGGCTCACGCAAGTGCGACCTGTGCCGTGATGGCGACTGGTCAGCGTCGGTGCGAGCATCGCCAGCTGGCCTGCCCACCCTCGGGAGACGACGGTGAGACGAGTAGCGGGGTCCGCCAGCCGGAACGAACATGCACGCAGAGCGGCCCGTTTGTGGCCTCGGAGGCGTACGACTTAGCGGGTCAGGGTATTGTTGCGGGCACCGCCGACGAAGGCGCACCAAGCGGTAGGGCGAAAGGTGAGAGCCGGTCCGGCCGGATCCTTGGAGTCGCGGACAGCGACGATGTCGGGCAGGTTGGTGGCGACCTCGACGCAGTCGCCGCCGTTGTCGCCACTGCGGGTGCTCTTGCGCCACACGGCGCCGCTCAGGTCAGTCATGCCGCATCTCCCCAGCGATCCGCTTGATCATGTCAGTCGATTCTGCCTCGCCGAGGGCCAGCGCATCCAGCCCGCGCCAGACGCGCTCGTAGGCGGCCAACTCGTCGGGCTTGTCGAGGTAAAGGGCACCGGTCAACGACTCGCTGTAGACCACTGACGGTTCCGGCGCGGTACGACCGCCCTTTGTCGCCGGGAAGTCGAGGATCACGAAGGATCCCGCAACCGCTCCAGGCTGCGGGCCTGCTGCCAGGGGTAGCACCCTGACGCTGACGTTCGGTAGCTCGGACAGCTTGGCGAGGTGAGCGAGTTGCTCGGTCATGACCGGTAAGCCGCCAACGCCACGCCGAAGCACCGCCTCGGACAGCACTGATTCAACCCTGGGAGCTGCCGGCAAACGGCGAAAGAGCAACGCCTGCCGTTGAAGCCGGACCTGTACCGCCCGCTCGCGTTCCTCCTCGTTCAGCATGCCGCCAAGGCGGTAGAGCGCGCGGGCGTATTCCTTGGTCTGCAGGATTCCGGGGATGAGCGACTCGTCATACCGGCGGAGGTGGGCGGCGGCGGATTCCAGGCCCACGTACAGCTCGAACCAGTTCGGCACCGCATCGCCGTACGCGTGCCACCAGCCCTTCGACTTCGTCTCCGCAGCCAGCCCGCGCATCGCCTCGGTCATCTCGGGCGACACCCCGTACAACTCGCACATGGCCTTGACGTCGAGCACGCGGACCGAGCCCTGGCCGCATTCGAGACGCCAGATCTTCTGCCGGCTGTATTCGAGGGCTTCGGCGGCGGCGTCGAGCGTCACCCCGGCCTCGTTGCGGAACTGTCGCAGTAGCCGGCCGAGTTGCCGACGCGGCACTGTCGATCCGATGTCTTCGGGCATCCGCACACTCCCTGGTTCCATTGCGCAACACTGCGTCACCTGCTCCTGCAACTCCTACGGGTTTCAGCAAAGAAAGTCAATGCACAACGGCGAAATTGCGGTTTAGAACGTTGCGTTTCCACTGCGGACTGTCGCAGGCTGATCACAGCACGGCGGCCGGCCGGTCCCCCCGAACGGCCGCCGTGCATCCCCGAACACCCCTCGCCCCTCCGCAGCAGGAAGGCAGGCAGACATGAACGCCAGCAACCAGCGACCGGAGCCGTCGAGTGGTGCGACGTATCGCTCCGGCGCGTACACAGGTCTGCTGCCGTGGCAGGTGCGTGAGTGCCGCTTCGCGCCGGTCGGGCTCGGGCGTCGCGGTCTGAATCCCGACGACGTGTACGCCTTCCTCGACCGGGTCGCCGTCGACATGGCCGCCGTCTACGCCGCCCTCGCCGAGAGCCGCCGAGAAACCGCCCGGATCAAGGACGCACTACGCCGCTGGCAGACCGATCAGACCCGTGCCCGCAACGACCGGGACCAGGCCCGATGAGCCAGCGGTACGTCATCCACCTGCCCGTCGTCGCCACCGACCTGCCCGCCGCGCAACGCCTGGCCCGGGTCATCGGCCGATGGATGTTGGTGCTGCCGATGGCGGACCCGGGGGAGACCACCGTCTCCGAGGAGGACCAGCAGTTCCTCCGCCATCGGGTCTTCTGCGACCTGCGGCTGCCCGGCGGCCGGCGCTGCCTCCTACGCGACGGCCACGACGGCGACTGCTCCCGCCGTCTGCGTCGCTGACACCACCGACGATCCGCAGCTCGCCTTGGCTATGCATAGGCACGACGTCCTGGTAAGGCAGGTCAAGCCCGGCGTATGCAAGGCGATGGACAAGTTCCCGCTGCACGTGCCATGCAGGGACACCCAGCCAGCTCAAGGCCGACGGGGGCACGATCCGGTACGCATTCAATAAGTTCAAGAGAAAGCACTGGCCATCCACCCGCAATTTCTGGCCTGAGTCGGCTGGATGATGCGACGATCCTGACCGACGCCGAGGGCAGGGAGATCGGAATGGACGACAGCGTGCGTTCGCTGCGGGACCTCGCCCGGGAGGTGGCCCACCTCGGTGGGATCGAGCTGCTGCGCCGCTTTGGCGACCACGGTCGGATCGACTACAAGTCCTCGCGTACTGACCCGGTCAGTGCGGCCGACCGGGCGTCGGAGGAGGTGATCGTGGGCTTTCTCCGCCGGCGGCGGCCCAGCGACGGCATCCTCGCCGAGGAGGGCAGCACCCGGGACAGCGGTACGGGGTTGCGGTGGGTGATCGACCCGCTGGACGGCACCGTCAACTACATCAGCGGCATCCCGTTCTGGTGCGTCAGCGTCGCCTGCGAACGGGCGACCCCGGCCGGCTGGGCTCCGGTGCTCGGAGTGGTCTACGACCCGGTGCACGACGAGACGTTCCATGCTGTGTCGGGTGCCGGTGCCTGGTTGGGGGAGCGGCAGCTATGCCGGACCGGCCGCACCGAGCTGGACGAAGTCATCCTCGCCACCGGCTACGCCTACGACGTCGCGCATCGCAAGAGCCAGGCCGATGTGGTCGCCGATCTCGCCACCGACGTACGAGGCGTACGGATGCTCGGTTCCACCGCCCTGGCGCTGGCCTGGGTCGCGGCCGGCCGGATCGACGCGTATGTGGAAGACCGCGCGTCCCCCTGGGACTGGGCCGCAGGCCGGGTGATCGCCGCCGAGGCGGGTGCGTCGGTGGAGCCGCTCGACACAGGTGTGCTCGCCGCGCCCCCGGAACTGGTCGGACAGCTTCGACCCCGCGTCAGCACCGCCGGTTGACCAACAGCTCGTAGACGGCTCGGTCCTTCCCTGGGCCCTTGAAATCCGCTGTCACCTGCACGCCGTCGACTTCCCGCTCACCAGGGACGTTGCGGAATCCGAGCGTGAGCCACGTCCGGTGTGCCGCCCGGTTCTCCGGCTCGGAAGTCAGGTACAACCGGCGGCAGCCCCACTCGGCCGCGCGGGCCCGCACCGAGTCGAGCAGTAGCCGGGCCACCCCACGTCGGCGGAAGTCGGGATGGGTCATCACATCCTGCACATAGACGTCGGCCGGGTCGTCCTGGCTGCGGAACGCGATCACCGCACCGGCCAGCGCGCCCTCCTCCAGCGCCACCGCACATGTCGACGAGAACAGCCGCGCATACAGCCAGTAGTCCGACGAGGTGCGCGGGCGCACATAAGGCTCGCCCAGCGCCATCAACCGTTCCACGTCGCCGGTCAACTCCTGCCGCAACGGGCTCACGATCACCATGCCTCCTCACGTGGGCCGCGCACCGCCGCGACCAGTTGCTGAGCGACCAACTCGGGATCCAGCCCTTCGGTGACGCTGCGCCCCACGATCAGCACGTCCCAGTCCGCGCTGGTCAGCACGTCCCGATCACTCGGGCCGAAGCCGCCCGACACGGCCACCGGCAACCGGGTCCACGACCGGATGGCCTGCACCCGCGCCAGCGGCCTGCGGGTGCCGACGCCGATGTCGATGTTCGTGGTGATCGCGAAAGCGTCCACCCCGGCGCGCTCCATATCCCGGACCCAGGACTCCGACAGCGCGGTGCCCGGCACGTCCAACATCACCGGCACGCCGAGCTGGCGTCCCGCCTCGGCGGCGGCCGCCACACTGGCCACGCTCGCCGGCCCGATCAGGAACACCACATCCGCACCCGCACCAGCGGCCAGTACAACCTGCTCGCGGCCCCAGTCCGCGGACATCATCTCTGCGACGACGACGACCTGCGGGACATCACGTTTGATCCGATCGATCGCCTGCACCCCGTGCTGCTTCAACAACGGGTCGCCGACCTCGACGAAATCCACCCCAGCGCGTGCTGCCGCCCGAGCCACCAGCACAGCCTGATCGAGGTCGGCCAGATCGAGCGCGACCTGGATCGTCCGGGCACCTCGCAGCCGCCGAAACGCCTCGCGCAACACCGGCGCGTCCCAGGGCACGGCGGCCGCTTGATCGCGCTCCGGATCGAGCGCCTCCGCCTCGCGTCGCACCAGCCACGACTCGGCCTGTCGGCCCCGGCCGGCGAGGCGACGCCGGTCGTCCGCATTCAGCCCGGTCCACCCGGTGCGCATCTCCCGCAGCAGACCGAACAGTGCCTGCTCTGTCACCGGACTCACCGACGCCGTACCGAACGCCGGAACGAGAAGCCGCAGCCGCTCCAACAGCACCCCCACATGTCGCGGGGGTTCCGCCCACGTCGGATCAGCCGCCATCAACCGTGCCGCCCGAGCCGCCAACTCGGTGCCCGGTTCCGCCAGGAGCGACTTCACCATGCTTTCCCGGACGTGCCAGTTCGGGTCGACCAACAGCCGCTCCATCAGGACGGCACCCGTGGGTGGCTGCGCTGCTGGCAACGCTCGGGCTGTCGCCGCCCGAACCTTGTAGTCGGCGTCGTCGCAGAGCCGCTCCAGAACCTGCCCCACCACCGACGGGAAGGGCATGCCCTTGTCCCGGGCACCGTCGGCCAGCGCCGCCCGCACCCGCCAGTCCCGCGATGCCAACAGGTTCTCCAGTCGCTCGTCCTCGCCGGTCGAGAAGAGGTACCAGTGCCGGGCCACGAACGCCGCCAACTCGCCAGAGATCGACTCACCCGGGACGAGCCAGCGGTCGGTTTCCGCCTCTGCCGGGTGGGCGTCGATCGCCAGCCGGACAGGTTGCCAGACCTCCGAGCCGTACCGATCGAGGACGCGCAGCAGCCACGGGCGGAAGCCGGTGCCGAGCGCAGTAGCCGTACGGTCATGGCCGAGCACGCTGCCGGTGAGGTCGAGGCCGTGCTCGCGGAGCGCCCGGTCAGCCGCCTGGCGCAGCACCCCGACGGTGACGAATCGGGCATCGGTCAGCGCGAGGAGCAGCGGCACGGTGACCCGGGCGTCCACCGTCGGCGCGGTGAGCACCGCCGTCACCGTGGCCGCGGCGCTACGGTCGAGCGCGAGCGCGGTCAGCTCGCAGACCGACCGGGCCGCCCCCGACGTGACCGCCTGGGCGGCCAGCGCGTTGAAGGCCGCAGTCACCACCGAGACGGATCGGGACTCCCGCATGCGGCGGCTGATCACGGTGGCGAGGGCGAACTCGCGGATCACGTCGTGGCCGAACTCGACCCGGCCGGTCATCGGCGAGCGGATCAGCAAGGGTGCCAGCGCCGTCGGTGAGCTGTCCGGCGGAACATCGCCGCGCAGCCCCTGTGGCACCAGATCCGGTCGTTCTCGTTCTGCCGCCCGCGCCAACTCGTCCACCGCGTCCTCGCCGGACGCGATGGCCCGCACACACCTGTCGATCAGGTCGTACGCGTTGGTCTGCGCCCAGCCGATCTCGCCTCCCGCCCGCAGCAACCGCAGATGCAGCGGCACGCGGACCAGCTCGCGCACGACCGCGGGCAACTCCGAGAACGCCGGATCACCCGGACGTCGCGACGCTTCCCAGGCCCGACCCGCCTCGACCCTGCTCCACCGGGACAGGTGGTAGGAGGCCGTCATACGCAGCGGCGCGTGTACCGAGGCCGCCAGAACCGGAAACGCGCTCACATCGATAGCCGGTGGTGTGCGGACCACCAGCATGAAGCGAAGGTGCGGCTCCATCACCTCGCGCAGCAGCGCGTCGACTTCTTGGCCGACCGCCGTCAGCTGCCCAGTGTCCCGGATGCCGTCGATCACGATCACACAGGAACGGTTCGCGCCCCGCACCGCGGCCTCGGCCGCTAGCGATGGCTCATCGGTGGCGGGCAGCGACGCGTACCGCAGGATGCGCGCCGCCGGCGATCCGTCCTGGACCAACCAGTGGTCAGCGACGTGCAACTGAAAGTCCGCCGCGTCGCTCAGCCCCGCAGCGACGTGCTGGACGAGTCGGGACTTGCCGCATCCACTGGCCCCGGTGAGCAGGTGGACCCGCGCCCTGGAGCCGAGGAAGTCCGTCACGCTGCGCACCGCGTCCATCGGCTCCTGGTATGGCGGCTCCTCGTCGCGATCGACGTTCAAGGCCGCGAGAAGCGCATCCGTCCGGCGGCGGGAACCTGGGCCGAGAACCCCAATGGAGGGCCCGACCGTGGCGGGCTGAACGCGTAGGTGCTGGGCGATCACGTCGACGTGCTGCTCGATGAACGCGAGCCGCAACTGCTGTACGAGCGGACCGAGGCTGCTGTCCGGGTCGAGGGAGTGGGAAACCATCGCCTCCCACAGGGCAGAGCTGAACGCCACCGCGAAGGCCACCGGATCGACATCCACGGCAGAGAACGTCTCGTCCTGCGGAAGCCGACTGCGAAAGCGACCAGCCCAGCGGTCCAGGCTCACCGATCGGCTCGTCCCGGCTCGCACAAGGCCCGGCTGCACGATCCAGCGCGGTACGCCGTTCTCGGCGAAGAAGTCCAGACAGACCAACTCCAGCAACTCTCGGGTCGGCTCGGCGACGTCCGGCGCGGCGATCGCCATCGCCTGCCGCAGCGCGGCGCGGCAGACCTCCTCGAGGTCGCGATCGAGAGCGGGCGTACGGACAGCGGAACTCGCCCGTCGACCAGCGGCGATGCTGAGGCTGGTTAATATCTCGGCGGCGAACTCAGCGATGAGTGACATACCACTCCCGATGGTTCCTGCTTCGTGCGTACCGCGCTGGACCCTAACGTCCATTGCGGACTCCGTCTATCGATCGGCCCTGCCGGTACGTGCCCCGCAGCCCAGCTGATCTGCTGAGGCCGACCAGAGGAGTCGCGTTTCTGACTGAGCTGTTGATCCGATTCGAGGGTCTGGTTGGCTGGCCGGATTACGTCTGGGGTCGATGGGAGCACACATGGTTGCGGCACACGAGACGACGCTGCGGGAGCTACTTGAGGGCGCGAAGCAGTATCGGGTGCCGCTGTACCAACGGACCTACTCGTGGACGGACTCCCAACTCAGGCGCCTGTGGGAGGACATCCGCAGGCTTGCCGAGGAGCGGACCGAAAGCCCGAACCTCACGCATTTCATCGGCTCGCTCGTGCTTGCGCCCAGCCCCACGCTTGGGCCCTCGGTCTCCGAGTTCCTGGTGGTGGACGGACAGCAACGTCTAACCACGCTGTCTATTCTGCTCTGTGCGATTCGCGACCACCGAGCCGCGCATGAAGACGCGGGCCACCGGGACCGCATCGATCAGGAATACCTAATCAACAAGTACAAGCCGACTCATCGGTCGAAGCTCGTGCCCACCCAGGCCGACCGCACCGCCTACGAGGCATGCCTTGAGGCAACGCCGCAGGCCGGCGGCAGTGATCAGGTCGGTGCGGCGTATCGCTTCTTCGCGGCCCAGCTCGTCGCCGTCGACGACCCGGACGACCCGATGGACATCGAACGCATCGAGGACGCGGTCATCTCAGGGATGGCACTTGTCTCGGTCGTGGCGCAGGTCGGCGATAACGTTTATCGGATCTTCGAGTCGCTCAACAACACCGGCTTGAAACTTACCCAGGCTGATCTGCTGCGCAACTACCTGTTCATGCGGTTGCCCAACCGCGGCGATGCGGTCTACGACTCGCTGTGGCTCCCGCTGCAGAAGCAGTTGGACGCCGGGGAGATGGAGCAGTTGTTCTGGCTCGACATGGTGCACCGTAACCCTGAGGTCAAGCAGACCGACACCTACGTCGGCCAGCAGGCGCGGCTCAACGGCCTGCACACCGAAGCGGAGATTGAAGCCGAGGTGCGCCGATTCTGCCGCCTCGGTGCCCTCCTTCGAGTCATCCTCCACCCCGAGGAGGAGCAGGACCCGGAGGTACGGCGGCGGCTGGCCCGGCTCAACGCCTGGGACACCACCACCGTCTTGCCGCTACTGCTGCACCTGCTGGACCGCCGCAAGCAGGGGACTGCAACGTCAGATCAGATCGCCTCGGCGATGCTGTACGTCGAAAGCTACTTCGTTCGGCGCCTGCTGATCGGCCGCGCTACCGCGAGCATCAACCGGGTCCTGCTGCGCATCGTGACCGACATGCGTAAGGACCTGCCGGTCGACGAGGCGGTCCGTGCCTACCTGTCGGTCGGCCGGAAGTATTACGCCACCGACGCCAGCCTGCGCGAGGCAGTGCGGCTCATTCCGTTCTATCTCAACGGGCGGGCGACTCAGCGCAAGCTGGTGCTTCAGTGGCTCGAGGAGTCGTACGGCAGCAAGGAGCCGGTCGCACCGGGATCGTTGACCATCGAACACGTGATGCCGCAGAGCCCTACCGCGGAGTGGCGGCAGATGCTGAGCGAGGACTTGCAAGGCGAGGAGAGCTTCGCCGAGGTGCACGAGGCCCTGGTCCACACCTTGGGTAACCTGACCCTGACCGGCTACAACGCGGAGCTGAGCAACAGTTCCTTCCTGGTCAAGCGGGCTCAACTCGGCAAGAGCGGGATTGCTCTCAGCCGGGAGATCGCCGGCCAGAAGCGCTGGGGACGCCCTGAGATCCACGCGCGTGCCGACGGGCTCGCTGAACGGATCATCGCCACCTGGCCCGGGCCCACCGAGGAGGCGGGCAACAAGTCCGAGGTGCCCTGGGACGTCATGAACACGGCGCTTGCCGCGCTGCCCGCTGGCTCCTGGACGGCCTACGGTGACCTGGCGGCCCTGATCGGTACGCACCCGGTCTCCGTCGGTGCCCGGCTGGCCAACCATCCCGCACCAAACGCGCACCGGGTGCTCCAGGCGGAGGGCGTGCTCGCGCCGAACTTTCGCTGGCTCGAGCCGTCCCGTACCGACGACCCGCACGACCTGTTGCGCGAAGAGGGTGTCGAGTTCGACAAGTACGGTCGCGCCAGCCAGGCTCAGCGGATCGGCGTCGAGGAACTGGCGCAACTTGCCGGCATGCCCCAGCAGGACGGGTCCACCCAGCTCCTCAGGCCACGGTCGCGACATGACAGTCTGCTGGACGACCGGTTTCTCGAGCAGTTGAGGGACCTTCAAGAGGCACAGGTTGCGCTCGGTGCGGTCGCTGTGCTCGAAGCCTGGGTCAGCATGGGCGGCATGCTGCTCTACGGCTCCGGCGGTGAGACCTCGTGCTTCCTCATGGCGCGTGGAAAGGACCATGAACTCGGCAACATCTGGCCCGCGACGATCTACCCGAGCGGAAAGTTCGAAGTCGTGTTCCAGCACCTCAGCACCCGGCCCCCGTTCGACGACATCGCGCTGCGCAAGCAGTTCCGCCAGCGGTTGAACGAGTTGGAGGGCGTGAATATCGCGGCAGCCAAGCTCGCGCTCCGCCCCGGCTTCGCCTTGGACGTCCTCATCAATGTCAAGGCGCGCGAGGCGCTGATCGAGCACCTCCGCTGGTTCTACGGGCAGGCCGTGCAGCCTGGCGTCTGACTCTCGCGCGCCACTCGTTGGAGGTCCATCGTTCCCCCCCCAGCTCGCCTTCGCCAACAGCTTCTGGCAGAGCTTCCGGATGCTCAACACGACGTACGACGAGCTGACGGGTGCCGGGCTCATGGCGGTGCAGGTGCGCGACTAACCAGGCCCTGACGTCGATGGTGCACGGCTCGCCACCAGAAAGGTCTTGAGTCGCCGCGTCTCAAGCGCGTCAGCCTGGCAGCGGCCGGACCGGGCCGTCGTCAAGCTGGCCGCCTCCGACCTCGCCGGGCGACGGGTCACGGAGGCTCAACAGAAGCCGGGCCGGAGCAACCCGGACGGCACCGTGCGGACCGTGTCCGGTGGCCTTCCGAGTCTGAACAAGCGCCGACGTTGACCAGTCACGGAGACGCCGGCTCGCGCCGGGCGACGCCGGCGTCTCCGTGACTCCTCAAGCGGCGGGTGAGCCCAGGTCGACGCCGTCGAGCAGGTTGATGAGCGCGTCGTCGCGGGTCACCTCGTAGCCGCGTGCGCGCAGTTCGGCGACCAGTTCGCCCTCGCTGGCGACCGCGATCTCCAGGTAGTCGCCGTCGTGCACGGTGACCTGGCGCTTGCCGTACCGGTCCTGCAGGTCCTGCGGCAGCACGGTGAACGCCCGCTTGGTGACCATGGACGGCCAGGTTCCGTCCTCGACCGCACCTACCGTGGTGATGTCGAAGGGCTTGTCGTCGGCGTACCCGTCCTCCGGCTCGTGGTATTCCGGGCCAGCGGGATTCCACAGGTGGGTCATCTGAACCTGCCGGGCCTCGCCCCACGTTTGCGCGGCGGCGAGCGCCCGGATCTCCGCAGCCGTCGCGGTCGCGGTGGCGGCGTCGGCGAAGGCCAGGCAGTTGTGTGCCCTGGTGTGGCCGTAGACCAGGTGCTGGTGTTGCGTTGTCATGGCGCACATCCTGCCTCAGACGTACGCCTTCCAAGATCGTCTTACCGGCGCGGTCCGTTCCGCCGGTCGGTTGACCGCTAGGCTGGCCATCCCTGGTCTCGTCACCTGGAGAAACGCCCATGTCCGACAGCGTCTTCGCGCAGTTCACCGCCGACGACGACCAGCTCGAAGTCGGGCTGCTCGTGCAGCCGGCGATCAACGCCGCCCTGGTGCACAACCGGGTGCCGCTGGTCCGTCACCTCACCCTCGTCAACCGGGGTCCGGTGCCGGTGACCGACGTGACGTTGACGTTGGAGCTGCTCGGCCCGGACGGCGCGCTGGCCGAGCCGTGGACGCGTACCCTCACCGCGCCGTTGCGGCCTGGGGCGAGCACCAGCTGGGACGACTTCCGCGACTTCACGCCCGACCGCAAGCTGCTGTACCGCACCGACGAGGCGTTCCCTGTCGACTACCACCTCACCGTCGGCACTCTGACGCTGGTCGCGCCATCACGAGTGTTGGCGCACAACGAGTGGTTCAACAGCCCTGCCCTGTACGACAGCCTGGCGGCCTTCGTGCAGCCGAACACCCGGGCGGTGGAGGCGGTGCTGCGGGCCGCCGCCCAGCTCCTGCTGGCGCAGACGGGCTCCGGCTCGTTGCAGGGCTACCAGGAGGGTTCGGAGCGGGCGGCGTTGATCGCCGGTGCCGTGTACGAGGCGTTGCGCCAGTTGGAGATCACCTACCAGACGCTGCCGGCGTCGTTCGAGAACACCGGCCAGAAGGTACGCACGACGGCCGCCGTCCTGGACGGACGACTGGGTAACTGCCTCGACCTGTCCGTCGCGTACGCCGCGTGCCTGGAGGCGGCGGGCCTGCACCCGCTCATCTTCGTCAGCGCGGGGCACGCATTCGGTGGTTTCCTGCTGCAGGAGGAGCGGCTCGGCTCGGCCGCGGTGACCGAGACCAACCTGCTGATCTCGATGGTGGACTCCGGGCGGGCCGTGCCGGTGGAGCTGACCCGGATCGGGCCGGGCGCGCAGTCGGCGACGTTCACCGAGGCGGTACGGGCCGGGCTCGGCCACTTCCGCGGGGAGAGCCACCGCTTGCAGGGCGTCGTCGACGTCCATCTCGCCCACCGCTCCGGGATCAAGCCGTTGCCCTCAACCGACGAGCTGGCCGTGCCGGTCGTCGCCGAGACGACCACCGAGATCAACGCGGCGTCCCTCGACCTTCCGCCGGGCGTGGCCGCCGCGAAGGTGCGTCAGCTCGCCGACGACGGCGACGAGGTGGCGCAGCAGTCCGACGGGTCACCGGCGCGGATCCAGCAGTGGAAGAAGTCGTTGCTCGACCTGAGCCTGCGTAACCCGCTGCTCAACCTGCCCAAGCGGGGCCGTGGCCTGGACCTGCACGTGCCGGCGGGGGCGTTGGCGCTGCTCGACGACCTGATCCACGACGGCAAACAGGTGCAGGTCATCCCGCAGGACGACATCAGCCAGGTCCACGAGCTGGCCGGGACGCGCCGGGCGCAGGACCTCGACGCGGAGATCCTGACCCGGGAGCTGCGTACCGACCGCCGGGTCTACGGCGCGGTCACCGAAGCCCGGTACAAGACGGCGATGCGGGCGCTGCAACGCGAGGCGCGCACGATGGAGCAGGAGACCGGCAGCAACTACCTCTACCTGACCATCGGCACCCTGGTGCACACCAAGGCGACCGGGGGAGAGGCGTATGCGCCGCTGTTCCTTCTGCCGGTGCGCATCGAGGGCGGCACTGGCCGTCGCCCGTACGCGATGGTCATCGACGGTACGGAGGCCGCCAGCCCGAACTACTGCCTGGTCGAGTGGTTGCGGGTCAAGCACGGCGTGCGGATCCCGGAGCTGGAACGGCCGGTCCTCGACGAGCACGGCATCGACATCGCCAAGACCCTCGCCGCGATCAACGCCGGGTTGCTCGACAACCGGCTCAACTACCGCATCGACGAGACCGCCAGCCTCCGCCTGGTGCAGTTCTCCACCTTCCAGATGTGGCGGGACCTCACCGACCACTGGCCCCGGTTCATGGAGAACCCGGTCGTCCGGCACCTCGTGGAGTCGTCCGGGGCCACCTTCGACGACCCGGCCCGCCCCGACGACGCCGACATTCTGGTCGACGAGGCGGACCTGCACCTGCCGATCCCCGCCGACGGGTCGCAGATGCAGGCCATTGTGCGTGCCGAGCGGGGCCACTCGTTCGTCCTCGAAGGCCCGCCCGGCACCGGCAAGTCCCAGACCATCACCAACATGATCGCCCGGGCGGTCGGCACCGGCCGGTCGGTGCTCTTCGTCGCCGAGAAGCAGGCCGCCCTGGAGGTGGTGAAGCGCCGCCTCAAGCAGGTCGGCCTCGGGCCGTTCGCGCTTGACCTGCACGGGCGCAAGCAGTCCCTCAACGCGATCCGCCAACAGTTGCGTGACGCCCTCGACCAGTACGACCAGGGTGGCGACGGCACCTGGACGGCGGTCGAGACGGCCTACCGGACGCGGCTCGCCCCGCTTACCGAGTACCCGGCGCAGGTGCACACCACAAACCCCGTCGGGATGTCGCTCTGGTCGGCCTACGAGCAGACCCTGGCGTACGGAGACGGCCCGGTCGCCCCGATCCCGGTGGCCTATCTGCACGCACCGGCCGAGGCACGCGCGCAGGTCGAGACGACACTGCGGGAGTTCCCGGCGGCGGCCCGCTCGGCCCGACTCCGGGCCGCGCACCCGTGGGCGCTCAGCGGCTGCCGCACCCTGGACGGGTTGCACGGCGCGGCGGTCACCGAGATCGCCGGTGAGCTGGAACGGCTCCGCGCCGACCTGGCCGGGCACCCGCGTCTTGTCGAGTTGCTGCGGACACTGCCCGCCCCGGAGTCCGTGGGCGAGTTGCAGGCGGGTGCCTGGCTCGCCGTACGCGGAATGCTGCCGGACCGGGCGACCACAGTGCACGCCAGCGATCGACGGTGGGACGAGGCGATGGCCCGGTTCCAGGCGGACCTGGCCGCCTTCCGGCAGGGTTTCGCCGGTGAGCTGGCGACCTTCCGGCCGGACCTGTTCGCCCGACCGGAGCTGACCGTCTGGCACGGCGAGGCCCAGGAGGCGGCGAAACGCCTGTTCGGCAAGCGCAAGCGCCGTCAGGCCATCGCGGACCGGTTGGCAGTGCACGCGGTCGCCGGCGCGACGCTCGACGTGGACCAGGTGGAGGTGCTCACCGGTCGGCTGGTCGCCGCCCAGGCGCAGGCCGCCGCGCTGCACCACCATCTGCTGGGGCTCGGTGGGTTGCTGCTGGCGCAGTGGCTGCCCACGGACCCGACCGCGCAGGAGCGGCTGGCCGAGGCCATCGAGGCGACCCGGGTCGGGCGGACGCTGTTGAGCCAGCACCCGCAGGCCTGGGAGCTGTTCCAGAGCGGGTGCACCGACGTCGACGCGGCGCTGCTCGACCGGTTCGCCTCGCGGTGGCGGGCCTGGCGTGGGGTGTTGCGCTCCGGCGAGCCGGAGCTGACCCGGTGGGCCGCCGGTTCGCACTGGATGGACGCCTGGCAGCGCGACGGCGCGACCTGGCGTGACGAGCTGCGGAGCGAGGAGTTGTTCCCGCTGCGCCGATGGGCGACCGTCCTCACCCACGCCGACGTGCTCGCCTCGGCCGGTCTCACCGACTACCGGGACCAGCTGCTGTGCGCCGAGGTGCCCGCGCAGGTCGCCGAGGAGGTCTACCGGCGGGGAGTCGCGACGGCGTCGCTCGCCGAGCGGCTACGCGCCGGTGGCCTGCAGTACTTCGACCCGGAGCTGCACGACGACGAGATCAGCCAGTTCGAGGCCGCCGCCGGTGAGCTGCGGTCCGCGCTACCGACCCAGCTGCCGTCGGTGCTGGTCCGTCGCCGCCCGTTCAGCCCGACCGACCGGCGGGGGCGCTTCGCCGACTTCGCGGCGGAGCTGCGCCGCAAGCGGGGCGGGCGGTCCTTCCGGGAGCTGTTCGAGCAGTACCCGGACGCGGTGCTGGCGTTGACCCCGTGCGTGCTGGTCAGCCCCGCGTCGGCGGCGAACTTCCTGGCACCGGGCAGCCAACGCTTCGACCTGGTCATCTTCGACGAGGCGTCGCAGATCCGGGTGGCGGAGGCGATTGGCGCGATGGGGCGGGGCAGCGCCGTGGTGGTGGTCGGCGACTCCCGGCAGATGCCACCGAGCAGCATCATGCAGGCCAACCACACGGTGGACGAGGTCGACGACGGCAACGGCCCGGTGCCGGAGGACCTGGAGAGCATCCTCAGCGAGGCCGTCGAGTCGGGGTTGCCGCAACGGTGGCTCTCCTGGCACTACCGCAGTCACGACGAGTCACTCATCGCCTTCTCCAACCGCTACTACTACGACAACAAGCTCTCCAGCCTCCCGTCGCCCGGTGCCGCCAGCTCGGCGGGCGTCAGCTGGCGGCGGGTCGACGGCCAGTACGACAGGGGCGGCTCCCGCACCAACGAGGTCGAGGCGCGGGCGATCCTGGCCGAGATCACCCGGCGGCTGCACGAGCCGGCGACCGCCAACCACTCCATCGGCGTGGTCACCTTCAACATCCAGCAGCGGGACCTGATCCTCAACCTGCTGGAGGAGAGCACCGACCCGATCATCCGGGAGCAGCTCTCCGGCGCGGTCGCGGAGCCGATCTTCGTGAAGAACCTGGAGAACGTGCAGGGCGACGAGCGGGACGTCGTCCTGTTCTCGCTGGCCTTCTCCACCAACCCGGAGACCGGTCAACTCCCACTGAACTTCGGCCCGCTCAGCCAGGCCGGCGGCGAGCGTCGACTCAACGTCGCCATCACCCGCGCCCGCCGCCAGGTCGTCCTCTACTCGTCGTTCGACCCGTCCGACATCGACCTCGCCCGCACCTCCGCGCTGGGCACCCAGCACCTGCGGGCGTACTGCGAGCTGGCCGCCGCCGGCACCGAGCGCCTGGGCGACCTGGCCACCGACCGCACCGAGCGGCGCAGCCGGATCCGCACGGAGGTGGCAACGGCGCTACGCGAGCGCGGTCACGAGGTGCGCACCTCGCACGGTCTCTCCGACTTCACAGTGGACATCGCGGTCCGCAGCCCGGGTTCAACCCGGTGGCAGGTGGCCGTCATGCTCGACGGCCCGGACTGGAGCGCCCGCCCCACTGTGGCCGACCGGGACTCGGCACCGGTGCTGCTCCGCTCGATCATGGGTTGGCCGGAGGTCGTGCGGTTCTGGCTGCCGGCGTGGATCCACGACCGGTCGGCGTTGCTGGACCGGGTCGACGAGGCGGTCACCCGGGCCGACGCCGCCACGCCCGCCGAACCGGAGCCCGACCCGTCGGCCGGGGCCGTCGCGCTGCCGCAGCCGCGTTCCGTGACGGATGCCGAGCCGGCAGGTCCACCGCCGGCCGCCGAGCTGCCGCAGCCGCGCCCCGCGCTGGACGAGGATCCGCTCCTGGGCGGCGCGGCGCCGCCGGTCACCGCACTGGCCGCCGCGACGATCGCCTCGCCGGCCACGGCTGGGGACACCATCACCGTGCGCCCGTTCGTCGCGTACGTGCCGACGTCGCTCGGCGACCAGGCCGAGGTCGACCTGCTGAGCACCGACCGGCGGGTACGGGAGCTGATGCGCAACGCGCTGCACGAGATCATCGAAGCGGAGGGGCCGATCGAGCAGCACCGGCTCGCCCGCCTCGCCCTGGCCCGGTTCGGGTTCCTGCGCACCCGGGAGGACCGGCGCGTCGCCGTGCTCTCCCTGGTCGACCCCGGCCGCCTGCACCCGCACCCGAACGTGAGCCGATACGCGTGGCCAGCTGACGCAGACCCGCAGACGTACCGCGCGTACCGGGTCACCCAGGCGAGCAACGACCGCGCGTTCGAGGAGGTGCCGCCCGAGGAGGTGGCCAACGCGCTGGTGCACGTACTCCAGGGCGTGCCGAGCCTGGACGAGGACCGGTTGCTGCGCGCCGGCCTGGAGCGGCTCGGTTACCGCCGCCGGACCGAAAAGATCGACAAGCTGCTCCGGTACGGGCTGCACGTCGCCGTGACAAGCGGTCGCCTGCGCGTCGACCAGGACGGCCGCCTCACCCGCGGTTGACGACAGCAGACCTCGTATCGGAAACCGGACCGGGGCTCAGCTTGCGAACAGCATCCTCATCGGGAACTCGCCGCTGGATCGCCAGGCCCTCACGACTTTTGCCGTGATCGCACCGGCGGCCGCGTTGAATTCACCATCCTCGACGTGGGCGTCGAGGGTGCACGGGTCGATGACCAGGATCCGGTCGAACGTGTCATCCAACCCGAACTCGTACCGAACCTCGCCCGCGACTGCCTCGACACGCCGCGCAGTCACCATCATTCCCATGTCACCGGCCTCCACTGTGCGGTGGTCAACAGTGTCCACCCGACCCGGCGAGACCACGTCTCCAGACGAGACGACAAGCGCCTCTTCCGCGGATCTGCCGCATCTCGCGAGAAGCTACCCGACTCGGTGAATTATTTGGTCGGCCCGGAGCGTGACCAGGGCGACGGTGCGGCCATCGGTGTCGGTGAACTCCACTTCGTAGAGAGGCGGGGACCCGTCAAGGACATCGACGACAGCTCCCACTGCGCCGGCCGGCAGGTCTCCCGGCATGGCTTCTCGGAGCTGAACCACGTCGTACAGCTCCAGCACGTCATCCTCCTCAGGGGGAACGAGATGGTCACTATCCGAGGTGCAGGTGCCTCATTGTTCCTGCCCACGGGCGAACGCCAAGGCCCCTGCGCCAGGTGTGGCCCCGGGTCGCCTCGTCGATCATGGAGTTGTGGTGGGTGACAAAGCGCTTTCGCGGTGCCAAAGCGGGCACCACAACTCCATGATCGACCGAGTCGGGGCGCGATCTTGGGACGGATACCTGCGCCGTGCGGTCGTGGTCTGGTCACCGAGGAGGATGAGCAATCCGGACCACGCGACGATCCGGTAAACGAAGATTGTCCCCGTGACGAGCGACAACCCGCTCCGGGGATGGACCAGCCGGACCGCCTGGGAGGGGCGGTTCAACGCTCCGCTGCGCGCGTTCCTGCGCACCGAGACCGGCGGTGCGCGGGTGGTGCTTGTCGCCGCCGTGGTGGCGCTCGGCTGGGCCAACCTGCACCTGTCGTCGTACGAGTCGGTGTGGAGCACGTCGTTCTCGGTCCGGCTCGGCGACTGGTCCCTGTCACACGACCTGCGTACCTGGGTGAACAGCGGCCTCATGACCTTCTTCTTCCTGGTGGCCGGGTTGGAGTTGCGCCGGGAGTTCGACATCGGCGAGCTGCGGGAGCGGCGTCGGCTGGCGTTGCCGCTGCTCGCCGGGTTCGGCGGCATGCTCCTGCCGATCGCGGTCTATCTCGTGATCAACGCCGGGCGCCCCACCGCGGCGGGCTGGGGTGCGGTGATGGCCACTGACACGGCGCTCGCGCTCGGTGCGCTTGCCGTCTTCGGGCCGCGCTTCTCGGATCGGCTGCGGGGTTTCCTGCTTACCGTCGCCGTCGTCGACGACGTTGTCGCGATCGCGGTGCTGGCCATCGCGTACCCGCATCACCCCTCGCTGTCGGCGTTGCTCGTCGCGGTGGTGATCTTCGGTGTGGTGCTGCTGGTCCGGGCCGTGGGGGTGCGGTTCGGGCCGGTCTACGCGCTGTTGGGGGTGGCCGCCTGGGTGGCGGTCTCGGAGTCCGGTGTCGACCCGGTCGTGGTGGGTCTGGTGATGGGACTGCTCAGCTACGCCTACGCTCCCGGTCGCGGTGACCTGCAACGGGCGAGCGACCAGTTCCGCCTCTTCCGGGAGCAGCCCACCCCACAACTCGCCCGGATGGCGCGGGCCGGGCTCATCTCGGCCGTGTCACCGAACGAGCGGCTCCAGAGCATCTACCACCCGTGGGCGAGCTACCTCGTCGTGCCGCTGTTCGCGCTGGCCAACGCGGGGATCGCGATCGACGGCGACCTGCTGGCCCGGGCCGTGGTCTCGCCGGTGACCCTCGGCGTCGTGGTCGCGTACCTCGTCGGTAAGCCGGCCGGGATCGTGGCCGCCTCGTGGTTGGTGGCCCGGGCGACCGGCAACCGGTTCCGGCCACCCGTCGGCTGGCTCGCCGTCCTGGGGGTGGGCACGGTCTCCGGCATCGGGTTCACCGTCGCGTTGCTCATCGCCACCCACGCCCTGAGCGGGCCGGCGCTCGACGAGGCGAAGCTCGGCATCCTCGTCGCGACGGTTGGTGCGTCCCTCGTCACCTGGCTGGTGTTCCGCGCGGTCGGGCGGCTGTCGCCGGCACGTCGTTCGCGGGCGCTGCTGGGCGTCACCGAGGGGATCGTCGACCTGATACGGCCTGTCGACCCGGAACGCGACCACATGCGCGGGCCGGTCGACGCGCCGGTGACGGTGGTGGAGTACGGCGACTTCGAGTGCCCGTACTGCGGGCAGGCCGAGCCGGTGGTCCGGGAGCTGCTCGCCGACTTCGCCAACATCAGGTACGTCTGGCGGCACCTGCCGCTCACCGACGTCCACCCGCACGCCCAGCTCGCCGCCGAGGCCGCGGAGGCGGCGGGGGAGCAGGGCGCGTTCTGGGAGATGCACGATCTGCTGCTCGCGCACCAGGACGCCCTGGACCCCCCACAGGTGCTCGGATACGCCGAACAGCTCGGCCTGGACCCCGACCGGTTCCGGGAGCACATGGCGGGCCGGATGGGCGTCGACCGGGTCGCCGAGGACGTCGACTCCGCCGACCTCAGCGGTGTCACCGGCACCCCCACCTTCTTCATCAATGGCCGTCGCCACCACGGCGCGTACGACCTGACGGCGCTCTCGGCGGCGGTACGAGGGGCGTTCGCCAGCGCGAAGCTCCGCCCCGAGTACCACCCCCGGCCACCCGGGCGGCGTGCGGACGGGTCGGCGAGCTGACCGGTGCGACGGCGTGCCCCGTCGACCACCCGGAGGTCTTGCGTTCGCACAGTGGATCCGAGTGAGGTGTGCTCATGACGTTCACCACCCGGCCCACCCTGCGGGGCACCTTCGGCATGGTCTCCTCGACGCACTGGCTGGCCAGCCAGTCGGCGATGGGCATCCTGGAACGCGGCGGCAACGCCTTCGACGCGGCGGTCGCCGCCGGGTTCGTGTTGCACGTTGTCGAACCGCACCTCAACGGGCCGGGCGGCGAGGTGCCGGCCATCGTGGCCACCGCCCGGGACCCCAGGCCGGTGGTGCTGTGCGGGCAGGGTCCCGCGCCGGCCGGGGCCACCATCGCGCACTTCCGGTCCCTCGGGATGGACCTCGTCCCGGGCGCCGGGCCGCTCGCGGCGGCCGTACCCGGCGCCGTCGACGCCTGGCTCCTGCTGCTGCGGGAGCACGGCACGCGCACCCTCGCCGAGGTGCTGGAGCCGGCCATCGGCTACGCCGCCGCCGGACATCCGCTGGTGGGTCGGGTCGGTGCCACGGTGGCGGCCGTCCGGTCACTGTTCGAGGAGCACTGGCCCACCTCCGCCGCGCTCTGGCTGCGGGGCGGCCGGCCACCGGCCGAGGGGGAACTGGTCACCAACCCGGCGTACGCGGACACCCTGCGCCGGCTGGTGACGGCGGGACAGACTGCCGGCGCGGACCGGGAGGCGCAGATCGAGGCCGCCCGCCGGGCCTGGAGCACGGGTTTCGTCGCCGAGGCGATCGACAGGTTCAGCCGTCGGCCGTTCCAGGACTCCAGTGGGCGCCCGCACGCCGGGCTGGTCACCGGCGACGACCTGGCCGCGTACTCGGCGACCTGGGAGGCACCCGTCACCCTCGACTGGCACGGCTACTCGGTGGCGAAGACCGGGTTCTGGGGCCAGGGTCCGGTGTTGCTGCAGACGCTCGCCACCCTGGACGCGCTCGACGATCCCGGCGCGTTCGACACGGCGACCGCGGCGGGTGTGCACGCCCAGGTCGAGGCGCTCAAGCTCGCCTTCGCCGACCGGGAGGCCTGGTACGGCGACGGCGTAGACGTGCCCGGCACGGCGCTGCTCTCCCGGCGGTACGCGGGCGAGCGGGCGGCCCTGATCGGTGCGCACGCGTCGACGCAGCTGCGGCCGGGGCACCCCGACGGGGCCCGGCCCCGCCTGCCGGCCCACGTCCGACCCGATGCCGCGCGGCCGGCACCCGGGACGGATCCCACGACGGGGGAGCCGACCGTACGGGCCGACGGGGTGACCCGTGGCGACACCTGCCACATCGACGTGGTCGACAGCTGGGGCAACATGATCTCCGCGACGCCCAGTGGTGGCTGGTTGCAGAGTTCGCCGACAATTCCGGAACTCGGCTTCCCGCTGGGCAGCCGGTTGCAGATGTGCTGGTTGGAGGAGGGGCTCGCGTCCTCGTTGGCGCCGGGCCGTCGACCGCGTACGACGTTGAGCCCGACGATGGTGCACCGCGACGGCGAGCCGGTGCTGGCCTGCGGCACGCCCGGCGGCGACCAGCAGGACCAGTGGCAGGTGCCGTTCCTGCTGCGGCACCTCGTCGCCGGCCAGTCCCTTCAGGAGGCCATCGACGCGCCGGCGTGGCACACGCTCAGCCTGCCGGAGTCGTTCTATCCGCGCGGGATGGAGCCCGGTGTCCTGGTGGTCGAGGACCGGCTCGACGCGGGTGTGCGGACGGCCCTGCGGGCGTACGGGCACGAGGTGCGGGTCACCGACGGGTGGAGCCTGGGTCGGCTCTGCGCGGTGGCCCGCGATCCGGCGACGGGTGTGCTGTCCGCCGCCGCGAACCCCCGGGGGATGCAGGGCTACGCGTGCGGCCGTTAGGTCGGGCCGTCAGACGCCACGGGCGAGCAGGGCCAGGCGGACCCGGTTGGGACTGCCCGTCTTGGTCATCAGGCTGGTGATGTGGGTCTTGACCGTGGTGACACCGATGTGCAGCCGGTCGGCGATCTCGGTGTTGGACAGCCCTTCGGCGACCAGGTCCAGCACGTCGCGTTCGCGGGCGGTCAGACCCGACACCGGCCGGGGTGTCTCGGGCCGGGCCAGCACCGCGCGCTGCACCAGACGCTGTAGCACCTCCGGGCTGAACGGGCTGTCACCGGAGGCGGCCCGGCGGATGCCGTCGAGCAGCTCGGTCGGGGGCGCGTCCTTGAGCAGGAACCCGCAGGCCCCGGCGGTCAGGGCGGGGTAGAGGTGGTCGTCGTCGCCGAACGTGGTCAGCACCAGGATGCGGGTGCGGGGGTGCTCGGCGAGGATCCGGGTGGTCGCGGTGATTCCGTCGACACCGGGCATCCGTAGGTCCATGACGACGACGTCGGGCCGGAGCCTCCCGGCCAGCGGGATCGCCTCGCGGCCGTTGTCCGCCTCACCGACGACGTCGATGTCGGGTTGGGCGTTGCAGAGCATGCGCAGCCCGGCGCGGATCAGGTGCTGGTCGTCGACCAGCAGCACCCGGATCACGCCGGCTCCGGCGTGCGGGACGCGGCCGGAGCCGTACGCTCGCGGGGCACCGCCCCGGTCGCCCCGGCCGGGAGGACGGTACGTACCCGCCACCCGGTGTCGGTCGGGCCCGCCTCCAGCCGCCCGCCGAGGACCTCGACGCGTTCGCGCATTCCGGTGATGCCGTGCCCGCCGCCGGCCGGCACACCTGCCGGCACCCCGCCCCGCCCGGTGTCGGCGACCTCCCAGTGCACAGCGCCATCGCGAACGGCGACGACGAGTCGCGCCACCGCTGACGTCCCTGCGTGTTTGGCCACGTTTGTCAACGCCTCCTGGGTGAGCCGCAGCACCGCCATGCCGCGGACCGCGTCGAGCGAACCGATCGCCGGGTCGAGATCGGCCTCCACTGTGATGCCCGCCTGTCGGGCCCGGTCGATGGAGGCGCCGATCGCCGCCGGCAGCGCGGCGGGCTCGATGGCGGTAAGCGCCGCGTCGCCGCGTACCCCGTCGGGGTTGCGCAGCACCGCGACCAGCCGGCGCAACTCCGCCAGGGCCGCGGTGCCGGTGCCGTGCACGTCGTCGAACACCTCGCCGACCCGGGGGTCCGGGTCGGTGAGCACGTGCCGGGCCACGCCGACCCGCAGCACCATCGACGCCACGTGGTGCGCGACCACATCGTGCAGCTCGCGGGCGATGGCACTGCGTTCGTCGGCGCGGGCCGCGCGGCTCTCCGACTCGTGCTGGCGTTGCTCGGCCAGGGCCCGCTCCAGCGCCTGCCGACCCAGTTCCCGGTTGGCGCGGATGACGAGGCCGAGCAGCACCGGCACGCCGACCTCCACGGCGAGCCCGACGACCCCGGAGGCGAACCGGCGTGGCGGGTCGCCGATCGAGTCGGTCAGGTCGACGACCACCAGCAGCGCCGCGGCCAGCCAGATGGCCCGGGGGCCGCGCGCCCGCATGGTCATCTCGAACAACGCCCAACTGGCGCCGACCTGGTTGATAGTGAAGTCGTCGATCAGGCTGATGGCGACGGCCAGCAGGGCGGACTGCACCACCATGTTGACGACCGGTCGGCGGTGCGCCGCCAGCGCCACCGCGAACGCCGGCACCGCGAGGATCCACTGTGTCGTCGTGGGTGTGCTGGTGGAGTGTGGGACGACGAGCAGGTAGCACAGCCCGGTCAGGTCGAGCAGCACCATCCGCACGAGTGTGTCCCGCAGGTCGAACAGTCGCCCCAGCCAGCTCACGACGGTCAGCCTAGGCGCTGCGGGCCGGTTGCGGCGGTCGGCGGCCGCCGCCACCGGGTCCGGACCGCGAGGTACGCGGCCAGGCCGAGCGGTCCGAGCAGGATGGTCAGCAGCAGCACCGGAGCCATCACCAGCGCCGGTACCCC
The DNA here is from genome assembly GCF_040649135.1 of Micromonospora sp. NPDC049047. Classification (NCBI taxonomy): domain Bacteria; kingdom Bacillati; phylum Actinomycetota; class Actinomycetes; order Micromonosporales; family Micromonosporaceae; genus Micromonospora; species Micromonospora sp. NPDC049047. The sequence continues at coordinate 56,954 of NZ_JBEZEY010000001.1, forward strand.
CCGTTGCCTGCTGTCCAACCACGCCCAGCGCCCGACGAACAGGTCGAACGCGATCATGTGCGCCCAGCCCGCCGCCGCCCCGGCGGAGGTGCCGAGCAGGTCACGCACCCCGGCCAGGGTCGGCGACGTCACGGCCGGCAGCACGTCGCCGAACGCCGGGAGCACCAGCAGCGCGTAGATCACCACGACCGGCAGCACGATCAGCGGCGAGGCGATGATCCGGGCGGTCCACGACCAGCGCGGCAGCAGGATCATCAGCGCCCAGAACGGCGCGGCCACCGCGAAGGTCAGGGAGAACAGCGTAGTGGTCATGCCGCCAACGCCAGCTCCGTGCGGCGTCGCCGGGCCAGCACCAGCCCGCTGGCGGTCGCGGTCGCCACCAGCAGGGCCGCGACCGCGACGAGCGTGCCGGCGTCCGGGCGCAGCAACGGCTGTCCGCGCAGCGCCTGCCAGGTCAACAGCATCGTGAGTACGCCGTACGCGCTGCCCGCGACGACAAGCAGCCGGACCCGGGTGCGCTGGTCCAGCCGGGTCGCGAAGCGGCTCAGCAGGATCGCCAGGATCGGTAGCGCCTGGAGGGCGTGCAGCCCCACGAAGTGCCCGATCCGCAGGTCACCGCCGGTGGTGCTCCAGCCCACCACGGGCAACCCCGGCCCGCCGTCGGTGACGCCCACGCTGTGCGCTCCGGAGACCCCGTCGATCCCCGGTTCCTGCATGGGCAGCACCATCGGCACCGCCGCGAGCATGCCCAGCAGCGACAGGCCGAGCCCCCACGCGACGGCCGTCGAAGCGGCCCGGTCCGGGATCCGCCGGATCAGCACCACGATGCCGATGACGAGGTGCGCGACGAAGAGCACCATGATCGCTGCGCCCATCACCGTGAACAGCGCGCTGTTCAGCGCGGAGGTGCCGTTGAAGTGGCTGGTCTGCCCGCGTACCACCTGACCGACGATCACCATCATCTCGATCACCGACATCGCGACGATGACGGTGACGGCCCACTCGGCGGCCCTGCTGCGGCGCGGCAGCAGCGAGAGCATCCAGGCGAGGGTCGCGCCGTAGAGCACGAAGGACACGCTGAACTTGAACGGCTTGAGCCAGATCGGCGCCCCGGTGAGGACGCGCGAGTCGACGAGGATGCCGACCGCGGCGACGACGGCGAGGACCGCCATCGCGCAGACGAAGACCATCAGGGGGCGATTCCAGTGCGTCGCCCGGCGCAGCAGGGTTGTCATGCCTGTAGATGTTCGTGGCCGCGCCCGCCGGTCGCGTCCGACCCCGAGCCTCGGTTGCGGCCGGTGGTCGGAGCCGGCCTCCTCCCTGGGTAGGAGAGGAAACCGTCGATTCCGTTCGGCGGTGCTGGCACAATGGCCGGCCTGCCGACCGGACGGGGAGCGTTCATGGCGATCGATGCAGGCCGGGTCCTGCCGAACGAGACGACGGTGCCGCTGCTGCCCTGCCCGGCGCCGGAGCAGACAGTGGCGTTCTGGCGGGCGCTCGGCTTCGAGGTGACCTACGAGCAGCTCAAGCCGTATGTCTACCTGGCGTTTCGGTGGAGTGGGTTCCAGCTGCACTACGGGCCGGGGCCGAAGGACCTGGACCCGGCGCGGGAGGCGTCCGGTGGCTGTCTGGTGATGGTCGACGCGGTCGCGGCGTACCACGCCGCGTTCGCCGAGGCGATGCGCCGCAGCTACGGCAAGATGCTGGTCAAGGGCCTGCCCCGGATGACCCGCTACCGCGCCGGGGCGTCCCGGTTCAGCGTCGTCGACCCGTCGGGCAACACGATCATCTTCATCCAGCGCGACGAGCCGATGGAGGTCGAGTACGGCGGGTCGAAGGAGCTTGACGGGCTGGCTCGGGTGCTCGACAACGCCCGGATCCTGCGCGAGTTCAAGATGGACGACCGGGCGGCGTACCGGGCGCTCGACTCGGGAATGCGCCGCCGCGCCGAGGACGCTCCGGTCGTCGAGCAGGCGATGGCGTTGGCCGCCCTGATCGAGTTGTCGATCGCGCTCGACAAGACCGACCGGGTGCCCGAGTGGGGTGCCCAACTCCAGGCGCTGCCCCTGCCGCCGGAGCAGCGGACGCGGGTGGCCGGCTATGTCGCCGACCCGGCCCTGCTCGAACCGTGGTGGCCCGACCCGCGCTGACCGCGGACCTCCTCGCGCCCCGCCCCGGGGTTCGCGAAGCGGCGGCGATGTCGTCGCCATCCGAACCCGTCAGGGCAGCAGTCTGCTGTCGTTGTCGAGCACAGCCCTTGCCAGCCGCTCGGGGAACATGCGGCGCACGCTCGCGGAGTATGCGCTTCCGTCGCCGGGCTGCGTGACGCGTACGCCGTCCACTCGCACCGGCACGGAGATGCTCCAGACGCCTGCGGGCCCCGGGGCCGCGTCGCAGTGTGCCCAGGCGAACGAGGAGGAGTTGTCGCGCCCGAGCAGTCGGACCCGGCAGGTGCCTGCTCGGCCCAGCAATTCGCCGGGTAGGAGCGTCGCGAGCCGCTCCTCCTCAGCCTGAACGTCAGCCGCGTTCCGGTCCGGCAGCGGGTACGGCGCCTCGGCGCAGCCGGCGAGCAACCCGATCGTCAGCCCGAGCGAGACGGCGTGTCGGCGAGTCACACGTGCAGCATCCCATTCGGCGGTGATGCGAGGCCACCCCCTCAGGCGGTGGGCCGGACGCCGTCCCCCGCCACCGCACTGCTCAGGCTGACTGTGCGGTTTCTGCCCTGGCGGCCCGGAAGGTCCCCTTCGCCCCTAGGCCACCGCTGCCGATACGTCTGGTCGTTCCACATGTCGGCACGAAATTACCCCTTTAGAGTAAATACTGCCAAGCCCCCTATCTCCTCCGATAGTTTTCGAAGGAGAGGAAAGCTCGTATTCCTCCCTTCGTGTGCGTAAAGGAGTCAGAGATGAAGCGCAGTGTTGCGCTCGCGGCAGCCCTCCTGGCGGGCCTGACAAGCGTCGGATCGGCCCCCGGAACCGCTCTCGCCGACGGTGGCGGCCCTGGACACCACGACGACCGCAAGGGAGGTGAACACCACCACGGCGACGACGGCGCGCTCTTCGTCCAGACCAACAAGGCCGAAGGCAACACCATCAAGGTGTACGACCGTGACGAGGACGGCCGGCTCACCAAGGCGGGTGAGTACGAGACCGGTGGGCTGGGCGGCTTCACCATCGGTGCCCCGCTCGACGCGCTGGCCTCGCAGGGGTCCCTGACCTACCACAAGGGGCTGCTCTTCGCCGTCAACGCCGGCAGCAACACCGTGACCGTCTTCGGGGTCGAGGGCACCAAGCTGCACAAGCTCCAGGTCATCTGGTCCGGCGGCCTGCTGCCGGTCAGCATCGCGGCCCGTGGCGACCTCGTCTACGTCCTCAACGCCGGCGGCGAGGGCTCGGTGCAGGGCTTCGAGCTGCACAAGGGCCGCCTGTCGCGGATCGAGGACGCCAACCGCTCGCTCGGGCTGCACAACGGCAACCCGCCCGCGTTCGGCACCGCACCGGCGCAGGTCAAGATCGACCCGGACAGCGAGTTCGTCCTGGTGTCGACGAAGGCCGCCAACGTCATGTTCAGCTACGAGATCGGCCGACACGGCGAGCTGGCCTCGAACCCCGTCATCAGCGACGCGGGCAACACCCCGTTCGGCTTCACCTTCGACACCGAGGACTCGCTGCTTGTCACCGAGTCCGGTGCGAACGCGGTGAGCCGGTTCGAGTTGGACGACGACGGCGCACTCGACCAGGTCGGACCGTCGGTGCCCAACGGGCAGCAGGCGACGTGCTGGATCCAGCGCGTCGGCGACTACTTCTTCGTCGCCAACGCCGGCACCTCCACCATCAGCTCCTACCGGGTGAACGACGACGGCAAGCTCGAACTCGTCAAGGCCGTCGCCGCCGACACCGGCGGCGGGTCGATCGACATGACCACGAGCGACGGCTTCCTGTACGTCCAGAACGCCACCGCCGGCAACGTGCAGGGCTACGAGGTGAACGAGGACGGCTCGCTGAAGCTCGTCACCACAGTGGAGGGCCTGCCGAAGTTCGAGAACGGCATCGGGATGGAAGGCATCGCCGCCTCCTGAGAACGCGTCACCAGCTGGTCCCGGTCGCTCATCGGCCGGGGCCAGCGTCTCTTGGCCGGTGATCACCTGAGTCCACCGACGGTGCGGAGGTGCTCACCCCGCCGACGCGCTGACCCGTACGCGCCACCACGGTGGACGACTAATCGGCCGCCGAAGGGGCACCTCCTCGGGGACACCCTGCTGGGTCGGGTTCAGAATGAACCGATCGGTCATGTTTTCCGTGATGACGGTCAGGGTCACCCACCAGAGTCGCGGAGGCACGATGTCAACGGTTCGAACTGGTCCGGTCATCGGACTGCTCGTGCAGATCGTCCTGCTGGCGGTGCTGGCGGAGACAGTCGGTCTGGGCGCTGCGGGCTGGGTGGCGGGGCTGGCGTACGGGATGGTCCTGTGCGCCCTGCTCAGCCGGGGGATGTCCCGCTCGGGCGCGGATGCGCTGACGCCTGCCGACCGGGTGACCCTGAGCCGGGCGATCCTCGTCGGCGGCGTGACGGCCCTGGCCGCCGACTCGATCGGCCGGTCCGCGCCGGTCACCCTGATGGTCGTCCTCACCAGCGTGGCGTTGGCCCTCGACGCCGTGGACGGGTACACCGCCCGCCGCACCGGGACGACCAGCGAACTCGGCGCGCGCTTCGACATGGAGATCGACTCCGTCCTGGTCCTGGTGCTCTGCCTGCACGTGGCCCCCACGGTGGGTGCCTGGGTGCTCGTGATCGGCGCGATGCGCTACCTCTTCGGCGCCGCGACCTGGGCGTTGGGGTGGATGCGGGGCTCCGCGCCGCCGCGTTACTGGAACAAGGTCGTCGCCGCGATCCAGGGCGTGGTGCTGACGGTGGCGATGGCCGACGTGCTGCCCGCTCCGCTGACGACCGTCGTGCTGGTGGCGTCAGTGGCGCTGCTGCTGGAGTCGTTCGGGCGTGACGTCGGCTGGCTCTGGACGACCCGGCACCTTCGCCGCAGCGTCATCCACGGCGCTCCGGGTGCGGTGGTCCAGCCGGCCAGTTCGGCGAGCCACAGTGCCCCAACCGTCGGAGCCGGGCTGGCCGAGCTGACCCCGGGTAGAACCGATGGGCTGCCCTGGTCGGAACGCCGGACGGTCGCCGTGGCCCGACACGGAACCGCCCGCGTCTGAGCCACAGTGGATGCCGCACCCATAAGTGATCATGGAAGGATGCCCGGGTTGTCGCTCTTGACGCGCGTACGTCAGCTGCCGAGCCAGGGACGGAGGCCGATGAGGGGCGAAGCCTCGGACGGCACCGACATCGAGGACCACCCGAAACGCTCCATCGGGGCCCGGCTGACGACCGTCCTGGCCGCGCTGCTCGTGCTGCTCGTCCTCACCGTGCCGTACGACTACGGCCGGCTCAGCCCGGCGGGTTTCGCGCGGATCCCCCTGGAGGCGCTGCTGGTGGTGGCCCTCCTGCTCGCCCTGCCGTCTCGTGGCAGCCGACCGGTCGCGACGCTGGCCGGCGTGGCCCTCGGTCTGCTCGGCCTCCTGAAGCTGCTCGACCTGGGGTTCTCCGCCTCGCTGGGCCGGGCCTTCGACCCGGTGCTCGACTGGGCGCTCCTCGACGAGGGGTTCGCCTTCCTCAGCGAGTCGTACGGTCGGCCCGCCGCCATCGGTGCCGTCGTCACCCTGGGGGTGGTGGTCGTGGGCCTGCCCACACTTGTCACGTTGTCGATGCGGCGACTGCGGCGGCTGGTGGTCCGGCACCGCACCGGCACCACCCGGATCGTGGCCGCGCTGGTGGTCGTCTGGGTGGCCTGCGCCGCGTTCAACGTGCGGGTCGCCGAGGGCGTGCCGGTCGCCGACACCTCCGCGACCACCCTGGCCAACGGCCACGGCTTCCAGGTGCGCCTGCGCCTCGACGACCGCGAGACGTTCGGCGCCCTGATCGAGGCCGACAGGTTCGCCGACACCCCGGGCGACCAGCTACTGACCGCGCTGCGCGGCAAGAACGTGGTGGTCGCCTTCGTGGAGAGCTACGGCCGGGACGCCGTCGAGGACCCGGAGTTCGCCCCGCAGGTCGGCGCGGTCCTCGACCGCGGCGCCGGCGAGCTGAGCGCTGCGGGTTTCGCCGCGCAGAGCGGCTTCCTCACCTCGCCGACCTTCGGTGGCGGCAGTTGGCTCGCACACGACACGCTGCTCTCCGGCCTCTGGATCGACAACGACCAACGGCACCGCACCCTGCTGGCCAGCGACCGGATGACCCTCAACGGCGCCTTCCGACGGGCGAACTGGCAGACCGTGGGAGTGATGCCCGCCGTCACCAGACCGTGGCCGGAGGGCTCCTTCTTCGGCTACGACCGGTTCTACGACGCCAGGACGCTCGCGTACCGTGGCCCGAAGTTCAGCTTCGGCACCCCGCCGGACCAGTACACGCTGGCCAGCTGGCAGCGCCTGGAGCAGGCGAAGCGCGACGGCAACGTGATGACCGAGCTGGCGATGGTGTCGAGTCACGCGCCCTGGACGCCCGTCCCGCCGCTGCTCGACTGGGCCGACGTCGGCGACGGCGCGGCCTACCGCGGGACCGGCGGTGGCGAGTCCGACGACCGGCGCCGGAGCACCACCCAGATCCGGGCGGACTACCGGAAGTCCATCGAGTACACCCTGGGTGCGCTCATCTCCTACGTGCGGACCTACGGGGACGACGACCTCGTGTTCATCGTCCTCGGTGACCACCAACCCGCCGCGGTCGTCACTGGCGACAACGCCAGCCACGACGTCCCGATCTCGATCATCACGCGGGACCGGGCCGTGCTGGACCGGATCTCCGGATGGGGCTGGCAGGACGGGCTGAAGCCCGGGCCGCAGGCGCCGGTCTGGCGGATGGACGCCTTCCGGGACCGGTTCCTGACCGCGTTCGGACCGTAACCCCGGCCACCTCTCACGAACTGGAGCCAGACAGATGGCGGCTGCCACCGACACCAGGATCGCCGCGCTCCGCACCGACCCGGCCCTGTCCCTGCTGCACAGGTCGCTGGACGTCTACTACGGCGACCCCGAACGGGACGCAAGGATGGACGCCTTCTACTCCCGCTTCGTCAGCAGCGGGGACCTCGTCTTCGACATCGGCTCCCACGTGGGCGACCACATCGGCAGCTTCCGTCGCCTCGGCGCGCGGGTCGTCGCGGTGGAACCGCAGCCGCTGTGTCTGCGCGCCCTGCGGGCGATCTACGCCCACGACGACCAGGTGACAGTGGTCGACGCCGCGTGCGGCGCGCTACCCGGGCACACCCGGTTGCACGTCAACTCCACCAACCCCACCGTGTCGACCGCCTCACCGGACTTCGTCCGGGCGGCAAAGGGCGCGGACGGGTGGGCGGACCAGGTGTGGGATGCCGACATCGAGGTCCCGGTGGTCACCGTCGACGCGCTGATCGAGACGTACGGGGTGCCGACCTTCACCAAGATCGACGTGGAGGGTTTCGAGGACGAGGTGCTGGCCGGCCTGAGTCGGCCGCTGCCCGCCCTCTCGTTCGAGTTCACCACGATCGCGCGCCCGGTTGCCCACCGGGGTCTCGACCGCCTGACCGCGCTCGGCTTCCACGGCTTCGACATCGCGCTGGGCGACGACAAGTCGCTGACCTTCGAGCGGTGGCGAGCCGCGAGCGACGTGGCAGCGTACCTCGACGATCTGCCGCACTCGACGAACTCCGGCGATGTGTACTGCGTGTCCTAGCGAGGGCGGCGGGTTGCGACAACCCACGAAGTCCGGCATGGACCGGCGTCGCGGCGGCCACGGTCAGGACTTGCGGCGAGTGCGTGGGGGCGCCAGGGCCAGACCGGCAACCAGGAGTACGCCGAGGGCAGCGGCAGAGGCCCCCACCTTGGTGAGGACTGTCAGACGGCCACCCGTGACCGGCATGGGCGGAACCGGCCCAGCGAGGGCCACTGTCGAGGAGCAGTTGGGTGTGCAGTCCGGGTCGGTTGCGCCGGCCGGTGGGGTGAGGGTGGCGGTGTTGGTGAGGTCCCCGGTGGTGCCGGAGGGCACAGTTCCGCTGATGGTGTAGGTCAGGGTCCCGCCGGCCAGGACGGTGATGGTGTCGTCGACGTTGCCGGTGCCCGAGGCGGTGCAGGTGCTACCGGTAGATGCCTCGCAGGTCCAGGTGAACGCGGCCAGTGGTGCGGGCAGCGGGTCGGTCAGGGTGGCCCCGACTGCGTCGGACGGGCCGCCGTTCGCGACGGTCACCGTGTAGGTCAGGGGTGTGCCCGGCACGTAGTGGTTCGGTGTTGCCGTCTTGGCCACCGTCAGATCCACGACTGGTCCGGCCGGGGTTACGACCGTCGAGGAGCAGTTGGGTGTGCAGTCCGGGTCGGTTGCGCCGGCCGGTGGGGTGAGGGTGGCGGTGTTGGTGAGGTCGCCGGTGGTGCCCGAGGGCACGGTTCCGCTGATCGTGTAGGTGACGGTCCCGCCAGCCAGGACGGTGACGGTGTCGTCGACGTTGCCGGTGCCCGACGCGGTGCAGGTGCTACCGGTAGATGCCTCGCAGGTCCAGGTGAACCCCGCCAGTGATGCGGGCAGCGGATCGGTCAGAGTCGCGCCGACGGCGTCGGACGGCCCGCCGTTGGTGACCGTCACCGTGTAGGAGAAGGGCGCCCCCGGCACGTATGGATTTGGGGATGCGGTCTTGGTCACCGCCAGATCCACCGTGAGCGCGGCCGGAGTCACCACCGTCGACGAGCAGTTGGGCGTGCAGTCGGGATCCGAGACGCCGTCCGGTGGGGTGAGGGTGGCCGTGTTGGTCAGATCGCCGGTGGTGCCCGAGGGCACGGTCCCGCTGATCGTGTAGGTGACGGTTCCGCCGGCCAGGACGGTGATGGTGTCGTTGATGGTGCCGGTGCCCGAGGCGGTGCAGGTGCTGCCGGCGGATGCTGCACAGGTCCAGGTGAACCCGGCCAGTGGTGCGGGCAGCGGGTCGGTCAGGGTCGCCCCGACGGCGTCGGAGGGCCCGCCGTTGGTGACCGTCACCGTGTAGGAGAAGGGCGCCCCCGGCACGTAGGGGTTCGGGGATGCGGTCTTGGTCACGGCCAGGTCTACGACTGGTCCGGCCGGGGTCACCACTGTTGAGGAGCAGTTGGGTGTGCAGTCCGGGTCGGTTGCGCCGACTGGTGGGGTGAGGGTGGCGGTGTTGGTCAGATCGCCCGTGGTGCCGGAGGGCACGGTTCCGCTGATGGTGTAGGTCAGGGTCCCGCCGGCCAGGACGGTGACGGTGTCGTTGATGGTGCCGGCGCCCGACGCGGTGCAGGCACTGCCCGCGGATGCCTCACAGGTCCAGGTGAACCCGGCCAGTGGTGCGGGCAGCGGGTCGGTCAGGGTCGCGCCGACGGCGTCGGACGGCCCGCCGTTGGTGACGGTCACCGTGTAGGTCAGGGGTGTGCCCGGCACGTAAGGGCTTGGTGTTGCCGTCTTGGTCACCGCCAGGTCCACGACTGGTCCGGCCGGAGTCACGACCGTTGACGAGCAGTTGGGTGTGCAGTCCGGGTCGGTTGCGCCGGCCGGTGGGCTGAGGGTGGCGGTGTTGGTCAGGTCCCCGGTGGTGCCCGACGGCACCGTCCCACTGATCGTGTAGGTGACGGTCCCGCCAGCCAGGACGGTGACGGAGTCGTTGATGGTGCCGGCGCCCGACGCGGTGCAGGCACTGCCCGCGGATGCCTCACAGGTCCAGGTGAACCCGGCCAGCGGTGCGGGCAGCGGGTCGGTCAGCGTCGCCCCGACGGCATCGGACGGGCCGCCGTTGGTGACCGTCACCGTGTAGGAGAAGGGCGCCCCCGGCACGTATGGATTTGGGGATGCGGTCTTGGTCACCGCCAGATCCACTGTAAGCGCGGCCGGAGTCACCACCGTCGACGAGCAGTTGGGCGTGCAGTCGGGATCCGAGACGCCGTCCGGTGGGGTGAGGGTGGCCGTGTTGGTCAGATCGCCGGTGGTGCCCGAGGGCACGGTCCCGCTGATCGTGTAGGTGACGGTTCCGCCGGCCAGGACGGTGATGGTGTCGTTGATGGTGCCGGTGCCCGAGGCGGTGCAGGTGCTGCCGGCGGATGCTGCACAGGTCCAGGTGAACCCGGCCAGTGGTGCGGGCAGCGGGTCGGTCAGGGTCGCCCCGACGGCGTCGGAGGGCCCGCCGTTGGTCACAGTCACCGTGTACGAGAGGGGTGCTCCCGGCACGTAGGGGCTCGGCGTCGCGGTCTTCACGACCGCGAGATCCACGGTGGGGATGACGGTGAGAGTGGTCGAGCCAGGCGGGTTGATCCCCACGATGGTAGGGAAGTTGCTCTCACAGCCAGGGATCGTTGAGCCGTCCGGTGCGACGCATCCGCTGTTGGTGTACGAGCCGACCACGGTGCTTGTCACCTGGACAGAGATTGTGCAGGAGGCGACATTCAGGTCTATGTTGCCGGCGAAGTCGACAGACGTTGCGCCAGCGGGAGCGGTCACTGTGGCTCCCGAGCACGTGGTGCTGTTGACCCCGGTGGCTGTCACATTGGCGGGAAGGTTGTCGGTGAAACTCATCCCGTTCTTGGCTTGCAGATCGTCGGTGTTGGTGATGGTGAACGTCAGCGTGGACGTCTGCCCCTGCCCGATGGTCGTCGGGCTGAAAGCCTTGTCGAGCTGCGGGGTCACGTCGACGATCTGCGGAAGGTCGAACGCGACGTCGTTCCCGATGCCCGACGCTGTCGCGTTGTAGAGGCGTACGCCCAATGTCGGTGTGTCGGCCAACGACAATTGCAGCGCTGTCGACTGCAGCTTGGCTATCCAGGTGGCGTTGATGATCACGGCGCCGGGATCCGTACACGGGCTCAGGTTCTGTGCGAGCACCGTCGGGACGTCGTTGAGAAGCAGCTCGAACCTAAGTCGCGCCCGCTGGGCGGAGGGAACGGTGCAGTTCCTCTCAGCGAAGATCGCCGAAACCGAGTAGAAATGGCCACCGGTCGCCGGAATTGTGTTGTTGTCGGTCTCCAGTTGGTATCCGGGAAGCTGCGCGCCTGTCACGCTGTTGGTGTACTCGGTAAGTACCTGGTTCGTGGCGGCGACTTCGGGGCTCTGCCCCTGGAACAGCCCCATGTCACGGGCCATTTCCTGCAGCCGGCTCCACGCGCCTGAACGACCGCACTGGTCGTTGTTGGTGACCGGCGGGCTACCACCGTTGGGCGGCAGCGGTGACGTCTGGCGCATGATCCAGCCGTTGCACGCGCTCGCGCCGGGGCTCCACGCGGGGTCCGCCGTATAGGTCTCGCCGTCCGCGCCGCTGCCCCCTGGTCCCGGCACGTAGACGGAGCCCGGCGAGCCAGTGTAGGAGCCAATGCGAATCGGTGCCGCAACCGCGCTCTCGTTGGAGAAATCCTCAGTGAACACCGGGGTGCCGGGCTGGGGGTTTCCGGGCAGGCCCGGGACGGTCGCCAATGCGGGTTGGCTTGGCGCCACAACCATCAACGTTGACGACACCACCAGCGCGCCAACCGCCCCCAGCGCCGATGTGAACCATCGACGTTCTCTGCGAACCATATTCATTTCCCCCGTATTGCAGGTTGCAGTAGTTGCAGTAGTGGCGCGCTGGCCGAGCCTGACGATCTCAAATCGCGAACGCCAGGCAGAATCACCCGATACAGGGTCACCCGATCGGGTGAACGGATCCCGGCTTAATCCAACGGCAGGGACGGGACGACCGGGGGGCTTGAGCAAAAGCGCCAGCGCACTTCTTCAACCCTGATTCTCGGTGCGGTGACGGCCGCCGTCACTTCCGGACATGCCGTACGGCATACCTCCGGGGACGCCGGCCAGAAAAACGCATTGATCCCGCTGCTCAGCACAGGGGAATTCGAGGATCTTTTCGGGGTGGGTCGGCAAGGGTGACGGTGCGGTCGGTGCCACTGCCGCACCGTCGATGAGTACGTCGGTCGCTCAACATCGGTGCGACGGGCAACCGCCCGTCGTGCCCACGACTACCGGATGCGCCGGCTGCGCGAGACCGCCGAGCCGTTGTGGTGCCACAAAACACGTGGACGGTCACTGTGTGCGGGAAGCCGGGCTCGTACGGACCGGGCCGCTCCACAGCCGGCGCAGCTCCCGCACCGTGCGCCGGATCGCGTACCCTCCGCGGATGGACCTCGATGATCTTCCGCTCGCCGAGTTCGCGTTTCCCGGGCCACTGCGGGACAAGTTGGTGGGCGCGATCCTGTCCGGGGCGAAGACCTCGACGACCGGCCTGCTGATCGGTTACGAGCGTGCTGACGAGCCGCTGCCCGAGGTGGGCCAACTGTCCGCCGTTGTGGACTCCGCGGGCCGGCGGTTGGCCGCCATCGAACTGACCGACGTACGGGTTGTCCGGCTCGCCGACGTCGACCTGGCACACGCCCTGGCCGAGGGGGAGGGCGACGAGTCGGTGGCGCAGTGGCGCGCCGGGCATGAGACGTTCTGGCACAGCGCCGAGGTGCGCGCCGAGCTGGGCGACCCCGATTTCACAGTGGACGACGACACCCTGGTGGTGACCGAGCGCTTCCGGCTGGTGCACACCGTCTGAGCGGTCGGAGCCGCTGCGCACCGATCCGCGACGGGCCACGCCCTTGTGCAAGGTCACCTATGCTCGGCGCGTGATCACCCCAGCACTGGAGATTCGCGGCTTGGTGAAGACCTTCGGGACGCATCGCGCGGTGAACGACATCGACCTGACGGTCCACCGCGGCACGTTCCACGGCATCGTCGGCCCCAACGGTGCGGGCAAGTCCACCACCATCGGGATGGCCGTCGGACTCGTCACCCCGGACGCCGGTGAGATCCGGATCCTCGGGCACGACGCGCTGCGCGACCGTGGTCTGACCCGCGCGCTGACCGGGGTGCTGCCCGACGGTCTTGACTTCCCGGAACGCCTCACCGGTGCCGAACTGCTGCGCTACAGCGCCGGCCTGCGGGGGCTGAACCGGGTCGCGGCCACCGAACGCGCCGCCGAGCTGATCGAGGTGCTCGGCCTGGCCAAGGGCGCCGGCACACCGCTTGCCGACTGCTCCACCGGCACCCGCAAGAAGCTCGGCCTCGCCCAGGCGCTGCTGCACGCGCCCCGGCTGCTCGTGCTCGACGAACCGTTCGAGGCGGTCGACCCGGTCTCCGCGGCCACCATCCGCCGGGTACTGCGCCGGTTCGTGGCCGGCGGCGGCACCTGTGTGCTGTCCACCCACTCGATGTTGCTCGTCGAGCAGATGTGCGACGAGGTCACCGTGATCCACCAGGGCCGGGTCGCCGCCGCCGGGTCGGTCGCCGAGGTCGCCGCCGGCAGCAGCCTGGAGGAACGGTTCGTCGAGTTGGTCGGTGCCGACGCCGCCGGCAGCGCCGGCCTGGACTGGCTTACCGAGGCACGATGAGCACCCGACCTGACGCCGCGCTGGCCGGCACCCTGCACACGATCGCGGTTCCGGCCCGGATGCGCGCGGCCATGCTGCGCCGCTCGCTGCGCGAGCACCCGGGACCCACGGTGGCCGGCCTGGCCGGTCTGCTCGCGGCCGGCTGGCTGATCCGGTACGCGCTGCGCGGTGACCAGCACACCCTCGCCCTGCTCGTCGGGGCGTGGGTGCTCGGCTGGATCGTGCTGCCGCTACTGCTCGGCGGCGGGCGCGGCCGGGTCCGCCCGGCCCACCTGCGGTTGGAGCCGATCGGCGGCCTCCCGGCCGCGACCGGTCTGCTCGCCGCGTCGGCGGTCGGGATCGGCCCGGCCGTCTCGCTTGTGGCGCTCGCCGCGCTGCCGGTGCACGCCGCTCGGCACGGCGCCGGCGCGGTCCTCGTCGCCGCCGTCGGCGCGGTGCTGCTCTGGCTGCTCGGGCTGATCGGCTCGGCCATCGCCCTGGAACTCGTCGGCCACGCCGGAGGTCCGGCCGGAGCACTGCTCACCGGCATCCTCACCGGCACGGCGATGGGGGTGGCCGGGTCGCTCTGGGCGGTCTTCCCCTGGGTGTCGATCCTGCTCATCGGGGCGCCCGACGAGGTCGTCCGGGCCATGCGGTACGTGCCGAGCGCCTGGCCGGTCTCCGCCGCGTCCGGACCGACCGGGAACGGCGTACGCCTGCTGGCGACCCTGGTGGGCATCGTGGCGCTCTGCGCCGCCGCGTACCTCATGCTGGTGCGAAGGGTGATCACCACGGGCATGCCGTTCCGGCCGCGCGCGACCACCGCGCTCCCGGTCGGAAGGGGCGGCGGCGACCAGCCGGACGCGCGGCGCGCAAGCAGTGCGGCGTCACCGGCCGGCGACAGGCGCGAGCCGGGCCGCCGGCGGGCGTGGGTGCCGGCCCCGACGCGAGCGGTCGCGGGACGGGAGCTGCGGGCCTGGGCGCGGCATCCGCTGCGGTTGCAGTACCTGGCGTTCGCTGTGGTCTACGGCGCACTGCTCGCCGGGCTGCCGCTGCTGTCCGACGTCGACCTGCTGGTGCCCTGGGCCGGGTCGTTCGCCGTGCTCGGCGCGGCGGCGATGTCGGCCGGGCTGGTCGGACTGGACGGCACCGCGCTGTGGCTGCCGCTCACCACGCCGGGCGGCGAACGGGCCGAGGTGCGGGGGCGGGCCCTGGCCTGGCTGGTGCTTGTCACCCCGATCGGGGTGCTGCTCGCCGTCGTCGGGGTCCTCGTCGCGCCCGACGTCGATCCGCTGGCCGCGCTCGCCACCCTGCCGGCACTGCTCGGCGCGGGCGCGTCGGTGCCGGTGTGGGTGTCGTTGCTGCGGGTACGACCGGCAGCCGACCCACGGCACCCCACCTCGGCCGACAACCCCACCGACATCGTCAGCGTGCTGGTCGCCACCGGGGCGGGGCTGGTGGCCGCCGCGCCGGTGCTCGCGCTGGTGATCTGGGGTCCGCCGGAGGTGGCGCCGCTGCTGCCACCGGTCGGGCTGCTCAGCGGCATCGCGGCCTGGTGGGGTGGCATCTGGTTGGCCGACGAACGACTCGCCCGGCGCGCGACAGACGTGCTCGCCGCGGCCGGCCAGCGGAGCAAGCCCGCGGAGACGGTGCTCCCGCTGAGGTGGGACGCCGACTGGTACCGGGAGAACAAGGCGACCGCGTGGGCACTCGGACTGCTCACCGTGGGATGGATCCCGGTGATCCCCCAGGGGGTCATGCCATTGGCGTTCGGGATCGACAGCGGGTGGATCGTGGCCGGTCACCTGAGCGGGAGCGCACACACGGCGGTGGCGTTGGCCATGGTCGGGCTGGGCGTCGCGATGCTGCTCGCCGGCCTGGTGCTGTGGGACCGCCGACCACAGCAGGCCGGCCCTGCCCAACCCGCTCCCGGACAGCACAAGTAGACGGCCGACCGCGGAGAGCCGCGTCTCCGCGGAGGCGTTACAGCATCGCCAGTGGAGCCAGGGGTGTGCCGTCGACGCCGTCGAGCTTCATCAGCTCGGACACGCCAGATCCCTCTCTGGTCAGGGGCATCTCGAAGCGCCACGACTCGTACGTCAGCTGCGGTTGGAGTTGGCTGGCCAGGTCGCCCTTGCCCTGGCACCGCTTACGCAGGCGCTCGTATGCGGCGTCGCGGTCCTCGAACGTGACCGACTTCGCCGTCGGCAGTGCCCGGACGGCCTTCTCCACGGCGGCTCGTTGCTCGCCGGTCGCCGACGGTTTCAGCCGGACGATGACCCCGATCCGGGATGGCAGCGGCTCGACATCCGCGATCCTGAGCACCACGTCGTCCACGCCGTCAACCTCAGCCAGCACCAGTTCGATCGCCTCGGCGATCGAGGCGTCGGTGACGGTGGCGCGGAAGAGCTCGGGCATGTGTTCCGGCTTGAGCGACGCCAACAGGTCGGGCCGGTCCTGCAGATCCGCCTTCTGCCGCTCGTAGGTCTGCTCGCGGGACTCGAAGGACACCTCGGTGACGCTTGGCATCGAGGTGAGCCGCTGCCGCACGGTGTCCTTCTGGGCCACCGTCACGTCGTTGTCGAGGAAGACGGCCACGGCGACCGCCGCGGTCTCCTCGGGCTTCGAGGTGCAGGCGGAGAGGGCCAGGAGGGCTGCGAGGGCCAGTGCCGGTGCGGTGCGACGCATGATCGGAGATCGTAGCCACCGTTCCCGGCCTTCGCGGCCCGTGCCGGAGTCGTCAGGCCCAGCCGACCATCGCCATCCCACCTGCCTCTCCCGGCCCGCACGATCACGCCGGGGGAGGCATGACTGTTGGTGATCCCGCTGCGACCGGACCGGCACCTCATCTAACGTCAGAGTGTTCATATTTGGCGTGCTAGGTCGGAAAGGTGCGGCAATGGGGGTGCGTAGCTGG
Organism: Micromonospora sp. NPDC049047; assembly: GCF_040649135.1. Taxonomy (NCBI): domain Bacteria; kingdom Bacillati; phylum Actinomycetota; class Actinomycetes; order Micromonosporales; family Micromonosporaceae; genus Micromonospora; species Micromonospora sp. NPDC049047. The sequence goes on from NZ_JBEZEY010000001.1 coordinate 73,286, forward strand.
ATCGAGGGCTGGCCGGTCTACCGCCAGCTCACCGGCACCGACCCGTTGGGCCGGGGCGCGGCGGCGAAGTCCGACGGATCCCGCGCGCTCACCGCCCGCACCGACACCGCCGACAGCGTGGCCCGGTCCGTCTGCCCGTACTGCGCCGTCGGCTGTGGTCAGCGGGTGTACGTCAAGGATGGCCAGGTCAGTCAGATCGAGGGTGACCCGGACAGCCCGATCTCGCGGGGTCGGCTCTGCCCGAAGGGTTCGGCGAGCAAGAGTCTGGTGACCAGCCCGCTGCGGCAGACGACGGTCCGCTACCGCCGGCCGTACGGCACCGAGTGGGAGGACCTCGACCTCGACACGGCGCTGCACATGATCGCCGATCGGGTCCTGGCCGCCCGCGACGAGACCTGGGAGGACGTCGACGCCGATGGCCGACCGCTCAACCGGACGCTGGGCATCTCCAGCCTCGGTGGGGCGACGCTTGACAACGAGGAGAACTACCTCATCAAGAAGTTGTTCACCGCGATGGGGGCGCTCCAGATCGAGAACCAGGCCCGTATTTGACACTCCTCCACCGTCCCCGGTCTGGGGACCAGCTTCGGTCGTGGCGGCGCCACCCAGTACCAGCAGGACCTGTCGAACTCCGACGTCATCGTCATCCAGGGCTCGAACATGGCCGAGGCACATCCGGTGGGTTTCCAGTGGGTGATGGAGGCCAAGCGTCGGGGTGCGAAAGTGTTCCACGTCGACCCCCGGTTCACCCGCACCAGCGCGCTGGCTGACTCGTACCTGCCGATCCGGGCGGGCACGGACATCGCGCTGCTCGGTGGTGTGGTGCACTACATCCTCGACAACGAGCTGGACTTCCGGGAGTACGTCGTCGCCTACACCAACGCCGCGACGATCGTGACCGAGGAGTACGCCGACACCGAGGACATGCACGGCCTCTTCTCCGGCTTCAACGACGACAACGCCACCTACGACCAGGCCAGTTGGCGGTACGAGGGCCACTCGCAGGACCAGACGACCCGCGACAGCGAGACGCAGCGGGAGACCGCGGCCGGGCTGGAGAACGAGTCGCACGGCGCGCCGGTCGGCGGCGAGACCGAGCGGGACGAGACGTTGCAGCACCCGCGCTGCGTCTACCAGATCCTCAAGCGGCACTTCTCCCGCTACACCCCCGAGATGGTGGAACGGGTCTGCGGCATCCCGCAGGAGAAGTTCCTCGAACTGGCCCAGGCATGGACGGAGAACTCCGGCCGGGAGCGGACCGGCATGCTCGTCTACTCGGTGGGCTGGACGCAGCACAGCGTCGGTGTGCAGTACATCCGTACCGGCGCGATCATCCAACTGCTGCTCGGCAACATGGGTCGCCCGGGTGGCGGTGTGATGGCCCTGCGCGGCCACGCCAGCATCCAGGGCTCCACCGACATCCCGACGCTGTTCAACCTGCTGCCCGGCTACCTGCCGATGCCGCACCACGCCGAACACCCGACCCTCGACAAGTGGGTGGACAGCATTGCGCACCCCGGGCAGAAGGGCTTCTGGGGCAATGCCCGCACCTACGGCGTCAACCTGCTCAAGGCGTACTGGGGTGACGCCGCCACCGCCGACAACGACTACTGCTACGGGTACATGCCGCGGATGACCGGTGACCACGGCACCTACCAGCAGGTGCTCGACATGATCGACGGAAAGGTCAAGGGGTACTTCCTGCTCGGGCAGAACCCGGCTGTCGGCTCGGCGCACGGCCGCGCGCAGCGCCTCGGCATGGCAAACCTCGACTGGCTCGTGGTCCGGGACCTGTTCGAGATCGAGAGCGCCACGTTCTGGAAGAACGCGCCGGAGATCGAGACCGGCGAGATCGTGCCGGAGAAGTGCCGGACCGAGGTGTTCTTCCTGCCCGCCGCCTCGCACGTGGAGAAGGAGGGCACCTTCACCCAGACGCAGCGGCTGTTGCAGTGGCGGGAGAAGGCCGTCGAGCCACCGGGCGACGCCCGCTCCGAGCTGTGGTTCTTCTACCACCTCGGGCGCATCATCCGGAAACGGCTGGCGACGTCGACGAAGCCCCGCGACCGCGCGTTGCTCGACCTCACCTGGGACTACCCCACGCACGGCCCGAACGTCGAGCCGAGCGCCGAGGCGGTGCTGCGCGAGATCAACGGGTACGACGTGGCCACCGGCCGGCCGCTGGCGTCGTTCACCGAGATGAAGGACGACGGCTCGACCCTCGGCGGGTGCTGGATCTACACCGGGGTGTACGCCGACGGCGTCAACCAGGCGGCCCGCCGCAAACCCGGCTCGGAGCAGTCCCTGGTGGCGCCCGAGTGGGGGTGGGCGTGGCCGGCGAACCGGCGCATCCTCTACAACCGTGCCTCCGCCGACCCGGACGGCAACCCGTGGAGCGAGCGCAAGAAGTACGTCTGGTGGGACCCGGACAAGAGTGAGTGGACCGGCTACGACGTGCCGGACTTCGAGAAGACCAAGCCGCCGTCCTACCGGCCGGAGCGCGACGCCTCGGGCGTGGCGGGAATCGCCGGCGACGACCCGTTCATCCTTCAGGGCGACGGCAAGGGCTGGCTGTACGCGCCGACCGGCGTGCTGGACGGGCCGATGCCCACCCACTACGAACCTGTCGAGTCGCCGGTACGCAACCCGCTCTACCGGCAGCAGGCCAACCCGACCCGCAAGGTGTACACACACCCGATCAACACGTTGAACCCGAGCCCGCCGCAGGAGCACAGCCAGGTCTTCCCGTACGTGTTCACGGTCAGCCGACTCACCGAGCACCACACCGCCGGTGGGATGAGCCGGACCGTGTCACACCTGGCCGAGTTGCAGCCCGAGATGTTCGTCGAGGTGTCACCTGAGCTGGCGGCCCTGCGAGGGTTGACTCACCTGGGTTGGGCCCACCTGGTCACCAGCCGCGCGGCAGTCGAGGCGAGGGTGCTGGTGACCGACCGGGTGACGCCGCTGCGAGTCGATGGCCGGATCATCCACCAGGTCTGGCTGCCGTACCACTTCGGCTTCGAGGGCCTGGTGACCGGTGATTCGGCAAACGACCTGTTCGGCATCACCCTCGACCCCAACGTCCTGATTCAGGAGAGCAAGGTCGGCACGTGCGACGTCCGGCCCGGACGACGCCCCAGAGGACCGGACCTGTTGGACCTCGTCGTCGACTACCGGCGGCGGTCGGGGAACCTCGTCCACCGCTACCCACCGATGGTCACTACCGACGTCGCCGACAGCAGCAGCGACCAGGAGGCCTGACCGATGCCCCACGCCAACGCCCTGTACGGGCCGCTGGACCCCGCACCGGACGCCGGTTACGAGGACCCGCCGCCGAGGATGGGGTTCTTCACCGACACCAGCGTCTGCATCGGCTGTAAAGCGTGCGAGGTGGCCTGCAAGGAGTGGAACGGCGTCCCGGAGAGCGGGCTCGACCTGCTCGGCATGTCGTACGACAACACCGGCGCGTTGACCGCCAACTCGTGGCGGCACGTCGCGTTCGTCGAGCAGCCCCGCTCGGCCGGCTGGGCGACTCCGGCGTTCGAGGGGGATCCGGACGGGCCGGCGATCAGCCCGCTGACGGCGGCGGCCGGTGCGCGTACCAGCACCGACACCGGCACGGACCCCGGCCTGCCCCCCGGCTCGCCCGGCGCGGCGGCCCGCATGTCGAGCGGCCCGGAGTTTCTGGGGATGCCTGGTGCGCAGCCGCCGGGGAGGGGTTCGGGCGCGGAGGGACGGACGGATTTCCGCTGGTTGATGATGTCGGACGTGTGCAAGCACTGCACCCACGCGGCCTGCCTGGATGTCTGTCCCACAGGTTCGCTGTTCCGGACGGAGTTCGGCACGGTGGTGGTCCAGGAGGACATCTGCAACGGCTGCGGTTACTGCATCTCCGCCTGCCCGTACGGAGTCATCGATCAGCGCAAGGATGATGGTCGGGCGTGGAAGTGCACGCTGTGCTACGACCGGCTCGGGGTGGGGATGACGCCCGCGTGTGCGAAGGCGTGTCCGACCGAGTCGATCCAGTACGGCGTCCTTGACGAGTTGCGCGAGCGGGCCGCCGCGCGGGTGGCGAAGCTGCACGAGCGGGGAGTGCCGGAGGCACGGCTGTACGGGCACGACCCGAACGACGGCGTCGGTGGCGACGGTGCGTTCTTCCTGCTGCTGGACGAGCCGGAGGTGTACGGGCTGCCACCGGACCCGATAGTGACCACCCGCGACCTGCCGGCCATGTGGAAACGCGCCGGCCTGGCGGCGGTGACGATGGCGGTCGCCACGGCTGTCGCGTTCCTGGGCAGGCGGCAATGACCGACGAGAAGCCCCGCGGACGACGCGGCGACGGCGGTGAGCGGCTCACTGTGCCGCCGGCCGAGTTCGCCTCCTACTACGGCCGACCGGTCTTGAAGCCGCCGGTGTGGAAGTACGACATCGCCGGTTACCTGTTCACCGGAGGCCTCGCCGCCGGAAGTGCGCTGATCGGCGCGGGCGCCCAACTGACCGGACGACCCGAACTGCGCACCGTGGGCCGCTGGACGGCCCTCGGCGGTGTCGCCGCCAGCACGTACCTGCTGGTCCACGACCTCGGCCGGCCGGCCCGTTTCCATCACATGCTCCGGGTGGCCAAGGTGACCTCGCCGATGTCGGTCGGCACCTGGATCCTCGCCGCGTTCGGGCCACTTGCCGGCGTGGCGGCTGTCGCCGAGCTCGCGCCGCTGCTCCCGCAGCACGGTGTGCTCGGCCTCGCCCGCCGGATCGCACCGCCGATCGGCAACCTCGCCGGTCTCGGCGCCGCGGCCACCGCGCCGGCGCTGGCGACGTACACCGGGGTGCTGCTCGCCGACACGGCAGTGCCGTCCTGGCACGACGCCTACCCGTCGCTGCCGTTCGTCTTCGCCGGCAGCGCGCTCGCCGCCGCGTCCGGGGTCGGACTGATCGCGGCACCGGCAGCGCAGGCCGCCCCACTGCGACGACTCGCCCTGGCCGCCGCGGCCGTCGAGTTCGGCGGAGGGCACCAGCTGGAGCGGCAGGGCCTCACCAGCGAGCCCTACACGCGCGGGCGCAGCGGCCGGCTGGTCAAGGCGGGACGCGTCCTGCTCGCCGTGGGCACCGTCACCGCGCTGCTCAGCCGCCGCAGCCGGGTCCTGTCGGCGATCTCCGGCGCCGCCCTGGTGGCATCGTCGGTCGCCACCCGGTTCGGCGTCTTCGAGGCGGGCCGGGCCTCGGCACGAGATCCGAAGTACACGGTCGTGCCACAACGGGAACGGCTCAGCCGGTAAACAGCTTCGCGGCGGTGATGGCGGTCTGGATGATGCCGTACCCGAGCAGCACCGCGACCAGCAGCCACGACACCCAGAGCCGCCCGACCTGACTACCGACGTGCGGCGGCGCGGGCGGCTGGCTGTCGCGCCCGAGAGCGACCGGCTCGGTGACTGTAGCCTTCGCCACCGGCGAGGTCGGCCCCCGGTTCGGTTCGTGGAACCGCTCGGGCACGGAACGCACCAGCAGGTTCGCGATGAACCCGATGGCGAGGATGCCGACCATGGTGAACAGCGCGGGCCGGTACGACGCCGCGGTGAGGGTGCCGGGCTTGCCCTGCGTGTCGAGGATCCCGTTGACGATGAGCGGGCCGGCGACACCCGCCGCCGACCAGGCGGTCAGGATCCGGCCGTGGATGGCCCCGACCTGGAAGGTGCCGAACAGGTCACGCAGGTAGGCGGGCATGGTGGCGAAACCACCGCCGTAGAAGGAGATGATCGCGGCGGCGATCAGCACGAAGACCGCTGTCGCGGAGTGGCCGGCCACGGCGAGCAGCACGTACAGCACCATGCCGACGCCGAGGTAGACCATGTAGATGGGCTTGCGGCCGATGAGGTCGGACGTTGTGGACCAGACGAACCGCCCGGCCATGTTGAACAGCGACAGCACTCCCACGAAACCGGCCGCCGCCGACACCGAGACAGCGGTGGCGGTCCCGTTGTCCCGGAAGAAGTCCTGGATCATCGGGCTTGCCTGCTCCAGGATGCCGATGCCCGCTGTGACGTTGCAGAACAACACGATCCACAGCAACCAGAACGACCGGGTACGCACGGCGTTCGACGCCGACACGCTTGCCGTCGTCACGAGAGGTTTGGCGGCGACGGTCGCGGGGTCGAACCCGGCTGGCCGCCAGTCCGGTGCCGGAACCCGGACGTTGAACGGGCCGAACATCATGATCACGAAGTAGCCGATGCCGAACGTGACGAAGAGCGCCACGAGGGCGCTGCCCGACGCCACGGCGGCCGGGTTGTCGGGGTTGTAGCCGGAGTCGTAGAGGGAGAGCAGTTGGCGCGCGAGCGGGCCGGCGACCAGGGCGCCGCCGCCGAAACCCATGATGGCCAGGCCGGTGGCGAGGCCGGGACGGTCCGGGAACCACTTGATCAGTGTGGAGACGGGCGAGATGTAGCCGATGCCGAGCCCGATGCCGCCGATGACGCCGTACCCGAGGTAGAGCAGCCACAGCTGCTGGGTCGCGATGCCGAGCGCGCCGACCAGGAACCCGACGGCCCAGAAGCACGCCGAGACGAACATCGCCCGGCGCGGTCCGTTCTTCTCCACCCACCGGCCACCCACCGCGGCGGACGAACCCAGCATGACGATGGCGATGCTGAAGATCGCCCCGATCGCCGTCTGGCTGGTGTCGAAGTGCGCGATGAGGGAGTTCTTGTAGACACTCGTCGCGTAGACCTGGCCGATGCAGACGTGCACCGCCAGTGCCGCGGTCGGGATGAGCCAGCGGCTGTATCCCGGGGGAGCGACAGTGTGCCGGGGATCGAAGACCGACAGCATGGGCATCGTCCACACCTCCTGCGGCTGAGTGGGCCGCGACGTTGCCGAGCTGTCCGACCCGGCAGTTGGCCGAGGGGCGCCGCCGCAGTGGCGGCCCGGCGCACGTCTGGCGTCAGCCGATTACCGGCTCTACCTCACGTTACGTGGCGGCTGATTCACACCATGTCATTACCGGAAAACGCGGAACGGGGGCGGGCCAACCGGCTCGCCCCCGTCCCGCTGGCGTACGACTCAGTGCATCGCGGCCTTTGCCGCCGCCTCCTCCTGTACGCGTCGTTCGTCCCCACTGAGGGTGTGCAGCGGCTTCTCCTTGATGAACAGCACGACGATCAGCGCGAGCAGCGCGATCGGCGCGCCGACCAGGAAGAGATCCGCGGTGGCGATGCCGTACACGTCCTGCACGATGCGCAGCACCGGCTCGGGCAGCGTGGACAGGTCGGGCACCTCGGCGGAGCCACCTCCGGCGGTCGCCGCCGGGCCGAGACGTTCGGTCGTCAGCGAGGTCACCCGACTCGCCAGGACCGCGCCGAGTGCGCTGACTCCGATCGCGCCGCCCATGCTGCGGAAGAACGTCAGGACGGACGTGGTGGCACCGAGTTCGTTTGCCGGCACGTCGTTCTGGGCGGCCAGTACGAGGTTCTGCATGAGCATGCCGACACCGATGCCCAGCACGGCCATGTAGATCGACAGCACGAGGACGCTGGTCCTGGCGTCGATGGTGCCCAGTAGCAGCATTCCGACGCTCATCACCGCGGCGCCGGCCACCAGGTAGGCCTTCCACCGCCCGTACTTCGTGATGAGCTGCCCGGCCACCGTCGACGAGACGAGCAGACCGAAGATCATCGGAAGGCTCATCAGGCCCGCGACGGTGGGCGACTTGCCCAGCGAGATCTGGAAGTACTGGGACAGGAAGACGGTGCCGCCGAACATCGCGACACCGACCAGCACGCTGGCGATGGTGGCCAGCGAGACAGTGCGGTTACGGAAGATCGTCAGCGGGACGATCGGCTCCGCCGCCCGTGACTCGACGACCACGGCAAGCGCCAGCAGAACCAGACCGCCGATGACCATCAGGGCCGTCCAGCCGGATGCCCAGTCGAACTTGTTGCCGGCCAGGGACGACCAGATCAGCAGCGTGGAGACGCCCGAGGTGATGAGCAGCGCACCCAGCCAGTCGATCGTCGCCTTGCGGCGAACGACAGGCAGGTGCAGGGTGCGCTGGAGCAGGGCGATGGAAATGATGCTGAACGGGACGCCGATCAGGAAGCACCACCGCCAGCCCAACCACGACGTGTCGACGAGCAGGCCACCGATCAGCGGACCGGCGATGGTGCCCACACCGAAGACCGCGCCGAAGATGCCGGCGTAGCGACCCAGCTCACGGGGTGGGATCATCGCCGCCATGACGATCGTGGCCAGGGCCGTCATGCCGCCGGCGCCGATGCCCTGTACGACACGGCTGAGCAGCAGCACCTCGACGTTCGGCGTGAAGCCCGCGATGAGCGAACCCACAACGAACAGCCCCAGCGACAGCTGGATCAGCAGCTTCTTGCTGTACAGGTCGGCCATCTTGCCCCACAGCGGCACCGTCGCCGTCATGGCGAGCAGTTCACTGGTGACGATCCAGGTGTAGACGGTCTGGCTGCCGTTCAGATCCGCGATGATCCGCGGCAGCGCGTTCGCCACCACCGTGGAGGCGAGGATGGACACGAACATGCCGACCATCAGGCCGGAAAGTGCCTGGAGAACCTCCCGACGCGACATGCGCGTACCGACCTCGGCGGTGTCGGCGGGCGGGATGGTGGTGGTCATTGACGCTCCCTTGTCGGGTTTGTGGCGGAGTGGCTGGCCCTGAGGCTGTTGCGGCGGGGCGGGGACGTGCGGGTCAGGAGAGGGCTGGCGGATCCGGCAGGCCGGCGGCGATCGCGGCGAACGCCTCGTCGACGAAGTCGCGCAGGGGCCGGGCGTCGTCGCTGGCGGCCCAGCGCAGCATCGCGGTGCGGAAGGCGGCACCGGCAACAGCGACGACAAGCGGCGGGTGGCCGTGGTCGAGGCCGACGCCGAGGCGGGTCGCGACGACCGCGACCATGGCCTGCTCGGTAGCGCTGTTGCCGGCCACCAGCCGGGGCAGCAGCGCGGGGTTCTGGGCGATGACCGCCAGTCGCAGCCGCCACAACTCCCGGTCGGCCTGGATCGTGTCGATCGCCTCGTCGAGGGCGATCCGGATGGCCTGCAACGCCGACACCTGCGCGGGGGCGGCCGCCAGACGCGCCACGGCCGGGTTGCCGTCGAGCGCCGGATCGTCGGTGAGAGCCTCGTCCTTGCAGGTGAAGTAGTTGAAGAAGGTCCGCGAGGACACGTCCGCGGCCTCGCTGATCTCCTCCACCGTCACGTGGTCCAGGCCGCGTTCGGCGACCAACCGCAGCGCGGCGGCGGTCAGTGCGGCCCGCGTCTGCGCCTTCTTGCGGTCGCGACGCCCGGGCGCGGCGTGGTCGGTGTCGGTCACGCGAGCGAGGCTAGGAGCGAACTTGCGCAGTCTGCAAGTTTTTAGCGTGTGAAGTGATCTTTCTGACCCGAGGCGCTGGTCGGGGACGGACGTACCGTTCGTTCGGTGCGGGGCGCGGCGCCGGTGGTCTCCAGGATGAGCCCGGCGACCAGGTCCGGATCGTCGCTCATCGGCACGTGCCCACAGCGGGGCAGCGTCACCACCCGTGCCGCCGGCAGGCCCGCCCGGGCGCGCTCGGCCTGGTGGACGCCGAAGATCCGGTCGCGGTCACCCCAGCCGATGGTCACCGGCACGGTCGAATCGGACAGCCGAAGGCAGTCGAAGCGATAGTCGCGGGCTGCCCGGGCCACGGCGTTGAAGCCGGGCCCCCGGCGCAGGGCGAGTGCGTCACCCAGCGCCCGCTCGACGTCCAGCAGTGTCGGGCGGGCCATCAGCGGCGCGAAGCACAACGCCCGCAGGTACGCCGAGCGCAGCGCGACTCGCATGATCGGGGCGGGCAGGCGCGAGTTGGCCCGCAGCATCCGGAGGATGGCCAGCGCCCGTCGGCGCTCCGTCGGGGTGAAGAAGCCGGCGGGGGAGAAGGCGGTGGCCGAGGCGACCGCCCCGGTGGCGGCAAGCTCCAGGGCGATCGCCCCACCGAGGCTGCAGCCGGCGACGTGCGGGCGCTCCAGGCCCCACTCGGTCAGGGCCGGCAGGATCCCGGCCACGGTGGCGGCCATGTCGGCGGGCATGCCGGCGCCCGGCACCGGAGAGTTTCCGAATCCGGGCAGGTCGAACGCGATCACCTCGTGGTGGGCGGTGAGCCTGTCGAACACCGGCTCCCACGCCTGATGGCGGTGACCGATGCCGTGGATGAGCACGAGGGGCTGTCCGCTGCCCGCACGTCGGAAGTGAATGCTCATCTCGGCTCTCCCACCGACGTCCTGCCGAAGGAACGCCCGAGCTGGCGTACCTCGTCTTCCATCTGGCCGACCATGCTCTGGCCGCCGAAGCGGGTGATCAACGCGTCCGAGAGGCCGCTGAGCACCACCGGCCGCAGCGCCTGCACCAGGGCGAGCGCCCGGGGCACGTACACCTTGCGTTTGCGGCGTTCGATGCCGTGGAGCAGGGCCTCGACGCACTGCTCGACGGGTACGACGGTGGACAGCGGCCACGGCAACCGGCGCAGTGTGGTGCGGAAGGACGCCAGGTCGGCACTGATGTCGCGGACCAGGTCGGTGTCGATCCAGATCGGATGCGCCGTGCCGACGGTGACGCCGCGTGGGCGGGTCTCCAGGCGCAGCACGTTGGCGAACTGCTCCACACCCGCTTTGGACGCGCAGTAGGCCGCCATCCCGGGCATCGCCGTGAAGGCGGCGGCCGACGAGACGATCAGGACGTGGCCACGGGCGGCGGTGACGTGGGGCAGCGCCGCGCTGACAGTGCGGATCGCGCCGCAGAGGTTCACCTCGACGGTACGGACCAGCGCGTCGACCGGTCCCACGGCGACGGTGCCGAGGTTCGCGATGCCCGCGTTGGCCACGACGACGTCGATGCCACCGAAGCGGTCGACGGTGGACGCCACCGCCGCGTCCAACGCCGCCTGGTCGGTGACGTCACACTCGTACCAGTGCGCGTCGAGGTCGGCAGCGAGCTGCCTGAGCAGGTCGCCCTCCAGACCAACGACGGCGACCTGGGCGCCCCGGGCGACGGCCGCGCGGGCCAGCTGCGCCCCGATGCCGCGCGCCGCGCCGGTGATGAGCACCGTCCTGCCCGCCAGGTCATACCGCATCGGCGTGCTCCCGTTCCCTGTCGTTGGGGGTGTTCCCGGCCGTGACGACCTGGTAGTCGGCCGGGCGGAACCGGCGCAGCCGCATCCGGAAGCTGGTGGCGAGGCCTGGCCAGATGGTGGTGTTGCGGCCGGTGGCGTCGAGATACCAGCTCGAACAGCCGGTCTGCCAGACGGTGCCGTCCATCTTCTGATCGATCCGTTCGGTCCAGCGTCGTTGCGCCCGCGCCGTGGGCTCGATGGCCCCGATGCCCTTGGCCCGCAGGTGTCGCAGGGCCGCGACCACCAGGTGCAGCTGGGCCTCGATCATCAGGATCACTGAGGTGTGCCCGAGCCCGGTGTTCGGGCCGAGCAGGAAGAACAGGTTGGGGAAACCGGCGATTGTCGTGCCCCGGTACGCGTGCATGCTGGGGGTCCACGCCTCGGCCAGGCTGCGCCCGCCCCGGCCGTGAATGCGCCGCACGACGGGGGAGTCGGTGACGTGGAAGCCGGTCCCGAAGATGATCGTGTCCGCCGGGTGGTGGACGCCGTCGTCGGTGACCAGGCCGTCCGGCACGATCCGGTCGATGCCGGCGGTGACCACGTCGACGTTCGGTCGGGTGAGTGACGGCCAGTAGTCGTTGGAGATCAGCACCCGCTTGCAGCCCATCGCGTAGCGGGGGGTGAGCTTGTCGCGCAGGTGCGGGTCGGTGACCTCGCGGCGCAGCGTACGCAGGGACAGCCGCGAGGCGAGACGGTTGACCGCCGGGTGCAGGAAGCCCAGGCCCATGCTCTCGCGTACCAGGTAGAGCCCTGCCCGGGCGGCCCGTTGCGCGCCGGGCACGGTGCGGAACGCGGCCTGCTCGGCCCGGCCGATCCGGCGCGACATCCTTGGCATGATCCACGCGGGTGTGCGCTGGAAGAGCGTCAGCTTCTCGACAGTCGGCTGGATCTGTGGCACGAACTGGACGGCCGAGGCGCCGGTGCCGATCACCGCGACGCGCCGACCGGTCAGGTCATGGTCGTGCCGCCACCGCGCGGAGTGGAACACCGTGCCGGCGAACCCGTCGATCCCGGGCAGGTCGGGGATGGCCGGGTCGCTGAGTGGGCCGGTGGCACAGATCAGGACGCGGGCGCTGTGGTCGCCGCCGGAGGTGCGCAGCAGCCAGCGTTGGCGCTTGTCGTCCCACCTCGCCTCGTGCACCTCGTGGCGCAACCGCAACCTCGGACGTATGCCGAAACGGTCGACGCAGCCACGCAGGTAGTCCCAGATCTCCGGCTGACCGGAGAACGTGTTCGACCAGCGGGGGTTGGGGGCGAAGGAGAACGAGTAGAGGTGCGACGGGACGTCGCAGGCGCAGCCCGGGTAGGTGTTGTCCCGCCAGGTGCCGCCGACGTCCTCACCCCTGTCGAAGACGAGGAAGTCGGTGAAGCCGGCCCGTTGGAGGCGGATGGCGGCGCCCAGGCCACCGAAGCCGGCGCCGATGATGGCGATGTCTGTCTCCATTCACCCCTCCGTGAGCTCGGGCGCGGAAGTCGGGTCGGCCACGGACGGCCAGGGCGGATCGCCCACGCCGGTGATGCGTACGCCGCCCCACGGGTCGACCTCGGCAAGTCGGGCGGCCCGGACGCGGTCGGCGATGCGCACCTCGACGTCGCGCCGGCCGGAGCGCAGCAGGTGGGCCACCCGTGGCTCGGGTTCGATCCGCCCGCCCCAGTGGAAGCGGCCGTCGACCGGCTCCCACCGTCCGCTGAGGTGCACCCGGACCGGTGTGCCCTCGACCCCCGCCGGGCCGTGGTAGCTCACGGCACGATCCGCTCGTGGGCACGGGTGAGCTCGGGTGGCAGGTCGGCGCTGGCCCGTACCCCCTCGATGCCGCTCCACAGCAGGGTGGTCAGGTAGTCGGTGAGGGCGGCCCGGCTGATCGGCTGGCCGTGCGTGGTCCACCAGTCGCCGACCGCCTGCACGAAACCCACGAGGCCGTACGCCCAGGGCTCGGCGGGGCCGGCGTCCAGGCCCAGCGTGCGGAGCCGGTCGCCGATCACCCGGGCGAGCCCGGCGGCCACCTGCCGGCTGGTGCCGGCGATCACCTGGTGGATGCCGGGGTCGCCGGACTGGTGCATCAGGAACCGGTAGAGCCTCGGCTCCGACTCGATGACGCCCAGATAGGCGTCGATCGTCGCCTCGACCAGGCCGCGTTCCTCGCGGACCTGTTCGACGGCGGGCGCGATGGCGTCGACCATCCGGGCCGCCACCACCTCGCTGACCGCGACCCAGAGCTGCGACTTGTCGGCGAAGTAGCGGTACAGAACCGGTTTGCTGACACCCGCGGTGGTGGCGACCTGTTCCATGTCGACCTCCGGCCCGTGGCGCAGCAGCGCCTGCACGGCAGCCCCTACCAACTCCTGCCGTCGTTGCTCGCGATGGTCCGCCCAGCGGTCCCGACGGCCGTTGCCCTTCGCCCTCGGGCCTCCGTCGGGGGGCGTGGCCGGCGGGTCGGCTGCATTGACATCAGTGAGCGGCGATTGCATGCTACTACTCGTAACAGTTACTGGTCGTCACGTCAATATGGAGGAGCCATGGAGGCCGCACCGGAGGAAACCGGGCGTGCGGCGGTCGCCGAGCGACTACTCACGTCCTCACTGCGGACCAGCTACGACCCCACCGTCGAGATCGACTGGGACGCCCCGCACACCCCCGGCGCCTACTGGCTCCCGCCGCAGCGCAGCAGCCTCTACGGCACGCCGCTGTGGGAGCAGCTCAGCGAGGAGCAGCGCGTCGCGCTCACCAAGCACGAGGTGGCCAGCGCGGCCAGCGCCGGGCTGTGGTTCGAGACGATCCTCATGCAGATGCTGATCCGGGAGTACTACCGCGCCGACCCGACCAGTCGACAGGCCCAGTACGCGTTGACCGAGGTCGCCGACGAGTGCCGGCACTCCATCATGTTCGGCCGGCTGATCGAGGCGATGGGCTGTCCGGTCTACCGCGCGAGCACTGTGGACCACCACCTCGGGCGCTTTCTCAAGACCACCGCCAGCGGCCCCCGGATGTACGCGGCGATCCTCATCGCGGAGGAGATCCTCGACGCGTTCCAGCGCGAGATCATGGCGGACGAGTCGCTCCAGCCGCTCATCCGGATGGTCTGCCGCATCCATGTGGTGGAGGAGGCGCGACACGTCCGGTTCGCCCGCGAGGAACTGGCCGCCGCGGTGGCGGCCACCGGCCCGGCGGGCCTGGCGTACGCCCGGCTGTTGGTTGGTCGCGCCGCCTACACGATCGCCAACCGCCTGGTCCATCCCGACGTGTACGCGGCGGTGGGCATCGCGCCGGCGGTCGGTCGTGCCGCTGCCCGGGCCAACCCGCACTGGCGTGCCACCCTGCGCTGGTCGGCGGCGCGGGTGCACGCCAACCTGGCGGACGTCGGCCTGGTGGCCGGGCCGGGGCGTCTGCTGTGGGCCCGGGCCGGGCTGATCTGACCCGTCGTCGCTCGGTGGTACGGCATGAGGGCGCGCCGTCCCCGGCCGCCCCCCAACGCCGCCCCCCGGTGAGCTCACTCGCCGCGGGTGCGGGCTGCCCACATCAGGCAGGCGTCAGGCCCTTTCGACGCGCGGATGCCGACGATCGGTGAGCCGCAACCCGACCCCGCGTACCGCTTCGATGCTGGCTCCGGTGTCGAGGTCGTGCAGCTTGCGCCGCAGCCGCTTCACCAGGGACTGCACGTCCGCCTTGCGCTCGCGCCCCTCGTCGCGCCAGACCGACCGGTGCAGGTCGGCGTAGCTCCAGACCCGGACCGGTTCGGTGGTCAGGCAGATCAGCAGGTCGTGTTCCAGTCGGGTGAGGTCGACCTCGCGATCCCGGTGGCGGGCGACGGACCGGGCGGAGTCGATCACCAGCGCGGAGTTGGTTCCGCTCGCGGCGGCCGGCGCCGGCGAGGACGACGCGGGGGCCAGCCGCTGCGGCGCGGCGATCAGTCGGCGTAGCTCGTCGAGGTCGGCCACCAGTAGCAGCGGTGCGATGCCGTCGAGGCGTTCGGCGAGCCGGATCCGTTCGGCCGGCGACGAGGTCACCGCGATCAGCAGCGGGAACGGCTCGTCGGCCGGATCACCCCGACTCAATGTCGCCTCGTCGTCCTCGGCCACAGCACCGCCCGGGATCGATGGGCATCCCTGCCCGGCTATCGTCATGGTCCTGACAATGATTGGCAAGCGCGTCGTCAGCGGGGCAACTCTTAGCGACAAGTTGCTCACGGCAAGTTCTTGATCGTCCGTTCTTCTCGATCATAGTGTCCAGTCGGGCAACCGGCGTGACCCGCGCGGTGCATGGGGGAGGTCCACCATGGCCCATTGACACCCTGGGTCGTTCTGAGGGAGGCAGCACCGATGTTCAGACGTCCACAATGGGGACGCGCGGCCAGATCACTGGTCAGCGCCGGGGCGGCGACGATCCTCGCCGCCACCTGCCTGGCCGCCATCGGCTCGGGCGCGCAGGCCGCCCCGACCGGGGCGACCGGGGCGGGGGACAAGATCCGACCGGAGCTCACCAAACAGCTCCAGGCCAAGAGTGAAGGGGACTTCTGGATCCGGTTCAAGGACCGGGCGGACCTGAGCAAGGCCAGCGCCATCAAGGACTGGTCGAAGCGCGGTACCGCGGTGGCGGACGCGCTGCGCAAGACCGCCGCGGCGAGCCAGGGCAAGATCCGGGCCGACCTCGACAGCTCGGGTGCGAAGTACCAGACCTTCTGGGCCACCAACGCGATCAAGGTGAACAGCGGCTCGCTGGCGATGGCGCAGAAGTTCGCAGGCCACGCCGAGGTCGAGGGCCTGTACGCCCCGGTCACCTACAAGGTGCCCGAGGCGATCAAGGGTACCGACGAGCACACCGTGAACGCCCTGGAGTGGGGCGTCGCCAACATCAACGCCGACGACGTCTGGTCCCAGTTCGGCGTCAGGGGCGAGGGCATCACCGTCGCGAGCATCGACAGCGGGGTCCAGTTCGACCACCCGGCGCTGGTCAACTCCTACCGCGGCAACAACGGCGACGGGACGTTCGACCACAACTACAACTGGTTCGACGCCGCCGGCACCTGCGACGCCGGCCCCTGCGACGACGACGGCCACGGCACGCACACGATGGGCACCATGGCCGGCTCCGACGGCGCGAACCAGATCGGTGTCGCCCCCGGAGTCAGGTGGATCGCGGCGAACGGTTGCTGCCCCAGCGACGCCGCTCTGATCGAATCCGGTCAGTGGATGCTCGAACCGCTCGACCTCAACGGCGAGAACGCGGACGCGAGCAAACGACCGAACGTCATAAACAACTCGTGGGGCACCCGGGACCCGTCGAACGAGCCGTTCATGGAGGACGTGACGGACGCCTGGGCCGCGTCCGGGATCTTCGGCGTCTGGTCCAACGGCAACAGCGGGCCGGCGTGCCAGACCAGCGGCTCGCCCGGCAGCCTCGCCAGCAACTACTCGACCGGCGCGTACGACGTCAACAACAACATCGCCGGCTTCTCCGCCCGGGGCACCGGGCAGAACGGCGAGATCAAGCCGAACATCTCGGCCCCCGGCGTGAACGTCAGGTCGAGCATCCCGGGCAACGCCTACGGAAGCATCAGCGGTACCTCGATGGCCGCACCGCACCTCGCGGGTGCGATAGCGCTGCTGTACTCGGCGGCCCCGTCGCTCATCGGTGACATCGACGGCACCCGTGCGCTGCTCAACGGCACCGCGATCGACAAGGCCGACGGCCAGTGCGGCGGCACCGCGGCCGACAACAACGTCTACGGCGAAGGCCGACTGGACGCCCTCGCGCTGCTCACCGCCGCGCCGACCGGCGACATCGGCACCCTGGCCGGCACGGTCACCGACGCGGCCACCGGCGCCCCGATCGCCGGGGCGACGGTGACGCTCACCGGCCCGACCGCACGTGAGGTGAGCACCGGCGCCGACGGCACGTTCTCCACCCAGCTGCCCACCGGCGACTACCAGGTCACCGTGGCGGCGTTCGGCTACGGCAGCACCACGAAGCCGGCGACGGTCAGCAAGGCCGCGACCACGACGCTCAACGTCGCGCTCACGCCGGTGCCGAGTGTGAACGTCACCGGAGCGGTCACCGACGGCTCCGGCCACGGCTGGCCGTTGTACGCGAAGGTGACAGTGACGGGAGTGTCCGGCGTCTACGACTACACCACGCCGGCGAACGGCCGTTACAGCCTCAAGCTGCCCGCCGGGCAGACCTACACCCTGAAGTACGAGTCGCAGTACCCGGGCTACCAGACCGTCACCAAGCAGGTCGCTGTCGGCTCGGGCAACACCACGGTGAACGTCGCGGTGCCGGTGGACCCCAGCACCTGCACCACGGCGCCCGGCTACACGTTCGGCTCCGACGGTGAGTACGAGTCCTTCGACGGCACCACCACGCCGCCGGGCTGGACGGTCGTCGACAACGCGGGCAGCGGTCAGGTCTGGAAGTTCACCGACGACGGCGACCGGGGCAACCTGACCGGCGGCAGCGGCAACTTCGCGATGATCGACAGCGACGACTACGGCGCGGGCACCAGCCAGGACACCTCCCTGGTCAGCCCGGTGGTCGACCTGACCGGCGTGCCGGCCCCGGTGATCCGGTTCAACCAGGACTTCAACCAGCTCAACGACGACACGGCGGATGTCGACCTGAGCATCGACGGTGGCGCCACCTGGACCAACGTGCTCCGCCAGGAGACCGACGTCCGGGGCCCGAAGCTGACCGAGATCCCGATCCCGCAGGCGGCCGGCCAGGCGAAGGTGCAGGTCCGGTTCCACTACTACGACGCCTCGTACGAGTGGTGGTGGGAGGTCGACAACGTCCTGATCGGCAGCCAGATCCTCTGCGTGCCGGTCGACGGTGGTCTGGTCGTCGGCAACGTCCGCGACAAGAACGACAACAGCTACGTCAACGGCGCGACAGTCACCAGCAAGGACCGGCCCGCCGAGAAGGCCGTCACCGTGGCGACCCCGGACGACCCGGAGTTGGCCGACGGCTTCTACTGGATCTACTCGACGCTCACCGGCACGCACCCGTTCACCGCGACCGCCGGCAACTACGTCAGCCAGACCAAGCAGGTCGACGTCGAGGCCGACTGGGCGACCGCCGCGAACTTCCAGCTCGCGGCCGGCCGGCTGTCGGTGACGCCGACGCAGCTGAACGCCACGCTGCAGATGCCGAGCGGCAAGGCCAGCAAGACGTTCACGGTGACCAACACCGGTGGGGCGCCGGTCGAGGTCAAGTTCGGTGAGCGGGACAACGGGTTCGCGCTCCTGCGGGCGGACGGGTCCACCGTCACCCGGCAGCAGGTGCTCGGTGGCTCCGGCGCCCCGGCGCAGCGGATCAACGCCCCGACGTCCTTCGCCGCGAAGGCGTCGAGCAAGCATGCCAAGGCGGCCACCGCCGCGGTCGGCCCGCAGGCGGCACCGTGGACCGACATCGCCGACTATCCGTCCACGATCATGGACAACCGGGTGGTCAGCCTGGACGGCAAGGTGTATTCGCTCGGTGGCGGGGACGGCAGCGCCTCCACCACGAAGAACTACGCCTACGACCCGGTCGCGCAGACCTGGACCGCGATCGCCGACCTGCCCGGTGCCCGCAACGCGGTGACGGCGGGCGTCGTGGACGGGAAGATCATCGTCACCGGTGGTTGGGGCGACGAGGGTCCGGACTCGGCCACCTGGTCGTACAGCCCGGCGGCCAACGCCTGGACGGAGCTGGCCGACAACCCGGCGCCGCGGTCGGCTGCCGGTCAGGCAGTGGTCAACGGCAAGTTGTACGCCATCGGCGGCTGCACCACAGCGAGCTGCACGCCGATGTCGAACAGCGTCGTCCGGTACGACCCGGGCAGCGACACCTGGGAGACGCTCGCCAACTACCCGAAGTCTGTGGCGTTCGCCTCCTGCGGTGGAATCGACGGCATCCTCTACTGCACCGGCGGCAACGACGGGGCCGCCGCGCAGAAGTCGAGCTACGCCTACGACCCGGGCGCCAACACCTGGTCCACTATCGCCGACGCGCCGAGCGACAACTGGGCCAGCTCGTACGCCGTGGCCAACGGCAAGCTCCTGGTCGTCGGTGGTTCGCAGGGCGGGGCCATCAGCAACGCGGGCTTCGCCTTCGACCCGGCCACGGCTTCGTGGTCGAACCTGCCGAACGCCAACACGCCGCGTTACCGGGGCGGGGCGGCGTGTGGCTTCTACAAGATCGGCGGCTCGTCCGGCAGCTTCGACGCGGCCCCGGACAGTGAGGTGCTGCCCGGCTTCGAGGGCTGCTCCGAGGCGGCGGCCGACGTCAGCTGGCTGGCCATCGACAAGTCGGCGGTCACCCTCGCCCCGGGTGCGAAGGTCACCGTCACCGTCACGATGACGGCGAACGTGGACCAGCCCGGCACCTACTCCGGCTCGGTCGCGATCACCGAGAACACGCCGTACTCGGTCGCGCCGGTCGCGGTGACCATGACCGTCAACCCCCCGAAGACCTGGGGCAAGCTGATGGGTACGGTCACCGGCACCAGTTGCCAGGGTGCGACCTCGCCGCTCACCGGCGCGGTCGTCCAGGTCGACTCGTGGGCGTCGTCGTTCACCTTCGCCACCGACGCCGAGGGTAAGTACGCCTACTGGGTGGACCGCCGCAACAACCCGATCACGATGATCGTCGCCAAGGACGGCTGGAAGCCGCAGACCCGGCAGACGAAGGTCAACACCACCACTCCCACAGTGGAGAACTTCGGGTTGGCGCCGATCCGGTGCTGACACCCGAGCGGTAGCGACCACGTCCGGCCCGCCTGGTCACCGACCAGGCGGGCCGGAACGCGTCCGGCGGATCAGACCGGGGCGAGCCGGAAGCCGACCCCGCGCACCGAGTGGATCGTCGCCGCGGCGTTCAGCCGGGCGAGCTTGCCACGCACCCGGCGGACCACCGAGTGCATGTCGGAGCCGCGACCGAGGTGCCGGTTGCCCCAGACCTCGAGGTGCAGGCGCTCGTAGGTCCAGATCTGCCCGGGGGCGTGCACCAGGCACAGCAGGACGTCGTGCTCCAGCCGGGTCAGGTCGATCTCCTGGTCGCGCCACCGCAGCACCCGCCGGTCGGAGTCGACGCTCAGCTCCGGTGGTGGCGGCGGTGGTGGTGGTGGGCTCGGCGCCACCTCGGCGAGTACGCCGGTGACCGGGGGAGTCGGCAAGGGCGGCGCGTCGACCACCCCGAGGAACTCCCGCGCCTGGTCGACGGTCGAGACGATCAGAAAGGCGTCACTTCCGCCGAGTAGTCGGGCCAACTGCCGGCGTTCGGCCGGCGACGACGCGATGCCGATGACCAGACTCGCGACAGGGATTTCCTGCATTCCCCCAACCCCTTCCGGTTCCCCAACTCACTCCGGATGGATTTTTCGCACCGTCGACGCACGCATCGATCGGCGTCCTGACCCTAGTGGTGGCTGATCCCGGCAGAGTAAAACATCGTCGCATGCACGCGGACGAATTCGACCACGTCGCAGGGGTCGCCAGCTCGTCTCCGACGGTCCGGAGGCAGTTGTGACAGAACCATGACAATCCGCGCACGCCGTACGGACCTGGCGGGGTGAGCATGGTCGTCATGTCCATCGGATCGTCGTACCCCGTCGGGCGGTCGACGCCCGGCCCGCAGCCGACGCGACCGCTGGCACGCCCCCACCCGGCGGTGCCGCTGGGTCTGCGGCTGCTCGCGGCGTCGCTGTGCGGCCTGCTCGCGCTGGCCCTCACGGCTCTCCTCTTCGTGCGGACGTACCCGGGTCAGTGGTGGGACGGCGCGCTGCTACCGCCCGCCGAGCGGGGCGGCGGGTACGAGCAGCAAACCACCCTGGTGGGGCCGGCCAACGCCGTGCTCGCCACCTTCGGCCGCCCGACACTGCTCGCCGCCCTGCTCGGCGCGGTGCTGCTTGTGGGTGCGCTGCGCGGACGGCTGGTGCCGGGTGTCGTCGGGGTCGGCCTGGTCCTCTGCGCGGTGGTGGTGGCCGGCGCGGTGAAGTCGGCGCTGCCCCGCCCGGATCTCGGGATCGGGAGTTCGACAACCCACAACAGTTTCCCGAGCGGCCACGTCGCGGCGGCGACGGCGCTGCTGCTGGCGTTCATGCTGGTCCTGCCCGGGTGGGCCCGGCGTTGGCTAACGGTGCCAGGTGCGGCGGGGGTCACGGTGGTCGCGGCGGCGACGATGATCGCGGGTTGGCACCGGTTCAGTGACGCGCTCGGCGGCGTACTGCTGGGGGTGGCGTTGTTCTGCCTGGCCGCGGCGGCCCTGGTGGCCCGGGGTGAGCGGGGCGCTGCCGGCCGGCCGGCTGGCGGCAGTCGGTGGGGTGGGCTGGCCGGGGCGGCGGCTGGTCCCCTCGTGCTGCTCTGGGCCCTGGTGGTGGTCGGGCCCGAGTTGGCCGCGTCGGTGCAGCGCGGCGCGCTCGTCGCCATCATGGTGGCCGGCGCGGTGACGATGGTCCTGGTGGGTGCTGTGGTGTTCCTGGTAAGGGCCACTGATTTCGCTTCTCCGCTTCCCGCCCGGCCAGGGCCGTCGACCGGGTCGCAAAAGATCTCATGATGGGATACTTGACGACATGTCCCAGGTGCTGCTTATCGAAGACCACCAGACGGTGCGCGACGGACTGCAACTGGCGCTCACCCGACAGGGCCACACAGTGCATGCCGTGGGAACCGGTGAGCAGGGGTTGGACCGGCTGCGCACGACCTCGTCCGACGTCGTGGTCCTCGACCTCATGCTGCCCGGGATGGACGGGTTCGAGGTGTGCCGCCGAATCCGGCAGCTCGGCGACCTGCCGATCATCATGCTCACCGCCCGTAACGACGACATGGACGTGGTGGCGGGCCTGGAGGCCGGCGCCGACGACTACGTGGTCAAACCCGTGCAGGCCCGGGTGCTCGAGGCGCGGATCCGCGCGGTGCTCCGACGCATCGGTGGCGAGTCGCGGCGTCCCGCCGGCGAACGCGCCGGTGTGGAGCAGTACGGCCCGCTGACCATCGACCGGGCCGCGCTTGTGGTGAGCAGGGACGGGACGCCGGTCGGCCTGGCCCCGACCGAGTTGCGCCTGCTGCTCGAACTCTCGCAGACGCCGGGCCAGGTGCTCAGCCGCCAGCAACTGCTGGAGGCCGTGTGGGAACACGGGTATCTCGGGGACTCCCGACTCGTGGACGCGTGCGTCCAGCGGCTGCGTGCCAAGATCGAGGCCGACTCGTCAGCGCCGCTGTTCATCCAGACCGTGCGCGGTTTCGGATACCGGTTCGGGCCGCTGTGACCCGGTGGCGCTGGGCCGGCGCCCGACTTCTGGGCCTGCGGGTCCGGCTGCTCCTGACCTTCGCGCTGCTGGGCGTGACGACCACGGCGGCCGTGGCCAGCGGCAGCTACATCCAGGCCCGGACCGTCATCCTGCAACAGGCGCAGGACGCCGCTGTCGCGTCGCTCACCGACCAACTCACCAAGGTCTACCCGATCTTCCAGCTCCCACCGACCCAGAACGACCTGGACCTGCTGGCCCAGCGGCTCTCCGACCGGCAGGGCTTCGCGGTGGTCGTCTACCGCGACATGCGGTCCCAGGGCAGCCGGGAGATCGCCGACCCGCTCACCCCCGAGCTGCGTCGGGAGGTCGGCGACGGCCGGATCGCCTGGCAACGGGTATCGCTCGACGGACAGCCCTGGCTGCTCATCGGCACCCAGTTGGCGCTCGACGCGTCCGGCGGTACGACCCGGCCGTCCGGGCTGGAGGTCTACTCGGTGCGCAGCCTGGTGCCCGAGCAGCAGAGCGTCAACCGGCTCGCCACCCGGGCCTGGCAGACCGGCGGGCTGTCCCTGGTCCTCGCCGTCCTGCTGGCCCTGCTGGCCGCCCGCGGTGTGCTGCGACCCGTCCGCGACCTGGGCCGGGCGGCCCGCCGCCTCGGCGAGGGCGACCTGAGTACCCGGCTGACCGTCCGGGGCGCCGACGAGCTCGCGGACGTGGCGCGGACCTTCAACGACACCGCCGGGACGCTGGAACGGCAGGTCGGGGAGCTGCGGCGGATGGAGTCCGACGCCCGCCGCTTCGTGGCCGACGTCTCGCACGAACTCCGTACGCCACTGGCGGCGATGACGGCTGTCACCGACGTGCTCGACGAGGAGGCGGAGCACCTGCCCGGCGACGCGGGCCGGGCCGCCCGGCTGGTCAGTCGGGAGACGCAGAACCTCACCCAACTGGTGAACGACCTCATCGAGGTCAGCCGGTTCGACTCCGGCACCGCACGGCTCGCCCTCGACGACGTGGACGTGGCCGCGGCGGTGACCGCGACCCTGCGGATCCGGGGTTGGCTCGACCGGGTACGGGCCGACCTGCCCCCCGCGATCGTGGTCCGACTCGATCCCCGTCGGCTGGACGTCATCGTCGCCAATCTGGTCGGCAACGCCTTCCGGCACGGTGCCGAGCCGGTGTCGATACGCCTGCGCGCGGACGCGGACTGGGTCACCATCGAGGTCGCCGACCAGGGGCCGGGCCTGGACCCGGCGGTCCTGCCGCACGTGTTCGACCGGTTCTACAAGGCCGACACCGCGCGGACCCGCTCCGAGGGCAGTGGTCTCGGCCTCGCCATCTCCTGGGAGAACGCCCGCCTGCACCAGCACGGCGAACGGCGGGGGAGTCTGGTGGCGTCCAACGCCGCCGGTGGCGGCGCGGTGTTCACAGTGCGCCTGCCCCGCGACCCGGCGGACGCCGCAGGTGCCCGATGACCAGGCGCGTGCTGCTCGCCGGTGGCGTGCTGCTCACGCTGCTCGCCTCGGGCGGCTGCGGGGTACGGCCCAGTGAGGTCATCACCGGTCGGCCCGCGGTCAGCGGCCCGGCCCAGGGCAGCACGCTCTACCTGCTCGCGCAGGGCGCACTCGTGCCGGTCCTCCGCCCGCAGTCGGAGGACTCCTCGCCCGCCACCACGCTCGCCCTGCTCGCGGCCGGTCCGCAGCAGAACGAACGCGGCCAGGGTTTCACGAGCGAGGTGCCGGCCGGGTTCGACCCCGTCACTGTGACGTCCGTGGCCGGCCGGTCCGCTGGCCTCACGGTGCGGACGACCGGCCCGGCGCGGGCCCTGACGTCGAGGGCGGCGGACCAGATCATCTGCACGGCGGCCGACGCCGCCGCCCGGTCCGGCCTGGCGGAGAGCTTCACCCCGGTCACCATCACCGGGTCCGACGGGGCCCGGCCGGCCCGGCCGTGCCCGATCAGATGACCGGGCGCTGACCACCACTGCCCACCAGGTTGGCCGGTCCCGCCTGCCGGGGCAGCCCGGTGTGGCGGCCCCGGTCCTCGTCGACGAGCGCACCGGCGATCAGGATGTCGATGAGCGCGGCGAATCCGAGACCGGCCTGCGCCCAGATCTGCGGGAACTGTGACGCGGCGGTGAAGCCGGGGAACGTGTTGACCTCGTTGACGATGGGCTCGGGCGACCCCTCGGCGGGCAGGAAGAAGTCGACCCGGAGCAGCCCACGGCAGTCGAGGGCGCGGAAGGCGCGGATCGCCCGGTCCTGGAGCACCTCGGTGGTCGCCGCGTCGAGCGGGGCGGGGATCTGGAAGGCCGCCCCTCCGTCGTACTTGGCGTCGTAGTCGAAGAAGCCGGGACCGGTCACCCGGATCTCCAGCGGCGGGCCGGCCTGCACCCGCCCGTCCGGATGTTGGAGGACTGCCACGTCGATCTCACGCCCGCGCGCACCCTGCTCGACGAGCACCTTCGGGTCGACCTGACGGGCCTGCTCCAGCGCGGCGGGTACGCCCGCCCACTCGGCCACCTTGACCACGCCCAGGCTGGAGCCGGCCCGCGCCGGCTTGACGAAGACCGGTAGGTCCAGCCGTTGCCGGTCGGCGGCCGACAACTCCTCGCCGGGACGCAGGGTCACCCCCGGGCTGACCCGCAGGCCCTCCGCCGCGAGCAGCCGCTTGGTGACACCCTTGTCCATGCCGGCGGCGCTGGCGAAGACACCGTTGCCGACGTACGGCACGCCGAGCCATTCCAGCAGGGAGGCCACCGTGCCGTCCTCGCCGTACGGGCCGTGCAGGGCCGGGAACACCACGTCCTGGGTACGCAGCACCCGCAGCGCCTGGGGGAGTGTCGTCGGGCGACCGCCGACATGCCATCCGCCGTCGCGGTCGATGAGCACCTCGGTGACCTCGTAGCGCTCCCGGTCCAGGTTGGCGAGGATGCTCTCCGCCGAGCGGCGGGACACCTCGTGCTCGCCGCTCTGCCCGCCGTACAGCACTGCCAGTCGGGTCGTCATGAATTCCGTGCCCTTTCGTGGAGGTGGTCGCGGGCCACCCGGGGCCCGATCCCGGTCAAGATCTCGTGCGGGTTGGTGTCGGCCCAGCGGGCCCACTCGACGACCGTCGGTGGGTCCTGGTCGCCGTCGGCCGGGCCGAAGACCACTACCGGGTCGCCGATCGTCACCGGCAGGTCCCCGGCGTCGACCACGCACTGGTCCATGGCGACGCGTCCGACGATGGGGCACCGTCGGCCGCCGAGCCACACCTCACCGCGACCGCCGGTGGCGCGGGGCAACCCGTCGGCGTAGCCGAGCGGCAGCAGCGCCAGCGTGGTCGGCGCGTCGGTGACGTGCTCGGGACCGTAGGAGACGCTCGTACCGGCGGGCACCCGTTTGACGTTGACCACACTCGTGCGCAACGTCATCGCGGCGGTCAGCGCGAACTCGCCCGGACCGCTCGCCCCGAACGGGTCCACGCCGTACAGCGCGATCCCGATCCGGCAGAGGTCGAAGCGGGTGTGCGGCGCGGACAGCGCGGCCGCCGAGTTGGCCAGATGCACCAGGTCCGGGTCGAGGCCGGCCACGCGGCTCACCCGCAACGCCTCCTCGAAGGTCGCCACCTGCCGGTTCAGGGCGGGGGCGCCCGGCAGGTCCGCGTCGATGAGGTGGGACCACACCCCGCGCACCCGGATCGCGCCCTCCCGCTCGTACTTGCGGGCCCAACCCACCAATTCCGGCCAGTCCTCCCCGGCGGCCCCGTTGCGGGACAGGCCGGTGTCCGCCTTGAGCTGCACCATCGCCGGCACGCCGTGCAGGTGCACCGCGTCGACGACGGCGTGCAGGTGCGTCGTGGTCGACACCCCGACGTCGACGCCCGCCGCGATCAACGCCCCGAAGTCGTCGTTCGGCCGGTGCAGCCAGCTCAACGTGGGGGCGGTCACCCCCGCCGCCCGCAGGGTCAGCGCCTCGGCCACCGAGGTCACCCCCAGCCAGCGGGCGCCGGCGCGTAACGCGGCCCGGGCCACCTGCGCCGCGCCGTGACCGAACCCGTCCGCCTTCACCACCGCCATCAGGTCGGTGCCGGTGATCGAGGCGATGGCCCGCACGTTGTCGGCGATCGCATCGAGGTCGACAACCGCCTCGGCCAGGGCGCTCATCCGGCCGCCTCCGCCCGGCGGGAGCCGGGGAGCGCGAACAGCCAGGGTGCGCGTACCGCCAACAGCCCGCGGTGGACGGCCAGGCTCAGACCGATCACCAGTGCGCTCAGCAGAATCGGATAACCGAGGACGATCAGGGCCTGGGCGGACCGGTCCAGCCCGGAAACCGGTACCAGCAACAGCCGGTGCAGCAGGGCCAGGACCGGCATGTGGATGACGTAGATCGGCAGTGTGATGCGGCCGAGCCTAACCAGCGGTTTGCTGAGTGCCGACCACCGGGCCAGCCGTGCGGCGGCGGTTATGCCGAAGATCACTGCCAGTACGGAGACCGCCGTCCATACGCCGAACCACTGTTGGGCGCCGGCCGCCGCCATGGCGGTGAGCGCGAGCGCGTAGGCGCCCGAGGTCCACCCGAGGCGGCGTGTGCTGGCGGTGGCCGCCCACCGCTCGATCTGCGGCCGCAGGGCCAGGCCGGCGAGGAAGAAGACCAGGTTCTGGTAGAGGCCGGCCCGGTTGCCTGGGGTGTCGAGCAGGCCGGCGGCGGCGATCGCGGACAACGCTCCGGCGGGTACCAGGACCAGTGCCCGGGGCACCCGGCGGGTCGCCTTGGCGACTGTGAAGTACAGCGCCAGCGCGTACAGGTACCAGAGGTTGGACGGCGTGATGGTGAGCTGCTCCAGCAGGCCGAGGGGCGAGGTGGCGCGGTCGGTAGGCAGTTGCGGCGCGGCGGCGAGTACCGCGGTGTGGATCAGCAGCCAGACGACGTACAGGTAGAGGAACCCGGCGATGCGGCTGCCGGCCACGACCCGCCACGGCCGGGTGACGGCGTTCGCCGCGAACAGGCCCGAGATGGTGAAGAACAGCGGCATCCGCAGCGGCAGGAACTGCTCGCCGAGCGTCCCCCACAGCCCCGGCACCGGTACGCCGACGTGCCAGTCGATCTGTAGGTAGTCCTTCACCACGACGTGCCACAGGACGACGAGGATGATGCAGACGCCCTTCGCCGCGTCGGCCCACTGTGCGCGCGGGGACTGCCGCGCGACGGTGACGGTCCCGGTCCGGTACCGTCGGCGAAACCGGACGTGCGTCGCCTCGGGGCGCATTTCGGCGGACCGGGACTCGGGGGGAGACAACTGTTGGATCACTCAGCAGAAGCTGCCAGCCGGATATCCGCGCGTGGTCCACGAATTGTCATGAACCGGTAATGGACGCGACCGGCACCGGCAGGCGGTGACGGTGCCCGCCCGGTGCGCGACAGTGCCGGTCGCTGCCCTGGACGGCCTCACCTACTGCTTCTGAGACAGGTCGCCAGACGTCCCCTAGGCTCGTTGCGGAGGTGCCGAACATGAAGCTCGGACTGCACTACTGGAACTACTCGACCCCGGCCGATCCGACCGCGATCGCCCCGACCCTGGCGCAGGCGGCGACCACCGCCGAGCAGGCCGGCGTCGCCTCGTTCACGGTGATGGACCACTTCTTCCAGATGGACGCGGTGTTCGCCGCCGAGGAGCCGATGCTGGAGGCGTACACCACGCTGGCCTACGTTGCGGCGAAGACCCAGCGGATGACGCTTGGTGTGCTTGTCACCGGGGTGATGTACCGGTACCCGGGGCTGCTGGCCAAGACCGTGACGACCCTCGACGTGCTCTCCGGCGGCCGGGCCCGCCTCGGCATCGGCGCCTCCTGGTACGAGCGTGAGCAGCTCGGGCTGGGCGTGCCGGTGGTCCCGGTGGCCGAGCGGTTCGAGCGGCTGGAGGAGACGCTGCGCATCTGCCTGCAGATGTGGAGCGACGACGACGGCCCGTTCGACGGACGGCACTACCAGCTCGCCGAGACCATCAACTCGCCGCAGCCGTTGCGTCGTCCGCACCCGCCCATCATGATCGGCGGTGGGGGCGAGAAGAAGACGTTGCTGCTGGTGGCGCGCTATGCCGACGCCTGCAACCTGTTCGGTCGCGGTGGCATCGACGACGTGGCGCGCAAGCTGGACGTGCTGCGCGGGCACTGCGCCGCCGAGGGCCGCGACTACGACGCGATCGAGAAGACAGTGGTCGCCTCGCGGTCGCCGCTCGACGACACCGACGCGTTCCTCGCCGAGGTCTCCGACTACGCGGCACTCGGGGTGACCGAGGTGCAGGTGACCCCGGATCGGCACCCTGTCGAGTTCGCCGAGCGGCTCGGTGGCGAGGTGCTGCCACGGTTGGCCGACATCGGCTGACGCGGCAGCGACGGTGCGGGTGGCCACTGTGAACAATGGACCAATTCCTGGCTGACCGATGGTGTGCCGGGCGCCGGAATGGCCGTTCTCCCGGCGGTAATGAGGCGGATCACATAAGCGCCCTTTTTCGACCGCCACAATTGGTCGCACGGCCTGCCAGGTAGCCTCTCCGGGTGCCGCAGATGCTACCGCTACTTGTTACCGATCGGTATGACGTCGTGGGGCTCCTCGGCCAGGGCGGAATGGGTCGAGTGTGGAAAGCCCGCGACCGAATGCTGCAACGCGACGTCGCCATCAAGGAAATCGTTCCACCGCCCGGCCTGACCAATGAGGCGCGACAGGAATTGCGGATCCGGTCACTTCGGGAGGCCCGGGCGATCGCGCGGCTCGACCACGTCAACGTCGTCCGGGTCTTCGACGTGCTGCTGAGCGCCGACGGTGACCCGCAGATCGTGATGGAGTACGTGCCGTCCCGTTCGCTGCACGACGCCATCAGCACCGATGGTCCGATCCCACCGGTGCGGGCGGCCGCCATCGGGCTGGCAGTGCTCGGTGCGCTCCGCGCCGCCCACCGCGCCGGCATCATGCACCGCGACGTCAAACCCGCGAACATCCTGCTCGGCGCGGACGGCCGGATCGTGCTCACCGACTTCGGCCTGGCCACCGCCGTCGAGGACGTGAACCTCACGCTCAGCGGTGTGGTGCTCGGCTCGCCCGCGTACGTCTCGCCGGAGCGGGCCATGCGCGGCACCGTGGGTCCCGAGGGGGACTTCTGGTCGCTCGGCGCGACCCTCTACGCCGCGGTCGAGGGCCAGTCGCCGTACGCCCGGCCGTCCAGCCTGATGAGTCTCACCGCGCTGGTCACCGAACCGCCACCGACCGCGCGCCACGCGGGACCGCTCGCACCGGTGGTGGCCGGACTGCTGCGCAAGGACCCGGCCGAGCGGATGGACGCCGACACCGCCGAGCGGCTGCTCCGCTCGGCCCTGGACGGCACCGCGCTGCCCACGGCGGGGACCCGCCCACCGGTCGACACCGCGGGTTCGGTGGCGATCAGGTCCGGCACCGACGACGTACCCCCGACCGGGCCTGGCTCCGCGATGGACGGTGCCGGTCCCGCGGCGGGTCGCCGCCGTCGGACCTGGCTGCTCGGTGGTGTCGCCGTCGTGCTGGCGCTCGGCCTGGTGATCGGCATCCCGCTCGTCACCCGGCGGGCGCCGGGCCCGAGCGGCGACGCGGCCGAACTGGTGCAGGCCGCCGCGCCGGGCATGACGCCGACCTCCGGCGGCCCGCCGAGTGCCAGCGCACCCCGGCCGATCGCGTGGTCGGTCTACCGGGACAGCACCGGCTTCTCGGTGCCGGCGCCGCGCGACTGGCAGATCGTCCGCCGGGGCCAGCGGGTCGAGTTCCACGAGCCGGACGGGGCGCGGATGCTCGTGGTCAGCCAGACCGACACGCCGCGCACCGACCCGGTGGCCGAGTTGACCAGCCACGAGAAGCAACCCGACATC
Source organism: Micromonospora sp. NPDC049047 (assembly GCF_040649135.1). Classification (NCBI taxonomy): domain Bacteria; kingdom Bacillati; phylum Actinomycetota; class Actinomycetes; order Micromonosporales; family Micromonosporaceae; genus Micromonospora; species Micromonospora sp. NPDC049047. The sequence continues at coordinate 103,522 of NZ_JBEZEY010000001.1, forward strand.
GTCGGACGCTACCGGGACTACCGCCGGGTCGCGCTGCTCGCTGTCAACTATCAACTCGCGGCGGCGGACTGGGAGTGGCTCTACACCGGCGACGCCGGCACCACGATGCACGTCCGTCAGCGCACCTTCCGGACGGCGGACCGTAAGGGCTACAGCCTCGCCTGGTTCGCGCCCGAGGCCGCCTGGGGTGTGGACGACTTCCGGCACGTCACCTCGGGGTTCCGGCCCGCGTCGGCGGCGGTCGGCAGCACACCGGGTGGCAGGCCCCCGGCCGGGGGGTCACCGACGCCGAGCACGCCACCGGCTCGGACGGGCTACCGGTTCGTCGGAGCGGCGAGCGACAGGTGCCTGGACATCGCGACCCCGCAGTCACCCGATCCGGTCCGGGTCCGGCTGTGGGACTGCCGCGACGACCGCGCCGCCAACCAACTCTGGACCACGCGACCGGACGGCAGCGTGCAGCTCGGCGGCCGGTGTCTGGACGTGCTGGGCGCCTCCAGCGACGCCGGTGCGGCGATCCAGCTCACCACCTGCAACACCACCCCGGCGCAGCAGTTCACCCTCACCGCGGACGGCCACCTGGTGAACGCGCACAGCGGACTGTGCCTGGGCGCGGCCGACCAGAGCGCAGCGGCCGGTGCGCTCATCGAACAGCGCGACTGCGGCACTGCCACTAACGACCTGCGCTGGACCCGGAGTTGAGGGCGCACGACTGACCGAGGTGGCCCGCCGGTCCGCTGTGCTACTCGCTGGCCCGGAACTGCCCGAGGGGCTGCCCTTCCCGGGTGCGGGAAGGACAGCCCCTCGGCGGTACGGTCAGGCGACGGTGGCGGGGAACCTCTCCCACACCCGGTGCGCGGCCATCAGCTGCTGCACCGCCGCCAGCGCCTCGGCACCCGTACCCGCCGTCACGACGCCGGGCGTGCCGGCCACCCCGACCTGCTCCAGCACGGCGACGCCGGCGCCCCAGGCACCCACGGCCTTGGCGTGCCGCCAGCACTCCTCGACGAGCAGCAGCACCCGGGGATCGACGGCTGCCGGGGCCGGCGTACCCGCCTTGGCGTCGCGGGAAGCGACGGCATCCGGCGCGGGCGCCGGCGCTCCGGCCAGCAGGACCGCGTCGAACTCGACGGACCGGCCGGTGGCGAAGGTGCGCTGCACCGGCAGGTCGCCCACCATGCCGCCGTGCGGGGCGATAAGCAGCGGCACCATGCCGGCCGCGAACACGGCCCGCCGAACCTCGTCGACGCCGTCCAGGTCGCCGTCGGGGTCGACGACGATGCCGACCACCCGGCCGTCGCTCGGCCACTCCCGGCCGACCTGCGACAGCGCCGGGCTGGGCGTGACGTCGGCGAGCGGTACCGTCGGCTGCGGGGCGGGCAGACCGAGCCCGGTGGCGACCTCCGCGCAGAGCACCGGGTCGATGTTGGCGAGGCACTGGAGCTGGCGCTCCTTGATCGCCTGGTGGTAGCACTTGCCCAACTCGAAGGTGTACGCCCGGATGATGTGCTCCTTCTCGACCGGCGACATGCTCGACCAGAACAGGCGTACCTGGCTGTAGTGGTCGTCGAACGAGGCCGGGTTGGCGCGTACCTTCGGCGCCTGCGCCACGGTGACCGGCACGTCGACGAAGGCGTGCTCGTCGTCCCCGGCGGGGAACGGGTTGCCGCCGTCGAGCGAGTTCGGCCGGTACGGTGCGACGCCCGCGTGCACGGCGTGCTGGTGGAAGCCGTCGCGCAGCATGTCGTTCACCGCCGCGTGTGGCCGGTTGATCGGGATCTGCGTGAAGTTGGGCCCGCCGAGCCGGGTGAGCTGCGTGTCGAGGTACGAGAAGAGCCGACCCTGCAACAGCGGGTCGTTCGTCACGTCGATGCCCGGCGGAAGGTGGCCCAGGTGGAAGGCGACCTGCTCGGTCTCGGCGAAGAAGTTCGTCGGGGTCCGGTTGAGCACCAGCCGCCCGACCGGCTGCACCTCGGCCAGCTCCTCCGGCACGATCTTCGTCGGGTCCAGCAGGTCGATGTCGGCGAAGGTCTCCTCGGGGGTGTCGGGGAAGACCTGGATGCCGAGTTCCCACTCGGGGTACGCGCCGGCCTCGATGGCGTCGTACAGGTCCCGGCGGTGGAAGTCCGGGTCGATGCCCCCGAGCAGCTGCGCCTCCTCCCAGGTCAGGGAGTGCACACCCAGCTTGGGCTTCCAGTGGAACTTGGCAAGCACCGTCTCCCCGGCCGCGTTGACGAGGCGGAAGGTGTGTACGCCGAAGCCCTCCATCGTCCGGTACGACCGCGGGATGCCCCGGTCGGACATGTTCCAGATGGTGTGGTGCTGCGCCTCGGTGTGCAGCGACACGAAGTCCCAGAAGGTGTCGTGGGCGCTCTGCGCCTGGGGGATCTCCCGGTCCGGGTGCGGTTTGCCGGCGTGGATGATGTCGGGGAACTTGATCGCGTCCTGGATGAAGAACACCGGCATGTTGTTGCCGACCAGGTCGAAGGTGCCCTCGTCGGTGTAGAACTTGGTCGCGAAGCCCCGGGTGTCGCGGACCGTGTCGGCCGAGCCCCGCGAACCGAGGACCGTGGAGAAGCGGACGAAGACGTCGGTCTCCCGCCCCTTCTTCAGGAAGCCGGCCCGGGTGACCGCCTCGGCGGTGCCGTACGAGGTGAACACGCCGTGCGCGCCCGCGCCCCGGGCGTGTACCACCCGCTCGGGGATGCGTTCGTGGTCGAAGTGCGTGATCTTCTCGCGTAGGTGGTGGTCCTGGAGCAGTACCGGGCCGCGCGGGCCGGCCTTGAGTGAGTGGTCGGTGTCGCGCAGCCGCGCCCCGTTGGCGGTGGTCAGGTAGGCGCCCTGCTGACCCTTCGCGGTGCTCGGCACGCCGGTCTCGGCGCCGGTGGGCGTACGCGTCTGCGGCGCACCCTGTTCCGCCTTCGGCGGCAGTGGGTCGTGCGGCGTCGTCGGTTCCTCGACGGTGGGCGGCGCGCTTCCGGGCGCACCCGGGACATCCGGGGTAAGGGCGTCGGCGATCTTCCCGGAGGCGGTCTTCACTGCGTTCTTGACCGCCTCGGCGGGCTTGCTGGAATCCACTTGTCGAAACCCTCCATGGCGCGTGTTCGAGCGGGCGCTTGCCCTGCTACCCCTGGTCAGAGGGCCGAAACACGACTGATCACGGCAAATGCCGCCACGACTGGTGATTTTGCCGATGCGGCGACCGGTTGACCGGCCAAAACTGACACACGTCGATATCCCTCGACCCTAGGGAGTGCCCGACGTGTCCTCACCAACCACCACCCGTCCCCGTTCCGTCGCCGCCCGAGCCACCCGGTTCGCCCTCGCCGCCGTCCTGGCGGCCGGCGGCTTCGTGGCCGGATCGACCGGCGCCGCCCAGGCCGCCGGGCCGTACGAGCGGGGCCCGGACCCCACCACCGCCATCCTGGAGGCCAGCCGCGGCCCCTTCGCCACGGCGTCGCAGAGCGTGTCCTCGCTGAGCGTCACCGGCTTCGGCGGCGGCGTCATCTACTATCCGACAAGCACCAGCGAGGGCACCTTCGGAGCCATTGCCATCTCGCCCGGCTACACCGCCTCCTGGTCCAGCATCAGCTGGTTGGGACCACGGATCGCCTCGCACGGCTTCGTGGTGATCGGCATCGAGACCAACACCCGGCTGGACCAGCCGGACAGCCGGGGCCGGCAGCTCCTCGCTGCGCTGGACTACCTCACCGAGCGCAGCTCGGTGCGCACCCGGATCGACAGCAGCCGACTCGCGGTGGCCGGGCACTCCATGGGTGGCGGCGGCAGCCTGGAGGCGGCCTCGTCGCGGCCGTCGTTGCAGGCCGCTGTGCCGCTCGCGCCGTGGAACCTGGACAAGAGCTGGTCCGAGCTGCGCGTACCCACCCTGATCATCGGCGGCGAGAGCGACAGCGTCGCCCCCGTCGCGACGCACTCGGTGCCCTTCTACAACAGCATCCCGGCGTCCGCCGAGAAGGCGTATCTGGAGTTGAACGGGGCGAGCCACTTCTTCCCGCAGACGACGAACACGCCCACCGCCCGGCAGATGGTGGCCTGGTTGAAGCGGTTCGTCGACGACGACACCCGCTACGAGCAGTTCCTCTGCCCCGGCCCGAGCGGCTCACAGATCGAGGAGTATCGCAACACCTGTCCCAGCGCCTGAGCCTGGTCGCGGGGCGGTCGCCGGTGGCGGCCGCCCCGTCGGCGTGCCCGGCGAGATCAATGAAGGTCTTGACGCGATACCCGAGAAACGTACACTGCGAGTGTAAATAAACACCCGCCACGACAGAGGGATGGGTGATGGAGCGCGGCCTCGAACTGCACCACATCGGCGTCCGTTTCGGCGGCCTCACCGCCCTCGACGACGTGTCTCTGCGGGTGCCACCCAACCGGGTGGTGGGCGTGATCGGGCCCAACGGCGCCGGCAAGACCACGCTGTTCAACGTGATCTGCGGCTTCGTCGCGCCGGACACCGGTTCGCTCACCCTCGACGGCCGGCCGCTGCGGCCCCGGCCGCACCAGCTGACCCGGCTCGGCATCGCCCGGACCCTGCAGGGGACCGGCCTGTTCGCCGGTCTGACAGTGCTGGAGAACGTGATGACCGGCGCCTCGCACACCGCCCGGGCGGGCTTCGTCCCGGCGCTGCTCGGGCTGCCGGCAAGCGACCGCGACGAGCGCCGACTGCGCCGGCACGCCCTGGACATCCTCGACGACCTGGGGATCGCCGGGCACGCCGAGGCCGCACCGAGCACCCTGCCCTTCGCCGTACGCCAGCGGGTCGCCCTGGCCCGCGCGCTCGCCGCCCGGCCCCGGCTGCTGCTGCTCGACGAGCCCGCCGGTGGCCTCGGCGCCGACGACATCGCCGAGCTGGCCGAGCTGGTCCGGCGGTTGCCCCGGCGCGACGACGATCCCTGCGCGGTGCTGCTCGTCGAGCACCACATGGATCTGGTGATGGCGGTCTGCGACGAACTCGTGGTGCTCGACTTCGGCCGGGTCATCGCCGCCGGCACCCCGGACGAGATCCGCGACGACCCGGCGGTCACCGACGCCTACCTCGGTGCCACCGTCGAGGAGGTCTCCCCGTGAGCGCGACTGATCTGCTCGTCGTGCGGGGGCTGGTGGCCGGTTACGGTGCCGCGCCCGTGCTGCGGGCCATCGACCTCAGCGTTCCGGCCGGCACCATCGCCGCTGTGGTCGGCGCGAACGGCGCCGGCAAGACCACCCTGCTGCGTGCGCTCTCCGGCATGATCCGCCCGGCCGCCGGCCAGGTCCTCCTCGACGGCGAGGACCTCGGGGGTACGCCGGTGGAGCAGCTCGTCCGGCGCGGCATGGCGCACGTGCCGGAGGGGCGGGGCGTGATCAGTGAGTTGACCGTCGAGGAGAACCTGCGGCTGGGTGGGTTGTGGCGGCGCGACCGGGCCGACGCGGGCCGTGCCCTCGACGAGGTCTACGAACTCTTCGAGCCGCTGGCCCGTCGCCGTCGGCACCTCGGCCACCAGCTCTCCGGCGGTGAGCGGCAGATGCTCGCGCTCGGCCGGGCGCTGGTCGGCCGTCCCCGCCTGCTGCTGCTCGACGAGCCGTCGCTCGGTCTGGCGCCGCGGGTGGTCGCCCGGACCATGGCGCTGCTCCGCCAGCTGCGCGACAGCACCGGCCTGACCGTGTTGCTCGTCGAGCAGAACGTGCGCAGTGCGCTCGCCGTCGCCGACCAGGGCGTCGTGATGTCCCTCGGTCGGGTGGTGATCGCCGCTCCGGCGGCGAAGCTGCGCGACGACGTCGATCTGCGCCACGCGTACCTCGGTTTCTGACCACCACCTCGTCCCCCGGAGGGAGGACTGTTGGACCGCTTCGTCTTCCTCACCATCGACGGCCTGTCCCGGGGCGCTGTGTACGCCGCGTTCGCGCTGGCCCTGGTGCTCATCTGGCGGGCGGCGCGGGTCGTCAACTTCGCCCAGGGCGCGATGGCCGTCGCCGCCGCGTACGTCGCCTACACCGTCAGCGCCGCGACCGGCTCGTACTGGTTGGGCTTCGTTGTCGCGATCGTCGCCGGGCTGCTGCTCGGCGCGTTTGTGGACCGCGTCGTGATGCGGCACGTCGACCACGCCTCGCCGCTCAACCCGGTGATCGTCGCGCTCGGACTGGTGCTGTTGATCCAGGCCGTGTTGGGCATGGTGTACGGCAACGAGTTCCGGCCCGCCGAGGCACCGTTCAGTCGGTCGGCGCTCACTGTCGGCGGGGTGGCCGTGCTGTCGCCGTACGACCTGTTCGTCTTCGCCACGATCGGGGTGGTGGTCAGCGGCCTGGCCTGGATGTTCGCCCGTACCCCGGTGGGGTTGCGGATGCGGGCGGCGGCCTTCGCCCCCGAGGTGTCCCGGCTGCTCGGGGTCAACGTCGGTGGCATGTTGACGCTCGGTTGGGCGCTCGCCTCCGGGGTGGGTGCGCTGGCTGCCATGCTCGTCATCCCGACCGAGCTGGGCCTGCACCCGCACGCGATGGACCTGGTGTTCGTCTCGGCGTTCACCGCGGCGGTGGTCGGTGGGCTGGACAGCCCACCGGGGGCGGTGGTGGGCGGCCTGGTGGTCGGTCTGCTGCTCTCCTACGTGAGCGGCTACGCCGGCAGTGACCTCACGCCGCTCGCGGTGCTGGTCCTGCTGCTGGCGGTGCTGTTGGTCCGGCCCGGTGGGTTGTTCGCCCCGGTCGCGGCGAGGCGGGTGTGAGCGCCACGACGGCGGCGGTGCCGCCGAAGCAGCGGCCGGACGACGCCGTCGACCGGCCGGCCGACCGGCGACGCGGCTCGACACTGCTGCGCCACCTCGCGATCGTGCTCGTCGCCGGGCTGGTGCTGGTCGGGGTCAGCTACGCCGTCGAGCCGTTCCGCAACTTCCAGCTCGCCACAGTGGCCGCCTACCTCTGCGCGACGGCCGGGCTCACCGTCCTCACCGGGCTCAACGGTCAACTGTCGCTCGGGCACGGCGCGTTGATGGCGACCGGGGCGTACACAGTGGCGTTGTGCCAGAACGCGTTCGCCGACCGGGGGATGACCGGCGGCTGGCTGCTGCCGCTCTCGCTGGTCGCGGCGGTCGTCAGCACTGTCGCGGTCGGCGCGGTGGTCGGGGCGGTGGCGGCCCGGCTGCGCGGCCCCTACCTGGCCGGGGTGACCCTCGCGGTGGCCGTCGTGGTGCCGGCGCTGGCGGTCACCTTCGACGGCGTGTTCAACGGCGAGCAGGGGTTGTCGGTGCCGGTGGACCCGCCGCCGCTGGCGCTCGGCCCGTACTTCCCGTACGAGCGGTGGCAGCTCTGGCTCACCGGCGCGGCCACCCTGCTCGCCCTGCTGCTGCTGGCCAACCTCATCCGCAGCCGGTACGGGCGGACCTTCCGGGCGGTCCGGGACGACGAGGTGGCGGCCCGCCTCGCCGGTATCCACGTGGCCCGCACCCAGGTCCTCGCGTTCGTGGTCAGCGCCGCCACCGCCGGGCTCGGCGGTGCGTTGCTGGCGGTCCTCGCGCAGAGCGTCTCGCCGGGGGCGTTCTCGCTCACCCTGTCGCTGTTCCTGCTGATGGCCGTGGTGATCGGCGGTCTCGGCCGACTCACCGGCGCGCTCTGGGGGGCGGTCCTGCTTGTCGCCCTGCCCGACCTCACCCACTCCGTCACGGAGTTGCTCACCCTCTCGCCCGCGGTGGCGCAGCGGCTGGAGGGCAACCTCCCGCTGGCGATCTTCGGCCTCACCCTGATCGTCGTGATGATCGCCGCGCCGGGGGGCGTGCAGGGGCTGTTGTCGCGTCTTGGTCGGCGCCTGCGGGCCCGGCGTTCCTGAGCTGTTCTCCAGCCCGGCCCTCGGCCAGGCATCCCCACCACCCACACCGTTCCCGCAAACCGGACCGAGAAAGGTCGGTGTTCCCATGCACCGTTTGGCACAACGTGGTCTCGCGATCGCCAGCACCATCGCCCTGTTGGCCGCCGCCGCTGGTTGCAGCGGTGACGACGGCTCCGGTCCCGGCGGGGCAGCGGTGCCCGGCGTCACCGACACCGAGATCGTCGTCGGCACCCACATGCCGCTCACCGGGCCGGCCTCGGCCGGCTACTCGAAGATCGCCCCGGCGACGAAGGCGTACTTCGACTACGTCAACGCCAACGGCGGCGTACACGGTCGGAAGATCACCTACAAGATCATGGACGACGGCTACAACCCGGCGAACACCCAGCAGGTGGTCCGTCAGCTCGTCCTCCAGGACAAGGTCTTCGCCATCCTCAACGGCCTCGGCACGCCGACGCACAGCGGGGTGCTCGACTTCCTGAAGAGCAACCGGGTGCCCGACCTCTTCGTCGCCTCCGGCAGCCGCAGCTGGGACCAGCCGGACAAGTATCCCGGCACGTTCGGGTTCAACCCGGACTACACGGTGGAGGGCAAGATCCTCGCCACCTACGCGAAGACGAACCTGGCCGGGCAGAAGGTCTGCTTCCTCGGCCAGGACGACGACTTCGGCCGGGACAGCCTGGTGGGCGTGGAGCAGGTGCTCGGTGCCGGTGCCGTGGCGGTCAAGCAGACCTACGTCACCAGCAACACCAACGTGGCGCCGCAGATCGGGGCGTTCAAGGCCGCCGGGTGCAAGGTCGTCGTGCTGGCCACCGTGCCCGGCTTCACGGCGCTGTCGATCGGCACCGCCGCGCGGCTGGGCTTCAAGGCGCAGTGGCTGGTCTCCAACGTCGGCGGTGACCACCCGACCCTGGCCAAGCAGCTCGGCGCCGCCGCCCCGATTCTGGAGGGCATGGTCGGCACCAACTACCTGCCGATGCAGAACGACACAGCGAACCCGTGGATCCAGCTCTTCACGAAGATCAACAAGGAACACAACGGGGACGCGCCGTTCGACGGCAACACCGTCTACGGCATGTCGGTCGGTTACCTCTTCGTGCAGACGTTGCTCGCCGCCGGCAAGGACCTCACCCGGGAGAAGGTGCTCCAGGCCGTGCAGAAGGGTGGCTTCCAGGGCCCCGGGCTGGTGCCGTTGCGCTTCTCCGAGAAGGACCACAGCGGCTACGGCGGTCACCGGCTGAGCCGGGTGACCGGGGGAGTGCAGAGCTACTTCGGGCCGGCCTACGAGACCGACGAGGCGGACGGGCCGGTCAAGGAGTACACGGCCGCGCCGGTCGCGCCGCCCGCGAACGGGGTGCCGACCGTCTCCTGACGACCCGACGGCAGCCGCCCGACCGGGCCGGGTCGCGCGTGACCCCGCCCGGTCGGACGGCTGCCCTGGGTGCCTTCCGGCCGCTCGTGGAAGGCGTTGACCGCCACCGAGCCGCCCTCCTACTATCTGCACTGTGAATGCACATTTGGCTCGGCTCGTGAACCGCGTCGCCATCGCCGCCCAGATCACCGGGCAGACGATCGTCCGCGACGGCGGGGTATCGCTGACCGGTCGGGTCGGATGACGGTGCCGACGGTCGGCGCGGAACCGCTGATCACCGCCTGTCTAGACTCGGCGGTGCGCCGGGAGGCGTCGTGGCGGTGAGGAGGCGGGGGCGGATGGACGGGGTCGAGGTCGCGAACCGGGTCGACGGGCGAACCGCCCGGGCCGAGCGCACCCGGGCGGCCATCGTCGAGGCCCACCTCGCGCTCATCGGCGAAGGGGACCTGCGCCCGACCGGGGAACGCATCGCCGAGCGGGCCGGCATCTCGCTGCGGACGCTCTGGACCAACTTCAAGGACATGGAGACGCTCTTCGAGGCCAGCGGCGCCGAGGTGCTCCGCCAGCAGGACGCCGCCTACCGGCCGATCTCGCCCGGGCTGCCGCTGGCGAAGCGGGTCGACGCGTACTGCCGGCAGCGGGCCCGGTTGCTCCAGCTCATCGCGCCGTCGGCGCGGGCCGCCCAGATGCGCGAGCCGGTCTCCGACCAGCTGCACCGCAACCGCCTCAAGCACATCGACCGGGTACGCGACGAGGTCGAGGAACTCTTCGCCGGCGAGCTGGCCCAGGCCGGGCCGGGGCGGGAGCAACTGCTCAACGCCCTGGTGGTGGCGAGCACCTGGCAGGCCTGGTCGATGCTGCGCTACGGGCTCGGTCTCGGCGTGGACCAGGCCCGTGCCGTGATGACCCGGACAGTGGGTTCGTTGCTGGCCGAGGTCGTGGCGGACTGACGCCGGTCGGCAACCTACCGACGCGGCCCACCGAATTCGACACCGTGAGCCTGTCGCGGCAGCAGAGAAGCACCCCTTTCCATTCGGTTTCCGATGAGTGACACTGGCAAGCATGGTTACTGCATCGAGAGTGCAACTAACCGTACTGCGTGGGCGAGACGACGAGTGCCGAGCGCTGCGGAGCCTGCTCGACGGAGTGACCGACGGCGGCGGCGCCCTGCTGCTGCAGGGAGAGCCCGGATCGGGTCGTACCGCGCTTGTCGGTTACGCCCACCGGTATGCCCGGAACTGCACTGTGCTCGCCGGGAACGGGCTCGCCGAGGAGGCCACCCTGCCGTACGCGGGCCTGCAACGCCTGCTCGACCCGGTGCTGGACCGGACGACCGCACTGGCGGACGAGCAGCGCCGGCTGCTGCGGCGCGCGCTGGCCGGTGAGGGCTGTCCAGCTGACCGCCGACTGAAGCTGTCGATGGCGGTGCTCGGGTTGCTCGCCGCCGCCGCCGAGGACCATCCGCTGCTCGCCGTCATGGACGACGTCGACCGGGGCGATCCGCAGACCGCTCAGGTGCTGGCCTTCGTGGCCCGCAGGCTGCGGCACCTGCCGGTGGCGGTGGTGCTCACCGCCGATGTCACCACGACCGTCGACGGGGTGCCGGCGCACCGACTCCGTCCGCTGGACGCGCACGACAGCGTCGCCGTCCTCACCGACCGCCTGCCCGAGCGCCCCACCGCGCCGGTCGCTGCCACCCTCGCGGTGGCCGGTGGCGGCAACCCGCAGGCCCTCGTGGACCTCGCCGAGGTGCTCACCCCCGGGCAGTGCCGGGGGGAGGATCCGCCGCCCACCGCGCCACCGGCGGACGGCGCGCTGGCCCGCGCCTACCGGGCCCGGCTGGACCGACTGCCCCCGGAGACCCGACGGGTGCTGCTGCTCGCGGCGCTCGACGAGAGCGGCGAACCGGGTACGCTGACCCGGGCGGCGAGTGTCGCCGGCACCGAGGTCGAGGCGCTCGCACCGGCGGAGGTCGCCGGTCTGGTCCGTGTCGAGCCGCGGGGCGTCACGTTCCCCCAGCCGTTGGTGCGCGCCCTGATCGCGTGGACGGCGACGCTCGCGGACCGACGCGCGGCGCACCGACTGCTCGCCGGTGTGCTGGTCGCCGACGGGCAGCGGCTGCGCCGGGCGATGCACCTCGCCGCCGCCGCGGCCGGTGCGGACCCCGCCCTCGCCGACGAACTGGAACAGGCGGCGGTCGGTGGCGCCGACGGTTGGGCGACCGCGTCGGCGGCGTTGCGCTGGGCGGCCGAACTCAGCGACGAACCGACGCGGACGGCCGCCCGCCTGCTGACCGCAGCCCAGTACGCCTGGGCCGGGGGACAGCCCGACGTGGCCCGGCTCCTGCTCGACCGGCTCCGCCCGATGTGCACGGACCCGGGCATCCGAGGGCGCGCCGACCTGCTCCTCGGTGAGCTGGAGCTGCGCTGCGGCACCGCGGCACGCGCGTCGGCCCGGTTGCTGGCCGCCGCCGCGACGGTGGCCGGGACCGATCGTGCGCTGGCGCTGTCCGGGCTGGCCCGAGCCGGCGAGGCGGTCTGCTTCGCCGGTGACCAGTACCGCTACGCCGAGGTCGGCCGCCGGGCCTCGGCGTTGCGGCGGCCGGACGACCCGCCCGCCACGGAGCTGATGAGCAGTCTGGTCGCCGGAGTGGCGGCGACCCTGCGCGGTGACCACGAGCGGGCCGGTCCCGCGCTGCGTCGCGCCGTCGTGCTGGGTGGACGGCTGACCGGGCCGGCGGCGACGCCCACCGCGCTCAGCTGCGCCGCCGCGGCCGGTCTGGTCGTCGCCGTGGACGGTGCGGCACACCGCCTCGCCGACAGTGCCGTCGCGGTGGCCCGGGATCGGGGCGAGCTGCACATGCTGTCCCGGGCGCTGGAGTTGCGGGCTGTCGCCGAGTACTGGCAGGGCCGGCACGAGGCGGCGGCGGAGACCTCCCGTGACGGGTTGCGGGTCGCCCGGGCCACCGGTCAGGTCAACTGCGCCGACGTCCACCTCGGCATGCTCGCCGTGCTCGCCGCCATACGGGCCGACCGGGACACCAGCCTGCGACGGATCCGCGAGATCGGCGAGGCGCCGACGCCGGGCAGCCGTCCGCACGCGCTCGCCGGGTGGGCCCTGGCGGTGCTCGATCTGGTCGACGGTCGACACGCCGAGGCCGCCGACCGGTTGGCGTCGTTGGCCCGGCTCGGCACCGGGCGCGGTCAGGTGCTCGTGCAGGTGATGGCCACTCCGTACCTGGTGGAGGCGGCGGCGCAACTGCCCTGTCGGCCGACCGCGACGGCGGCGCTCGCGGTGTTCGACAGATGGGCCAGCAGCACCGCGAGCCCGCTGCGGCGGGCCCTGTCCGCCCGGTGCCACGCGCTGCTCGCGCCGCGCGGTGGCGCGGAGGCCGAGCAGGAGTTCCAGCGGGCGCTGCGGCTGCACCCGAGCGATGCGGGCACGTTCGAACGGGCCCGCACCGAGCTGCTCTTCGGTCAGGAGCTGCGCCGCAGTCGACGCCCCCGCGACGCGCGTACGCACCTGCACCAGGCCCGCGAGATGTTCACGCTGCTCGGCGTGGACTGCTGGACCGAGCTGGCCACCACGGAGCTGCGGGCGGCCGGCGAGTCGGTCGGCGCACCGGATCGGCCGGCGGCGCGGCTGCTGACCGGGCAGCAACTGCGGATCGCCGAACTGGTGGCGGAGGGCGCCACCAACCGGGAGATCGCCGCCCGGATGTTCCTCTCCACCCGTACTGTCGACCACCACCTGCGCAACGTGTTCCACCGGCTGGGCATCCGCTCGCGTACCGAGTTGGTGCGCGCGTTCGCCACCGAGCGGCACGTCGGGCTGGCCTCCGACCGATGACGGTCGGGTCTGGACGACGTTAACTATCACCGCTAGTTTATCGGTCATGGACCTCACCCTCTCCGCCGAGCAGGCCGCGGTCCGCCAGTTGGCCGCCGAGTTCGCCGACCGGGAGCTGGTGCCGCACGCCGCCGCCTGGGACCGTCGCGAGTCGGTCGACCCGGCCATCGTCGGCACGCTGGGTGACCTGGGTTTCCTGGGGTTGACGATCGCCGAGGCTGACGGCGGCTCCGGCGGCGACCACCTCGCGTACTGCCTGGTCCTGGAGGAGCTCGGCCGGGGCGACTCGGCGGTACGCGGCATCGTCTCGGTCTCGCTCGGCCTGGTCGCGAAGTCGATCGCGGCCCACGGCTCGGCCGAGCAGCGGGCCGAGTGGCTGCCCCGACTCTGCGCCGGCACCGCGCTCGGCTGTTTCGGGCTGACCGAGCCGGACAGCGGCTCGGACGCGGCGGCACTGCGCACCCGCGCGGTCCGCGACGGCACCGACTGGCTGATCACCGGCACGAAGACGTTCATCACCAACGGCACCACGGCCGACGTCGCGCTGGTCTTCGCCCGCACCGGCGGCCACGGGCACCGCGGCATCACCGCGTTCCTGGTGCCCACCGACACCCCCGGGCTGACCCGACGGGAGATCCACGGCAAGCTCGGCCTGCGCGGCCAGGCCACCGGCGAGCTGCGCCTCGACGAGGTACGCGTGCCCGACGCGGCCCGCCTCGGCCCCGAGGGCGGCGGGTTCCGCCTCGCCCTGGCCACCCTGGCCAAGGGTCGGATGTCGGTGGCGGCCGGGTGCGTCGGCATCGCCCAGGGCTGCCTCGATGCCGCGGTCGGCTACGCCGCGCAGCGCACCCAGTTCGGCAAGCCCATCGCGGGGCACCAACTCGTCCAACAGCTGCTCACCGCCATCGCCGTGGACACCGCCGCCGCCCGGCTGCTGGTGTGGCAGGTGGCCGATCTGATCGACCGGGACCAGCCGTTCGCCACCGAGGCCTCGATGGCCAAGCTCTTCGCCAGCGAGGCCGCCGTCCGCGCGGCCAACAACGCGGTCCAGGTCTTCGGCGGGTACGGCTACATCGACGAATACCCGGTCGGCAAGTACCTGCGCGACGCGCGGGTCGCCACCCTCTACGAGGGCACCAGCCAGATCCAGCAACTCCTCATCGGACGCGCGCTCACCGGCGTCAACGCCTTCTAGTCTCCGGGAGACCTGACATGAGAGTCTTCAGCTCGTTCGAGGAACTGGCCAGCGCGGTCGGCGAGACCCTCGGGCCCGGCCCGTGGGAGCGCATCGAGCAGAGTCGGGTCGATCTCTTCGCCGACGCCACCGACGACCACCAGTGGATCCACCTCGACCCGGTCCGGGCCGCGGCGGGGCCGTTCGGCGGGACCGTCGCCCACGGGTACCTGACGTTGTCGCTGCTGCCGGCGCTGGCCGGCCGGCTCTACCGGGTGCAGGGGGTGGCGATGGGGGTCAACTACGGGCTGAACCGGGTGCGCTTCCCCGCGCCGGTGCGGGTCGGCACCGCCGTCCGGGCCGCTGCCACCATCGCCGAGGTGTCCCCGGTGGCCGGCGGCGTGCAGATGGTCGCGACCGTCACAGTGGAGAGCGACAGCGGCGGCAAGCCCGTCTGCGTGGCCGAGACCGTCAGCCGGCTCTACGCAACCGCTGGTGGATGAGATGTAATCGCGAACGATGGCCGGATCGCGACGATCGAGGTCAGTAGCGGAAGCTATTGCAGGAGCGACAGGGCTCGAACCACCGGCCGGCACCCTGGACCTTGCCGGATCCGCGGCAGGCGGGGCACGGTCGCGGGCGACGGGCCCGGGCGGCCTCCCGGGCCTCGTCCTTGGCCGCCTCCCGATTGACGTACATGTTGACGCGCTGCCAGAGAGAGGGCTTACGCAACATCCGAAGGACGTCCTCGATCTGGCGTCGGGCGTCGGCGAGTTGCCGCGTTCGCTGCTGCCGGAAAGGATCATTCGGAGTGCTGAGAATATCCGCCTCGATCTCGTCGTAGCGGCGCAGCCGACGCTCGCACCAAGCGATCCTCTCCGCCCGCGACATGAGGTCGAACTCGTCCATTGAAACTCCTTGCCCTGAGGAGAGTCAGCCGCACGACCTGCGGCGGATCTGACGATGAGCGAGGCGTTACCGCGTCTCCACATTCGAGCCCGAGCGATCACCTGCGAGCGTCTGGGTAACCGCAGAACGCGTCATCCGCAGCTTCCCGCGTTGGGCGGCACCGGCCCATCAGGCAACAGGACCTCCTGCCCGACACGTTCGGGTGGCGAGCGCCTTCGATTCGTCAGCAGGAATGGTGCCGCGTCCCGTCCCGTAGGACCGGATCGGGTCCAACGGCCGGCCGTGTCGCCGAGGTCAGCTCAGCGCCGCCGCCTTACCCAGGAGCACCGAGCGTTCCCGCTGGTTGGCGCAGAGCCGGGCCGCCAGTTCCAGCTCGGTGCGCGCCTCCGTACGCCGGCCGAGGCGGGTCAGCAGTTCGCCGCGTACGGTCGGGACCACATGCGAGCCGGGGAGCCGGTTCGTGGCGATCAGTTCGTCCACGATGGCCAGGGCCGGCGCCGGGCCCGAGGCCATGGCCACCGCGACGGCCCGGTTGAGCTCGACCACCGGGGAGGGCGCGGTCCGGCCGAGTGCCTCGTAGAGCACCACGATCCGGTCCCAGTCGGTCTCCTCGACCGAGGGTGCCGCCGCGTGGCTGGCGGCGATCGCGGCCTGCAGGCCGTACGGGCCGAGGCCGCGAGTCGACGCCCTGGCCAGCGCGGCCACCCCACGGCGGATCGCCGCCGGGTCCCACAACCGGCGGTCCTGATCCGCGAGCAGAACCGGCGAGCCGTCCGGGCCGGTGCGGGCCGGGAAACGCGCGGCCGTCAGCTCGCACAACGCGAGTAGGCCGTACACCTCCGGTTCGTCGGGTTGCAGCGCCGCCAGCGTGCGGGTCAACCGGATCGCCTCGTACGCGACGTCGGGGCGCACCAGCCGGTCGCCCGAGGTGGCTGTCGACCCCTCCGTGAAGATCACGTAGAGGACGCTGAGCACGCCGCCCAGCCGGTCCCGGCGTTCGTCGGCCGGTGGCAGCTCGAACGGCACCGCGGCCGCCGCGATCGTCTTCTTGGCCCGGGTTATGCGGGCCTGCACGGTCGGCACGGGCACCAGGAGCGCGCGGGCGATCTCCTCGCTGGTCAGCCCACCCACCACCCGCAGGGTCAGCGCCACCCGGGCCGCCGGGGCGAGCACCGGGTGGCAGCTGACGAACATCAGCGCCAGGACGTCGTCGTCGATCCGGTCGAGGTCGACGTCCTTGTCGACAGCCGGTTCGGCAGCCAACAGGGCGTATCGGTCGTGCAGGGCGACCCGGCGGCGGATCGCGTCGATCGCCCGCCGCCGGGCCGTTGCCATCAGCCAACCGGCCGGGTTGGCCGGTGACGCCCGCCGCCACGACACGAGCGCCTCGGCCACCGCCTCCTGGGCGGCGTCCTCGGCCAGCCCGAAATCACCTGTGAACCGGGTCAACGCGGCGACGATCCGGGCCGACTCGACCCGCCAGATGGTCTCGACGTCGGCCGTACCCATCAGTTCCGGCCGTTGCTCTCGTTGCTGAAGGGGACCTCGTCGGCCTCGGCCACCCGCCGGACCTCGATCTTGGAGCCGCGGACCGCCGGAAACCGCTTGGCCCACTCGACCGCCTCCTGTTTCGTGGCGACGTCGAGGAGGAAGTAGCCACCGAACAGTTCCCTGGTCTCGCCGTACGGCCCGTCGGTGACCACCGGGGTCTCGCCGCCGAAGTCGACAACGACGCCGCGGCCCGGATCGTCAAGTCCTTCGGCCGCGACGAGCACACCGGCCCCCATCATCTGCTCGATGAACCGGCCGGTCTCGGCCATCGCCTCGTCGATGGTGGCCATCATGGCCGCGTTCGACTCGTCGGTGCCCCGCATGATCAGCATGTACTTCGACATCGCGGTCTCCTCGTCCGGCGGGGCCGCCTCCCGGCCCCCGCACCCCCACGTCGAACGAGCGGCGCGCGGATCGACACGGCGCCTCAATAATCTCCCGCCGTGGCGGTGCCGGGCCCCTACGACCCGGCACCGCGACAGGTTCGTCAGGCGACGGTGCAGGCGGTGCCGTTGAGGGTGAACGCGGATGGTCGGTCGGCGTTGCCGGTGTGGGTGGCCTGGAAACCGATGTCGACAGAGGTGCCCGGTGCGATCGTCGAGTTGTAGGAGACGTTACGCGCGGTCACCGCGCCGCTCGACGGGGAGTAGCTGGCATTCCAGCCGTTGGTGATTGTCTGTCCGCTCGGCAGCGTGAACGCCAGCGCCCAACCGTCGACGGGGGTGCTGCTCGTGTTGGCCACCGACAGGGAGGCGGTGAGCCCGTTGCCCCAGGCATTGACCGTGTACGTGACCCGGCACGCACCCGACGGCGGCGGCGTGGTGGGTGGCGGGGTGGTCGGTGGCGGGGTGGTCGGCGGCGGCGTGGTGGGTGGCGGCGTGGTCGGCGGCGGCGTGGTGGGTGGCGTGTCGCCTCCGATGCTGCCGGGCACCGACCGGAGGGCGTCGTACCAGGTCACGGCCATCTTGCGATAGCCGGTGGCGTTGGGGTGCACCCCGTCGGCCAGGTCGCTGAGCGTCAGCGCCCGGTACATGTCGACCAGGTGGACGCGTTTGCCGGCGGCGGCCCTGGTCTGCACGATCCCCGGGATCGCCGCGTTGTAGCCCCGGACCTGGTTGTCCGCGCCCGACTTCGGGATGATCGTCGCGACGAACACGTCAGCGTTCGGGGCGGTGTTGGTGATCCGGTCGACAAGGGTGGCCAGCCGGCCCGGGGCGCCGGAGGTGTCGCCGTACATGTCGTTGGTGCCGATGTGCAGCAGCACCGTCCGGGGATTGGTGGCCCGCAACCAGTTGACGACGTTGGCGTCGATCTGGGCGATGGTCCACCCGGAGTGGCCCTCGTGGTCGTGGTCGCCGAGGCTGGACGGGCCGTTGAACTGGGAGCCGACGAAGTCGATCCGGTAGCCACCGGACGTGAACTGCTGCCAGAGCTCGATCCGGTAGCCACCGGCGACGTTGAAGCCGTCGGTGATCGAGTCGCCGAGCGGCATCACGCGAACGCCGCCGTTGGATTCCGCGTTCGCGGGAGCGGTAGCGATCGGTACGGCCGCTGCCACGGCGGCGACGGCGGCCAGGGCCGCCCACCACAGGCGGGCTCGTCGGGGCCTTGGTGACGGCGCGGTGGTGGGGGGTGACGGAGGGACGGGACGGCCGAGCGTTGCACTGCTCATGGGACTTCCTCTGGTGGTGAGGGTGCGCGACAAGGGTGGCCACCAGGAGGACGGTCGCCGCCAGGTCGCGGTACGCGGGGGAGCGGGCGACGTGGCACGACCAAAAACCCGGACGTCTGGACTGGTGGCCGTGGCGCTGCCGCTGACACTGGTCCTCGATGGTCGGAGCGACAGATCGATGGACCGTGGCGGAAGTGTGCCCTGCACCTCGCCTGACGCACCCTAACGTGTTATCGCTAACACCGGCAATAGATCGGTGTCCGGCTATGGGTTCCGGCCCCGGAGCGCGTGCTCACGTTCTGGGTCGACCGGCCGGGTGCAGCGTCGAGTCGAGCCAGCGCAGCTGACGCCGGACGTGCACCGCCTCGCCGCCCTCGTGACCGTTGAACGGATAGACGTGCATCTCGCGAGCGGGTGGAACCGGCCGCCGGGCCGCCGCACCGTACTGGTTGTAGGCGGCGAAGCCGGTGCTGGGCGGGCAGACGGTGTCCCGCAGCCCGATCCCGAAATGCGCCGGCGCCGTCGCGCGCCGGGCGAAGCTCACCCCGTCGACGTAGGACAGGGTGCGCCACACCGCGTCCTCGGCCTCCCGGTGCACCGCCAGGTAGCGGGCGATCTCACCGTACGGCGCGGGCTCGCTGAGCTGGACGGCCCGCCGCATGTCGCAGAGGAACGGTGCGGTGGTCAGCACCGCGGCGAGGTCGCCGACCAGGCCGGCCACCGCCAGGGCGAGGCCGCCGCCCTGGCTGTTGCCGACCGCCGCGACCCGGGTGCCGTCAACCCCCGGCAGGGCGCGGACCGCCTCGACCGCACGGACCGCGTCGGTGATCAGACGGCGGTAGTGGTAGTCGTGTGGGTCGAGGATTCCCCAGGTCGCCGGCCAGGGCCCGCCGGGTGCGCCGTGCGGGTCGGGGGTGTCCCCACTGGCGTACTGACCCGACTGGCCCCGGTTGTCCATCAACAGGTGGGCGTACCCGGCAGTGGGCCAGGTCAGTCGCTCGTGGGGCAGGCCGCGACCACGGCCGTAGCCGGCGTACTCGACGACCGCGGGCAGTGGCTCCACTACCCCGGCGGGGCGGGTGTACCAGGCCCGGACCGGGTCGCCGCCGAAGCCCGCGAAGGTGACGTCCCAGGAGTCGAGCAGCCGCAGGTCGGTGGACTCCGGACGGACGTCGACGAGCACCGGCCGGGCGGTCGACTCGGCGAGGGTGTCGCCCCAGAACGTGTCGAAGTCGTCGGGTTCGACAGGTTCCGGCGCGTACCGCTGAAGGTCGTCGAGCACTGTGGCGGCGTGGGGCACGGGTCCTCGCAAAGGGGGCTCGGGTCAGCGCGGGCTGGCGGGGGGTGCGGTGCTCTCCCGGACGACCAACTCGGTCACCAGGTCTATCCGGCTGGTCGCCGGCTCGTTGCCCCTGGTCAGGTCGAGCAGCATCTGGGTGGCGATGCCCGCCATGTCGCGCAGCGGCTGGTTGATCGTGGTGAGGGCCGGGTCGGTCCAGGTGGACACCGGCAGGTTGTCGTACCCGATCACCGACAGGTCCTCGGGCACCCGCAGGCCGCACTGGCGGGCGGCCCGGAGCACCCCCATGGCCTGCGTGTCCGAGCCGGCGAAGATCGCCGTGGGTCGGGACGGCAGGCGGAGCAGCTCCAGCCCGTGGGCGTGCCCGGCGCCTGCGGAGAAGCTGCCGTAGCGGATCAGCTCACGGTCGACCGCCAGCCCGGCCTCCTCGTGGGCCGACTGGAAGCCGGCGGCGCGAGCCCGGCTGCAGAGCACATCGGGGGGCCCCGAGATGATGGCGATCCGCCGGTGCCCCAACTCCAGGAGGTGCCGGGCGGCCAGCAGGCCACCGTTCCAGTTGTTCGAACCAACGGTGGGCACCGAGGCCGAGGTCGCGCTGTCGGTGTCGACGACGACGAACGGTATGCCCTGACGCCGCAGGTGCTGCTGCTGGGCCTCGGCCAGATGGGAGAGGACGAACACCACGCCCAACGGGCGGTCGGTGAGGATCCTGTCCAACCATCGGGCCGGGGGGCGGTGCGCGCCGTTGAGCTGGGCCACCGACAGCCCGATGCCGGCCGCCGCGGTCACCGCCTCGACCCCGCGCAGGATCTCCATCGCCCACCCGGTGTCGAACTCGTGGAACACCAGGTCGATCCGCCCGCCGCTGGTCGAGGGGCGCCGGGCCCGGCGCTGGTACTGGTGGCGATCGAGGCTCGCCTCCACCCGCGCACGGGTGCCGGGGGCGACATCGCCGCGACCATTGAGGACCTTGGAGACCGTGGCGACCGAGACACCGACGTCGTGGGCGATGGTCGCGATGGTGGTGGAGGCGGGTGGATCGAGCGGGCGGTGCTCTGTCATCGCAGCCCCATACAACATCCGAAATTTTCGGGAGACCTTAACACGATTGGCCGGTCGCGCCAGCCGTTGCGGCAGTCGACCGGCCCGTTCGCGGGTCATTTCGCCGCGAATTCGCGACGGTGGGCCGACGGCACGGTCACTGTGCGCAGGATGTGGTCGCCGGAGTCCGATGCAGACCCTTGACACCCATCGATGGGGCACTTAGGTTGCCGAAAAGGTTGCGCAGGCTTCCGGAAACTTTCGGATCGCGGCACGTCCACCACGGAACTGGTTCACCAGGCACGGGGATGTGGCCGGAGCTAAGGGGTCATGGCATGGGAAGTCAGTTGCCCGGGCACAGCGACGCCGCGCCGTGGCGCGATCCGCAGCTGTCGCCGACCGAACGGGCCGAGGCACTCCTGCCGTTGATGACACTCGACGAGAAGATCGCCCAACTCGTCGGGGTATGGGTCGGCGCGGACGCCTCCGGCGGAGGCGTCGCCCCACACCAGTCCGACATGATCACCGAACTTCCGGAGTGGAGCACCCTCATCCGGCACGGGTTGGGCCAGCTCACCCGGCCGTTCGGCACCGCACCGGTCGACCCGGTGCTCGGCGCCCGGTCGCTCGCCGCCTCCCAGGCGCAGATCGTCGCCGCCAGTCGGTTCGGCATCCCGGCCCAGGTGCACGAGGAGTGCCTCACCGGGTTCGCGGCCTGGCGGGCCACCGTCTACCCCACCCCGCTGAGCTGGGGCGCGTCCTTCGACCCCGACCTGGTCGAGGCGATGGCCGACCGGATCGGGCGTTCCATGCGCGCCGCGGGCGTGCACCAGGGGCTCGCGCCGGTCCTCGACGTCACCCGCGACTACCGCTGGGGCCGCACCGAGGAGACCATCGGCGAGGACCCCTACCTGGTGGGGACGACCGGTGCGGCGTACGTGCGGGGGCTGGAGGGCGCCGGTGTCGTCGCCACGCTCAAGCACTTCGCCGGCTACTCGGCCTCCCGGGGCGGGCGCAACCACGCGCCGGTGCCGATGGGCCGTCGGGAGTTGGCAGACGTGATCCTGCCGCCGTTCGAGATGGCCCTGCGGCTCGGCGGCGCCCGCTCGGTGATGAACTCCTACGCCGAGATCGACGGTTTGCCCGCCGCCGCCGACGAGGAGCTGCTTACCGGTCTGCTGCGCGACGAGTGGGGCTTCACCGGCATCGTGGTCGCCGACTACTTCGCCGTCCGGTTCCTGGAGACCCTGCACCGTGTCGCGGGCGACGCCGCCGACGCCGCCCGGCTCGCCCTGCGCGCCGGGATCGACGTCGAGCTGCCCACTGTGGACGCCTTCGGCGCGCCGCTGGTCGAGGCGGTCCGCCGCGGTGACGTCGACGAGGCGCTCGTCGACCGGGCGCTGCGGCGGGTGTTGATTCAGAAGATCGAGATAGGCCTGCTCGACGACGACTGGCAGGGGCTGCCCGACGACGTGGCGAACCTGCGACTGGACGACGACGTCAGCCAGGAGGTGGCCCTTCGGCTGGCCCGGGAGTCAGTCGTGCTGCTGCGCAACGACGGCGTCCTCCCGCTGCCCGTCGGTGGCCGGGTCGCCCTGATCGGCCCGCTCGCCGACGACCCGATGGCCATGCTCGGCTGCTACTCGTTCCCCAACCACGTGGGCATCAACCACCCCGACCACGGGCTCGGCCTGGAGATCCCCTCGCTCCGCGACGAGTTGGCCCGACGCGTCCCGCTGCTCAGCCACGAGCCCGGCTGCACCATCACCGGTGAGGACACCTCAGGCATTCCGGCCGCGGTCGCCGCGGCTGCCGCCGCCGACGTGTGCGTGCTCGCCGTCGGCGACCGCGCGGGAATGTTCGGCCGGGGCACCTCCGGCGAGGGCTGCGACGCCGTCGACCTGCGGCTGCCCGGCGTACAGACCGAACTCGTCCGGGCCGTCCTCGCCACCGGCACCCCGGTCGTCCTGGTGCTGATGACCGGTCGCCCGTACGCGCTCGGCCCGGAGTTCGACACGGCGGCTGCCGTGGTGCAGGCGTTCTTCCTCGGGCAACTCGGCGGGCAGGCGCTCGCCGAGGTGCTCACCGGCGCGGTGAACCCGTCCGGGCGCCTACCGGTGAGCGTTCCCCGTGATGCCGGCGGCCTGCCCGGCACCTACCTCGCGCCGCCGCTCGGTCACCGCACCAAGGTCTCCTCGGTCGACCCCACCCCGGCGTACCCGTTCGGCCACGGGCTGAGCTATACCACCTTCGAGTGGTCCGACGCCGGGGTGGTCGATCCGGCCGACGAGACGCCGGACGCGCCGGCGGCCTGGCCGGTCGACGGCGAGGTCCGGGTGCGGATCACCGTCACCAACACCGGTGACCGGGCCGGCACCGAGGTGGTGCAGCTCTACCTGCACGACCCGGTCGCGCAGACCACCCGCCCGGTGGTCCGGTTGGTCGGCTACACCCGGCTGCCGCTGGAGGCCGGCGAGGCGGCGCAGGTGACCTTCGGCGTACCGGCCGACCTGGCCTCGTTCACCGGGCTGGCCGGCCGGCGGGTCGTCGAGCCCGGCGAGGTGGAGCTGCGCTTCGGCCGGTCGAGCGGCGACGCGGCGGCGACAGTGCCGCTGCGGCTGACCGGCGCCGAACGCCAGGTCGGCCACCAGCGGGAACTGCTCACGTCGGTGCGGGTGGAGCCCCTCGTGGCCGTCCCGCATCCCGCCTAGGAAGGGCCGAGGATGACGTCGACCTTGCGGCCACCGCCGCCGGCACCACCCCGGTCACCGGCGGAGGCGGACAGCCCCGCCCCGCGGGCGCCGCGGCGGCGCCAGAGCTGGCGGCAGGCGCTGCGCCGGGACTGGCAGCTCTACTCGCTCGCCGTCCTGCCGCTGCTGTTCTTCCTGATCTTCCGGTACCTGCCGATGATCGGGAACGTCATCGCGTTCCGCCGGTTCAAGCCCGGCGGCAGCATCTTCGGTGAGTACTGGGTCGGCCTGCGGTACTTCCGGATGTTCCTCACCGACCCCACGTTCTGGGAGGTGTTCACCAACACGCTTGTGCTCGGGGCGCTGACCCTGCTGTTCTGCTTCCCGTTGCCGATCGTGCTGGCGTTGCTGCTCAACGAGGTGCGGGCCCGCCGGTTCAAGCGGTTCGTGCAGTCGGTGTCCTACCTGCCACACTTCCTGTCGATCGTGATCGTGGCGGCGATGGTCATGCAGTTGACCATGGTCGACGGCGCGGCCAACCAGCTCGTCCGGTTCTTCGGCGGCGACGCGGTGGCGTTCCTGCAACAACCCGGCTGGTTCCGCACCATCTACGTGTCCTCCGAGGTCTGGCAGAGCGTCGGCTGGGGCACGATCCTCTACCTCGCGGCCCTCACCACTATCGACGAGGACCTGTACGAGGCGGCGCGGATCGACGGCGCCAACCGACTGCGGCAGACCTGGCACGTCACCCTGCCGGGGATCCGACCGACGATGATGACGCTGCTCATCCTCAACATCGGCAGCTTCCTGGCTGTCGGGTTCGAGAAGATCCTGCTGCTCTACAACCCGTTGACGTACCCGACCGCGGACGTGGTCTCCACGTACCTGTTCCGGATGGGCTTCCAGTCCAGCAACTTCAGCTATGCCGCGGCCATCGGTCTCTTCGAGGCGGTGATCGGGCTGGTCCTGGTCCTGACGGCGAACCTGATCTCCCGGCGCACTGTGGGGACGAGCCTGTGGTGATCCTCGGTACGAAGAGCGAGGCCCCGAAGACCCGGGGACAGGTGGACAGTAGGGGCTACCGGATCTTCCGAGTAGTCAACACTGTCGTCCTGATCGGCGTCGTGGTCGTGACGCTGTTCCCGTTCCTCAACATCGTGTCCCGCTCGCTCAGCGACGAGGCGTACATCATCACGGGAAAGGTGAGCATCGTCCCGCGCGGGTTCAACGTCACCGCGTACAAGCTGGTGATGTCCGACCCGATGTTCTGGACGAACTACCGCAACACGGTGGTGTACACGGTGGTCGCCACCATCATCTCGATCGTGCTGACCACCTGTTACGCGTACGTGCTGTCGAAGCCGCAGCTCAAGGGGCGCGGCGTCCTCGTCGGCATCGCGCTGTTCACCATGTTCTTCACCGGCGGCCTGATCCCCAACTACGTGCTGGTCACCAGCCTGGGCATGAAGAACACCATCTGGGCCGTCGTGGTCCCCAACGCCATAAGCGTGTTCAACCTGCTGGTCATGAAGGCGTTCTTCGAGAGCCTGCCCACCGAGTTGGAGGAGGCCGCGGCGGTCGACGGGCTGAACACCTACGGCATCCTGCTGCGGATCGTGCTGCCGTTGTCGAAGGCGATCCTCGCGACGATGGTGCTCTTCTACGCGGTGGCGTTCTGGAACTCGTGGTTCAGCGCGTTTCTCTACCTGGACCGGCAGGAACTGTTGCCGGTCACCGTCTACCTGCGCAACCTGATCGTGGGTGCCACCGACGCGCAGGAGGCGGGGGCCGCCGATGCCGATGTCGTGCAGGCCGCGGCCACCCTGCAGGCCGTGACGATCGTGCTGACCACCCTGCCGATCCTGGCGGTCTATCCCTTCGTCCAACGGTACTTCGTCCGCGGCGTGATGCTCGGCGCGGTAAAGGGGTGACGCGGACGACGCACCGTTCCACAGTCGAATCCCCACCACCGAAAGGACGAGCCATGCTCCACCAGACGTGGCGCCGGGTGGCGATAGCCACCGCGGGTCTGCTCGCGTTCACCCTCACCACCGCCTGTTCCGAGGATCCCGGCGAGTCGACGGACCTCTCGAAGAACAAGGTCGGGGCGATGGACACCTACGGCGTCGGCGACCAGTTCAAGGCCACCGAGGCGCTCTCCTTCTCCACCCTCTACAACAACCACACGTTCTACCCGCTCAAGGAAGACTGGCTGTTCTGGTCGGAACTGACCAAGCGGACCAACGTCAAGATCGAGCCGGTCGCCGTTCCGCTCAGCGACTACGAGCAGAAGCGCAGTCTGCTGATCGGTGCCGGCGACGCCCCGCTGATCATTCCGAAGACGTACCACCCGCAGGAGGACGCGTTCGTGGCCTCCGGGGCGATCCTCCCGGTGAGTGACTACCTGGATCTGATGCCCAACCTCAAGGACAAGATCGCCAAGTGGAACCTCAAGCCGGAGATCGACAACCTGCGGCAGGCCGACGGTAAGTTCTACCTGCTGCCGGGCCTGCACGAGAAGCCCACCCAGGACTACACGGTGCTGGTGCGCACCGACATCATGCAGGAGCTCAACCTGCCGACCCCGAAGACCTGGGACGACCTGTACACGGTACTCAAGGCGATGAAGGCGAAGTACCCGAACGTCTACCCGTACTCCGACCTGTTCAGCAAGCCCAACCCGACCGGCGCCCTGCTGGGCATTCTCGGCTCGTCCCACGGCACCTACGCGGGCTGGGACTTCCAGCACGCCACCTGGGACCCGAGCGCGAAGAAGTTCACCTACACCGGCTCGTCCGAGCAGTACAAGCAGGTGGTCACGTACCTGCACAAGCTCGTCGCCGAGGGCCTGCTCGACCCGGAGAGCTTCACCCAGACCGACGACCAGGCCCGCCAGAAGCTGGCCAACGGCAAGTCCTTCGTGGTCACCGGCAACGCGCAGACGCTCGTCAACAACCACCGGCCCGACCTGGCCAAGACCCTGCCGAACGCGAAGATGGCCAAGATCCCGCTGCCGATCGGCCCGGCCGGCGAGGTCAACCCGTTCCCCCGGCTGGAGAACGGCATCATGATCTCCTCGAAGGCCCGGGAGAGCAAGAACTTCGTCGCCATGATGCAGTTCATCGACTGGCTGTGGTATTCGGACGCCGGCATGGAGTTCGCCCGCTGGGGCGTCGAGGGCACCACCTTCACCAAGGACGCCTCCGGCAAGCGCACGCTCAACCCCGGCGTCGACTTCCTCGGCCTCAACCCGAAGGCACCCAAGCACCTGCAGAAGGACTTCGGCTTCCACAACGGTGTCTTCGCCTACGGCGGCACACCCGACCTGGTCCGCGGGTTCTTCTCCCCGGAGGAGCTGGAGTTCCAGAAGGTGATGGACGCCCGCAAGCCGCGGGAGGTCCCCCCGCCGCGCCCGTTCACCGATGAGGAGCGGGAGCAGGTGTCGCTCTGGGAGACCCCGCTGAAGGACTTCGTCACCCAGAACACGCTCAAGTTCGCCCTCGGTCAGCGACCCCTGAGCGAATGGGACGCCTACGTGGCCGAGCTGAAGGCCAAGAACTCCGAGCAGTACATCGACGTGGTCAACAAGGCGTACGAGCGGTTCCAGAAGGACAACGGCTGACCAGGCGGGGAGTCCGGTCGGGCGGTGACCAGGCCCGACCGGGCTCCCCGACGACCACCGGCCCCGGGGCGCGTCACCCGCCGCCCCCGGGTCGGACGAGCAGAGGACGGCGATGCGCAGCACCGGCCGTCGCGAGCGGAGGGAACAGCCGTGAGCGCCGCGCGCACCTGGCGACAGTTCGGCGACGGGCCGCTGTCGCGGATCACCTCTCGGGTCTACATCCTGCTCGTGGTCGAGATGCTGCTCCTGCTCACCACAGTGCCCGGCCTGCTCCCGCTGCTGCTGCTGGGCCGCGACCCCAGCAATCTGCCGCTTGCCGCCGTCCTGCTGGTGCCGCTCGGTCCGGCGCTCTCGGCTGCCCTGTACGCGCTGCGCCACCAACGCACCGACCTGACCGACCTGCGGCCCGCCACAGTGTTCTGGCGCGGCTACCGGGCCAACCTGTCCGGCGTGCTGCGCGTCTGGGTGCCGATGCTGCTGTGGTTGACGGTGCTCTCCGTGAACCTCGCCTACCGTGCGGCGGTCGGCCTCCCGGGCTGGTGGACGGTGCCGCTGCTGCTGCTCGCGCTGGGTGTGACGCTCTGCGCGGCAAACGCCCTGGTGATCACCTCGCTGTTCGACTTCCGCACCCGGGACGTGTTCCGCCTGGCCGTGCACTTCCTCGTGCGTACCCCGGGGGTCACCGTCGGCAACGCGCTGCTGCTTGCCGCGGCGGCCGCGGTCACCGCGGTCTTCTCCGAGGCGGTGCTGGTGCTGTTCGGTTCGGTAGCGGTCCTGGCGTTCCTGCGCGTCAGCGACCCGATGGTCCGGCTGATTCAGAAGGAGTTCCTGCGATGAGCCTGCCCGTCACCGCCAAGGTGCGAGCGAGAAATACCACGGTCACCGCAGGAGGACAGGTGCCTCCGTGCCGCTTCCGGCGTACGGTGTCGTCGTGCTACGGGAGGATCGATGAACGCCGAAGAATGGGTGGACCTGGAGCAACTGATGTTCGTCGAGGAGCCGCTGGAGAGTGACGAGCCGCGCGTACACCCGGCCTGGCTGCCACCGGAGGCATTCCGCACCCTCGGTGCGCGCCGCGTCCTCGTGCACGGCGACGGCCTGCTCGTCGACACAGTGCTCGACGAGGTTTCGCGGGCCTGTGCGCGCTACGGCGGGCGGGTGTGGCACAACCCTTCCTGGGACGTCGACGCCGACCTGGTGCTGGCCCTGCGCGGCGCGGGCGAGCTGCCCGGCCCGGCGGTGGAGGCGGTGCGGGACGAGGTCGACGGCGGGACGCTCGGCGACGAGGGGTTCCTGCTGACCCACGCCGGCCCGGTGACGGTGGTGCTGGCCAACACCCCCGCCGGCCTGCTGTACGGGCTCTACCACGTGGTCCGGCTCTGCGCGGCGGCCTTCGACCCGACCCGCCCGCCGGAGCGGCACCGGCCCGCGCTGCGTCGGCGGATGCTCAACCACTGGGACAACGTGGCAGTGCACCCGGTGATGGGTCAGGTCGAACGGGGCTACTCGGGTGGCTCGATCTTCTGGCAGGACGGCCGGCCGCGCGGCGATCTGGCCCGGATCCGGGAGTATGGACGACTCCTCGCGGCGAGCGGCGTCAACGCCATCTCGGTGAACAACGTGAACGTCGCCCGTACCGAGGCGCTGCTGCTCACCGACCGGCTCGGCGACGTGGCCGAGATCGCCGACGTGCTGCGCCCGTACGGCATCCGGGTGCACCTGTCGGTCACCTTCGCCGCGCCGATGCTGCTCGGTGGCCTGTCCAGCGCCGACCCGCTCGACGAGCAGGTGCGCAGCTGGTGGGCGGAGACCACCCGCGACGTCTACGACAGCATCCCCGACTTCGGCGGCTACCTGGTGAAAGCCGACTCGGAGGGGCAGCCCGGCCCGTTCAGTTACGGGCGCGACCACGCCGACGGGGCGAACCTGCTGGCCGACGCGCTCGCCCCGCACGGGGGAGTGGTGCACTGGCGGGCGTTCGTCTACAACCACCACCAGGACTGGCGGGACCGGTCCACCGACCGGGCCCGCGCCGCGTACGACCACTTCGCCCCACTCGACGGGCGGTTCCGCACCAACGTGATCCTCCAGGTGAAGCACGGTCCGGTGGACTTCCAGACCCGTGAGCCGGTCTCCCCGGTGATCGCCGCGATGCCCGCCACCCGACTGGCTGTGGAGTTGCAGGTCACCCAGGAGTACACCGGCCAGCAGCGACACGTCTGCCATCTCGGCCCGTGGTGGAGTGAGGTGTTGCGGTTCGCGCCGTGGGGGCCGAGTGGGCGGCTGGTGGCCGACGTGGTGGCGGGGGTGGCCGGCGCCGGTGGTGGCCTCGTCGCGGTCGCCAACACCGGCGACGACCTGTTCTGGACCGGGCACCCGTTGGCGCAGGCCAACCTGTACTCGTTCGGGCGGCTCGCCTGGAATCCGCGGCTGGACCCGACGGCGATCCTCGACGAGTGGATGACGCTCACCTTCCCGCCGTCGGCCACCGCCGACCCCGAGCTGGTGCGGCGGACGCTGCACGAGATCATGGACGACTCGTGGCGCACCTACGAGCGTTACACCGCCCCGTTGGGCGTTGGCTTCATGGTCAACCCCGGCGACCACTACGGCCCCGGCGTCGACGGGTACGAGTACTCGCGGTGGGGCACCTACCACTTCGCCGACCGTGACGGCGTCGGCGTGGACCGCAGCCGCGCATCGGGTACCGGTTTCGCCGGCCAGTACCCGCCGTACTGGGCCGAGCAGTACGAGACGCCCGAGAGCTGTCCCGACGAGCTGCTGCTCTTCTTCCACCATGTGCCGTACCGGCACGTCCTGCGAAGCGGATCGACTGTCATCCAACACATCTACGACACGCACTTCGCCGGCGTCGAGGAGGTGGCGGCGATGCGCCGCAGGTGGCAGACGCTGAACGGGATGATCGACCCGGCGGTGTACGAGCGGGTGGCCGACCGCCTCGACGAGCAGGTGCGCTCCGCCACCGAGTGGCGCGACCAGATCAACACGTACTTCTTCCGCAAGTCCGGGGTGCCGGACGAGCGGGGGCGGCCCATCCACTGACCGGGCAGCTCACCAGGGATGCACGGTCCCGTCCTCCAGCCGGTTCACCGGCAGGTACGCGGGCGAGTACGGGTAACGGGTCGCCGCCTCCTCGTCGATGTCCACCCCGAGACCTGGCGTCTCGGCGGGGTGCAGGTAGCCGTCGGCGAAGTGGTAGCCGTGCGGGAACACCTCGTCGGTCTGCTCGGTGTGCCGCATGTACTCCTGTAGACCGAAGTTGGGGATGGAGATGTCGAGCTGCAACGCGGCGGCCATGCAGACGGGGGAGAGGTCGGTGGCCCCGTGCGATCCGCTGCGGACGTGGTGCAACGCCGCGAGGTCGAAGATCCGACGCAGGTGGGTGATCCCGCCGGCGTGCACCACTGTGGCCCGGATGTAGTCGATGAGCTGTTCCCGGATGAGCTGGGCGGCGTCGAAGATGCTGTTGAACACCTCCCCGACGGCGATCGGGGTGGTGGTGTGCTGCCGGATCAGCCGGAAGCCCTCCTGCAGGTCGGCCGGGACCGGATCCTCCATCCAGGTCAGCGCGTAGGGCTCCAGGCTGCGGCCGAGCCGGGCCGCCTCGATCGGGGTGAGCCGGTGGTGCACGTCGTGCAGCAACCGCAGGGTGGGGCCGAACTCGTCGCGTACCTGGGCGAACACCTTCGGCACGTGCGCCAGGTAACGCGGGGTGGACCAGGTCGCCTCGCTCGGCAACGCCGCGTCGGCCGGCTCGTAGAAGAACTTGTCGGTGCTGACGCCGTAGGTCTTGGGTAGGCCCGGCACCCCGCACTGCACCCGGACCGCCCGGTAGCCGAGGTCGACGTAGCGGGCGACCTCGACCAGCACCTCCTCGACGGTCTCGCCGTTGGCGTGGCCGTACACCGTGACGCCCTCGCGGGAGCGACCGCCGAGCAGTTGGTAGACCGGCAGGCCGGCGACCTTGCCCTTGATGTCCCACAGCGCGGTGTCCACGGCGGCGATGGCGCTCATCGTGACCGGGCCGCGCCGCCAGTACGCGCCCTGGTAGAGGTATTGCCAGGTGTCCTCGATGCGGGCCGGGTCCCGGCCGATCAGCAGGGGCACCACGTGGTCACGCAGGTACGACGCGACGGCCAACTCCCGGCCGTTGAGGGTGGCGTCCCCGACCCCGGTCACCCCCTCGTCAGTGACGATCTTGAGAGTGACGAAATTGCGTCCCGGGCAGGTCACGATGACCCGGGCATCGACGATTCTCACCTGATCTCCTTCGTGCCCCCGAGCGTCGTGCGCTGACGCGCACCGGGGGCGGGAGGGATGTGAAAGTCCGGCACGTTTCGAGAACGTCCCGATAATAGCCCGCGAGCCGTCACCCACAGCGGGGCTCGCCGGCCTCCCCGGTTGCGCAGGTGGGCCCGGAATCCGTTGCGCCGAAAGGTTTCCGGAAGTCTTGACAATCGAGTGTGCTCGATTAAAGCTGACGTGGTCACGCGAGCCGCGGTCAGGGTCGGGCGAAGGGCAGTCCTCGACTTCAGTCCCCTTCCACGCGCCTATCTTCCGAGGGATCGCGATCGATGACATTCAAGACAAGGCTGCTCGGCGCCGCCATGGCGGCCCTGACGCTGGCCGCCGCCGCGCTGACCTTCGCCACCCCGGCGTCGGCGGCGACGCTGACCCAGGTGACCGGCTTCGGCACCAACCCCACGAACCTCCAGATGCACCTGTACGTCCCGGACCGGGTGGCCTCCCGACCGGGCATCCTGCTCGCCCTGCACTACTGCACCGGCACGGGTCCCGCCTTCTACTCCGGCACGCAGTACGCCCAACTCGCCGACCGGTACGGCTTCATCGTCATCTACCCGTCGGTGACCCGCAGCAGCAAGTGCTGGGACGTGGCCTCACCGCAGGCCCTGCGCCGGGGCGGCGGCAGCGACCCGGTCGGGCTGATGTCGATGGTCGACTACGTCAAGCAGCGGTACTCCGCCGACCCGGACCGCGTCTTCGCCACCGGCACCTCGTCGGGCGCGATGATGACCAACGTCATGCTCGGTGACTACCCGGACGTGTTCGCGGCGGGCGCGTCCTTCGCCGGGGTGCCGTTCGCCTGCTTCGCCACCGGGGGCACCTCCGAGTGGAACAGCGAGTGCGCCAACGGGCAGTCCATCAAGACCGCCCAGCAGTGGGGGGACCTGGTCCGCGGGGCGTACCCCGGTTACACCGGCAAACGTCCGCGCATGCAGATCTGGCACGGCACGAGCGACGACACCCTGCGCTATCCGAACTTCGGTGAGCAGGTCAAGCAGTGGACCAACGTGCACGGTCTGAGCCAGACCCCGACGTACACCGACTCCCCGCAGTCGGGATACACCCGCACCCGGTACGGCAGCAGCGGCCCGATGGCCCCGGTCGAGGCGATCAGCATGCAGGGCGTCACGCACAACATCCCCGTTGACGCGGCCCAGGTGATCCGCTTCTTCGGCCTCGACGGCACCGCGCCGCCCACGACCCCACCCCCGACGACCCCGCCCCCGACCACCCCACCGCCCACGACTCCGCCCCCGACCACGCCGCCCCCGACCACCCCGCCGCCCACGACCCCGCCGCCGACCACGCCGCCGCCGAGCGCGGGCGCGTGCCGGGTCGGCTACACGGTCAACGCCTGGAACAACGGGCTCACCGCGAGCGTGATCATCACCAACACCGGCACGGCCGCCGTGAACGGGTGGGCGCTTGCCTTCACGCTGCCCAGCGGGCAGACCATCACCAACGGCTGGAACGCGCAGTACTCCCCGACGAGCGGTGCGGTGACCGCCCGCAACGTCTCCTACAACGCCGCCATCGCCCCGAACGCGTCGGTCGAGATCGGCTTCCAGGCCACGCACGGCGGCGGCACCGGCACACCCTCGTCGTTCACCCTGAACGGCGCGGCCTGCGCGGTGTCCTGAGCTTCCCCACCACCCCCCACCACGCACAAGGAGTCGCACGATGAGAAACACGAGATGGAAGGCGGCGTCGAGAGCCGTGATCGCGCTGACCGGCGCGGGTGCTCTCGCCGCCGGCATGGCGCTGTTCGCTACCGCACCCGCGTCCGCCGGGACCACCCTGGGCGCGTCCGCCGCCGAGAAGGGTCGCTACTTCGGTACGGCGGTAGCCGGATTCAAGCTCTCGGACAGCGCGTACACCACGATCTTGAACCGTGAGTTCAACATGGTGACGGCCGAGAACGAGATGAAGATCGACG
Source organism: Micromonospora sp. NPDC049047 (assembly GCF_040649135.1). NCBI lineage: Bacteria > Bacillati > Actinomycetota > Actinomycetes > Micromonosporales > Micromonosporaceae > Micromonospora > Micromonospora sp. NPDC049047. The sequence goes on from NZ_JBEZEY010000001.1 coordinate 136,774, forward strand.
CTACCGAGCCGCAGCAGGGCCGGTTCAGCTACAGCGCGGGGGAGCAGATCGTCAACTACGCCCGCAGTCGCGGGATGCAGGTACGAGGGCACACCCTGGCCTGGCACGGCCAGCAGCCCAGTTGGATGCAGGGCATGAGCGGCAGCGCGCTGCGGCAGGCGATGTTGAATCACGTGACGCAGGTGGCGACGCACTTCCGGGGGCAGATCTATTCCTGGGACGTGGTGAACGAGGCGTTCGCCGACGGCAACTCCGGCGGGCGGCGCGACTCGAACCTGCAGCGCACCGGCAATGACTGGATCGAGGCGGCGTTCCGGGCGGCGGATGCCGCGGACCCGGACGCGAAGCTCTGCTACAACGACTACAACATCGACAACTGGACCTGGGCCAAGACCCAGGGCGTCTACAACATGGTGCGGGACTTCAAGTCCCGTGGGGTGCCGATCGACTGCGTGGGCTTCCAGTCGCACTTCAACAGCGACTCGCCGTACGCGAGCAACTACCGCACCACGCTGTCGAGTTTCGCGGCGTTGGGGGTGGATGTGCAGATCACCGAGCTGGACATCCAGGGCGCGCCGGCGAACACCTACCGCAGTGTCGTCGAGGACTGTCTGGCGGTGGCCCGGTGCAACGGGATCACGGTGTGGGGCATCCGCGACAGTGACTCGTGGCGGTCCTCGCAGACGCCGTTGCTGTTCAACAACGACGGGTCCAAGAAGGCGGCGTACGACGCGGTGCTGGCCGCACTGAACAACGGCACTCCGCCGCCGACCACCCCGCCGCCCACGACCCCGCCGCCCACCACCCCACCGCCCACCACCCCACCGCCGACCACCCCGCCGCCGGGCCAGGGTGACTGCACCGCGACGGTGACGGTGAACCAGTGGACGGGTGGCTTCGTGGCGAACGTCCGGGTGTCGGCCGGCTCATCGGCCCTCAACGGCTGGACGGTGACGATCGCGCTGCCATCGGGCGCGACGGTCACCAACGCGTGGAGCGCCGACCGCAGTGGTAACACCGGCACGACGACCTGGCGGAACGTGTCCTACAACGGCCAGGTCGGCGCAGGGCAGTCCACCGAGTTCGGCTTCCAGGGCACCGGCGACGCCGGCAGCCTCAGCCCCACCTGCTCGGCAGGCTAGAACCCCTCGGCCGGTGCGGGGGTGGTACCGCCCCCGCACCGGCCCACGGGAGAGGTCAGTCGCCGGAGTAGCCCCAGAAGTAGATCTCCTCCGGCTCGCCCTGGGCGTCGTGCAGGACCGCGCAGCGGCCGAACCACCCCTGCGCGGCCAGCCCTTCGATCGCGTCGACGTGCTCACGGGTGAGCCGCTCGGTGCCGGCGTGGCGCAGCGCCTCGGCGGCACTCACCGGCTCGACGGTGCCGAACTCGGGTGTTTCGCCCTCGTCCAGGACGCGGTAGACGTCGAGGATGGAGTGGGTGCCCGACTCCTGCACCGACTCGTCGTCGAACAGCTCCTTCATGGTGGCGGGACGGTTCGGATAGTCGCTCGCCGAGCTGGGGATCTCACCCCGGGCCCACCAGTACCGTCCCTCGGCGAAGACCTCGTCCCGCAGGGCGTCCAAGGCCGCGTCCAGATCTGGCTGGTACGCGACGAAGTACTTCCACCCGGATGCGCCCACCGCTGCCTCATTCCTCGTTGTGTGAACAGTGCCGGCACCGTAGCGGGCCGCACCGACATCGGTGGTGGAGCAGGCCGTCGAGTTCGGACCCGCGTTCGGTGTCAGGCCCGGGCGGCGACGAGGAACATCGGCACGACGACGAGGCTCCGGTTCGTCCGGGCGCGCTCGGCCTGCTCGGCGAGCCACCGCTCCTCGTCGGTGAGGCGTCGCACCACGGCGAGCGCGGTGTCGTCGGTGAACACGGCGGTGTGCACCTCGATGGTCGGGTCGGTGAAGCCGGCGTCGAGCAGCAGGTTGCGATACCTGCGGGCAACGCGCGGCGACGGGAGCGAGTCCGCCTTCGCGTGGACCAGCCGACGGGTGGTCTCGGGCTCGTCCGAGTCGATGGCGATCAGGTCCCAGTCCTGGCCGAGCAGTACGGCTCGGCCGCCGGGTGTGAGCACCCGCCGGGCCTCGGCCACGGCTCGCGCCGGGTCGTCGAGGACGTGCAACACCTTGTCCGCCCGGTAGTAGGTGGCCGATCCGGTTTCGAGCGGCAGTGCGGTGGCGTCGCCGACGTGGAATTCACCGGCGGGCCACCGCTCCCGGGCCACGGCGATCATCTCGGGGTCGAGGTCGACGCCGACCGCGTGGGCTCCACGCTCGGCCAACTCGGCGACAGCGCGACCACTGCCACAGCCGACGTCGACGACGGTTCGGCCGGTGAGGTCGCCGAGCACCTCGTAGGAACGTGCGCGCAGGTCGACGGCCGAGGGTTCACTCTCGATGGCATCGAGGACAGCGAGAAGACTGGACATGCCCGCCATCGTCGGACTTAATGTCGACATGAAGTCAAACCCGATGACGATCGGCGAGGTGGCCGACCACTTCGGTCTGCCGGCACACGTACTGCGGCACTGGGAATCGGTGGGCCTGCTCTGCCCCGCGCGGGTCACCGGCGGTCGTCGTCGCTACACGCGCGACGACCTGTTCCGGGTGGCCTCGATCCTGCGCGCGAAGCAGGCAGGTCTGTCGCTGCCGGACATCCGGGCGTTCCTCGTGGCGGCCGATCCGGCCGCACGCAAGGACGTGCTGCGTCGCAACCACGACGTGCTGCAGGCCAGGATGGCGGCGCTGCGGTCGGCGCTCGACCTGCTTGAGGCCGGGCTGAACTGCTCACACGAGGAGATCTCGACCTGCCCGAACTACCGCGTTCGGCTGGCGGAGCTGGTCGAGGTCGGCGCCGCTGGCTAGCCGTCGATGCGGGTGATGTTGCGGATCTTGTTGGACGCGTCCAGGGCGGCCACCTTGTACGCCTCGGCAAGCGTCGGGTAGTTGAACACCGTGTCGATCAGGTAGTCGATGGTGCCACCGCAACCCATCACCGCCTGCCCGATGTGGACGATCTCGGTCGCGGCGGTGCCGAACACGTGCACCCCGAGCAGCCGGCCGTCCTCGGGGGAGACCAGCAGCTTGAGCATGCCGTACGAGTCACCGACGATCTGGCCCCGGGCCAGCTCCCGATAACGCGCGATGCCGACCTCGAAGGGAGTCGAGGTGTCGGTGAGCTGTGCCTCGGTCTGCCCCACGAAGCTGATCTCCGGGATGGTGTAGATGCCGATCGGTTGCAGGCCGTGCATCTCCCGGATCGGTTCGCCGCAGGCGTGCTGTGCCGCCAGTCGACCCTGCTCCATCGAGGTGGACGCGAGCGCGGGAAAGCCGATCACGTCGCCCACGGCGTAGATGTTCTCCACCGAGGTCTGGTAGTTGACGTCCACCTTGATCCGGCCGCGCCGATCGGCCTCCAACCCGGCGGCCGCCAGGTCCAGATCGTCGGTCTGGCCCTGCCGGCCGGCCGAGTACATCACGGTGTCCGCGGCGATCTTCTTGCCGCTCTTGAGGATGCACAACGCGGCGGTCTGGTGCTTCTCCACGGCGGCGACCTCCTCGCCGAAGCGGAACGCCACCGACAGGTCGCGCAGGTGATACTTGAGCGACTCGATGACCTCCTCGTCGCAGAACTCGAGCATCCGGTCGCGGCGCTCCACCACAGTGACCTTGGTGCCCAGCGCCGCGAACATCGAGGCGTACTCCATGCCGATCACGCCGGCACCGACCACGACCATGCTGCGCGGCACGGCCTGCAGGTTGATGACGCCGTCGGAGTCCACGATCGTCCGGTCGTCGAAGTCGACGCTGTCCGGGCGGGCCGGGCGGGTGCCCGCCGCGATGATGGCCTTGTCGAAGGTCACCTTCGACTCCCGGCCGGAGCCGCTGTCGACCCAGATCGAGTGCGCGTCCGCGAATCGGCCGGTGCCGGTGATCATCGCGACCCGGTTGCGGGCCAGTTGGTTGCGGATGACGTCGGTCTGCCGGGTGATCACGTGCTGGGTCCGGGCCGCGAGATCGCTGACCGTGATCTCTTCCTTGACCCGGTAGCTGCTGCCGTAGAGGTCCCGCTGGCTCAGCCCGGTCAGATAGAGAACCGCCTCCCGCAGCGTCTTGGAGGGGACCGTGCCGGTGTTGATGCACACCCCGCCGATCATGTCGCGGCGGTCCACGATGCCGACCCGCCTGCCGAGCTTGGCGGCTGCGATCGCGGCCTTCTGACCGCTGGGTCCGGAGCCCAGCACCAACAGGTCGTAGTCATTCACAACCGCTAGCGTCGCAAGATGTCGTGGCTGGCGCCAGACCCCGGAGTCGAGCGTTATTCGTCTGCCACCACGCAGAGGCCGCCGTTGAGCGTGACCTCCTGCGGCAGTTGTGTGCCGGTGGCGACGAGCCCCAGCGACACGCTGCCGCCCGGCGGAACCAGTGCGTTCCGGGCGGTGTTGCGCACCCGGAGGTAGCCGTTGTTGGGGCGGTCGACGACAGTCGCGCCCCAGATGCCGCGGACCTGCTGACTGGCCCAGAACCGCCAGGTCATCGTCCACCCGTCGACCGCGGTGGTGCCGGTGTTCTCGACGACGAGGGTCGCCGCGAAACCGTCCGACCACTGCCGCACCGTGGACCGGACCGCGCAACTCGGCGGCGGGGGCAGGGTGGTCACGGTGACCGGCGCGGACAGGGGGGACAGGTGGCCGGCCTCGTCGCGGGCCCGCACCACGAAGGTGTACGTGGTGTTCGGCGTCAACCCGCTGATCTGGGTGCTGTTTCGGGGCGGGTACTGGGACACGTCGCGGATCAGCGTGAGAGCGCCGCCAGCGTCGACCCGGAACACCTCGTACCTGTCGAGCACGACGTTCTCCACCGAGTGCGCCCAGCGCAGCCAGACCTGCGTGGCGGCGACGTCGTACGCCACCGGTTGCCCCGGCGCGCCCGGCGGCTGGTCGTCCCCCGGTGGCATGGTCAGCCGCAGCGTCGGGTTGGACACCGAACTGTTGCCGGCCGCGTCCAGGGCCCACACCGAGAAGGTGTACGTGCGTGAGGGGCGCAGGCCCTCGATCCGGATGCTGTTGGTGTCTGTCGAATACTGGGCGCCGAAATCCTCGAACTGCGCGCCGACCGGGTAGCGCACCACCCCCACATTGTCGGTCGAGGCCGCCCATGTCAGCTCGATCCAGGTGGTGTCGACGGCGACGACAGTGATCGGGCCGGGGGCGGTCGGACGCTCGGTGTCCGCCGCGGCGGCCTGCGCCGGGGTCGCGCCGGTGGCGACCAGAGTCGCCGTCAGTGCGCACGCGATCAGCGCGGCGGCTCTGGACCACATTCCTCTGACTGGACGATCACGCACGACAAACCCTCGCCCTCGGCTGCCCGCAGCTGTTAGTAATCAATGGCTGTCTATTTTATGGCATCGTCGGTCGGTAGGTGATCCCATGGATGCGGAAGTCGCCCGCGACGCAACGAGTTGGCCCGGCCCCCGGGGGCAGGGTGCTGGTCGTTGCCTTTGGAGCTGAATCGCATACGACAGCACTGCGTCACGACAGCTGGGCGACGTGGCAACTGCGGGGCGCGGCATCAGTGCGGGGCGAGATCGGTGCGGGGCGAGATCGGTGCGGGGCGAGATCGGTGCGGGGCGAGATCAGTGCCGCACGATTTCGCCGTGGCCCTGACGTCCGGTGAGCGACCGTCAGCCGGAATGACTGATTCGTTTACGGCATCAGCTCCAAAGGCAACGCGTCCAACCTTCGCCCCAGCCCTCACCGCCCAGCCCTCAGCCCTCACCGCCCAGCGCCCCGCGCCGGAGATGGCGCCCCTGTCCGGGCCACCGCGCGCCCGTCGGCCCGACCCCTAACCGACGAGGCGGCGTTCCCAGGCCCACGCGGCGATCTCCACCCGATTGCGGGCATTGAGCTTCATCTGCACGCTGGCCAGGTGGGTTTTGACCGTGCCGACGGCGATGAAGAGCCCGGCGGCGATCTCGGCGTTGGTGAGGCCCCGGGCGACGAGCTTCACGACGTCGAGTTCCCGTGGTGACAGCCCGGTGTCGCCGCGCGCCGGGGCGGGCGTGCTGAGGTGCTCCAACAGCCGTACCGTGATGGACGGGCTGATCAGCGCGTCACCTGACACTGCCGCGCGGACCGCCTCCACCAGCAGCGTCGGGCCGGAGTCCTTGAGCAGGAAACCGCAGGCGCCGTTGGCGAGCGCGGTGTGCACGTACTCGTCGAGGTCGAAGGTCGTCACCACGACCACCCGGATCGGGTCGGCGACACCCGGCCCGGCGATCAGCCGCAGTGCTTCCAGCCCGTCGAGGCGGGGCATCCGGATGTCCAGCAGCACCACGTCCGGGCGCAGCCGCCGGGCCAACTCCACGGCGACGACGCCGTCGGCGGCCTCACCGACCACCTCCATGTCCGGCTGCGCCCCGATGATCATGCCGAAGCCGGTCCGGACCATCGCCTGGTCGTCGGCGATCAACACCCGGATCATCGCCCCACCGCCGTGCGCAGCGGGAACGCCGCATCGAGCACCCACCCACCGGCAACGCCCGGTCCGGCGGTGATCGTGCCGCCGAGGGCGCGGACCCGTTCGGTGAGGCCGATCAGGCCGAACCCGTGCCCCCGGGCCGGCGCGGTGCGCGCGGTGGCACCGTCGTCGGCGACCCGGACCAACAGCCAGTCCGGGGTACGACGCACTGCCACGTCCACGGATCGGGCGTCCGGCGCGTGCTGACGGGTGTTGGTAAGCCCCTCCATCACGACCCGGTACGCCGACGTCGACACCTCGACCGGGAGTCCGTTCAGGTCGCCGTCGACGTGCAGTCTGGCCGGCGCGTTCGCAGTGCCGTTGAACCCGGTCAGCAGTGGCGCCAACTCGGTCACCCCGGCCAGTGGGGCCAGGGGGGCATCCGGCGGTGTGTCCGGGTTACGCAGGATGCCCACCATCCGCCGCATCGAGGCCATCGTCTCCGCACCGGCCCGTTCGATCTGCTCCAGGGCGACGATCACCCGCTGCGGGTCCTGTTCGGCGACGAACCGGGCGCCCTGCGCCTGCACCACGATGCCGGTGACGTGGTGGGCGATGAAGTCGTGCAGGTCCCGGGCGAACTCGGCGCGCTGCTCGGCCCGCACCAGCGCGATGGCCCGCTCCCGACCGGCGGCGATGATCCGCAGGTAGAGCCCCACCCCGGCGGCGCCCGCCGCGCCGAGCACCTGGAGCAGGCCGAAGATCACCAGCAGGTTCTCGGTGCCGACGCGCAGTGGCATCGCGGCGACGGCGAGCCCGGCGGCGATCGCCGCCCACGGGGCGAGCCGGGGGGCGCCCCAGCGGCTCACCACGAAGACCACACCGATCAGCCCGGCCGACTCGGCGAGCCCCCAGGTGCGGGCGAGCATGATGCCGTCGCCTCCGGAGAGGAGCACCACGCCTGCGGTCACGGCCAGTGAGGCGGCGGCGAGGGCCAGCGCGGCCACCGGCAGCCGCTGCGAGCCCGGCCGGTGCACCGGCAGCCAGAGGGGCACCGTCGCCACGGCCAACCCCATCGGCACCAGCAGCAGCAGGAGAGCGGCGACGCCGCGGTCGTCCGCCGTGCTGGCCGTGAAGTCGAAGAGCGCGAGCAGGCCGAAGGCCGCCAGCCCGGCCGCCTGGGCCAGGCGTACCCACAGACGTCGAAGATCCGGCGCGCTCATGGTGACCCAGCGTAGCCAACCGGACGGAGGTGGCGGATCGGCCAAAAGGTAGACCCGGCGACGGCGATACCCGGCCCCGGGCCGATGCGCCCACCCATCGACGGCGGCCAGGCTTCCGGAGGTCACATCGCAGCCCTGGAGGAACACATGACAACCCACGCTCCGCCGGAGACCAGCCACGCCGCGGTCGCCGCTGTCGACCTGGTGAAGGTGTACGGCAGCGGCGACACCGCTGTGCGTGCCCTGGACGGCGTCTCGGTCGGCTTCGGTCGGGCCGAGTTCACCGCGATCATGGGTTCGTCCGGCTCCGGCAAGTCGACGCTCATGCACTGCCTCGCCGGTCTCGACACCGCCACCTCCGGCCGGGTCCTGCTCGGCGGAACCGAGCTGACCGGCCAGTCGGACCGGACGCTGACCCGGGTCCGCCGGGAGCGGATCGGGTTCGTCTTCCAGTCCTTCAACCTGCTGCCGCAGCTCACCGCCGCGCAGAACATCACGCTGCCGCTGGATCTGAGCGGCCGGCAACCCGACGCCGACCTGCTGGCCCGCCTGGTCGACGAGTTGGGACTAACCCAGCGGCTGGGTCACCGGCCCAGCGAACTGTCCGGCGGCCAGCAGCAGCGGGTCGCGCTGGCCCGGGCCCTGGTGGCACGGCCCGAGGTGGTCTTCGCCGACGAGCCGACCGGCAACCTCGACTCCCGCTCCGGCGCGGAGGTGCTCACCATCCTGCGCGACTCGGTACGCGGGCTCGGCCAGACCGTCGTCATGGTCACCCACGACCCGATCGCCGCCGCGTACGCCGACCGGGTGGTGCTGCTCGCCGACGGGCGGATCGCCGGGGAGATCGACAAGCCGGACCAGGTGTCGGTGACCGACGCGCTGCGGGACCTGGCGGCCCGCGGATGAGAGCGACAGTGCTGCGTACCCAGACGAGTGCCGCCGCCCGGCGGCCCGGCCGGCTGATCCTGACCGGCCTGGCGATCCTTGTCGCGTCGTTCGTCGTCTTCGGCACCGTGCTGGTGCAGCAGATCACCGAACGGACCGTGCGGGACAACCTCAGCGGCACCCCTGCCGTCACCGACCTGGTGGTCGGCAGCACCGACGTGCCGTCACCCACCATGCAGGACGTGCGGCGGATCCGGGCGGTGCCCGGTGTCGCCGAGGCGGTGGCCCGGGTGTCGACCGGGATCGCGATCGGCGACGGCTACCTCAACCTGCAGGCCGAGCCGGGCACCGGACCGCTGAGCAGGATCCGGGTGCTCGAGGGCGGTTACCCGGAGCAGCCCGGCGAGATCGCTGTCACCCCGAGGACCGCCGAGCGGCTCGGGCTCTCGGTCGGCACCACGACCACCGGCACCGGCGGTGAACTCACCGCACCCGCGGGCCTCACCGTGACCGGCATCGTCGACGCCGCCGCCGACGCCGGCTACGACGCGTACGCCCCGGAGAGCGCCGTGATCGCCTGGGCGCGCCTGACGGCGGTCGAGCGGGTCGACGTGCGCGTGGTCCCCGGCACCTCGACCGACACCGTCCGCCAACGGGTGACGGCGGTGGCGCCGGGACAGCCGATCCGGACCGGCGCGCAGGTGCGCGAGGCGGAGGCCGACGCGGCGGCCGAGGAGGTCGGGAAGCTCTTCATCCTGGTCGGCGTCTTCGTGTCGATCGCTGTCGTCGCGGCGGCGCTGGTGGTCACCTCGACCTTCCGCATCGTCTTCGCCCAGCGGATGCGGCAGCTCGCGTTGCTGCGGGCGGTCGGTGCGAACAGGGGCACGCTCATCGGGGCGTTGACCGCCGAGGGAGCCCTGACCGGGCTGGTCGCGGGCGTCGTCGGGGTGGCCGGCGCGCTCGCCGTCGGGTACGCGTTGCCGGCGGCCCTGCGCGCGTCCGGCATGGCGGTCTCCTCGCCGGGCCTGCCACTGGCGACGGCGGTCTCGGTGGTGCTCGGCGCGATGGTGGTCACCGTGCTGGCCGTGCTGTCGCCGGCGTTCTCGGCCGCCCGGGTCTCCCCGCTGGAGGCGCTGCGCGCGGCGAGCACCACAGCGGGTCGGCGTGGCATCGGTGTGCCGCGCCTGGTGTCCGGGCTGGTCCTGGCCGTCGGTGCGGTGCTGGCGGCGCTGGGAACGTTCAGTCAGCTGCCGGAGCCGGAGCAGTCGACCTACGACCCGCTCCTCCCGCTGCTCCTGCTTGTCGCGTCGGGCGGGTTGGCGTTCTTCGCGCTGGTGGCGCTCGGGCCGCTGCTGGTGCGGCCGGTGCTGGCCGTCGTGGGGTGGCCGCTGCGTCAGCTCGGACCACTCGGGCGGATGGCGGTCGGCGGGATCGGCGGGGCGCCGCGCCGGGCGGCGGCGGTCTCCGTCGTCGTCGCGCTCGGCGTGACCCTGATCTCCGGGGTGATCATCGGCGGTGCGTCGTTGCAGGTCCTCGCCGACCGCGAGATGGCGTTGTCCGCGCCTACCGACTTCGAGGTCAGCAGCAACGGAGGGACGCTGCCGGCGGCTGTCGTGGCCCGGGCCGAGGCGGAGCGCGCGGCGCTGGTCCGGCTGGTGCCGTACCGGCGGCTCGACGACGTCACGCTGCTGCGCGGCTCGGACCGGCTCGGGGACGTCGAGTCCGGCTACCCGACGAACGACCTGGATCTGGCGGCGTTGCCGAGCACCGGGGACCTGGACGTGGCCCAGGGGTCGCTGGCCGATCGTGGCCCGGGACGGATCGTGCTCAACAGCTGGGTCGCCCGGGACGCCGGTCTGCGGGCCGGAGACACTGTCACGCTCGCCCGGGGCGGGCGCACCGTCGACGTGCGGGTGGCCGCGGTGCTGCCCGGTGACGGCCCGCTGCACGCCGGCATCCTTGCCGACCGGGGTGACCTCGACCGGCTCGGCGCGCCGGCTGCGTACACCGGTCTGCTTGCCGACGCGGCAGCTGCCGGCGAGGACGGTCGCACCGCCGGTGTGCGGGCGCTGCGGCAGGCGATCGGGGGCGACGACGGGGTGGGCCTCACGGTGCTCGCCGACGAACGGGACCGCAACGACGCGCTGGTGCGCACCCTGGTCTGGATCGGTGTCGGTCTGGTGGGGTTGACCGTGCTGATCGCTGTCGTCGGCGTGGGTTCCACCACCGCGCTGTCCGTTGTGGAGCGGATCCGCGAGTCCGGGTTGCTGCGGGCGATCGGCCTGTCCCGGACCGGACTGCGCACCATGCTGACGGTCGAGTCCGGCCTCTACGGGCTGATCGGCGCGACGATCGGCCTGCTGATCGGCGTCCCGTACGGCTGGTTGGCGGTCCAGACCCTCGGGGTCGACGCGCCGCTGACAGTGCCCGCGCTGCCGCTGGTCGGGCTCTTCGTGACACTGGTCGGGCTTACCGCGTTGGCCGGAGTGCTGCCGGCCCGCCGGGCGTCGCGGGTCAGCCCGGTGGTGGCCCTGGGAGCCGACGGCTGACCACCACCACGGGTCGGCGCCGCAGCGTGGCGTCGACCCGTGGTGGCACTGTCAGTTCGGGTTGGCGGCGTGCGTCAGCGTCTCCCAGGCGACGAAGAGGTTGTTGCTGCCCGCCGGGCGTTGTTGCTGGGTGAGCGTCTGGGTGTTGGTCATGACGTTGCCCAGCCGGGTGCTCATCGCGTTGAAGCCGACCTCGGTGATCGGGCCGAGACCCCGGGTGAGGCTGCCGCCGCAGAGCCAGGAGGGCGGCGCCTCACCGAGCTGGTAGCGGGAATGGAAGCCAAGCGCCTGCCGCAGCCGCTCACCGACCTGCGGGTACAGATCCCGCCCCTGGATCCGCGAGGTTTCCGCGACGTGCGAGATGGCGGAGATCCCGTACCCGGTGTGGACGAAGTCGCGGCAGGTCTCCTGGGCGAGGCCGGCGACGAAGGTGGACTGACCCTGCCAGTAGCCGATGATCTCCGAGCTGGTGTCCAGACCGCTGCCGGACACCGTGTACGGCAACGCGCCGTCGCTGGGCAGGTAGACGAACGCCCGGGTGCGGTTGAGGAAGCGGGTCACCGCGGCGTCGTAGGCGCTGCGGTCCTCCAGGAAGACGGCGATGCCGACGGCCGCCTCCATCATCGTCAGTTCCCAGTTGCCGTTGCTGTTCGAACCGTTGCGTACCACCGGCAGGTAGACGGTGCGCAGCATGGTGGCGAACCGGTTGGCGTTGGGCCAGCTCGAGTACGTGTACTTGATGATCTCGGCGGCCCGGGGCCAGACCGAGGCGGCCCAGCCGGTCTGCAGCGGGGCGTTGCTGCCGGTGTGCGCGGTGATCGTGGCCGACCACGCGTCCATGATCTGGATCGACTTCTGCGCGTACCGGGAGTCCCCGGTGAGATACCAGGCGAGCGCGTCGGTGTACGCGGCGATCGCGTCCTCCCGCTCGTCGGTGCAGCCGTTGTTGGGGTTGGAGTAGGACCCGCACTCGACCACCGAACGGGGCGCCGGGGTGCGGGACAGCGAGGCGTACCGGCTGCCCATCATCTGGCTGTAGGCCGACGCCCACGGCTGCGCTCCGGCCTGCACCCGGCCCCTGACGAAGTCGAGTTGCCCCCGGCTGACCAGCACGCCGGGGTGGGTGAAGCCACTCGACGGCGGTGGTGTGGTGCCGCCGGTCGGCAGCGTCCAGGCCTGGTTGGCGGTGCCGGTGCAGCTCCAGATCTGGAGCGGGGTGCCGTCGGCGGAGCTCTGGCCGGTGGCGTCGAGGCACTTGCCGGAGGTGGGGTTCACCAGTTGGCCGGCGGTGGCCGCCCACTGTTGCGCCCCGGTGCCGTTGCAGTCGTAGATCTGCACCCGGGCGCCGTTGGCGGTGCTGGCGGCAGCGATGTCGAGGCACTTGCCCAGCGCCCGGATCGTGCCGTCGTCGCCGACCGTCCACTGTTGCGCGGTGGAGCCGTTGCAGGTGTAGAGCTGGACCGCTGTGCTGTTTGCCGGGTTGGCGGCGGCCACGTCGACGCACTTGCCGCCGTAGCCGGTGATGGCGCCGGTCGCGGCCGCCGTAGCGGGCGACGCGCCGACGACCAGGCCGATCGGTACGGCGAGCAGGGCCGCGGCCAGCGCGGAGGTCGGTCTGATGCGGGGGCGGCGGGGCACGAGCCCGGCCAATCGTCGCGCCATGTGGAGGTCCTTCCGGGCGGCGAAACATCTGTAAAGTGTGTTAATCATTACAGCCATACGCACCGATATCAATGTCTTCGTCGCCACGGATGCCGTTACGGGTGCATCGACGCGCCCTTGAGCACCTTGTCCACCACGTGGCGGGGCGCGTGCAGCGCCAGGCCCACCAGGTCGAGTTTCTCCCGACCGACAGCCTGCACGGCGGCGCGGTTGTCCCGGTCGTTGCCGGTGGCGAACAGATCTGCAGTGAAGATGGACAGACGCAGCCCGCGGGTGAGCGCACGCGAGTGCGCACCGACCAGCGCGGCCCGATCGCCGACGAAGACCAGCACCGGCTGGCCGAACATCGGCAGGTACCGGGTGCCGTCCGCGTCGCGGTACTCCTCGCCCAGGAGTTCCGGTACGGCGTGGGCGATGCCGCTGACCAGGAACGCGGTGACGTTCAGGCGCTGCCAACTCACCAGGTCGTCGCGGAGCAGCACGGCAATCTTGGTGGGAAATCGGATCGGTTCGGTCATGGCGTCGAGCCTGCCCGCGTACCGCCGATGGGTCTTGTACGTTCTTAGCGTGACCACCCGCCCGGCGGGCTCGCACGTCAGCGCCTGGCGACCCGCGGTGGCCGGGGTCGCCGAGGTCTTCCACGCCCGTTTCGTCGACCACGTCTACCCCCGGCACATCCACGACGTCTGGACGCTGCTGATCGTCGACGACGGCGCGGTCCGTTTCGACCTGGACCGGCACCGGCACGGCGCGTTGCGGACCTCGGTCACCCTGCTGCCGCCGCACGTGCCGCACGACGGCCGTGCCGCCACCGCCGACGGTTTCCGCAAGCGGGTCCTGTACCTCGACACCTCGGCGCTCGACGCGGAACTGGTCGGCCGGGCGGTCGACGAGCCGGGCATGTCCGACCCGCAGCTACGCGACCGGATCCACCACCTGCACCGGGTGCTCGCCGCACCCGGCGACGAGTTCGAGGCCGAGGGGCGGCTCGCGCTGATCCTGGACCGGCTGCACACGCGGCTCCGCCGCCGAGCCCCGGTCGACGTCGCACCGCCCGCCCACGGTCTCGCTGTCCGCCTCCGGGAGCTGCTGGACGCCCGGACCGTCGAGGGCGTCACGTTGCGCGAGGCCGCCGCGCTGCTGCACGCCCACCCGACCCACCTGGTCCGGACGTTCACCACGGCGCACGGGGTGCCACCGCACTCGTACCTGACCGGTCGGCGCGTGGAGGTGGCCCGTCGGCTGCTCCTCGCCGGGCAGCGGCCCGCCGACGTCGCGAGCGCGGCCGGCTTCTTCGACCAGGCGCACCTGAGCCGCCACTTCCGGCGGTACCTGGGCGTCAGCCCGGCCCGCTACCTCGGCGTTCCTTCGGGGATCAGACCTGCTGGGCCCCGATGACGGAGAGCAGCCGCAGCTTCTCGTCGCTGGCCGAGCCGGGCACGGCGGTGAAGACCAGCAGCGTCTGGGACTGGTCCGGGTCCACAAGCGTCTGGCAGTGCAGCTCCAACGCCCCGACCTCCGGGTGCAGGAAGTGCTTCGCCGGGCAGTAGCCGGCCGGCACCGGGTGTTCCCGCCACAGCTTCACGAACTCCGGACTCCTGGCCAGCAGGTCGTCGACGAGCGTCGCGGCCCGCGAGCCGCGCCCGTCCCGGGTGTACGACGCGTGCAGGTGCCCGACGAGCAGGCGGCTCTGCGTGTCGTGGTCCTCCGCCGGGTGCAACCGCCGGACCGCCGGGTCGGTGAACCAGCGGTGGTGGGCGCTGCGGGCCAGACCGGTGTACCGGGTCTCGTCACCGAGCAGGGCGACGGCCGGCGCGGTCTGCGCCAGGGTCTCGCCGAGGTGGTTCACCACCTGGGCGGGGGTGTCCTGCATCCGGTCGAGGATCCGCATCATGCCGGGGTTGACGTGGTCGGCCCGGACGGTGCGGTGCGGGACGGCGTGCCCGGCGAGCCGGAACAGGTGGTCCCGTTCGGCAAGCGAGAGCCGCAGGCCACGGGCCAGCGCGGCGAGCATCTGCTCCGACGGGTGCGGGCCGCGCTGCTGCTCCAACCGACTGTAGTAGTCGGTGGACATACCGCTCAACGCGGCGACTTCCTCGCGTCGCAGCCCACCGGTGCGTCGACGCGGCCCACGGGGCAACCCCACGTCCTCGGGTTGCAACGCCTCCCGTCGGGTGCGCAGGAAGCTGGCCAGTTGGGCGCGGTCCACGGTGTCTCCGATCACTGCGTGCCGGCCGGGGGCCGGCCTGTTCACTGCAACAGGCGAGCCCGGGGACGGTGTTCCGCCGGCCCCAAGATCGCACAGGATCCTGGGGCCGGCGGGTCAGCGGGCTGGCGGGGCCGGCGGGCCGGCGGGCCGGCGGGGCCGGCGGGCCGGCAGGCTGGCGGGCTGGCGGGCGAGATCAACACGGGTTTGCTGAAACGGCGGTGTCGCGGTCATGTTGATACCCCGACTTCACGGAACCCGAGTCGATCATCCCCGCTTTCCCAGCCGGCGGGAGGCTTTGACCGAATACTGGGCCGACAGCCCGGTCAGCGCTGGATGGACGTGGTCTCCAGGAACTCCTCAAGGCCGAAGCGGCCGAACTCGCGGCCGTTGCCGGACTGCTTGTAACCGCCGAACGGAGCGAACGGGTTCCAGTGCCCGGCGTTCACGTCGACCTGCCCCACCCGCAGCCGCCGGGCGACAGTCAGAGCGTGCTCCGGCTCGCCGAAGACACCGCTGGTCAGGCCGTACGGCGTGCCGTTGGCGATTGCCACGGCCTCGTCCTCGTCGCCGTACGGGATGATCGTGAGCACCGGCCCGAAGATCTCCTCCTGGGCGATCGCGGAGGTCGGGTCGACGTCGGCGAAGATCGTCGGCTGGACGTAGGCGCCGGTCGCCAGGCCCGCGGGTCGGTCCGGGCCGCCGAAGACGAGCCGGGCGCCGTCGGCGATGCCCCGATCGATGTAGCCGACGACCTTCTTCCGGTGCGCCTCGGACGCCATCGGGCCGATCCGGGTGGCCTCGTCGGTCGGGTCACCGACTGTGTACTGCCCCGCCGCCTCGACGGCCAGTGCCACTACCTCGTCCTGGCGGGAGGCGGGCACCAGCATCCGCGGCCACGCGCCGCAGACCTGACCGCCGTTGCTGAACGCCATCATCAGTCCACGGGTGACCGCCTCGGGCAGGTCCGCGTCGTCCAGGATGATGTTCGCGCCCTTGCCGCCCAGCTCCAGCGCGACCCGCTTGACGGTCTCCGCAGCCACCGCGCCGATGCGCTTGCCGGCCCGGGTCGACCCGGTGAAGGAGATCATGTCGATGTCCGGGTGGGCGGAGATGGCCTCGCCGACGACCGCGCCGGTGCCGTACACGACGTTGAGCACTCCCGCCGGGACGCCCGCGTCGGCGGCGACCTCGGCGAGGATCCGTGCGGTCAGCGGGGCGTTCTCGGAGGGCTTGAAGACGATCGTGTTGCCCGCGAGCAGCGCCGGCGCCACCTTGGAGACGATCTGCTGCAACGGGAAGTTCCACGGAGTGATCGCGCCGACGACGCCGATCGGCTCGCGGACGATCAGCGAGTTGCCGACCTCCTCGGTCCAGGCGAAGTCGTCGGCCAGAGCGACGACGGACTCGACCACAGCGGCCGGGAAGGCGACCTGGGCGGTGCGGGACATGCCGATCGGCGAGCCCATCTCGGCGGTGATCGCCTGGGCGATCTCCTCCTGCCGGACGCCGAGGCCGGCACCGAGGCGACGCAGCACGTCCGCCCGATGCCGGGGCGTGGTCGCCGCCCACGCGGGGAAGGCGGCCCGGGCCGCGACGACGGCGCGGTCGACGTCGGCGGCGGTGCCGGCCGGGGTCTTGGCGACGACCTCGCCGGTCGCCGGGTTCACGACGGGAAGGGTGCCGGCCGAGCCGGCGACTGTCTCGCCACCGATCCAGTGGCCGGTGACGGTGTACGCGGAAGGTGTCATGCACCGACCGTCGCACCGGCCCGGAACCCCAACCAGGTGCGCTTTATCCACGGTTTCGTGATCCCTGGCTGGGCTCCGGCCGGGGCAGAGCGTGAGGACGATGCGACCGGCGGCGGGGGTGCGGCGTCCTTCCGGGCCCAGGCGTCCGTGATCGCGGCGAACGGCACGATCTCGTTGTCGACGCTGAGCCGGCCGCCGAGGCGTGCGACCACACCACCGGCGCCGAGCACGGCAACCTGCTCACCGGCCGCCAGGTCGCCGGCGTGGGTCAGCGCCGCGTGCGCGGCAACGACTTCTGGTACTCCAACGAGCTTTGTGGATGTTCCGGGGCGGCGCCGACACCGGACCGGATGCCATAGTGCGGCGATGAAGGCAGACCTGCACAGTTACCTGAAGGGCGGCCGCGACTCGCTGCTGTGGAAGCTGGACGGGCTCGGCGAATACGACATCCGGCGTCCGTTGACCCCGACCGCGACCAACCTGCTCGGTCTGGTGAAGCACTCGGCCGCCATGGAGATCCTCTACTTCGGCGTCGTGTTCGGCCGACGGTTCGAGCAGGAGCTGCCGTGGCTCGGCGACGGGGCGGAGCCCAACGCCGACCTGTGGGCGAGCGCGGACGAGACCCGCGACGAGATCGTCAGACTGTACCGGCGCGCGATGGCCCACGCCGACGCGACAATCGAAGCCCTGGCACTGGATCAGGTCGGCCGCGTGCCGTGGTGGGGCGAGTCGGCAGTCACGTTGCACCATGTCCTGGTTCACGTCATCGCGGAAACCCAACGGCACGCCGGCCACGCTGACATCGTGCGCGACCTCATCGACGGCGCCGCCGGGTTGCTTTCCAGCAACGACAACCTGCCCCCGGTGGACGAGTCATGGTGGCTGGAATACCGCCAGCGAGTGGAGCCGGCCGCCCTCGACGCCAGCACGCGCAGCAACTAGGTCTCTGTCGATCATGGCGGCCGGACGATGGTGGCCCGCGTTCGCCGCAGCGGGCGTCCAGGTCGCGCCACCGCAGGGTCCCCGCTGCGGCCCGTCCTTGTCCCACGACCGGGGGCCACGGGCGGCATCCTGCAGCGGTCAGCAGGCTTACGACGGCGGGACTCTCTGGTCGCCAGCGGCCCGCCAGGGATCGATCATGATGACCGAAAATGTCGTACAGGTGTTCTAGATTCGGGTCATGGTCGAGGAGTTGACGCAGGCAGAGGACGCGGTCGCGGCCTGCATCGATGCGGTCACCTGGGCCCGGCCCGAGGACGAGCTGATCGCCGCGCTCGACACCACACACCGCATCGAGCAGCGTCTCGCCGCGGTGAAGCTGGCAGTGATCCGCGAGCTCGACGGCCGACGCACCGCTACCACGCGGGGCGCCTCCTCCACCGCTGTCTGGCTGCGCGAACGGTTGCGACTCACCGTCCCGGCCGCCCGCCGCCTCGTCGACCTCGCCACCGTCCTGGAAAACGGCAACCCTGGGGTACGCCACGCACTGGCTGGTGGCTGCATCACCGTCGACCAGGCCCGGGTCATCGCCGACTCGGTCGACAGTGTGCAGACCGCCGCCGGTCCCGAGGTCGCCGACAAAGCTCTCGGAATGCTCGTCGAGTGGGCCGGGCAGTTCGATCCCACCCTCCTCCGCAAACTCAGCACCCGCATCCTCGACCACGTCGCACCAGACATCGCCGACGGTGCCGCCAGAGCCGCCCTCGACGCCGAAGCCCGCCGCGCCACCCGCGACCGCCACCTCACCCTCTCCACCCTTACCGACGGCCGCCTGCGCCTCACCGGCATCCTCGACACCGAGACCGCCGGGCTGCTCCGTGCCGCCATCGACCCACTCGGCGCACCCTCGGACCCTGACGACCAGCGCTCTCCTGGGCAACGCCGGCACGACGCCCTCGGCGACGTGTGCCGCCTCGCCCTGCGCACCGGCGAGTTGCCCGAAAACGGCGGTGATCCCGCCCAGATCGTCGTCACCACCAGCTTTGACGGGTTGACCGGGCAACTGGGCGGCGGAACCCTCGACACCGGCCTGCACCTCACCCCCGAGGCCGTGCGCCACCTCGCCTGCGACGCTGCCATCCTCCCCGCCGTCCTCGGCGGAGCCGGGCAACCACTCGACCTCGGCCGACAACGCCGCCTCATCACCGGCCCGCTCCGGCGAGCCCTGGTGCTGCGGGACCGCGGCTGCGCCTTCCCGGGCTGCGACCGCCCACCGCGTTGGTGCGACGCCCACCACATCCACCACTGGGCCGACGGCGGCACCACCAGCCTCACCAACGCCGTCCTGCTCTGCGGCCACCACCACCGGCACCTGCACCACAGCGACTGGACCGTGCGACTGGCAGGCGACGGCAACCCCGAGTTCGTGCCACCGGCCTGGCTCGACCCCGAACAGCTCCCTCGTCGCAACCACTACCACCGACGGACGTAAGCACCACCAGCACCATCCTCTGTCGGCGGGCCGATCGAGTGGCCAGCCCAGCACGCCCCAATTCCTCGCGGTCACCGCGGGCGGTGAGAGGTGCGCGGCCAGGACCGGCGTGCGCCTGCGCCTGCTTGGTCACCGGGGCGGTGAGAGGCGCGCGGCCACGACGGCGATGGCCCTGTGCCACGCAGCACGGCGCGGCAAGGACAGGTCTCGGCGCGCCGCGCCCTGTTCAGCTACCTGAAGCCCTGAGGCCCTGAGGCCCTGAGGCGCAGGGGCGCAGGGGCGCAGGGACGGGAGCCTACGTGCGGCTTCCCGGCTGGTCGCGTTCGACAGGCCGGCTGATCAGCAGGGCTGGCCAGGCGGATCAGGTGGCCCACTCCGGTGACCACTTGATCACGGTTCGGCCGGCCGATCGCCACCCCGACGACCGGTCACAGTCGTACGGCCGTTCGGATGCGACGCCCGGACGAGCGTAAATCCGGCGGCGAACGGTCGTACCCGACCGATACTCTTCCTGCGCGCGTCGTCGTCCTGGCACGTCGCGCCCCGCGCCTGGTCGGCGCGGCATCGCCGCCACCGCCCACCACTGGCCGGCTCAATCGACTTCAGGAGAGTTTGTGACACAGCAATCCGTCGCGACATCGGACAAACTCGACGCCGCGGTGCTCAAGGTGGCCGGCGTCGTCGTCCTCGGCGCGATCATGTCGATCCTCGACGTGACGGTGGTCAGCGTGGCGCTGCCCACCTTCCAGAGCGAGTTCGACGCGTCGTACGCCCGCGTGGCGTGGACGATGACCGCCTACACCCTCGCGCTCGCCACAGTGATCCCGCTCAGTGGCTGGGCGGCCGACCGGTTCGGCACCAAACGCCTCTACATGGTGGCGCTGGCCCTGTTCACCATCGGATCGGGGCTCTGCGCCACCGCCGACACGATCGGCGAGCTGATCGGCTACCGGGTGCTCCAGGGCCTCGGCGGCGGCATGCTCATGCCGCTGGGCATGACCATCATGACCCGCGCGGCAGGCCCGCACCGGATCGGCCGACTGATGGCCGTCCTCGGCATCCCGATGCTGCTCGGGCCGATCGGCGGGCCGATCCTCGGTGGTTGGCTCATCGACACCGCGAGCTGGCACTGGATCTTCCTGATCAACCTGCCGATCGGCGTCATCGCCCTGATCTACGCGCAGTTCGCCCTGCCGAAGGACGCCCCCGAGCCGTCGGAGTCGTTCGACTTCCTCGGCATGCTCATGCTCTCGCCGGGCCTGGCGCTCTTCCTCTACGGCGTCTCGTCGCTGCCGGAGGCCGGCACCTTCGCCGAGGCCAAGGTGTGGGCCCCGATGCTCGTCGGTGGCGCGCTCGTGGTGGCGTTCGTGCTCTACTCGTTCAAGCCCCGGCACCCGCTGCTCGACCTGCGCCTGTTCCGCAACCGCAGCCTGACCATCGCGTCGCTGACGCTGTTCGTGTTCATCATCGCGTTCATGGGCGCCGGCCTGCTGTTCCCGAGCTACTTCCTCCAGGTGCGCGGCGAGACGACGCTGACCGCCGGTCTGCTGATGGCCCCGCAGGGCATCGGCGCGATGATCACCATGCCGATCGCCGGCACGTTGGCCGACCGGGTGCCGATCGGGCGGACCGTCCCGTTCGCGCTGGCGCTCATCGTCGTCGGGTTCTTCGGCTTCACCCAGGTCGACCCGCAGACCTCGTACGTGCTGCTCTGCGGGTCGCTGTTCGTGATGGGCCTGGGCATGGGCGGCACCATGATGCCGATCATGACGTCGGCGCTGCGGACGTTGCAGGCTCAGGAGGTGGCGCGCGGCTCGACGCTTGTCAACATCCTCCAGCAGATCGGCGGCTCGGTCGGCGCCGCCGTGATGTCGGTGATCCTCACCAACGAGCTGAACGGCTCACGGCCGATCCCCGGCCTGGTGGACGAGAGCGGCAAGCCGATCACCGAGGCCGGGCTGGCCATCGCCTCCCAGCAGCGGCCGGAGCTGCTCCAGCAGATGCCGGTCGACCCGTCGATCATCGAGCGTGGCCTGGACTTCGCCGCCAAGTCGTTCGCCAGTACGTTCTGGGTGGCGTTCGCGCTTGTCGTGCTCACCTTCATCCCGGCGGCGCTGCTGCCGCGCCGACGTCAGCCGGCGCAGCTCGACGACCCGCAGGCCGAGCAGGTGCGCACGCCCGTCGTCATCCACTGACCGACGCCGCCGCGCTCAGTACCCGATGCGGTGCTGAGCGCGGCGACTACGGCGTCAGCGCAACGGACCGTCGCCGGGCCCGTCCGGGTCCTCGACCACGTGGATCGCGGCCTCCTCCGCGCTGGCCGCGCCGGCGTCGATGCCGGCGTCCCAGGCCACCGACTCGGCCTCGTCGTCCTCGCGGACACCCTCGTCGTAGGCGACGAGACGGCCCGCGCGGGCCTCACTCTCGTACCCCCGGCGGGTCAGCTCGTCCTCGTCGTCGCCGCCCTCGGCGTACGGGTCGACATCCGGCACCTCCTGGGCGAGGTGCTGCGCCAGGGACTCACCGGCCCGCTCCTCGGCGGGTGTGGTGCCGAACCGGTTGGCCGCGGTCCAGTGGTCCTCGGCCACGATGCCGGTGTCGAGGGGGTCGCCGACCCGGTCGTCGTCGAGGGTGTCGGAGGCGTCCAGGACGCCGTCGTCCTCGGCCACGTTCCACTCGTCGACGGAATCCATCCGCTCGGTCTGGCTCACGGCGGTCTCCTCTTCGTCACGGTGCACCAAAGTGCCCAGCCTATGACCGTGCAACGCATCCGCACGCCGAGGCCCGCCCGCTGTGACGAACCGACCCCGGCGGTACGGCCGGGCGTGCCGGTCAGCGTGTGAGCAGCCCCACCACGGCTTCGGTGAACTCCGCCGGCTGCTCGATGTGGGCGAAGTGCCCGCTCCGCTCCAGCAGCACCAGCCGCGAGTCCTTGAGGCCCGCGTGCAACTGCTCGGCCCAGCGCGGGCCGCAGATGAAGTCGTACGCCCCGACGATCACCACGACGGGCACGGTGATCTCCGCCAGGTTCTCCCGTACGTCGAAGGGCGTGGGGTCCTGCGCGCCGGCCGGTGCCGAGGAGATCCGGACGGCGGCCTGGAACGGGACGAACTCGTCCTGTCGGCCCCAGAAGTCCGCGAAGTACACCGGCAGGGCGGCGCGCAGGGCGGCCGCCAACGACTCGTCGTCCGTCGCTGCGCCGATCTGACCGAAGGCCGCCGGGACGGCCGCCGCCTCCGGTCGGTCCGGGTGCCGCTGCGGGTACGCGGCAAGACCGGCCATCGCCTCGGCCCAGAACTCGGCGCCGGTGACCGGTGAGGTGTCGTACAGGGCGAGACCGGCGACCCGGTCCGGGTGGGCGAGCGCGTACCGCTGGACGACGAAGCCGCCGTGCGAGTGTCCGAGCAGGTACACCCGGGGTGCGCCGAGGTGCTCGACGACGGCATCGAGGAACCGGACATAGGTGTCGAGACGGTACTCACTGGGATCATCGAGTCGTCCGGCGGCACCGGTGCCGACCGGCTCGACGTACACCATCGTGAAGTGCTCTTCCAGGCTCGGCGTGCGCAGGTAGGCCCATTCGATGCCGGGGCCGCCGGAGTGCGCCACGCAGACCGGGCCGGTGCCGGCGACGTGGTAGACCTGCCGGACGCCGTCGACGGTGAAGGTGTGCGCGCCCGGTGTGAGGGCGCTGACGTCGTGGCTTGTGGAACCCATGAACTATCTCCCGATCCGAGACCCGCGCGGCGGCTGCCGGCGCGGCAACTGGTGCATGACGCGGACCAGATGCGGGGGTGGACGGAAAAGTTCGCTCGGGCCGGAGAGGTTTTTCAGACAAGCGCCGGGATGGGGTGGAAGAGGGTGAGTTGGCGTACGCGGCCCTCGCGCAGCACCTGCAACCACAGTGCCGCCGGCGGGCAGTGCTCCGGGTCGTCGGGTGGGCTGATCAGGTCGGTCTCCCAGATCAGCACGTCGCCACTGGCCACGACGTTGCGCAGCCGCTGACGTACTCCGGCGGACAGGTCACTGTTCATGCCGTTGATCGCCAGGTCACGGCCGCCGCGCGGGCCGCCCGGCACGATCATCTCGGCGTCCGGCCACCAGTTGTCGCGGACCACCCGGTCGAAGTCGCCGCCCATCGCCGTGGTGATCATGTCGCGGCCCTCCCGCCAGCGCGAGTCGTTCGCGGCGGCGACGTCCGGGTGCGCCGCGCTCGCCGCCGTCCGGAGGCCGCCGGCGAGCGCACGGCGGGCGTGGCTGAGGCGGCTGCGGACGGTGCCGACCGGCACGCCACACACGGCCGCGATCTGCTCGTACGAGGACGCGTCGCTGAAGTACCGCAGCAGGGTGACGAGCCGGTCAGGCTCGGACAGCTGCCCGATGGAGTGCCACACCCAGTCGCGCGTCGCCGCCCGGTCCAGCGCCTCCTCGGGGGTGGGTGTGTCGGCGGGGCGGGTGAACCACTCGGGTTCGGCGACCGGGACCGCTTTCGGGCCCCGCAGCGCCATCCGGCTGTTGTTGCGGACGATGGCCCGCAACCAGCTGCCGACGGCGCTCGGGTCGCGCACCTCGCCGATACGCCGCAGAGCGACGACCATGGTGTCCTGCACCGCGTCCTCGGCGTCCGGCCCGTAACCGAGGACGCTCAACGCGACGGCCCGCATCCCGGCCTCGTGCCGGGCCAGTAGCGCCCCGAGCGCTGCCGCGTCTCCCGCCTGCGCGAGCACGACCAGCTCCACGTCGCTCTGCGTCACGCCCAGTTCCTCCCCGAAAGGTCTTTTTCACCGTCTTGCGCCCCATCAAGCGTACGGCGGGCCGGCGGCTCGATGGCCCGCCGGTCGGCCGTCCTACGCTGCGCAAGGGCCGGCGGCGCGGGTGGCTCGAAGGCCGATCTGCCGCAGGGGCCACGCGCGGGGCGTCTGCAACAGCGACAGCAGGCCCAGCAGTCGGGCCGGGGGCGTCGGACCTGGCTCCCAGAATGCCAGCGATGTGTGCCAGAACCTGTCCTATATGGGCCGTAGCGTTTTCGGCATGACACCCTTTCGCGTGGACATCCCCCAGGTGGACCTCGACGACCTGCGTGACCAGCTCGCCCGCACCCGGTGGACCCGCTCGTTGCCCGGCACCGGCTGGAGCCGCGGGGTGCCGGTGCACTGGCCGCAGGGCAACCCGGGCAGCCACTTCGTGGCGATGGACGAGCTGCTGGCGCACGCCGCGGACATCCGCGCGTTCTTCGGGCAGCTGCGATGATCGAGCTGGACTGGGCTCAGGTGGCCGCCCGACGTCTACAGCGGCACCGGCTCTCCCCGTCGACGGCGCGGACGGCACCGGACGCCGGGCGCGTCGCGGACGTGGTGTCGGCGATGTGCGGCGCGCACGCCCAGATCGCCTCGGCCGCCGAGCTGTCCATCGGACTGCGGCTGCCGGGCGCGACCCGCGCCCTGGTCCGCCGGTCACTGTGGACGGACCGCACAGTGGTCAAGACCCGGGGGCCGCGCGGGACGGTGCACCTGCTCGCCGCGGCGGACCTGCCGATGTGGGTCGGTGCGCTGTCCGCGATGCCGGCCCCGCCGTGGGAGCGCAGTGTGGTCCTGCTGACGCCCCGGCAGACCGAGCAGGTCCTCGCGGCCATCGCCGACGCGGTCGCCGAGGCGGACCTGACCACCGCCGAGCTGACCGAGGAGGTCGTCGCCCGTACCGGCCCGTGGGCGGGCGACCTGGTCGTGGAGGCGTTCCAGGACACCTGGCCCCGGTGGGTCGCCGCGATGCCCGCCGCCACCCGGGCCGGAGTGGTCTGCTTCGGCGCGAATCGCGGTCGGGCCACCACGTACACCAGCCCGACCCGGTGGCTGCCCGACTTCGCGCCGATGCCCGGTCGCGCCGCCCTGGCCGGACTCGTCCGCGGCTACCTGTACGCGTACGGGCCGGCCACTCCGAGGCAGTTCGCCAGGTGGTTGGGGGTGGCGCCGGAGTGGGCGACGTGGCTGTTCGACTCGGCCGATCTGACCGAGGTGACGGTGGAGGGCAGCCGGGCCTGGGTGTCCGCCGAGGACACCGAGTTCCCCGACCGGCCGTCCGGCTTGCGGCTGCTGCCCTACTTCGACGCGTACGTGGTCGGCTGCCACCCGCGCGAGCGGCTCTTCCCCGGTGCCGCCGCCCACCGGGCGCTCGCCAACGGTCAGGCCGGTAACTATCCGGTGCTGTTGGTGGACGGGGTGGTCGCCGGAGTGTGGCACCAACGCCGCTCCGGCCGCTCCATCCGGGTCACCGTCGAGCCGTTGCGGGCGCTCGACGCCGCCCGGCAACGGGCGCTGGGGGAGGAGGTCGAACGGGTCGGCGAGATCCTCGAGGGTGCGGCGTCGCTGACCATCGGCACCATCAGTGTCGGCCCGCACGCCTGAGACCACGCCGACGCACCGGCTGAGCCAGGATGAGGGGGTGCACCCCGAACCGGTCGACCACGCGCCCCGGCAGGCATTCCCCTGGGCGCTCCTGCGGCAGCGCTGGGAGGACCTCACCTTCCTGCACTGGCCCGTCGCCCCGGAGACCGTCGCGCCGCTGCTACCCGCCGGCACCCGTCCGGACACCCTGGACGGGGTCAGCTACGTCGGCCTTATCGGTTTTCGGATGGTCGGGCTGGGCTTCGGCCGGGGGCCGGGGGTGCCGTATTTCGGCACCTTCGCCGAGACCAACGTCCGGCTCTACTCGGTCGACGACACCGGCCGGCGGGCCGTGGTGTTCCGCTCGCTCGACGCGTCCCGCCTGGTGCCGGTGCTCGTGGCGCGGGCGACGCTGCGGCTGCCGTACCTCTGGTCGTCGATGCGGTTGGACCACGACGGCGACCGTCGCAGCTACCGGTGCCGGCGACGCTGGCCGGGCCCGGCGGGTACGACGAGCCGGATGGCGGTGCGGGTGGGGGAGCCGATCGTCGACCCGACCCCCCTTGAGCACTTCCTCACCGCCCGCTGGGGGCTGCACACCCGGGCGTACGGGGGCACCCTGCACCTGCCGAACTGGCATCCGCGCTGGCCGCTGCACCGGGCCGAGCTGCTGCACCTGGACGACGAGCTGGTCGCCGCCGCCGGGGTGCCGACACCGCTCGGCTCGCCGGTGAGCGTGCTCTACTCGCCCGGCGTCGCGGTCAGGTTCGGCCCACCGCTGACACTGCGCCGGCCCGGTTGAGCGGTGCCGGGCCGGCGCGGCGTCAGTAGCGACCGCCCTCCGGTGCGGGCAACGCGTCCAGGTCGGCCAGGTCCTCGGCGCTGAGCCGCACGTCGGCGGCGGCGCAGTTGTCCACCAGGTACTTCGGCGTCTTGGTGCCCGGGATCGGGATGACCTGGTCACCCCGGGCGACCACCCAGGCCAGGGCGACCTGCGCGGGGCTGGCCCCGGCCCGGTCGGCGATCTCCCGGACCCGGGCGACGATGGCGAGGTTGGCGCGCAGCGCGTCCTGCTGGAAGCGCGGCAGGCCGCGGCGGAAGTCGTCGGCGGGCAGGTCGTCGAACGAGGTGAACCGGCCGGCGAGGAAACCGCGACCGAGCGGGGAGAACGGCAGGAAGGCGATGCCCTGCGCGGCGCAGTACGGCAGCACCTCGGCCAGCGGGTCGCGGGTCCACAGCGACAGCTCGGACTGCACCGACGCCACCGGGTGTACCGCCTGGGCCCGTGCGATCTGGGCCACCGTCACCTCGGACAGCCCGATCTGCCGCGCCTTGCCCGCGGCGACGACCTCCGCCATCGCGCCCCAGGACTCCTCGATGGGCACCTCCGGGTCGACCCGGTGCAGCTGGTAGAGGTCGACGTGGTCGGTGCCGAGCCGGCGCAGGCTGGCGTCGATCGCGGCGCGGATGTGCTCCGGCCGGCCGTTGTTGCCGATCGTCGGGGAGTTGCCGGGGCCGCCGGTGGTGGAGGTGGCCACCAGGCCGACCTTCGTGGCCAGGACGGCACGCTCGCGGTGACCGCCGGCCAGCGCCCGCCCGACCAGCTCCTCATTCGTGTACGGCCCGTACACGTCCGACGTGTCGATAAGCGTGGCGCCCAGGTCCAGCGCCTGCCGGATGACGGAGATCGAGGTGTCGTCGTCGCGGGGACCGGTGATGTCGTAGCCGTGGCTCATGCCCATGCAGCCGAGGCCGATGACGCCGACCTCGGGGCCTGCGCTGCCCAGCGTGGTGGTTCGCATGTGCCCACGCTACGACCACTGCGGGCGCTTGGCGCGGCGGGTTCGGGTCGCGCACCACCGAGGCCGGCGGGGCCGGTGCTGCCGAAGGGGTCGGCAGGCGGCAGTCGATCCGAAACTGCTCGGTGACGACTCTCACTGGAAACGGACTACCTGGTCCGGTACGGTGGTGGCTAAGCGGACTCATGAGTCCGGATCTGTCCGACAGTGAGAAAGAGGAGCCCCATGAATCCGGTGCGGATCAGCGACGCCCTGCTCGCGGTGGCCTTCGATCCGAAGCGCGACCTGACCGAGGCGCTGGATCAGTTCTACGCCCCCGACTACACCCACCGCAGCGACGGCAAGACCCTTGACCGGGCCGAATTCGCCGAGATGGTGACGCAGGCACGCACTCAGATCGTCAGCGGCACGGTGACCGTCCTCGACGAGCTGCGCGAGGGTTCCCGCTACGCCGAACGACACGTTTTCGAGATCACCATGGCCGACGGGTCCACCGCCAAGCGGGAGATCGCGATCTTCGGGTCGTACGCCGAGGACGGCCGCTTCCGCCACCTCAGTGAGACGGGTTTCGACCTTCCCGCCTGAACCACCTCGACGACAACACAGGCTCGACGACAACACAGGAGAGCACCATGCCCCGACTCAACGATCCCGACCCGAACGTCGTCCCAGCCGACGTCCGCGACTTCCTGTCCGCGTTGCCGCCGGACCCGATGGTCAAGATGCTGACCCACTCGGTCGGCACCGTGAAACTGTTCATCCAGCAGGCCAGGGCACAGTTCACCGCGCTGGAACTGCCCGCCCGCTCGCGGGAGTTGGTCATCCTGACCGTTGCCGAGTACGCCGGGTGCGAGTTCGTGGCGGCCCAGCACGGTCCGATGTCCGAGGCGGTCGGCGTCAGCCAGCGCACCCGCCAGATCATCAGCGGCCGGGACATCGACAACCCGGACCTTTCGGCGTACGACCGGACGCTCATCCGGTTCGCCGCCGAGGTGGTGCGGTCGCCGCGCGTTGCCGACGACGTCTTCGACCAGGTGCGGCACATCCTGAGTGAGCGCGAGATCGTCGAAGCGCTTCAGGTGATCGGCTACTACTGGTCGTTCGGACGGGTGGCCACGGTGCTCAACGTCGAACTCACCACCGTGTACGGCGACGAGCCGCTGCTGACCGGGGAGACCGAGCGGGCAGACTGAGGCCGTGACCACGCCAACGCCGAGCGACCCGGACAGGCCCCACCGCCGGCTGGACGCCCGGCGCAACCACGAGCGGGTCATCGCCGCCGCCCGGGAACTCTTCGCCGAGCAGGGCCTCCAGGTGACGGTGCCGCAGGTCGCCGACCGGGCCGGGGTGGGCCGTGCGACGGTCTACCGGAGCTACCCCAGCAAGGACGACCTGATCGTCGCGGTCGTCCACCGCCAGTTCGACGAGCTGGAGCAGCGCATCCGCGCCGCGCTCGACGGCGCCGACCCGTACCGGGAGTGGTGTTCCTTCGTGCCCGACCTGTTCGGACGCCTCGCCCGCGACCGGGTGCTCGCCGACGCGTTCTTCGAGGGCCGGCTGGTGCCCGCCGCGCACATCCTGAGTCTGATCGGGCAACTGGTGGCTGCGGCCCGGTCCTCCGGCAAGATCCGCCTGGACGCTGGGGAGCTGGACATCAGGGTCCTCGTATGCGGAGCGGTTCGGCAGCTCATAGTGCTTGACGAGCGCGATCCGGCGGTGTGGCGCCGGTACGCCGACCTGGTGCTCAACGCGCTGCGCCCCTGACCACGGGGCAGGGCCGGGGATCACCGGCGTGGGTGCGGGTGGTGACCAACGGGCCGCACTGAGTCCGACGACCAGCGAGAAATCAGCGGCGCCGCCTTGAACCGCATAGCGAATGATCGATATTGTCTGCCGCAGGCGCCGCCCCGCCCCAGGCCATCACCGTCGATCGACCGAAGCGGGTTCAGCATGCGCGCACTGAGACTTGTCACGACGCTGGCCGTCGCCGGCCTGCTCGCCGGGGCGGTGGCGACAGTCGCCACCCCGGCCAGCGCGGCGACCGCCGCCTTCTCCGTGACCAACAACTGGGGCAGTGGCTACCAGGGGCAGGTCACCGTCACCAACAACACCTCCACACAGATCACCAGCTGGCGCGTGGAGTTCGACCTGCCGGCCGGAACGAGCATCAGCCAGTCGTGGAACGCCCAACAGGCGACCTCGGGCAACCACTACACCTTCAGCAACGTGTCGTGGAACGGCACTCTCGGTGCCGGCGCGTCGACGTCGTTCGGCTTCCTCGTCAACGGCTCGGGCACCCCGGTGAACTGCACAGTCAACGGCGACAGCATCTCCTGCACCGGCGGCACACCCCCGACGACCCCGCCGCCCACCACCCCGCCGCCCACGACTCCGCCGCCCACGACCCCACCGCCCACGACCCCGCCGCCGAGCACCGGCACGCCTGTCGAGCGGTACGGGCAACTCCGGGTCTGCGGCACGACGATGTGCGACAGGTCCGGCGCTCGGGTGCAGTTGCGCGGCGTCAGCAGCATGTGGCTCAACTGGGAGACCGCCCCGTACGCCGAGAATCTCTCCGCGCTGCGCTGGATGCGGGACAACTGGAAGCTCCAGGTGATCCGCGCGGCCATGGGCGTGGAGCCGGCCGGCGCGTACCTGAGTGATCCGAGCAGGGCGCGGGCGCAGGTGGAGACCATCATCAACAACGCGGTCAGCGCCGGGGTGTACGTGATCGTCGACTGGCACGCGCACGAGGCGCAGAACAACCAGTCGCAGGCGGTGGCGTTCTTCGGTGACCTGGCCCGCCGCTACGGCCACCTGCCCAACGTCATCTGGGAGCCGTACAACGAGCCGTTGCAGGTGAGCTGGACCAACGTCATCAAGCCGTACCACCAGGCGGTGGTCGCGGCGATCCGCGCCGCCGACCCGGACAACATCGTGGTGCTCGGCACCCCAACCTGGTCGCAGGACGTGGACGTGGCGGCGGCCAGCCCGGTCAGCGGCACCAACCTGATGTACACCCTGCACTTCTACTCGTGCACGCACGGCGCGTCGCTGCGGGCCAAGGGCGACGCGGCGATCCGGGCCGGCCTCGCGCTGTTCGTCACCGAGTGGGGCGCCAGCAACGCCGACGGCGGCCTCGACGGCCGGTCCTGCCTGCCGGAGGCGCAGTCCTGGATCGACTGGATGAGGGCGAACGGCATCTCCTGGACGGCGTGGAAGCTGGACGTCGGCACCGACACCACCAACCTGCTCAGCCCCGGCGCGCCGGTGACCGGTGGGTGGACCAACTACCTGCACGGCCACGCGCCGTTCGTGGTGGCGAACATGAGCTGACGCGACTGCCACTCCGGGGCGCGCCGTGCGGGCGCGTCCCGGGCCGGCACGGCGCGATTCCGACGGCCCGTTGAGCAGGCCGGCGAGAACGGTCCGCCACCTTAACGCACCCGAAACACGCCCGGCACCAACCCTGGGAACGCTCGTCGGACAGCCACGACCGCCGATCTGCGAACCGGGGTGACCATGGCCGACAACACCACGAACGCGCCGACGTTCGACGCGCCGAGCAGCCGGTCCGGCAACGGCCGGGCACTGCCCACGCCGCGCGCCAACACGGCGGCGACCCTCGACGACGGCGACCCGGCGGACCTTGCCACGATCGGTGTCGAGGAGGAGTTCCACGTCGTCGACCTGCACACCCGGGAGTTGGTGCCGCGGGCCGGGGAGTTGCTCGACCGGCTTCCGGCCGACTCGTTCACCGCCGAGTTGCACCGCAGCGTGGTGGAGACCAACACCGCTGTCTGCCGCAGCCTGGACGAGATCCGCGCCGAGCTGACCCGGCTGCGCCAGCTGGCCGTCCAGGTCGCCGACCGGGCCGGGTTGGGCATCGTGGCGGCCGGCACGGTGCCGTTGCGCGCCGACGGCGACCCGAGCGTCACCCCCACCTCCCGCTACCGGCGGATGCTCGACGAGTACCAACTCCTCGCCCGGGAGCAGTTGATCTGCGGCGCGCAGGTGCACGTCGGCGTGTCCGACCGCGACCTGGCGGTCGCGGTCACCCGCCGGGTCCAGCCGTGGCTGCCGGTGCTGCTCGCCCTGTCGACAAGCTCGCCGTACTGGATGGGTCAGGACAGCGGCTACGCCAGCGTCCGGTCGCTGGTCTGGCAGCGCTGGCCCACAGCGGGTGACCCGGGCGAGGTGACCAGCGCCGCGGATCATGAGGCGTTGGTGGCCGAGCTGATCTCCTCCGGCACGATCACCGACCCCGCCATGATCTACTTCGATGTCCGGCCGTCGGCCCACGTGCCCACCGTCGAGCTGCGGATCACCGACGCCAACGCCGACGTGGAGACCATCGTCCTGCTCACCGGGCTGTTCCGGGCGTTGGTCCGGCGGGAGGTGGCGGCCCTGCGCGCCGGGGTGGAGCGCACCGCAGTGCGGCCCCCGGTGCTGCGCGCCGCCGTGTGGCGGGCGGCCCGCTCCGGACTGGAGGGTGACCTGCTCGACCTGCCCCGCTCGGCCCGGCCGGTGCCGGCCGCCGAGGCGGTCCGTCGCCTGGTGACCGACCTGCGCCCCCAGTTGGCGGCGACCGGTGACTGGGAGCAGGTCCGGGAGCTCACCCGCTACGCCCTGGAGCGCGGCAGCTCCGCCGCGCGGCAGCGCCGGGCGTACGAGCGTCGCGGCCGGCTCGCCGACGTGGTGGACCTGCTCCTCGACGAGACCCGGGGCCGGGTCCGCGAGGCGCTGCCGGGTGCGCCCACACCGCCGGAGCTGCCCACGTACGCCGACGCCGGCGACGAGGTCTTCGGCTCGGCCGGACCGGACCCGGCGTACGCGCCGATCCTGACGGCCCTGCGCCACCTCGGGGCCGGCGCCCTGCGCCAGCGCGAACACGACCGGGACGAGGAGCAGCGCGCCCGCGGCGTGACGTTCAGCGTGGCCGGCGAGGCGAGCACCCGGCTCTTCCCGGTCGACCTGGTGCCCCGCGTGGTGGCGGCCGCCGACTGGCGGGCCCTGCGCACCGGCCTGGTGCAACGCGCCCACGCCCTGGACGCCTTCCTGCGCGACGTCTACGGCGACCGGGAGGTGGTGGCCGACGGCGTGGTGCCGGCGTGGGTGGTGGAGTCCTCACCCGGGCTGCGCCCGACCGGCGCGCTGATGGGTCGGCGGGGCACCCGCGCCCAGGTGTCCGGGACCGACCTCGTCCGCGACCCGGACGGCGGCTGGTATGTGCTGGAGGACAACCTGCGGGTGCCCTCCGGGATCGGCTACGCGGTGCAGAACCGCCGGCTGACCCGGGCGGTGCTGCCGGAGCTGCCGGTGCCGGCGGACCTGCTGCCCGCCGACGAGACGCCGGCGATGCTGTACCGGGCGCTGATCGCCGCCGCGCCCCCCGCGGCCGACGATCCCGCCGTGGTGGTGCTCAGCAGCGGCCCGGCTGACCCGGCGTGGTTCGAGCACCGGCTGCTCGCCGACGAGATGGCCGTGCCGCTCACCGAGACCGGTGACCTGCTGGTGGAGGAGGGCCGGGTCTGGCTGGTCCGTGCCGGCACCCGCAGCCGGGTCGACGTGATCTACCTGCGGATGGACGAGGAGGCGCTGCTGCACGCGCCCGGCGCCGACGGGCTGCCGCTGGGCTGGCCGTTGCTCGCCGCGGTGCACGCCGGGCGGCTCACCCTCGCCAACGCGCTGGGCAACGGTGTCGGCGACGACAAGGCGCTGTACGCGTACGTGCCCCGACTCATCGAGTACTACCTGGGCGAGAAGCCCCTGCTGGGGGACGTGCCGACGTACCTGTGCGGGCTGCCCGAGCAGCGGGCCGAGGTGTTGGACCGGCTCGACGAGTTGGTGCTCAAGCCCGTCGACGGGTACGGCGGCGACCGGGTGGTGATCGGCCCGCGCGCCGAGGCCGAGGAGTTGGACGCCGTCCGGGAACAGATCCTCGCCGCCCCGCACCGGTGGATCGCCCAGGAGATGGTCTCGCTCACCACCCACCCGGTCTTCGACGGTACGGCTCTCGCGCCCCGCCACGTCGACCTGCGGGCCTTCGTGTTCCTCGGCGAGCGGGCCGAGGTCGCACCGGTGGCGCTGACCCGGGTCGCGCCCGCCGGCAGCATGATCGTCAACTCGTCACGAGGCGGCGGGTCGAAGGACACCTGGCTGCTCGGTTCGGCCGAGCAGAATTCGGTGTAACGCACGGTTGACCTACCCGTCATCGGTACGCAACCCGGCCCGCCAAACCTGGACCGGTCAGCGGCCCGAACGGATCCGAGCCGATGAGAGGTGTGCCATGTGCGGTATCGGAGGCGAGTTACGCCTCGACGGGGCGCCACCGGACCTGGCCGCCGTCGAGCGGATGCTCCCCGTCCTGGCCTCGCGGGGCCCCGACGGTGCCGGGCGGTGGCAGCACGGGCCGGTGGCCCTGGTGCACCGCCGGTTGCGCATCATCGACCTCTCCGACGCCGGCGCCCAGCCGATGGTCGACAGCGATCTGGGCCTGGCCGTGGTCTTCAACGGCTGCATCTACAACTACCGGGAGCTGCGCGACGAGCTGATCGGCTTCGGCTACACCTTCCGGTCGACCTCCGACACCGAGGTGATCCTCAAGGCCTACCACAGGTGGGGGACGGCCTGCGTCGAACGGT
This sequence comes from Micromonospora sp. NPDC049047, assembly GCF_040649135.1. Taxonomy (NCBI): domain Bacteria; kingdom Bacillati; phylum Actinomycetota; class Actinomycetes; order Micromonosporales; family Micromonosporaceae; genus Micromonospora; species Micromonospora sp. NPDC049047. The sequence continues at coordinate 170,772 of NZ_JBEZEY010000001.1, forward strand.
TCTACGGGATGTTCGCGTTCGCCCTTGTCGAGCTGGCCACCCACACAGTGGTGCTGGCCCGCGACCGGCTCGGCATCAAGCCGCTCTACCTGACCCAGACGCCGGGACGGATCCGCTTCGCCTCGACCCTGCCGGCGTTGCTCGCCGCCGGTGACGTGGACACCGACCTCGACCCGGTGGCGCTGCACCACTACATGACCTTTCACTCGGTGGTACCCCCACCGCGCACGATCCTCGCCGGGGTCGGCAAGCTCCCACCGGCCACTGTACGGGTGATCACCGCGGACGGCCGGAGCACCGACACGCGCTACTGGCAGCCGGAGTTCACCAGGGCCGCCGCCCCGGCGATGTCTGCCGACGAGTGGCAGGAACGGATCATGGCGGCGTTGCGCACCGCCGTACGCCGACGGATGGTCGCCGACGTGCCGGTCGGGGTGCTGCTCTCCGGTGGCCTCGACTCCAGCCTGATCGTCGCGCTGCTCGCCGAGCAGGGCCAGACCGGGCTGGCCACCTTCAGCATCGGGTTCGAGGCGGCGGCGGGGGAGAGCGGCGACGAGTTCCACTACTCCGACCTGGTGGCCCGCCACTTCGCCACCGACCACCAGCAGATCCGCATCGGCGCCAGCCGGTTCGTACCCGCCGTGCACGACGCCATCGCGGCGATGAGCGAGCCGATGGTCAGCCACGACTGCGTCGCGTTCCACCTGCTCTCCGAGGAGGTGTCGCGGCGCATCACTGTGGTGCAGTCCGGGCAGGGCGCCGACGAGATCCTGGCCGGCTACGACTGGTACCCGCCGATGGCGAACGTGGCCCGCGCGGACGCCGTCGAGGCGTACGCCCGGGTGTTCTTCGACAGGCGGCACGACGCGCTCGGCGGGCACCTCGCGCCCGAGTGGATGCTCGACCATGACGCCAGCCTGGAGTTCGTCGCCGCCCACTTCGGTGCGCCCGGCGCGGACACCGCGCTCGACGCGGCGCTGCGCCAGGACAGCCTGGTGATGCTCGTCGACGACCCGGTCAAACGGGTCGACAACATGACGATGGCCTGGGGTCTGGAGGCGCGGGTGCCGTTCCTCGACCACGAGGTGGTCGAGCTGGCCGCCGCCTGCCCACCGGCGCTGAAGCTGGCCCACGGCGGCAAGGGCGTGCTCAAGGCGGCGAGCCGGGGCATCGTCCCGGACGAGGTGATCGACCGGCCGAAGGGCTACTTCCCGGTGCCCGCCATCCGGCACCTCTCCGGCCCACTGCTCGACGACGTCCGGGACGCGCTCACCGCCCAGCCGGCGCGCGAGCGGGGACTGTTCCGCAAGGACTACCTGGAGGAGTTGCTGGACGCGCCGAACGCCCGGCGGACCACGTTGGGCTCCAACGCGCTCTGGCAGCTCGGGCTGCTGGAGCTCTGGTTGCAGCGGATCGGGGTTTAGATGATCGTTCGGACCGATGCGCCGCGCCGGGTCCGCCCCGTGCGGCACCGGCCGGCGGTGCCCCCGCCCCCCGGCGAGGACTTCGCGCCCGCGCCGTCACCGGACGGCCGACGGTTGGCGTACCTGTCCGACCGGGCCGGAACCCCTGCCGTCTGGGTCCGCGACGTCGACGCGGCCGAGGCCGTCGCGCTGCCCAGCGGCGACGAACCGGTCCTGGCGGTGAGCTGGTCCCCGGACGGGCGGTGGCTGGCCTGCGTCGTCGCGCCCGGCGGCGCACCCCGCACCGAGCTGTGGGTGCTGCGTCCGGACGGCACGCAGCGCCGCCAGGTCGCCGGGTTCGGCCGGCGCAGTGCCACCCTGGCCGGCTGGCTGCCCCACGGCGCGCTGCTGGCGGTCACCGAGACCGCCGAGCGGGGTGTCGCAGTGCTTGTCGACGCCGACACCGGGCACCGGCGGGTGCTCGCCGAGGGCGATCTGCTCACCCTCCTGGATGTCAGCCCGGACGGCGGGTCCGCCCTGCTGCGACGCGGTCCGCGGAACGCACGCTGGCTGGAACTGCTGGACGTGGCCACCGGCGACCGGGTACGGCTGCTGCCGGACACCGGCCGGGGCAGCACCGACCAGGGCTGGTTCGGCCCCGACGGGACGAGCGTGCTGGCGCGTACCGACGCGTTCTCGGAGCTGGCCGCGCTGGTGCGCGTCGACCTCGCGCGCCCGGAGCGGGCCCCGACGCGGCTCGCGGCGCGTCCGGACGCCGAGCTGGAGCACGTCGCGCTCAGCGCCGACCGGCGCCGCGCCGCGCTGTCGTGGAACACCTACGGCGGGCGCAGCGAGCTGAGTCTGCTGGATCTCGCCAGCGGCGTGCAGCGGACCGTCGCCGCCCCGGGCGAGGTGCTCGACGGCGCGGTTTTCGCCGCCGACGGTGGCCTGCTCTGCGTCACCGCGCAGGGGCCGGTGCAGCCGCGGGAGGTCTGGCTGGTCGACCCGGCGAGCGGCACCCCGCGCCCGCTGCGGCCGGACACCGACGCCGCGCGTACCGGCGCGGGTGTCGCCCCGCAGCTCGTCGACCTGCGCGCCCGCGACGGGTTGCCGCTGTCCGGCTGGCTGTACCGCCCGCCCGGCCCGGGCCCCTGGCCGACCGCGATCAGCCTGCACGGTGGCCCCGAGGCGCAGGAGCGCCCCGGCTACAACCCGCTGTTCCAGGCCCTCGTCGCGCAGGGCGTCGCCGTGTTCGCGCCCAACGTACGGGGCTCGTCGGGCTTCGGCCGCACCTTCGTCGCCGCCGACAACCTCGCCGGCCGCTACGGGGCCATCGCCGACGTGGCGGCGTGCGCCGACCACCTGATCGACAGCGGTGTCGCGATCCCGGGCCGGCTCGGCTGCCTGGGCCGCTCCTACGGCGGCTACCTGGTCCTCGCGGTGCTGGTGAACTTCCCGGGGCTGTTCGCCGCCGGTGTGGCCGAGTGCGGCATCTCCGATTTCCGCACGTTCTACGCCGGCACCGAGCCGTGGATCGCCGCCGCCGCCGTCAGCAAGTACGGCGACCCGGTGCGCGACGCCGACCTGCTGCGGGACCTGTCCCCGATGACCCGCATCGACCAGCTCGACGTGCCGGTGCTGCTCATCCACGGCGCGAACGACACAAACGTGCCGGCCGGCGAGTCGGCCCAGGTGGCGCAGGCCCTCGCCGCGCGGGACGTCCCGCACGGGCACCTCGTGCTCACCGGGGAGGGGCACGACTTCCTGGCCCGCGACAACGCCGAGACGGCGCGTACGGCCACCACCGCCTGGCTCACCCGGCACCTCGCCGTGACGACGGCCACCGTCGGCTGAGGCGTTATCCTGCGCCCGTGGACGTCACGGCGCAGGGTGAGCGGCTGGCCGCCGACCTGGGACGGTGGCTGGCCGACGTGACCTTCGTCGACCTGGACGCCGACGAGGTGACCGCGCTGATCATCGACGCGGTGGCGCGGTGGGGGCAGGAGCACCGCTGGCGGGTCTACCGGCGCGCGCCCAGCGTCATGCCGCTGCCGCCGCCCATGCACCAGTGGCACTCCGTCCTCGACGTGGCGTGCGCCCGACCGGACGGCCCACCGGTGGTGATCGAGGTCGACCACACCGACCGGGCGCGTACGGTGCAGAAACTCGCCGCCGAGGCCGACGCCGGCCGGATCCCGATCTGGGTGCGCTGGGGCGTGGGCCGCTTCACCGCGCCGCCACCGCCGGTGCGGATGGTGACCGTCGAGGTGACCCGCCGCGCCGGGCCGGCCGGGCGCGGACGTCTGCACAGCCGCACCGGCGACCGACCCGCGCCGGCGCACTCGTCAGGCGGCGGCACGGCCGCCCCGCAGGCGCTGCCGATCCCGCTTACCGACCCGCTTTGAGGACCCGCTTTCGGCCCCTCGCAAGGGGACCTGAAGCGAATCGTAAGCGGGGCTCGGCAGAGTTCTGGGTGTCACCGGAGCACACGACACACACCCAGGAGATTCCGATGCGCAAGCTCATCAACTCGACCTACCTCACTCTCGACGGCGTCATCGAGAACCCGATGTGGACCGCGCCCTACTTCGACGAGGAGGCCGCCGCCTTCGCCGGATCGCAGACCGAGGACGCCGACGCGCTGCTGATGGGCCGGGCCACCTACGACGGCTTCTCCCAGGCCTGGCCGACGATGGACGAGAGCGACCCGAGCACCGGCGCCGCGTTCTTCAACAACGTCAAGAAGTACGTCGCCTCGACCACCCTCACCAACCCCACCTGGAACAACACGGAGGTGCTCCAGGGCGACCTGGTCGAGGCGGTCGCGAAGCTCAAGGCCCAGGACGGCAAGGACATCGTCCAGTACGGCTACGGCTCGGTCACCGCCCAGCTGGTCAAGGCGGGCCTGATCGACGAGGTCCGGTTCTGGATCCACCCGGTGCTGGAGGGCGGCGCCAGCCTGAGCACCCCGCTCACCGACGTGAAGGCGACGTTCGAGCTGATCGACACCCGGGTGCACAAGAGCGGCGTGATCATCGCCTCGTACCGGCCGAAGTCGGCGAGCTGAGCGGCTGAGCGGCGATCAGAGCTGGGCCCGGGCCTCGCCCGGGGCCAGCTTCGCGCCCTCGGCGGCCAGCGCGGCGAAGCGTTCCCGGCCGAGCGCGGCGAGCACCCGTTCGGTCACCCGGTCGGTGTCGTCGCGCTCGGCCGGCGCGGCCGGGGTGCCGGCGGCCTGCCGGGCGGCGGCCGCGGCGCCGAGCAGCCGGGCCGCGACCTCGGGCGAAGACACCGCCGACGCCATCCCTTCCAGCGGGCCGAGCACGTCGCGCGCGGTGGCCATCGCCTCGGCGACGTCGAACGCCTCGAGGTGCAGGGCCAGCGCGGCGGCGGGGTCGCCGCTCTGTTCGACCGCGTAACCCAGCTCGACGAGGACCATCGGCAGGTAGAGCGCCGGCTGGGCCTCGCTGCGCCCTTTCTCGGCGAGGCGGGTGAGGTGGGTGGTGGCCAGGTCGAGCTTGCCGTCGCGGCGGGCGGCGAAGCCCAGGCCGAGCTCGGCGAAGACGATCGCGCTCGGCGAGCCCTGTTCCACCGCCAGCTGGTACGCGCGTTCGGCCAACTCCCGGGCCTGCGCGTAGTCGCGGGTCTGCACCGCGAGCCAGGCCAGCCAGGACAGCTTGCCGCCCACGTGCGGCCACAGCCCCAGCTCCTCGGCCCAGCGCAGCCCTTCGCGGTGCAGGGCCGCCGCGCGTTCGTACTCACCGCGAATCTCGGCCAGCCCACCCACCCAGTCGCTCGCCTGCAGGCGGCCCCACCGGTCGTCCACCTCGGCGAACAGCGCGGTGCTGCGCGTCGCCGCGCTCTCCAAAGCGGCCAGGTCACCGCCGGCGTGCGCGATCATGGCCCGGGAGCTGAGCACCGCGGCCTCGGTCCACGGATCGGTGGCGGCGGTGGGCAGCAGCTCCGACGCCAGCGGCAGGTCGCTGCGCTCGAGTACCGCGTTCGCGGCGAACCAGACGGCTCGGGCGTCGGTGACACCGGCGAGGGCGGCGCGTACCTCTGCCGCGGGGATCTGCTCGCCCTGCAACAGCGCGAAACCGGTCCGCCAGGCCGCGGCGCGGCTCTCCTGCGTCGGGTCGCCCGGCGTCGCGAGGGCCCGCCGCGCCTCGGTGAGCCGGCCCCGCAGGTACCAGTACCAGCTCAGCGCGACGGCGAGCCGCAACCCGCCGCCGTGCGCCAGCGCAGCGCGCAGGTTCACCGTCTCCGCGTCGAGCAGCGCCAGCCACTGCTGCTGCTCGGGGCCGCGCAGCAGCGGGTCGGCATGCTCGGCCAGGTCGGTGTAGTACGCGGCGTGCCGCGCCCGGGTGTCGTCGGCGTCGACCAGGTGGTCCAGGCAGAACGCGGCGACCGACTCGAGCAGCCGGTAACGCGGGCCGGCGCCGGTGTCGTCGAGCACCACCAGCGACCGGTCCACCAGGCGGGCAAGTGTGTCGAGGTCGGTCCGGCAGACGACCTCGGCCGCCTCCGGAGTGCAGCCGTCGCCGAACACCGCGAGCCGGGCCAGCACCGCGCGGTCGCCGTCGTCGAGCAGGTCCCAGCTCCAGCCGATCACCGCGGTCAGCGTCCGCTGTCGTGCCGGCACGTCGCGCTGCTGCGTGGTGAGCAGCCGGAACCGATCGTCGAGCCGGTCCACCACACCCCGCAGGCCGAGCGCGCGGACGCGGGTCGCGGCCAGCTCCAACGCCAGCGGCAGGCCGTCCAGGCGACGGCAGAGCTGGGCGACCGCCGCCGCGGTGTGCTCGTCGAGACGAAAGCCGCGATGCTGGGCGGCGGCGCGGGCGGCGAACAGCCGGGCCGCCGCCGAGCGTCGGACCGCGTCCGGGGCGCTGTCCGACGGCAACGACAGCGGGGGTACCTCCCAGAGCAGCTCCCCGGTCAGGCCGAGCGGCTCCCTGCTGGTGGCCAGCACGCGCACCCCGGGCGCGTCGCGCAGCAGCCGGGCCACCAGCGCGGCGACCGGCTCGATGACGTGTTCGCAGTTGTCCAGCACCAGCAGCAGGTGCCGCGACCGCAGCGCCGCGACGAGTCGGTCGGTGGCCGACAGACTCGTGCCGGCGGCCTCGCGCACGTCCAGCGCGCCGAGCACCTGCTCGGCGACGCCCGGGTCCCCGGCCGGCAGCGGCGCCAGCTCGACAAGCAGAACGCCGTCCGGAAAGGACTGGGCGCGGGCGCTCTCGGTGGCCAGCCGGGTCTTGCCGACGCCGCCCGGCCCGATCAACGTGACCAGGCGCTGCGCGGGCAGCAGGGCCCGCAGCTCGGTCAGCGCCTCGGCCCGGCCGACCAACTCGTCGAGCTGGGCCGGCAGGCTGTTGCGGATGATCGCGGCCTTGGGCGGCGCGCTCAGGCCGGCGTCCTGTTCGAGGATCCTGCGGTGCAGGGCGACCAGTTCGGGGCCGGGGTCGAGGCCCAGCTCGTCGGCGAGCCGGTCCCGCAGGTCGGCATAGCTGGCCAGGGCCTCGGACTGGCGACCGGCGGCGTACAGCGCGCGCAGTTGCACAGCCCGCAGGCCCTCGCGCAGCGGGTGTCGGGCGACCAGCTCGGCCAGGTCGGCCGCGACGAGGTCGTGCTCACCCCGGGCCACCCGGGCCTCGGCGAGCCGCTCGTGCACGGCGAGGCGCTGCTCGGCGAGTCGGGTCGCCTCGGCGCGGACGAACTCGGCGTCGGCCACGTCCGCGTACGCCTCGCCCCGCCACAGCCCGAGCGCCTCGGTCAACCGATCGACGTCGGTGTGCCGGGCCAGCTCGGCGAACCGGTCGGCGTCGACCGTGTCGGCCCGCAGCAGGTAGCCGGGAGCGCGGGACTCGACCAGGTCGCGGGCGCCCGGCTCGGCGTCGTTGAGCGCCCTGCGCAGCTGCGACACCCGCACCTGGAGGGCGCCGGCGGGGTTGGCGGGGGAGTCGTCACCCCACAGGTCGTCGATGAGCCGGTCGGCGGAGACGACCTGGTTGCGGTTGGTCAACAGGTCGGCCAGGAGGGCGCGCACCTTGGCGCCGGGCACCACCACCGGCTCGCCGGCGTCCGTGGTGACGGCGAGCGGCCCGAGCACCCCGAACTGCACGGCGGACATCCTATCGCCGGTAAGGCGACCTGAAGCAGACCGTAAGCGGGCCGGCGCACCGTGTGGGCATGGAGATCTATCACGAGACACATGGCAGTGACGAGGGCCGGCCGCTGGTGCTCATCCACGGCGCGCTCTCGGGCATCGGCACCTCGTTCGGCATGATCCTGCCGTTGCTGGCGAAGTCGCGGCGGGTGGTCGCCGTGGAGTTGCAGGCGCACGGCCACACCCCGGACGTCGACCGTCCGCTGACTGTGGAGCACTTCGCCGCCGACGTGGTGGAGTTGCTGGACCGGCTGGGTGTCGAGCGGGCGGACGTGTTCGGCTGGAGCATGGGCGCGGCGGTGGGGCTGCGCCTGGGCACCGACCACGCCGAGCGGGTCGGGCGGCTGGTCCTTGCCTCGGTGAGCTTCGAGGACGACGGTCTGCACCCCGGGCTGCTCGACGGGATCCAGGATCTGCGGCCGGAGCACCTGCACGGCTCGGAGTTCCACGAGGAGTACCTGCGCACCGCACCGGACCCGGCGGGCTGGGCCAACCTGGTCACCAAGATGAAGGTGCTGGACGCGAACCTGCCGCGCTGGACGCCCGAGCAGATCAAGGCCCTGGCCGCGCCCGCCATGATCGTGCTGGCCGACTCGGACATCGTCCAGCCCGAGCACGCGGTGCTGATGTTCCGGCTGCTCGGGGGCGGGGTGCCCGGCGACCTGACCGGTCTGCCGGCCTGCCGGCTGGCCATCCTGCCGGGCACCACCCACACCACGATCCCGCAGCGCGCCGAGTGGCTGGCGCCGATGATCGACGAGTTCCTGGGCGCGGATCGGTAGCTACTTCTCCAGCAGCAGCGCTTCGGCGCCCACCGGTCGGAAGCCGGCCGCCTGGAAGGCACGCACACTGCGCGCGTTGCCGGCGGCCTGCTGCGCCCAGAGCGGCTGGCCGTCGGGCACCAGGTGCCGGGCTGCCGTCGCCAGCGCCCGGCCCAGGCCCCGGTGGCGAACGTCCTCGTCGACCTCGATCGCCGCCTCCCAGCGACCCGCCACGCCACGGCCGAGGACGACCACGCCGCCCTCGGTCGCCCAGACGCGGACGTCGTCGCGACGCCTGCGCGCCCTGGCCTCCCGGGGGTGATCGGTGTCGGTCAGCTCGCGCAGCGTCAGCGGGGGCGCTCCGGCCAGCGGGGAGGCGACGGTCAGCAGGTCGATGGTGTCCGTCGACCGTCCGGTGCGGTCGAGCAGCGCACCCAGAAAGCGCGGATTCATAGTGGCCGCCAGCGAGTCGCAGTCGAGCGCGGCCAGGGTGCGGCGGACCCAGTCGGGGTCCTCGTCGGTGAACACCACTGAGTGTGCGGTGAACGCGATCACTCCGGCGTCCCGGGGGCTGTGCTGCGGCACGATGGTGGTCCCGCCGTCCGGCGGCGGGAAGTGCCCGCGTGCTGCCGCGTCCAGGACGTCGGCCAACGTGCCACCCACTATCGTCGCCTCCTCGGGCTGAGAGCCACAGTCCATTCTCGCCGGCCCGGCCCGAAGTTCGCCGTCCTGAGGTCATGGCGTGGGGCCGCCGGACCGGGTAGAAACACCAGAGAGCGCTCTCACGGCCCCAGCTGCGCCGGGAGTACCACCCGGTCGCGGAGAGGACGAACCACATGACAACCCCGTCCCGACGTACCCTCCTGCTCGCCCTTCTGGTCACCACCGCCCTCACGACGACCGGCACCGCCGCCACCGCCGGCCGCCCCACGCACGGCGCACCCGACTTCGGGTCGAACGTGACGATCTTCGACCCGAGCATGCCGGTCGGCGAGATCCAGCAGACCCTCGACGCCGCGCACGCCCGCCAGGTCGACAACGAGATGGGCACCGAGCGGCACGCCTACCTGTTCAAGCCGGGCGCGTACGGCACTGCCGAACAGCCGTTGCAGGCCAAGGTCGGCTACTACACCGAGGTCGCCGGCCTGGGCGCGTCGCCCACCGACGTCGCCGTCAACGGCAAGATCGAGGTCTACAACCGCTGCCTGGCCGACGGCGGCACCGGCAACTGCCTCGCGCTTGTCAACTTCTGGCGCACCCTGTCCAACCTCTCGCTCACCGTCAACGCCGCCGGGCAGGACGGCTGCCGGTCGACGGCGAACTTCTGGGCGGTGTCCCAGGCGGTCTCGATGCGCCGGCTGAACATCACCGGCGGCGGACTGTCCCTGATGGACTACTGCACGGCCGGCCCGCAGTACGCCAGCGGCGGCTTCATCGCCGACTCGCGGCTGCCGGCCACCACCAACGGCTCCCAGCAGCAGTGGCTCACCCGCAACAGCGAGGTCGCCGGGTGGTCCAACGCGGTGTGGAACCAGGTCTTCGCGGGCGTCGAGGGCGCACCGGACGACGCCACGTTCCCGGACCCGCCGTACACCACCCTCGACACCACGCCGGTGAGCCGGGAGAAGCCGTACCTGTTCGTCGACGGCAAGGGCCGCTACCACGTGCGGGTGCCGTCGGCGCGGCGCGACAGCCGGGGCGTCTCCTGGGCCGACGGCCTGACCCCCGGGCGGACCATCGGGATCGACGACTTCTTCGTCGCCAAGCCGTCCGACCCGGTGCAGGTGATCAACAGTCAGCTCGCACGCGGCAAGCACCTGCTGCTCACCCCCGGCGTGTACGACATCGCGCGCAGCATCGAGATCCGCCGCGCCAACACGGTGGTGCTCGGCATCGGCCACGCCACCCTCACCGCGGTCAACGGCGCCGTCCCGCTGGACGTCGCTGACGTGCCCGGCGTGATCGTCGCCGGCGTCACGATCGACGCCGGCACCGTCGAGTCGCCGGTCCTGCTGCGGGTGGGCCGTCAGCACGGCCGCGACGCCAGCAGCCCGGCCAACCCGACCACGCTGTCCGACGTGTACTTCCGCGTCGGCGGCCCGCACATCGGCCGGACCAACACGGCGCTGGAGGTCAACAGCGACAACGTGCTCATCGACCACACCTGGGTGTGGCGCGGCGACCACGGCGTCGAGGGCTTCACCGAGGGCGTCAACGGCGACACCGACCGCTGGCGTACCAACACCGGCCGCTACGGCGCCGTCATCAACGGCGACCACGTGACGGCCACCGGCCTGTTCGTCGAGCACTTCCAGCGCTACAACACGGTCTGGAACGGCGAGCACGGCACCACCATCCTCTACCAGAACGAGCTGCCGTACGACCCGCCGACGCAGGCCGACTGGATGAACGGCCCGGTCGAGGGCTGGGCCGGGTACAAGGTCGGTGACCGGGTGCGTCACCACACGCTGTACGGCGGCGGGGTGTACGTCTTCAACCAGAACAACCCGTCGATCCGCACCGAGAACGGCTTCGAGGTGCCGAACCGGCCGGGTGTGACGCTGCACCACATCATGACCGTGAACCTGAGCGCCGGAACGATCGACCACGTGGTCAACGGCGTCGGCGACGCGGCCGACATGGCGAAGGTCGGCGCGCCGGTCTACCTCGCGCAGTATCCGACCCCGTAGGGATCCCGGTCGTACCGAGGGGCCGGAGCCGGCGAGGCTCCGGCCCCGTCGTCCGTTCCCGCCCACGGAGATTCTGCGTCAACAGCCTTGAATTCCTATCATGGCGGTAGGAAAATAGGTGAATGCCGGTCGGTCCGCTCCTCACCTCGCGTCGGGTCGTCGACCTGATGCGGACCGCCAGCGAGCTCTGTCCGGGCGCACCGGCCACCGACTGAGCCGCGCAGCACCGCCCTCCTCTTCCGGCCGCGCTGCCTGATCCCGCGTCGACGCCTGAGTCCGGCGCCCTCATCACCGCACGTTGCACCGATCCGGCCCGCCGGATCGGTTCACGACCATGGAGTACGCCATGACATCTGATCAGCCACCGCCCACCCCACCGACGGCCGGGGAGTCCCGGCTCGCGTTCAACGAGGACTGGCTCGCGACAATCCTTGGCCTCGCCCTGCTCGCACTGGTCCTGCTCGGTGCCATCCCTGCCGGGCTGGTGCCCTGATGGCCACCGACGCGACCCGCACCGGCGACGAGCCCCGCACCGGCGACGAGTCGACCACCGGCGACCCGGCCGCCTCGACCACAGTGGCGCGCGACGACCTGTTCTGGGCCTGGACCCTGCTCGGGTTGGTGGTCGTGGTCGGCCTCGCCGCGCTCACCCGCTACCTGGAGCAGAACGTCCCCGACTGGGCCGACGGCACCGCAGTGGAGGACATCGGGGCCGCCGTCGAGTACCCGGTCTACGCCATCCTGCTCGGCCTGCTGGGCAACGTCGCCGTCACACTGCTCGGCTGGCGGGGCCGGATCGCCGCCGCATTCCGGACCGAATTCTTCATCAAGACCGGGCTCGTGCTGCTCGGGGCCTCGATCAACCTGGCCGTCATCGCCAGCGCCGCCGGGCCGGCGATCGCCCAGGCGATCCTGCTGATCAGCGGGGTCTTCCTGTTCACCTGGTGGTTGGCCGGCAGGCTCGGCCTGGACGACAAGCTGCGGGCGTTGCTCGCCTCGGCGGTGTCGATCTGTGGGGTCAGTGCCGCGATCGCCGCCGCCGGGGCGGTCCGGGCGCGCCGGGAGCAGTTGGCCTACACGGCGAGCCTGGTGATCGTCTTCGCGCTGCCGTCGATCTTCGTCCTGCCCTGGCTGGCCGACGTGTTCGGACTGTCCGACGCGGTGGCCGGGGCGTGGATCGGCGGCAACATCGACACCACCGCCGCGGTCACCGCTGCCGGAGCGCTCGCCGGAGAGGAGGCGCTCCAGATCGCCAGCATCGTCAAGGTCACGCAGAACGCGCTGATGGGTGTCGTCGCGGTGGCGCTCACCGCGTACTTCACACTGCGTGTGGAACGGCGGCCCGGCGCGGCCCGACCGGGCCTCGGCGAGTTGTGGGCGCGGTTTCCCAAGTTCGTCCTGGGCTTCGTCGCCGCCTCGGTCATCGCCACCTGGTATCTGGACGCGACGGGCGCGGACGGCAAGGCGGCCATCGCCATCGTCAACGACCTGCGCGTCTGGTTCCTGATCCTGGCCTTCGTCAGCATCGGCCTGGAGGTCCGGGTCTCGTCGTTGCGGGAGGCCGGTTGGCGGCCGGTCGCGGTGTTCGCCAGTGCCACCGTCTTCAACCTGGCGTTGGCGCTCGGCCTGGCGTCGCTGCTGTTCCGCAACTTCTCGGCCTGAGCGCGTGCCCCCACCCTTGACCGGGCCCGGGGTGGGGGCACGCTACTCCTTCCGATTCACTGGCAAATATTTCCATCGATCAGTCTCACTGTTGCGGGCTGGCATTCATTGCTGCCACGATGGCCGTCAATGCCTTCCGTCCCAGAGGGAGTGATCGTCATGGCGGTCTCCCGCCGCAGGTTCGTCACGTCCGTGTTGGCCGGGTCCGCCCTCGCCGCCACCTCCACCACGAAACTCCTGGCCAGCCCCGCGCAGGCCGCCAGCCCGGTCGGTGACGTGGTCGGCAAGGTGACGGTCGGCTACCAGGGCTGGTTCAGTGCCCCCGGCGACTCCGCGCCCATCGGCGGCTGGTGGCACTGGAGCCGCGACCGCTTCCAGCCGCCCTCGCCCGCGAACACCACAATCGTGTCCTGGCCGGACCTGCGCGAGTACACCCGCAGCTATCCCACCGCGTACCCCAACCTCGGCAACGGCTCGCCGGCCACCCTCTTCTCGTCCTACGACCAGCAGACGGTGGACACCCACTTCCGGTGGATGCAGGAGTACGGCTGCGACACCGCCGCGCTGCAACGGTTCAACCCGATGGGCGACGAGGGCCCGACCCGCGACGCGATGACCCTGAAGGTCCGGTCAGCGGCCGAGCGCCACGGCCGCAAGTTCTACATCATGTACGACGTCACCGACTGGCTGAGCTTCCAGGCGGACATCAAGACCGACTGGACGACGAAGATGTCCGCGCACACCGCGTCGAGCGCGTACGCCCGCCAGAACGGCAAGCCGGTCGTCTGCATCTGGGGCTTCGGCTTCAGTGAACCGAGCCGGCCCTTCACCCCCGAGCCGTGCCTGGAGGTCGTCAACTGGTTCAAGGCGCAGGGCTGCTACGTCATCGGCGGCGTGCCCACCTGGTGGCGGCAGGGCATCGAGGACTCCCGCGCCGGCTTCCTCGACGTCTACCACGCGTTCCACGCGATCTCGCCGTGGATGGTCTACCGGGCCAGGACTGTGGAGGAGCTCGACTCGTACTACAACAACGTCAACGTCGGCGACCTGGCCGACTGCGCGACGCACGGCATCGACTACCTGCCCTGCGTGATGCCCGGTGACCTCGCCGGTGGGCACCGCAGGCACGGCGACTTCTACTGGCGGCACATCTACAACATGGTCCGGCTCGGCTCCCAGGGCCTCTACGTGTCCATGTTCGACGAGTACAACGAGGGCAACCAGATCGCCAAGACGTCCGAGACGCAGGCCACCACCCCGGCCGGCGCGAACATCCGCGCGCTGGACGAGGACGGCGTCGCCTGCTCCTCCGACTACTACCTGCGCATCACCGGCGACGGCGGCCGGATGCTCAAGGGACAGCTCGCGCTCACCGCCGTACGCCCGACCCCGCCGACGCTCGGCACCCCGCCGCCGGCCACCGGGAACCTCGCCGCCGGTCGGCCCACCTCGGCGAGCAGCCAGAACGGCCCGTTCCCGGCGTCGAACGCGGTGGACGCCGACGCCGGCAGCTACTGGGAGAGCGGCGGCGGCGCGTTCCCGCACTGGTGGCAGGTCGACCTCGGCGCCAGCCACCAGGTCACCAAGCTCGTGCTGCGGCTGCCGGCCGGCTGGGGCGCGCGGACCCAGACCATCACCGTGCTGGGCAGCGTCGACGGCAGCTCCTTCGCCACCATCGCCGGGGCCTCCGCGTTCACCTTCGACCCGGCGACCGGCAACACCGTCACCCGCACGCTGGCCACCACCACGGCCCGCCACATTCGGCTGAGCATCGCCGGCAACACCGGCTGGCCGGCGGGCCAGCTTTCCCAGGTCGAGGTGTACGCCGCCAGCGGCACCACGGACAACCCGCCGACCGCCCCGAGCGGCCTCACGGTGACCGGCCGGACGGCGAGCAGCGTGTCCCTGGCCTGGACGGCGTCGACCGACGACAACGGGGTCACCGGTTACCAGGTACGCCAGGGCGGCACCCTGGTCAGCACTGTCACGGGCACCACGGCGACCGTGAGTGGGCTCAACGCGTCTACCGCGTACACCTTCACCGTCACCGCCCGCGACGCCGCCGGCAACACCTCGGCGGCCTCGAACGCGGTCACCGTCACCACCGACGCCCCGGCAAACGCCGACCTGGCCCGGGGGCGGCCCACAAGCGAGAGCAGCCACGTGCAGAGCTACGGTTCGGGCAACGTGGTCGACGGCGACGCGAACAGCTACTGGGAGAGCGCCAACAACGCCTTCCCGCAGTGGGTGCAGGTCGACCTGGGCGCGACCCGCACGGTAGGGCGGGTGGTGCTGAAGCTGCCGCCGTCGTCGGCCTGGGCCACTCGCACGCAGACCCTCACCGTGGCGGGTAGCACCGACGGGGGTTCCTTCAGCACGCTTGTCGGCTCGGCGGCGCGCACCTTCGACCCGGCGACGGGCAACCAGGTGACGCTGACGTTCAGCGCCACGCAGACCCGCTACGTCCGGGTCACCGTCACCGGCAACACCGGCTGGCCGGCCGGGCAGCTGTCAGCCCTGGAGGTGTACGCAAGCTGACCGGACGTGGGGCGGCCGCCGGACGTCGACCGGCGGCCGCTCCTCCACCCGGCGGTCGGGCACTGAGCAACCGACGCGAAGGCGGGTTTCCGGCGTTCGCCGACTACCAAATGATGATGCCGCCCTGCACCGCCTTGGCGCGCTGCACGGCGTCCCGTGCATTGGTCAGGTAGCGGAGAATGCGTTCCGCGTCGTATCCGGTCGCGGCGGCCAGCAGCTCGACGTTCTCGACGTGGAGGGTGCACCCCTTGTCGAAGGCATCGAGCTGGCCGGGGAAGACCTGGAGGTTACCCCGATTCTCGACCGTGACGTCGGCGAGTTGCGGCAGGAACGTCGCGCCCAGCTGACGAGTCACCGCGGAACCCCACAGCGAATGACGGAAGGCTTCAGCTCCCACAGCCGTGCTGGTGCCCGGCGGATCCTCCACAACCTGCCGGCCGGCGTAGGAGCGTCGTCCGGTATCCACACTGCGATATCCAGGCTGGCTACGGTCCTTCGCGTGACAATGTCAGACGCGCATTGGTGGTCGTTGCTCCGGAAGTTGGACGAGCCGGTCGCGCCGGTAGAGCAGGGCCTCAGCTCGGAGTCGCTCCTGCGGGCCATGGTGGAGGGCGCACTGCCGCAGTCGGTGCTGGCGGCATCGAACGCTCGGGTGGAGCCAGGTGCAGGTGATGGTCTGGAGATGCCACGGCACGTCGACCGCGCGGCGACCCAGGGTCGGTTCGACCGGCTCGCGGAGCGATTGAGTGAGGCCTACAGTTCAACGCTTCACACAGGCTCGGTGATGGCAAATCGCGGCAGCTCGAGTTCGGCCGGCGGGGCGATTGTGAACGTTCCACCCAGCGCCTGCGGCGCCCATCCAGCGCCCAGGCCGTAATGGACAAGAACGCGTACGTCCGCGGTTGTCGGGTAGGGATACGCCTCTCCGCTGCCGTGCACGTCGGTCTCGACGTACTGACCGTCAGAGGCGCCGGTGGGCCGCTCGGTCAAGTCGACCTGTAGGGCGCGACCGCTCTTTCCCGCACCCCACACGCGGAGCCTTATGCAGCGGTGAAGACGACCGTCAGAGCCAGCTGTGGACCGGATGTCGGCCTTCCAGGTGAACTCCCGGCCGTCTATGTGGAGCGTGCGCAGCCTCGATCTCATCCGCCCATGCTGCCAGCCAGGCGGCCACCGTACGCGCCGTCGCCCGTGATGATCGACTCGGATTCGTGATGCCGGAGTGTCGGAGCTGCTGGGATACCGCGTTATCGCTGAACGGAGGTGATCTCGCGGCTGCGGGGGCGGCCACGACCCAGTGGAACTCGGCGCGCGGAGGACGTCGCAGGCGGTGGACGCGGACCATGTCGCGCCGGCTGAGGCCCGGGTGCCGGCCGTTGGCGCGTACCGTGCTCGCCGAGATCGCTCGTGCGCACCCGGCGCCGGCCGGCGTGGCGCGACTGGCGGCGGTGGCCGGCCTCACCCGGCCGTGCGCGGCCGGCCCCGCAGGTGTGAAGCGGGTTGCTCAGCGGCGGGAGCGCCTGGCATGATCTCGGCATGATCGACAGAATCGAGTCCTCCGTCCGCCGGTGAGCGTGACACCCGAGCCTGGACTGCTCGGATCCCAGATGTCGTTGTTTGCGCATGCGTCGCTGTTGCATCGCGCGGATCCCGACTCGCCCCTTCCTGGTGACGGCGTGCCCTACCCGGATGACGAACAGCACCGAGATCGGAAGTTTCGTCCTTCGGCGCCAAATGATTCACGGCGCAGCGGTGCTGATGTCGCCGCACTGCTGGATGCGCACTTCGCTGATCCGTCCACCGTTCCAGGCGATCTCGTCGAGGCATTCCATGGCCTCTACGTTCCGATCCACCCCAACGACCACATCTCGGCTGCGGCATGTCGGGTCGACGCCGACCGGGTCCGGGAAACCGGTCGCTGGCTCGTCCAGCACGCCACCGATCGCTGCGCTGCGATTGTCGGCCTGGCATTGCTGGGCACCGTGTGGGATGAGGACGACATCACGCTGATCAAGACGATCGGGCTGTTGTCGAAGCACTTCGGTCCACTGGCCGCCCACGCTCTGAAACGACGGCGCGATGGCTCGGACGCCTTGCTGTGGCTGGCCGAGCGGGTCACGGGCTGGGGCCGGGCGTATGTCGTGCAGACCCTGTGCGAGGTCGGCGGCATCGGGGCGCGGCAGTGGCTGCTGCGTCGTGCGTGTGATGGCGACTTTCTCAACGGCTACTTCGCCGGAAAGGTCGCCACCACCGCGCACCTGCACGAGGCGATCACCGCGCCGGACCCGGACCTTGAGGTGATCGACCACACCGGCCGGTTGCTGGCGACAATGGCCGACAGCGACGGCATGGGCATGACGCTCGAACACTATCCGCCCGCCCCGGCGGTGCTGGCGGCCCACTGTGGCCTCGCCGGTCGGCTGGAGCCGTCGGTGGAGCGCTTCTACGTCGCCGCGCAACTGGCCGGATATCTACAGGGGGCAGCGGCGGACCGAATCGCGTGGCCCGAGGGGGGACGGGAACGCGTTCTGGACGGCTACCTTGCCCTTGTGAATCGGGAGGACTGGTGCGCTGTCGCCCGCGCCGGACTGGCCGCGAGGGACCACCGTGTCACCTGGCTCGCCGCGACGCTGGCAGCACGCCTCGGGTTGCGGGCGTTCACCGACTGAGGGCGCACCGACGCATCGATCATCGCCCCGGTCGTGCTGATGTCGCGGTGTCCGAGCCGTTGGGACACCGCGACATCGCCGAAACCGTGGTGATCTCGCCTCGCTCTCGTTGCCGGTCAGCCCGTCGTCTGTCGCATCCGGCGCAGGTCCTCGGCCGGGTTGATGGTGCGCACGGGGTTGGGGACCGCGCCGCGCCGCCGCCACTCGCGCGGGTAGCCCAGTGAGACCTCCTCGAACCGCACGTCGTCGTAGAACGTGGTGCGGGGGATGTGCAGGTGCCCGTAGACCATCGTGGCCGCACCGAAGCGCAGGTGCCAGTCGCGGGTGCGCACGGTGCCGCACCACTGGGCGAACTCCGGGTACCACAGCACGTCGGTGGGCTCGCGTACCAGCGGGTAGTGGTTGACAAGCACGGTCGGCAGGGCCGGGTCGCGGTCGGCCAACCGGCGCTCGGTCTCGGTGATCCGGGCGTCGCACCACGCCTCCCGGGTCGGGTACGGGTCGGGGTGCAGCAGCGCCTCGTCGGTGCACACCACGCCGGCCTTGTACGCCAGATCCAGCGACTCCTGCTTGGTGCTCGCCTCGGGCACCCGGAACGTGTAGTCGTAGAGCACGAACAGGGGCGCGATGGTGGCCGGACCGCCCACGCCGTCCCAGACCGGGTACGGGTCCTCCGGGGTGACGACGCCCAGCTCACGGCACATGCGGACCAGTTCCTGGTAGCGCGCCTCGCCGCGTAACTGCACCGGGTCCTTCGCTGGTGTCCACAGTTCGTGGTTGCCCGGCGCCCAGACGACCTTCGCGAACCGGCTGCTCAGCAGCGTCAGTGCCCACTCGATGTCGGCGTAGAGCTCGGCCACGTCGCCGGCGACGAGCAGCCAGTCGCCGTCGTGGTCCGGGCGCAACTCCTGCACGAACGAGCGGTTCTCCGGGTAGGCGATGTGCAGATCGCTGACGGCCCGCAGTTGTGGAGAGAGGCTCACGCTCCGAGGCTAGGCCCTCGTGGTCCGATCGGAACACCCCCTGTCCGGCCTCGCTGGGCGGTTCCCGTCGCCCGCATATCCGCCGACTCGGCGGGAAAGCCGCGACGTCCGACAGCCCGATACCGGAGCAGGAGACAGACATGCCTTTCATCACCGTGGGTACGGAAAACTCCGCGCCCATCGACCTGTACTACGAGGATCACGGTTCCGGTAAGCCCGTGGTGCTCATCCACGGCTTCCCGTTCAACGGGGCAACGTGGGAGAAGGAAACCAGGGCGTTGCAGAACGCCGGATACCGGACGATCACCTACGATCGGCGCGGTAACGGTAACTCCGCCCAGCCGGCGTTCGGGTACGACTACAACACGTTCGCCGCGGACCTGGACGTGCTGATGACCGAGCTGGACCTGAACGACGTGACCCTGATCGGTCACTCGATGGGCACCGGGGAAGTGGTCCGTTACCTCGGTAACTACGGCTCGCAACGGGTGAGTCGGGCCGTGCTGCTCAGCCCGCTGCAACCGATGTTGGCCAAGGCCAGCGACAACCCGGAGGGCGTCGAGCGGAGCCTGTTCAAGGGTTTCCAGGACGCCATCATCAAGGACCGCTTCGCCTACCTGACGTCCTTCTGCGACGCGTTCTTCAACCCGGACCAGAACATGGGCAAGCGGGTGAGCGAGGAGGCCTACCGGGCGCACTGGCAGATCGGCGCGATGGCCTCCGGCAAGGCCACCCACGACAGCGTGGACGCCTGGCAGGAGGACTTCCGGCCGGACCTGCCGAAGATCAAGATTCCGGTGTTGATCATCCAGGGTGACCAGGACCGGGTGCTGCCCTACCCGGTGACCGGTCAGCGGCTCGGGCCGATGATGCCGACCGGTCAGCTCATCACGCTCAAGGGCGCGCCGCACGGCATCCCGTGGACTCACGCCGACGAGGTCAACAAGGCGATCATGGACTTCATGAAGCAGCCGGCCAAGGCTCGCGCCTGACCCGCACCGGTAGCCGATCGGACGCCACGACACCCGGCCCAGTGTTCGCACCGGGGCCGGGTGTCGCCGTCGGTCAGGGCCGGCGGGCCACCACCGCGCCGTTGGCGCCGGGGGCGTCGAAGCGCACCGTACGCACGTCGACGAAGCCGGCGTCGGTGAGCCAGGCCGCGTATTCGGCGCCCGAGTAGTTGCGACCGCCCTCGGTCTCGACAAGCATGTTCATGCCCATCAGTGCCGCCTCCGGCGGGCCGGTGCGCTCGTCGTTGAGCAGCAGCTCACAGACGACGACCGCCCCAGCGGGCGGCAGCGCCGCGTGGCAGCGGGCCAGCAGCGCCCGGTTCGTCGGCTCGTCCCAGTCGTGCAGGATCATGCTGAGCAGGATGACGTCGTGCCCGTCCGGCAGCGCCGGGTCGACGAGGAAGTCCCCGGCGACCGCCTCGATCCGCCCGGTCAGACCGGCCTCCGCGACCCGCTCCCGCGCCCGTACGCAGACGTGCGGCAGATCCAGCACGGTGGCCCGCAGTTCGGGCAGGCGGCGGCAGAATTCGATGGGGAACGCGCCGGCGCCGCCGCCCACGTCGAGCAACCGGCGGTGCGCGGCGAAGTCGTACGCGTCGGCGAGCGCTTTGGCGGTGAAACTGGACGTGGCGAACATCGCGTCCCAGAACTGGGCAAGCATCTCCGGGTCGGCGGTGTCGAACATCGACTGTTGGGCCTCCGGATCCCAGGTCAGCGGCCGATCCGTGCGCAGAGCCTCGCCGATGCGGTGCCAGGGCAGGTAGGTGCGCTCGTCCGAGTAGCGGATCTGCGCGCCGAAGTAGTAGGGGCGACCCTCGACCAGGAACTGCTCGGCCAAATCCGAGTTGCGGTAGCCGGCGCCGACCTTTTCCAACAGGCCGAGCGAGGCGCTGGCGGCCAGCAACAGGTCGGCGGGCCGGTCGGGCAACCCGAACTCGGCGGCAACCTCGTCGACGGTCATCGTCCGTCCGCTGGCCAACCGGGTGAACAGGCCCAGCTCGACGCCGGCCGCGAGGGTCTTGAACCCCCACACACCGGCCACCAGGCGCATCAGGGGAGTGGGAGTGGTCACGAAAACATCAGACCATACGTCGGCTCCATCCACGATGGTCGTTCACGTCCGGATCAGCGTCACCAGCCCTGCCGCGACGAGCACACCGGCCCAGAGTCGATCCACGTTGAACCACGCCCGGCGCAGCACCCCCACCCCGAGCACCTGGTAGACAAGCATCGCCACCACCAGGGCGGTGCCGAGCATGGCCACCGTGTGCACCCCCGCCGCCGCGAGCCCGGCCAGTGCACCCACCGGCGCGGCGGCCAGGTGCCCGGCATGACCTCCGGGCACCGGCTCGGCCACCAGCAGCGGCAACAGCATCAGCCCCGCGCCGTGGGCCGACGACATGAGGAACGACCAGCCGGCGAGCTGGGCCGAGGACAGCCGCATCCCGGCCCAGCGGAAGTGCCGTTCGGAGAGCAGCCGCCACAGCCCGAACGCGACGAGCAGCACACCGCCGACAACCGCCAGTGCGGTGCTCGTCGTGACCGACCGGGTCGCGCTCACCAGCGCCGCGACGACCCCCACCGAGGCGAGGTGCCCCGCCGCGATCGGCGGCAGCGACCGCAGCAGGGCCGCCCGGCTGCGGTCCTGAAGGCCCCGGGCCACCGCGAACAACCAGCCCATCGCCGGGTTCAGACCGTGGAACGCGCCGAGCGCGACGAGCGCCACCAAGGTGGTGACGGTCACGGGAAACAGTACGAGTCGGAGGACGCGTCCCCGCCCTGCAACCGGGTCTGGTGCACCCGCAGCCCGCGGAACTCCTCCCCGTGCGGGAAGAACCTCTCGTCGGGGGTGAGCCCACCGGCGTCCACGTCGACGTCGAGCTTGGCCAGCCAGGCCCCCACCCCGTCCGGGTAGAACTGGTCGTCCCAGGCGCCGTAGAGGGAGTTGCTGACGTAGACCCGTCGGCCGTCGCGGCTGACCTCGACCATCTGCGGGCCGCCGGCCAACGCCTCGTCGGGCGCGGACGGGTGCGCCGCGCGGCGGACGATTCCACCGAGGCGTACCGAGCCGGTCTGCACCGGGTGCAGTGGGTCGCTGACGTCGTACTGGCGCAGCTCTCCGGTGCCCCAACAGGAGACGTAGAGGAACCTGTCGTCGACCGACAGGTCGATGTCGGTCACCAGCGGCGGCACCGCGCCGAACGGCTTGAGCAGGTCGGGCAGATCCGCCGGATCGGCCGGCTCGGCCGGAATGTCGATCACCTTGGTGACCGCCCAGGCGTCGCCGTCGCGGTGCCACAGCCACACCGAGGCGGACAGGTCCTCGACGCTGATCACCACCCCGACGAACCCGTACGACTTCGTCGGGTCGTGCGCCGGGCGCAACTCCAACGGCATCTGATACTGATCACCCAGGTCGACGCGCTGCACGTGTCGACGCTTGGCGAGGTCCCAGAAGTGGATCGCGTGGCCGTAGCGTCGGCCCAGCAGCAACTCGCCGACGATGCCGTCCTCGATCATCGACGGGGTGCCCCACTCGCTTGTGACAAGCACGTCCTGGGTGAGGTGCCACCACACGTCGTACGCCAGGAACTGCGGGCCCCGGTCGGCCTCCCACGCTGCGCGTACCTCGAACGTGGTGTGGTCGAGGATGGCGATGCCGCCCGGACCCTCCGCGCCGTCGGCGCCGCCGAGAGCCGAGACGTAGATGCCGTCCGGGCCGCAGTGCACGGTGTGCGGGCGGGAGTAGCCGGCTTTTTTCGCCAGTTCCTCCGACCCGATCACCTTGACCACCTGGGGCTGGCGCGGATCGGGCTGGGTGTCGAGCACGTGGATCCGCGACGACCGCAGACCGGGAACGATCAGGTAGCGCCGCTCGACGTGCGGGTGCGGGGCGGTCGGGCAGAGAGCGCTGCTGCACGCGTTCCACCCGAAGTGGTGCACCTCGTCGCCGAGGTGCGGCAGGTCGGTCCAGCC
This sequence comes from Micromonospora sp. NPDC049047, assembly GCF_040649135.1. Lineage (NCBI taxonomy): Bacteria > Bacillati > Actinomycetota > Actinomycetes > Micromonosporales > Micromonosporaceae > Micromonospora > Micromonospora sp. NPDC049047. The sequence continues at coordinate 193,624 of NZ_JBEZEY010000001.1, forward strand.
GACCACAGTGCCGTAGGTGGGGGAGCCGGGATCGGTGTCGAGCACCACTATGGCGTCCGGACGGCTGGCCGTCCGGTCGAAGGCCGCCACGTAGGCGAGCTTCTCCGCCGGTGCGCTCACCGCTTCGGCGGGGGAGGGGTAGAAGGTGGGATCGGGGGTCCAGCGGGTCATCGGGTCTCCGCTCGTCAGGGGTGGGGAACGCCGAGTCGGCCGAGCAGGTGCCGGCGCAGCGCGCCGAAGGCGGGATCGTCCGGCGTACGGGTGGGAGCCAGGTCGATGGGCAGGTCCGCGGCGATGCGGCAGTCGTCGAGGAGCAGGATCCGGTCGGCGAGCAGCAGCGCCTCCTCCACGTCGTGGGTGACAAGCAGGGCGGCGAAGCCGTGCTCGGCGCGTAGCCGGCGCAGCAGGACCTGCATCCGCAGTCGGGTCAGCGCGTCCAGGGCGCCGAACGGCTCGTCGAGCAGCAACAGGTCCGGTTCGCGGACCAGGGCCCGTGCGACGGCGACCCGTTGTGCCTGCCCACCGGAGAGTTCGGCTGGCCAGGCGCTGTGCTTTTCGGCGAGCCCGACCTCGGCCAGCGCGCGGTGGATCCGACCGGCGGTGTCCACGCCGGACAGCCCGAGCCCGACGTTGGATGCCACCCGCTTCCACGGCAGCAACCGGTGCTCCTGGAAGACCACGGCGGCGGTGCCGGGCACGACGATCTCACCGCTGGCCTCGCCGTCCAGCCCGGCGAGAATCCGCAGGAGGGTGCTCTTGCCGGAACCGCTGCTGCCCAGCAGGGCCACCACCTCGCCACGGGCGATGCTCAGGTCGACCCCGGCCAGCACGACCGTCGGCCCGAACGCCCGGTGCACCCCGTGCGCGGTCAACACCGGCGTCGTGCCGGTCAGGTGGCCCGCAGTCCGCGACGCCATGTCAACATCCTCCTCTCCACCACCCGCAACGCACTGTCGGATATCAGCCCGAGCAGCGCGTAGACGAGCAGGCCGAGCACCACCACATCGGTCTGGCTGAACTCCCGCGCCTCCATCATCAGAAAGCCGATCCCGGTCTGGGCGTTGACCTGCTCGCCGACGACCAGGCTGAGCCAGGCCGCGCCGATCGCCAGGCGTAGGCCGAGGAAGAGCGACGGCAGCGCGCCGGGCAGCACCACGTGCCGCAGTCGGGCGCCCTGCCCCAGCCCGCAGGTACGGGCGGCCTCCACCAGCCGCTCGTCGATGTCCCGGATGCCGGCGTAGGTGTTGAAGTAGATGGGGAAGAACGCCCCCAGGGCCACCAGGCTGATCTTCAGTGACTCGCCGATGCCCACCCAGATGATCAGCAACGGGACCAGGCCCAGGTGGGGCAACATCCGGGCCATCTGCACCGGTGGGTCGACCAGGTCGTCACCGAGCCGCAGCAACCCCGCCACAGTGCCCAGGACCAGCGCCAGGACGCCACCGATCAGCAGACCCGCCCCGGCGCGGGTGAGGGAGTCCAGCAGGTGCACGAGGAGTGTGCCGTCCCGGGTCAGCCGCCACCCGGTGGCCAGGACGTCGCTTGGCGCGGGCAGCTTCTCCGGTGCCAGCACCCCGGTGCGGGCGGCCAGTTCCCAGCCCAGGACCAGCACGACCGGGCTGGCCAGCCGCCGCCACCGCCGGTTCGGCCGGGGGCGGCGGGGGTCGGGCGGCGCGAGGGCCGCGGCTTCGGGCGGCGTTTCCAGCAGAGGTGTACGGCTCACTGGAACACCGCGCTGAAGCGGTCGTCCACCCGGCTCCTGATGTCGACCGGGCCCGGTATGAGGTCCAGGGCGATGAAGCTGTCGGTGATCGCCTGGAGTTCGTCGCCGATCGCCGGGGTGACCGGGGCGAGCGGTTTGGCGCTGCGGTCGAGGGCGCGGCTGGCGACGTCCTGTGGGATCTTCAGCTCCGGCGCGAGGGTGCTGGCCCGCTCCTGCGGGTTCGCGATGCCCCAGTCGGTCACCTCGCGGTAGCGCTGGAGGAAGGCCCGGATGTCGTCCGGCCGCTTCGCGACGGCGTCCGGGGCGGCCAGCACGTACTCGCGGTTGCTGGCCAGGCCGGTCGCGTCGGCGAGCACCCGCACCCCCGGTTGTTCGGCAAGCGCGAAGTACGGGTCCCAGATCACCCAGGCGTCGACCTGCCCGCCATCGAACGCGGGTCGCCCCTCGGCCGGCTTGAGATACGTGACCTTGATGTCCTTCAACGTCATCTTGTTGGCCTCCAGTAGCCGGACCAGCAGCCAGTGCACGTTGGAGCCCTTGTTCAGGGCGATCGTGCGGCCCTTGAGATCGGCGAAGCTGCGGTAGCCGCTGTCGGCCTTGACCAGCACCGCCTCGCCCTGTGGGATCGGCGCGGAGGTGCCGATGATGGAGAACGGGATCTTCCCGGCCGCGGCGAAGACGGGTGGCGCCTCGCCGACCTGTCCGATGTCGATCGACCCGGCCTTGAGCGCCTCGGTGAGGGCCGGCCCGCTCTCGAACAGCGACCACTCGACGCCCGGGGTGGCGCCGCGGGCCTTGACCAGGCTCAGCCCGCCGAAGCGCTGGTAGCCGATCCGTAGCTTGCCCGCGTCGCCTCCCGCGTCGGCGGGCCCTCCGCAGGCGCTCACACCTGCCGTGGCGAGCAGGACCACTGCGGTGAACGCGGCCGTCAGCAGGCGGCGGCGCACGGGATGACTCGTCGAGGGGGTGCGCATGGCGGCTCCTTGGGTCGGGCAGGTGTGCCGGGCCGCATCGACCGGCGTGTGGTGAGCGTGGGCGGTAGCCTACTAACCCGATAGGTTTTATGGGTAGGCTGTCCGCGCGATCGTCCCACCCCTCAGGAGGCGCCCGCCGCACCGCGAGCGCCGACCGTCCCCGCTGGAGGAAAGAGCCGCCATGACCCTCACCTTCCACTGGTTCCTGCCCACGAACGGCGACAGCCGGGACATCGTCGGCGGCGGCCACGGCGTGCCGACCGGGGCCGCCGGAGGCGCCCGCCCGGCCAGCGTGGCGTACCTCGGGCAGATCGCCCGCACCGCCGAGCAGCTCGGGTTCGTCGGGGCGCTCACGCCGACCGGCGCGTGGTGCGAGGACGCCTGGCTGTCCACGGCGATGCTCACCGAGGTCACCGAACGCCTGAAGTTCCTGGTGGCCTTCCGGCCCGGCCTGACCTCACCGACCCTCGCCGCCCAGATGGCCTCGACGTTCCAGCGGCTGTCCCGGGGTCGCCTGCTGCTCAACGTGGTCACCGGCGGCGAGTCGACCGAGCAGCGGGCCTACGGCGACTTCCTGGACAAGGACGCCCGGTACGCGCGGGCCGACGAGTTCCTGCACGTGGTGCGCGCCCTGTGGCGCGGCGAGACGGTCGACCACCACGGCACACACGTACGCGTCGAGCAGGCGCGGCTGCACCGGCTGCCCGACCCGGTCCCGCAGGTCTACTTCGGCGGCTCGTCCGCCGCCGCCCTGCCGGTGGCGGTCCGCCACAGCGACGTCTACCTGACCTGGGGCGAGCCGCCGGCCCAGGTCGCCGACAAACTGGACCGGGTACGGGCGCTGGCCGCCGACGCCGGCCGGAACCTACGGTTCGGCATCCGGCTGCACGTCATCGCGCGCGACACCGCCGACGAGGCGTGGGCACAGGCCCGCCGCCTGCTCAACGGCATCGCCGAGGCCGACATCCGGGCCGTGCAGGACGGGCTGCGGCGGAGCGAGTCCGAGGGGCAGCGCCGGATGCTCGACCTGCACGGCGGCTCCCGCGACAGCCTGGAGGTCGCACCCAACCTGTGGGCCGGCGTCGGGTTGGTCCGGGGCGGCGCGGGCACCGCGCTCGTCGGCAGCCACCGCGAGATCGCCGACCGGATCGCCGAATACCACGCGCTCGGTATCGACGAGTTCATCCTCTCCGGCTACCCGCACCTGGAGGAGGCGTACTGGTTCGGCGAGGGCGTGCTGCCGATCCTGCGCGAGCGCGGGCTGTGGCGGCACCCCGACGGCCCGCCGGACCCGGCCGATCTCCCGGATGTCCCCTTCGCCGGGACGTCGACACCCCGCCCGGTGCCGGAGCCCGCGGCGGCCCGCTGACCGGCCACCCGCCGGGACCAGCGGACTTGTCGTGCCGTGCTATCACGGAGGCACATCCGCGAGCTGGTGGTGATCGCGTGGACGAATGGGCAGCCGACGCGCCCGCACCCGACGACAGGCCGCTGCCTCGACGCGTGAGCCGCCAAGCGGCGGACCCGTTCGACGACAACCCGATCGAGATCGCGGGCGACCGTCCGCCGTACCGGGATCGGTTGTTTCCGTCGCCCGCCGATGATGACCTGCTGTTCGCAGACGACGAGCCCGACAGCACGTGGGCCGACGTCGACTGGTCGGACGAGGGCGACCCGACCGACGCGACCGAGGCCGCCGACGGACCGGACGCTGTCCCGTGGTGGGTCACCCATGGGGAGCACATCGACGCGACGACGCGGTCCAACCGCAGGGAGGGTGGAAAGCGGCTGCACGGCATCCTCGCGGGCTACGACACCTTCTGGGACCACGTCGACGTCGATCCGCAGTCGATGGTCCCCACCGTACGGGCCGCGAAGCTCGCACTCGCCCGGCGGGACGTCGCGCTGCACTTTCTGCGGACGCCGGGACCGCTACCGCTCCTGTTCGGCGCGGTGCTGGCCGCGGTCGCGGCGTTCGCCATGGTCGGCGGGCCACTGGCGCACCGGCTGGTGGCCTCCGCCACGAGCCTGTCCGTCGGGGTCGTCCTCGCGCTGGCCGTCTCGCGCCTCGCCGTCCCGTGTCGCGGGGTGGCCATCGGCGGCGGTGCCGCGGTCGCGGCGTGCGTCGCGGCGTCGGCCGTCCCCACGATCCAGGCGACTCGCTGGTACGACGTCCTGGTAGGGCTCGCCTTCGCGGGCGCTGGCCTGCTCTTCGTCGCGCTGTGGCCGGTCGTGCGGGCGTGGCGCGTCGAGCGCGACCACTGGACGCGCCCCGACGTGGCCCTGATCGCCGCCCTCCTGGAGTTCGCCGACCACGTCGAGTCGGATCCGGCACCACCGGACCGGCGTCGTGCCGTGGAGGCACTGGACCGCGCCGCCACCACGTTCGAGTTCGCGTGGCATCGCGTCAACCGGACGGGCGTCGACGTCACCGACCGGCAGTTGCGGGCCTGGGCCGGCCGGGTCCGCGCCGAGACACGGGAGCTGCAACGGTGGTACGCCTTCGACGCCCCATCGAAGGTCTACCTGCTCCTGCGCACCTACCTGCTCCTCCAGGCGATCGTCAACCGATACTCCCTCGACGACAACGAGGAGGGCTGGGTACGGCACGGCAGTTGGCGCCGGCCACCGACGTCGGCGATCGCCCGGCTGTGGGTGGGCAGCAAGCGGTCCGGTCGGTACCTGCGCCAATGCCTGCTGGCCGCCGTTCTCGCCGGCGTCGCCCTGCTGCTGCTCGCGGTCACGGTGTGGAGCGCCGTGCCGACGTTCGTCGGCGTGCACATCTCCCGTGACCTCGGCTCGGCGCTGAATGTCGACCCGACGATGCGCGTGTTCGTCGCCACGATCAGCGTGTCGTTGTTCGCCGTGGCCGGGCGCGCGTTCACCCACCGGCGCTGACAACGACCCTGCTGTCCGACGGGCCGGGGCGTCGCCGCCGATCCCGAACGGACTGTTGCCCCGGCCGGTGACGATCCTCTACGGTCTGCTCAAGCGGTGGGCGGTGCGGTCCGCATCCGACCAGACACCGCCGGTTGCCCGTCGCGCGGGCCGGGATGGTGGAGTCCCGGGCCACCCCGTCGGCGGTGGTGCCGGCGATTCGCGTGACTCCAGCTCGTACCCCGGGCAGTGCTGCCCGGCGTGGCTTCATGCGGAGCCGACGACGAGCCGGGCACGCCGATCCCACCGGGAGAAGCCCGTGTTTCTCAGCCCGCACGAGCAGGACCGCCTGCTCGTCCATGTCGCGGCCGAGGTCGCCCGCCGCCGCCGCGAGCGCGGCCTGCGCCTCAACTATCCCGAAGCGGTCGCGCTGATCACCGCGTTCCTGCTGGAGGGGGCCCGCGACGGCCGGTCGGTGGCCGACCTGATGTCGGCGGGCCGGACCGTGCTCGGCCGTGACGACGTCCAGGACGGCATCCCCGAGCTGCTGAGGGAGGTGCAGGTGGAGGCGACGTTCCCGGACGGCACCAAGCTGGTGACGGTGCACCACCCGATCCCGTGATCCCGGGGGAGATCCTGCCGGCCGCCGGCCCGGTCGAGATCAACGCGGGTCGGCCGGTGACCACAGTGGTCGTGGTGAACACCGCCGACCGGCCGGTACAGGTGGGTTCGCACTACCACTTCGCCGAGTGCAACCCGGCGCTGACGTTCGACCGGGGCGCCGCCTGGGGGCAGCGGCTCGCCGTACCGGCGGGCACCTCGGTCCGGTTCGAGCCGGGCATCAGCCGCAGCGTCGACCTCGTCCCGTTCGGCGGAGCGCGGATCGTGCCGGGACTGCGGGGGGAGTGCGCCGGCCCGCTGGACCCGGCGCCGACCACGGCGACGCCCGACGGGTCGTCGCGGTGAGCGCCGTGCGGCGGGACCGCTACCTCGACCTGTACGGCCCGACCACCGGCGACCGGATCCGGCTGGCCGACACCAATCTGTTGATCGAGGTGGAGACCGACCACTGCGTGGGCGGCGACGAGGCGGTCTTCGGCGGCGGGAAGGTGATCCGCGAGTCGATGGGACAGTCCCGGGCGACCCGCGCCGAAGGGGCGCTGGACACCGTCATCACCGGTGCCGTGGTGCTCGACCACTGGGGTGTGGTCAAGGCCGATGTGGGGCTGCGCGACGGGCGGATCGTGGCGCTCGGCCGGGCCGGCAACCCGGACACCATGCCCGGTGTCCACCCCGATTTGGTCATCGGCCCGGCCACCGAGGTGATCGCCGGCAACGGGCGGATCCTCACCGCCGGCGCGGTGGACACCCACGTGCACTTCATCTGCCCGCAGATCGTCACCGAGGCCCTCGCCAGTGGCATCACCACGCTCGTCGGTGGCGGCACCGGCCCGGCCGAGGGGACCCGGGCGACCACCGTCACCCCGAACGGTTGGCACCTGGCCCGGATGCACGAGGCGCTGGACACGATGCCGGTGAACGTGCTGCTGCTCGGCAAGGGCAACACCGTCTCCAGTGAGGCCCTCTGGGAACAGTTGCGGGCCGGCGCGGGCGGCTTCAAGCTGCACGAGGACTGGGGCACCACCCCTGCGGCGATCGACGCCTGCCTACGGGTGGCGGACGCCTCCGGGGTCCAGGTGTCGATCCACACCGACACGCTCAACGAAGCAGGTTTCGTCGCCGGCACCCTGCGCGCGATCGGTGGCCGGGCGATCCACTCGTACCACACCGAGGGTGCCGGCGGCGGGCACGCCCCGGACATCATCACAGTGGCCGGTGAGCCGAACGTGCTGCCGTCGTCGACCAACCCGACCCGGCCGTACACCGCCAACACGCTCGCCGAGCACCTGGACATGTTGATGGTCTGCCACCACCTCAACCCGTCGGTGCCGGAGGACCTGGCGTTCGCCGAGAGCCGGATCCGGCCGTCCACGATGGCCGCCGAGGACCTGCTGCACGACCTCGGCGCGATCTCCATCATCGGCTCCGACGCGCAGGCGATGGGCCGGGTCGGCGAGGTGATCATGCGGACCTGGCAGAGCGCACACGTGATGAAGGACCGGGTCGGCGCACTGCCGGGCGACGGCGCCGCCGACAATCACCGGGCCCGCCGGTACGTCGCGAAGTACACCATCTGCGCGGCGATGGCCAACGGGTTGGAGGACGAGGTCGGCTCGGTCGAGCCGGGCAAGCTCGCCGACCTGGTGCTCTGGGACCCGGCGTTCTTCGGGGTACGACCACACCTGGTGATCAAGGGCGGCATGATCGCGTACGCGCAGATGGGCGACGCCAACGCCTCCATCCCGACGCCGCAGCCGATGCTGCCCCGGCCGATGTTCGGGGCGTACGGCGCCGCCGCTGCCGCCACCAGCCTGGCCTTCGTGGCGCCGGCGGCCCTGGACGCGGGACTCCGCCTGGACGTGCGCCGCCGGGTGGTGCCGGTGCGTGACGTGCGGTCGCGGGGCAAGGCCGACCTACCGGAGAACAACGCGATGCCGCGCATCGAGGTGGACCCGGACACGTTCACGGTCCGCATCGACGGGGTGGTGGTGGAGCCGGACCCGGTGACCCGGCTGCCGATGGCCCAGCGGTACTTCCTGTTCTGATGGCGACGCCGAGCCTGCTGCTGCTGGTGGCCGACGGACGCTTCCCGGCCGGTGCGCACGCGCACTCCGGCGGTCTGGAAGCGGCAGTCGCCGCGGGTCGGGTCACCGACCTGGCCTCGTTGAACTCGTTCCTGACCGGCCGGTTGGCCACCGCAGGCCTGGTCGGCGCGGCCTTCGCGGCGGCCGCACACCGGGCGGCGGTGCCCGGGAGCGCGGGTGTGGCCGCCGGGCCGGTCGGACGATCCGACGTGCCGGCCCGGTCCGTCGCGCGGTTGCACACGCTGGCCCAGCTCGACGTGGAGCTGGACGCGCGTACCGCGTCGCCGACGTTGCGGACGATCTCCCGGCGGCAGGGGCGAGCCCTGCTGCGCGCCGGCCGGGCCATCTGGCCGGACGCACCCTTCGACGACCTACCCGCCACGTCCTGCGGCGTGCACCAACCGCTGGTACTGGGACTGCTCTGCGCCGCGGCCGGGCTGTCCCGGGTGGAGACCGCCACGATCGCCGCGTACGGGACGCTCACCGGAGCGGCCAGCGCCGGCGTACGCCTGCTCGGCTTGGACCCGTACCAGGTCCAGGCCCTGCTCGTCGGTCTTGCCGACGTCTGCGACGGCACCGCCGCCGACGCGGCGCGGGCCGCCGACGACCCACCGGAGCGGCTGCCGGCCGCGGCAGCTCCGCTCGCTGACATCCATGCCGAGAACCATGCCACCTGGGAGGTGCGTCTCTTTGCGTCCTGAGACTGTTGTGCCGAGCGCTGGGTCCGCTGTCGAGCCGATCACGTCGGCCGCGAACGACAATCCGCACGACGAGAGCGTCCCGCACACCCACCCGGAACCAGGGGTCGACCCGCATCCGCCGCTGGCCCGGGCGGGTCGTGCCCTGCGGGTCGGCATCGGCGGCCCGGTCGGGTCCGGCAAGACGGCACTGGTGGCGGCGCTCTGCCGTGCCTTCGCCGACGAGTTGCGGCTCGGCGTGGTGACAAACGACATCTACACGACCGAGGACGCCGACTTTCTCCGGCGGGCCGGAGTGCTGGACCCGGCGCGGATCCGCGCTGTGGAGACCGGGTGCTGCCCGCACACCGCGATCCGCGACGACATCGGCGCCAACCTGGACGCCGTGGACGAGCTGGCCGAGGCGGTCGGCCCGCTGGACCTGGTGCTCGTGGAGAGCGGTGGGGACAACCTGACCGCTACCTTCAGCCGGGGGCTGGTCGATCGGCAGATCTTCGTGGTCGACGTGGCGGGAGGGGACAAGGTGCCGCGCAAGGGCGGCCCGGGGGTCACCGCCGCCGACCTCCTCGTGATCAACAAGACCGACCTGGCGCCGATGGTGGGGGCGGACCTCGCGGTGATGGATCGCGACGCGCGGGCCCGCCGGGGTGACCTGCCGACCGTCTTCCTGTCCATCGTGGGCGATCCGACGGCGAGTACTGTCGCCGACTGGATCCGGCACGAGTTGGCCCACCACGCCACCGCGTACCCCCTCGCCGTACCGGTCGGCCCGGTCTGATGCGGGCGTCCGCCCGGCTGGTCGCCCGGGCCGACGGTCGGGGTGGCACAGTTCTTGTCGAGTTGCACGGGGAGACACCACTGCTGCTGCGGCAGACCCCGCCCGACGGCGGTGTCGCCACGGTGCACCTCGTCGGCGGGGCGGCCGGGCCGATCGCCGGCGACGATCTGCGGCTGGACATCGAGGTGGGGCCGGGCGCTGCGGTCCGGGTGCACACCGTCGCCGCGTCGATCGCCCTACCGGGCCGGCCGGGTGGGGTGTCCCGGATGGCGGTGCGGGCGGTGGTGCGTACCGGGGCCACGCTGCACTGGTTGCCCGAGCAGCTGGTCGCGGCGGCCGGCTGCGCGCATCTCGCCGAGTCCAGGATCGACCTGGCGGACGGCGCGAGCCTGCGCTGGCGCGACGAGCTGATCTGCGGCCGGTACGGCGAGACGCCCGGCGGGGCCGTCGTGCACACCCAGGTCGACTACGCGGGTCGGCCGCTGCTGCGGCAGTCCCTGGCGGTGGGCCCACAGGCACCGGGCTGGGCCGGGCCGGCGGTGCTCGACGGCGCGACGGCCACCGGCTCGCTGCTGGTGGTCGACCCGTCGCGGCCCGCCGAGCCGGTGCACGTCCGGCCCGACGCGAGCGTCGCCCGCCTGCCCCTGGCCGGCGGGCCGGCGACACTGTGGACCGCCACCGCCCCGGACGCCCACACCCTGCGCACGCACCTGACCGTCTAGCGACGCCGGCTGCCCGACAGCTGTTCGGGCCGATCCTCGGGGTGGGTCAGCGGTGCGGGCCGCCGGTGGGGATGACGTCGGCGCTGTCGCGTTGGCGGGCCGGGTCGAGACGGCTGATCAGGTCGTCGAGCGCGCCGACCAGGTCGGCTGCCGGCGGCACACCGGACCCGGCGGCCCGCCCGAGGCCCAGCTCGGCGAGGCTTGCCTGAACCAGCTGGTCGAGGCGGTCGTGCTCGCGTCGGCCCCGGGCCGTCAGGTACGCGCGGATCCGCCGGCGGTCGTTCGGATCGATCCGGCGGAAGACGAGGTTACGGTCGACCAACTGGTCGACGAGCTTGGTGAGGGTGCCCGGAGGCAGCGAAGCCTCGGCGGACACCTCACTCATCGGGTGGCCCTGGCCGTCGGCGAGCAGGCAGAGCACCCGCCACGCCTCGATGGTCAGTGCGTCGTGGGCCAGGACGGCGCCCAGTCGGCGGGAGAGCAACCGCTCGGCGCGGGTGAGCGAGCGCAGCAGGTCCGCTGGCGCCCCGGGCACGTCTGACATGGAACTCCCTGGTCCGGTGGCCCTGTCATGCTAGCGAGTCGTCCCGGTCCGTGGTGAGCTCTGGCCTTCCGTCCTGGGCCGGGCAATCATGTGCACATGTCCGCGCCGGCACCGCCGTGGCTGACCGTCGACCGTGCCGTGGTCAGCATCGCCCTGGTCTATCCGATGCGCGGGCCGGCCGGCATGTTCGGCCCCACCTGCGAGCTGTGCGCGCAGCTCGCCGTCGAGGAGATCAACCGGTGCGGCGGGGTGCTGGGTCGGGAGGCGCGGCTGGTGCTCGTCGACGGTGGCGCACCGCCGGCCGAGGTGGCCGCCGAGGTCGAGGCGCTGGTGTCGGTGGGGGCGGTGCAGGGTGTGACGGGGTGGCACATCTCCTCGGTGCGCCAGGCGCTGGCGCCCCGTGTCGCGCACCGGGTGCCGTACGTCTACACGGCACTCTACGAGGGCGGTGAACGTACCGAAGGGGTCTTCCTGACCAGCGAGACGCCGGATGCCCAACTGTGGCCGGCGATGCGGCTGCTCGCCGGCGAGCAGGGGGTGCGGCGCTGGTTCGTCGTCGGCAACGACTACGTGTGGCCGCGGCGTACCGCGCGGGCCGCCCAGCTGTACGCGCTGCGCGGCGGCGGGCAGGTGGTGGGCCAGCACTTCCTGCCGTTGGACGCGCACCACTTCGACGAGGTGCTGCGCCGCATCGAGCACAGCGATGCCGACGCGGTGTTGATGCTGCTGGTGGGGGCCGACGCGGTGCGGTTCAACAGGGCGTTCGCCCGCTCCGGCCTGGACCAGCGCTGTCTGCGGCTGAGCACCCTGATGGACGAGAACATGTTGCTGGCCAGCGGGGCCGGCGCGACCCGCCGGCTGTACAGCACCGCTGGTTTCTTCGCCGGGCTGGTGACCCAGGAGAACCTCGACTTCCACGGCGAGTTCGCCAGTCGGTTCGGGATCGAGGCACCGCCGCTGGGCAGCCTGGGGGAGTCCTGCTACGAGGGTGTGATGCTGTTGGCCGCGCTGATCGGCCAGGCCCGGACCCTCGACGTGCGGGCCATCGAGACGGCCGCCGACACCGTGGCGTACCACGGGCCGCGCGGGCGGCTGCGGTTGCGCCGACGGCACGTGCGCCAGCGCATCTACCTCGCCGAGGCCGATGGGCTCGACTTCACGGTGCTCGCCCAACTCTGACCGGCAGCCGGGCCGGGCAGGCCTTGACAGCCGTACCCGACGCGACCCTAAGATACTTCCTGCGTGAAGGATCTGCCTCTGCGGGCAGCTGCCACCAATGTGTGTCCACAATCGGCGATATTCGTCGCCGACCATTGTGGTGGCATTTTTTTCCGACTTTCCAACGGCCGACACCGTCTTTCCCCGACGGTGTCGGCCGTTCTTTCGCGACCGTACGGCGCGGTCGGCGGGAAACACTCAATTAAGGGCCGGGAAACACGATCGCAATGATGCCGGTCAACGCTTTCCCTGCCCGTACCCGATGCGGTGCCGCGGTGGCGTCCACCCGTCGACCCCGGCCCCGCCCACGTCAGATCCACCGGACCGCACCGACCGTCCATTCGCCACGTGAGTGCATCGCAGGGGAGAATTGATGTCATTATTCCGGGGCCGCCGCATCCTGGCGGGTGCCATGACCCTGGTCGCCGCGGCCGCGATGACCGCGTGCGGCAGCAAGACCACCGACGCGGGCAGCGCGGCCGGCGTCACCGCCGACGTCTCCGGCGACACCGTCAAGGTCGGCCTGCTCAACTCGCTCTCCGGGACCATGGCGATCAGCGAGGTCACCGTCCGCGACGCCATCATGCTCGCCGTCGAGGAGATCAACGCGGCCGGCGGCGTCCTCGGCAAGAAGATCCAGCCGGTCGGCGAGGACGGTGCCTCGGACTGGCCCACCTTCGCCGAGAAGGCGGAGAAGCTCATCTCCGAGGACCGCGTCGCCGCCGTCTTCGGCTGCTGGACCTCGGCCAGCCGCAAGGCGGTCAAGCCGGTGTTCGAGAAGAACAAGGCGCTGCTGTTCTATCCCGTGCAGTACGAGGGGCTGGAACAGTCGCCCTACATCTTCTACACGGGCGCGACGACGAACCAGCAGATCGTCCCGGGGCTCGACTATCTCAAGGCGCAGGGCGCGAAGTCGGTCTATCTGGTCGGCAGCGACTACGTCTTTCCGCGTACCGCCAACAAAATCATCAAGGCGTACGCGGCCGCCAACGGGATGACAGTGGCCGGCGAGGACTACGCGCCGCTGGGATCCACCGAGTTCGGCACGATCGTCAACAAGGTCAAGTCGGCCGGGGCCGACGCCGTGTTCAACACCCTCAACGGTGACAGCAATGTGGCCTTCTTCAAGGAGTACAAGTCGGCCGGGTTGACCGCCGCCGCGATGCCGGTGGTCTCGGTGTCGATCGCCGAGGAGGAGGTCAAGGGGATCGGCACCCAGTACCTGGAGGGCCAGCTGACCGCCTGGAACTACTACCAGACCACGCCCGGGGCGGCGAACTCGAAGTTCGTGGCCGCGTACAAGGCCAGGTACGGGGCGGACAAGCCGACGAGTGACCCGATGGAGGCCGCGTACGTGGCGGTGCACCTGTGGAAGGCGATGGTCGAGAAGGCCGGCGCCTTCGACGTGGAGAAGGTCCGCGCCGCCTCCGGGGGGATCGCCTTCGACGCGCCGGAGGGCACCGTCACCGTCGACGGCCAGACCCAGCACATCGCCAAGACCGCCCGGATCGGCAAGATCGGCGCGGACGGCCTGATCAACGAGGTGTGGAACTCCGGCAAGCCGGTGCAGCCCGACCCGTACCTCAAGACCTACCCCTGGGCGAGTGGCCTGAGCTGACGATGCCGGCCCGGGCGGAGCGTGTTGCCGCGCGGTCCGCCCGGGCCCCCGACCAGCAGTACGGAGTACCCACCGTGACAGTCCTCTTCGGTCAACTCTTCACCGGCATCAGCATCGGCGCGGTGCTGCTGCTCATCGCGCTCGGCCTCGCGCTGACCTTCGGCCAGATGAACGTGATCAACATGGCCCACGGTGAGTTCATCATGGCCGGCGCGTACACCACCTACGTCCTGCAACAGAGCATCACCGGGGCCGGCCTGTCACTTGTCGTCGCGCTGCCGGTGGCGTTCGTGGTCGCCGGCACGATGGGCGTCCTGCTGGAGATGCTGCTCATCCGCCGGCTCTACGCCCGGCCGTTGGACACCCTGCTCGTCACCTGGGGGGTGTCGCTGATGCTGCAACAACTGGCCCGCGACGTGTTCGGCAGCCCGAACGTGCAGACCCGCGCCCCCGACCTGCTGACCGGCAACGTGGCGCTGCCCGCAGGGCTGACCATCGCCAACAACCGGCTGTTCATCCTGGCCCTGGCGTTGGCGGCCGTCGCGGCCCTCACCCTGGCGCTGCGCCTCACCCCGCTGGGGCGTCGCATCCGCGCGGTGGTGCAGAACCGCGACCTCGCCGCGGTGTCCGGCATCCCGACCGCCCGGGTCGACCGGACCACCTTCTTCGTCGGCTCCGGCCTGGCCGGGCTGGCCGGGGTGGCGCTCACCCTGCTCGGCCCGATCGGCCCGACAATGGGCACCAACCTGATCATCGACGCCTTCCTGGTCGTCGTGGTCGGCGGGATCGGCCAGCTCAAGGGCAGTGTGATCGTCGCCTTCGCCCTCGGCGTGCTGCAGGCCACCGGGGAGTACCTGACCACCCTCAGCGTCGCCAAGGTGATCGTGTTCGTGGCGATCGTCGCGTTCCTCCAGTGGCGGCCACAGGGCCTGTTCACCCTGCGGACCAGGAGCCTCGCATGACCGCCGTCACCCCCGCGCCCCCCAGCACCGCCACCGATCCGGTGCCCACCCGCCCCGCACCCGCGGCCCGCACCGGTGGTCGTTCGCGGCTGCGGACCGCCGCCGGCTTCGCGTTCGGCGCGGCACTGCTGTTCGCCGTGGCGCCGCTGGCGTTGTCGGACTTCCGGCTGGCCCTGCTCGCCAAGTACCTCTGCGTCGCCATGGTCGCCGTCGGCATCGGCATCGCCTGGGGCCGGGGCGGCATGCTCACCCTCGGCCAGGGCGTCTTCTTCGGCCTCGGCGGCTACGCGATGGCCATGCACCTCAAGCTCGCCGACGCGGGTCCCGGCGGGATGCCCGACTTCATGCAGCTGTACGGGCAGCTCGACGAACTGCCGCTGTGGTGGCGGCCGTTCGCCAGCCCGTGGTTCGCGCTGCCCGCGACGGTGCTGCTGCCGATGGCTGTCGCCTTCGGGCTCGGCTCGCTTGTCTTCCGCCGGCGCGTGCGGGGCGCGTACTTCGCCATCCTCAGCCAGGCGCTCGCCGCGGCGATGGTGATCCTGCTGATCGGGCAGCAGGGCACCACCGGTGGCACCAACGGGCTGACCGACATCAAGGGCTTCTTCGGCTACGACCTGGACGACCCGGTCAACCAGCGCATGGTCTACTTCATCATCGCCGGCACGCTGCTGGCGTTGCTCGCGCTGGCCCGCCAACTCATCCAGAGCCGCTACGGGGAACTGCTGGTGGCGGTCCGCGACGGTGAGGAGCGGGTCCGTTTCCTCGGCTACGACCCGGCGTCGGTCAAGCTCGTCGCGTACGTCGTGGCGGCCGGCATGGCGGGGCTGGCCGGGGCACTGTTCGTGCCGGCGGTGGGCATCATCTCGCCCGCCCTGATCGGCATCGTCCCGTCGATCGAGTTCGTCATCGGCGTCGCGGTGGGCGGCCGGGCCACCCTGCTCGGCCCGGTGCTCGGCGCGGTGGCGGTGGCCTGGGCGCGTACCGCCCTGTCGGAGCGTTTTCCCGGCACCTGGACGTACCTGCAGGGTCTGCTCTTCGTGGTGGTGGTGGCGTTCCTTCCCGGTGGCCTGGCGTCGCTGTGGGCGCTGGCCCGCCGCCGCGAGGGCGGTGTGGCAGCGCGTCGGCGTGGATGGTTACCGACCGGTCGACGACGCGCCGAACGGGCGGAGGTGCCAGCGGCATGAGCGAGGAGCGGCTGGACGGGTTGTCCGTCCGTGACGTGCGGGTCAGTTTCGACGGGTTCACCGCCGTCGACGGTGTCTCGTTGGAGGTGCCGGCCGGTGACATCCGGTTCCTGATCGGACCGAACGGGGCCGGCAAGACCACCCTCGTCGACGCGATCACCGGCCTGGTCCGGGCCACCGGTTCGGTCCGCTTCGGCGAACACGAGCTGCTGGGCCGGCCGGTGCACCGGATCAGCCGGTTGGGCATCGGGCGCACCTTCCAGACCTCGACCGTCTTCGAGGAGCTGACGGTGTTGCAGAACCTCGACATCGCGGCGGGCGCCCGGCGCAGCTGGGCGACCCTGGCCCGGCGGCGGCGCGACATCCCCGACGAGGTGGCCGCGGCGCTGGAGATCATCGGGCTGACCGGGCGGGCCGGGCACCTCGCCGGGACGCTCGCCCACGGCCAGAAGCAGTGGCTGGAGATCGGCATGCTGCTGGTGCAGGACGTCCGGCTGCTGCTGCTCGACGAGCCGGTCGCCGGAATGAGCCACGAGGAACGCGACGCCACAGGTGCCCTGCTGGAGACGGTGAGCCGGGACCGCACGGTGGTGGTGATCGAGCACGACATGGACTTCCTGCGTCGGTTCGCGCGCACCGTCACCGTGCTGCACGCCGGTCGGGTGCTCAGCGAGGGCACAGTGGCCCAGGTCCAGGCGGACCCGCGCGTGCAGGAGGTCTACCTTGGCCACCCGGTCGACGCCGGGTCGGCACCGACGGTCCGGGAGGCATGATGCTGACGCTGCGCGGGGTGCGCGCCGGGTACGGGCGCTCTCAGGTGCTGCACGGAGTGGACCTCGCCGTCCCGCCCGACGGGGTGGCCGCCGTGCTCGGGCACAACGGCGCCGGCAAGAGCACACTGCTGCGGGTCGCGGCCGGGCTGCTACGCCCGAGTGCCGGCACCGTCGAGTTGGACGGCGAGGACGTCACCCGACTCGGGCCGCACGAGCGGGTGGCGCGGGGGATGGCGTACGTCCCGCAGGGCCAGCAGAGTTTTCCGCACCTCACCGCCGCGGAGAACCTGCGGCTCGTCGCCGACGGGCGGCGCGACGGCGCGGTGGCCACCGCCGAGGTGCTTGATCTCTTTCCGGCGTTGCGCCCGCTGCTGCGGCGGCGGGCCGGGCTGCTCTCCGGCGGCCAGCGCCAGCAACTGGCCATCGCCCGGGCACTGATCACCCGGCCGAGGTTGCTGATGCTCGACGAGCCGACCGAGGGCATCCAGCCGTCGGTGGTCGCCGAGATCCAGGAACGGATCGTGGAGCTGACCCGGCAGCCCGGGTTCAGCGTGCTGCTCGTCGAACAGCACCTGGGCTTCGCGTTGCGGGTGGCGAACCACTACCACGTGTTGGAGTCCGGCCGGGTCACCTCGCACGGCGACGGGGGTGTCACTGCGGAACGGGAGGTCCGGGCGGCACTTGCGGTCTGAGCCGCGGGTGGCGCGCTCCGCCGACCTGGCCCGCGGAGTCCGCCGCGGTTCGTAGAATCCCTGCCATGCCGGAGATCGTCGAGTTGCTGGCCTCGCCCGTGCACCGCTTCCTGGGCCGGCCGGCGGACGGCCCCGCGCCGGCCCCACCCGGTGAACTTGTCGACGTGGTCCGGATCCGGGCCAACCTGGGCATCGTCGGCGACCGGTACTTCGGCCAGCAGGCGCACCGTGACGCCAGCGTCACGGTGATCGCCCAGGAGTCACTACCGGTAGGCATCGGTCTGGCGGAGGTCCGGCGCAACATCCTCACCAGCGGGATCGCTGTGGACGAGCTGATCGGCCGGGTGCTGGTCCTGGACTCCGGAGACGGCCCGGTCAGCCTGCGGGTCAACCGGGCGGCCCGGCCCTGTGCCTGGATGGACGTCACAGTCGGTCCGGGAGCCTGGAAGGCGCTCCGCACGACCGGCGGCATCCGCTGCACGCCACTCAACGACGGCACCCTGCGCAGCGGGCCGGTAGACGTCGTGGTGAGCTGAACAAACGGCTCGACGGTAACCCGCGGGACGGGCATGGTGTGCACCGGACACCGCCCGGTCGGGCGGCGGACCAGCGCCCGGGGGAGGCGGCAATGCAGCAGGCACTGGCACTGACGGATCAGCAGGTGGACGACCGGACGATCCTGCAGGTGGTGGTGGGCTCCCGGGCGTTCGGACTGGCCGGCGCGGGCTCGGACACCGACCGTCGTGGGGTGTACGCGCTACCCGCTTCGGCGTTCTGGGGGCTGCGGAAACCCGCCGCGCACCACGAGGGACCACTCCCGGAGCAGATGCGGTGGGAGGTGGAGCGGGTCTGCGGGCTGGGGCTGGCGGCCAACCCCACGGTCCTGGAGGTGCTGCACTCGCCGCTCGTCGAGACGTGCACCCCGCTGGGCACCGAGCTGCGGGCGCTCACACCTGCCTTCCTGTCCCGGCGGGTGGCCGACACCTACCTGCGCTACGCCACAGCCCAGTTCGGCAAGGCCGAGCGCGGCATCGCCCGCGACGGCGCGCCGGTGTGGCGGCACGTGATGCACCTGATCCGTCTGCTGACCGCCGGGGGTGACCTGGTCCGCACCGGCCGGTTGGTGCTGGACGTGGGCACCGACCGGGACCGCCTTCTGGCGGTCAAGGCCGGCATGGTGCCCTGGGACGAGGTCGTCGCCTGGCGGGACCGGCTGGTCCGCCGGATGGCGGCGGGCCTCGCCACCAGCCCGCTGCCGGAACGGCCCGACGAGGCGCGGGTGGAGCAGTGGCTGATCTCGGTCCGGGACCGCTCCGTGCGGGGCGCGGCGTGAGCGCCTGGGCAGCCGCAGGTCTGCCGGCCGGCATCGATTTGACGGCTGTCGTCGCCGAGCAGCCGTACCCGCTGATCTTCGCCACCGTCTCCGGCGCCCACCTGTACGGGTTCCCGTCCACCGACTCGGACGTCGACCTGCGCGGCGTGCACCTACTTCCGGTCGAGGAGGTGATCGGGCTGACGCCGCCCACCGAGACGCGCACGGTGATGGCCGACCGCGACGGGGTGGAGCTGGATCTGGTCACGCACGACCTGCGCAAGTTCGTGCGGCTGATGCAGGGCCGCAACGGCTACGTGCTCGAACAGCTGCTGTCCCCGCTGGTGGTGCGGACCACAGCGGTGCACGCGGCGTTGGTGGAGCTGGCGCCGCTGGTACTGACCCGGCACCATGCCCACCACTATCGCGGCTTCGCCGCCACCCAGCGACGGTTGTTCGGCACGAGTGGCGAACTCAAACCACTGCTGTACACCTTCCGGGCGCTGCTCACCGGCATCCACCTGATGCGTACCGGTCGGGTGGTGGCGCACCTGCCGAGCCTGCTCGAGGCCGAAGCCGCGCCGGCGTACCTGGCCGACCTGATCGCGGCGAAGCGGAGCGCCGAACACGGCGCGTTGGGCGACCTCGTCGCCGCCCCGGTCCTGGCTCGTGACCTCGCCGACCTGACGGCCCGGCTGGACCAGGCGCACCACGACACCCGGCTGCCCCCGCAGCCCGCCGGTGCGGCCCAGCTCAACGATCTGGTGGTGGCGGCCAGGCTGGCCGATTCGGCGAGGTGACGCCGGGGGTCTAGACCGGGCTGACGTGCGCGGCGAGGACCCGCCAACCGTGCGGGTCGTCGTGGACCCAGGTCCGGGTGTAGCGCAGGTTCGCCGCGAACGCCGCCCCCTCGTACACCCCGGCCACCCGGCCCAGGAAGAACGTCACACCGGTCTTTCCGACGACGAGCAGGTCCAACTCCTCCTCGACCAACTCCTCAAGCACCGAGCGGCGGTCCCGGTGGGCGGCCAGGTCATCCTGCTTGGTGTACGTCCGGCCGTCCGGGCCGACGGCGATCAGCTGGTCGACGAGCAGTTGGTCGAGGGCGGCCACGTCGCCGGCCCGCTGGGCTGCCTGCAGGGTCCGCTCGGCATCGAGCAGCTCTGCCTCGCGTGCGCTGTCCGGCATCGGGGCGTCCTCCGGTCGGTGTCGACCCGGCGTCACCGTCGGCCGGGGCTGTCCGCATTGTGGCAGTCGGTGGGGCCCGTCGGCGGGTGGATCGCCGGCGGCGGTCACAGGCTCAGCCGGATCCGTACGACGGTCTCGCCGGGGCTGGTGAGCACGACGACCTCGTCGCAGATCTGCTCCACGATCGCCAGCCCTCGACCCCGGATCGCGTCGGCGGACGGCATGCGCCGGCCCAACGCCCGGGTCGGCCCCCGGTCGACGACGTCGCAGAACAGCTGACCCGACTCGGCCCAGAGCCGGACCCGGCCGCCGCCGGTGGTGTGCTGCAGAGTGTTGGTGGCCAGCTCGCTCACCGCCAGCGTCAGCAGCTCCACCCGATCAGGCGACAGACCCCGGGCCAGCGCGCCGACGCTGACGAACGCGCGGAGCGCTCGTACGTCCGTCGCGACCTGGTACGACATGGTGTCCGCGAGAGGGGCGGGGACGCTCTGCTCGGCCACGACCTCCGGTCGCTCGGCCGGCATCAGCCCGCCATCCACGGGTTGGCGGCGAGCGTCACCACGACAGGCCCGGGTGCGGGGGACGTGCGAGCCGCGAAGTGCGCCATCGGGCAGCAGCAACCCTTCTCTAGCGACAGCTGGTTGTCGGCACATCATGTCACCTGTTGGTGCGTTGGCTGCCCCACCCGTTCGGCGCTCGATCCGGCGACGCGCGGTCATGCCGGGCGCGTCGCCCGCCTGACGGCCGGGTCGGTCAGGGGGCTGGGTCGAAGGCGATGGACTCGCTCAGCTCGCGCCACCGCGCATCCGAGGCGGCCAGGGCCTCGGCGGCGGCCGAGGCGCCCGCCACCGCGTCGGCGCCGAGAAGCAGCCGCAGGGGCGGGTCCTCGACCCGGGTGATCCGGATGATCGCCTGGGCGGCTCGGGCCGGGTCGCCCGGCTGGTTGCCGCTGGCCTGGCGGAGCCGCTGCACGGCCGGGTCGATGACCGGCTGGTACGGGTCGCTGATCGGCAGCATGCTCATCGAGGAGCCAGCCCAGTCGGTCCGCAACGCGCCCGGCTCGACGGTGGTGATCCGGATTCCGAATCCCTCGACCTCCTTGGCGAGCACCCCGGAGAAGCCGCTGACCGCCCACTTGGCGGACTGGTACGCGCCCAGGCCGGTGCTGGCGACCCGGCTGCCGACGCTGGAGATCTGGACGATGTGCCCGTGCCCCTGGGCGCGCATCGCCGGCAGGACCGCCCGGGAGAGGTTGACCACTCCGTAGAAGTTGGCCTCGATCTGGGCCCGGAAGTGCTCCTCCGGCATGTCCTCGATCGCGGCGACGTCGGCGTACCCGGCGTTGTTCACCAGGATGTCCAGGCTGCCGAACGCGTCGATGGTTGCGCGGGCGACGGCGTGGGCGGCCTCCGGGTCGGTGACGTCGAGGGCCACCGTCCGGACCCGCTCGCCGTACCTGTCGCTCAGGGCGTCGAGCTGCGACGGGGTGCGGGCGGTGGCGACGAGGTGGTCGCCGTCGGCGAGCACCGCTTCGGCGAGCGCCCGACCGAGACCCCGGGAACAACCGGTGATGAGCCAGACTCGGGGCACGTGGTCTTCTCCTGACGGGCGGGCGGGCGGCGGTTACGGGCGGATGTCGAGCGCGCCGACCAGCTCGTCGCGCAGCGTGAACCGGTAGCGCAGTTCGATCGGGCTGCCCGGGAAGTCGCCGGACACCCGGGTGCGGACCAGGTACGAGTCGCCCGCCTGCGCTGTGACATCGACCGGTTCGGCCGTGTACGCGTAGGCGTCCATCGTCTTCTGTCGCCAGGCGCGGATCGCGGCCCGTCCGTCGTAGAGCCGGTCCTCGTCGGCGACGCTCGCGGTGTCCGCGAAACAGGCGACGAAGGCATCGAGGTCCCGGTCGTTGACGGCCCGGAAGTACCTGTCGATCACGTCGGGCAGGTCCACCGCCATCTGCTCCTCCTGCGGCGCGGGCCGCCGTCGGGTTCCCGGTCCGACCTCACCGTACGAGAAGCGGCAGGCACCGCGCGGCGCAACGAACAGAACGACGGGGCAGTGCCCGCGTACGGCGTGGTGGCCGTCCGGGCTGGCGGGCGGGTTTGTCACAGGTGGGCCCGGGTAGGCACGCCTTTCCGGAGCGAAGGGCGGGGGCATGGCCGAGCTGGGGTTCGTCGACAAGGTTGCGGCGCGGGCGGGCATTCCGCCGGAGCCGGCGCGCGTACTGACCGAGGCTGTCCTGCGCACCCTCACCGAGCGCCTCAGCGGCGGTGAGGCGGGCGCGTTGGCCCCCCACCTGGCCGACGAGTTGAGCCCGTTGCTGGTCAAGGCCGCCGAGGCGCCGGAGGCGTTCGGCTACGACGAGTTCCTGCGGCGGGTGGCCGACCGCGCCGGGATCGACAGGCCCGCCGCCGAGCGGGGCGCCCGCGCCGTCCTGCAGACGATGCACCGGGTGGTCGGGCACCGGGAGTTCGAGGACGCCCTGGCGCAACTCCCGGCGCAGCTGAGGGCGTTGGCCCAGCCACTGCCGCACGGCCCCTGAGGGGACGTACGCCGACCCGTCGGTCGGCGCACGCCCCACCCGGGATCAGCCGGTCACGCCGCTACCGATCACCCACTTCTGATGTGCGCCGCCCGCGTACGTGCCGAGCTGGATCTGGGTGCCGTTGGCGGTGCTGCCGCCGGCGGCCTCCAGCACCTTGCCCGACTGCGGGTTGCGGATCGACCCGTCGGACTGTGGCTGCCAGCTCTGCGCGCCGGTGCCGTTGCAGGTCCAGAGCTGGACCTTCGTGCCGTTCGCGGTGCCGCCGTTGTCCACGTCCAGGCACTTGCCGAGGACCCGGTACGTGTCGTCGAGCCGTGTCCAGGACTGGGCGGCGGTGCCGTTGCAGGTGTAGAGCTGGATCTTCGTGCCATCGGCCAGGCCGGAGTTGTCGACGTCCAGGCACTTGCCGCCGGCACCGGTGATGGTGCCGCCGGTCGGCGGCGGTGGGCTACCCGGAATGGAGTTGAGCGTGTACCACGCCTCGGTGCTCCACAGCGACTGGCCGCTGGTGGAGGTGAAGGGGCGCGGCGAGCGCAGGTGCACCACCCGACCGGCCTTGCGACCGGGCACCGTGAGGCTCACCTTCCTCCCGTCCGACGAGAGGGTGGCCGAGGTGACGGTGAGCGTCTCCTCGTCGATCTTCGGCCCGCCATAGTTGGACGTGGCCACGTACCGCCACTGCCTGACCTTGTATCGGGCGGCCAGGTCGGCGGCGGTCTCCGTCGAGACGGGCTGGGTGTACTCCACCTCGAAGCCGGTAGTGGTGGCCCGCATGGCGAGCATCTCGAACGCGGTGGTACTGGTCGGGGTGAGCTTCTGCAGGCCGTACGACAGCTTGCCGGTCTGACCCCAGTTGCCGCCCGCGCCGAGCCCGCCGACGTAGATCGCGCCGTCCGGGCCGATGTTGACCTCCGAGACGCCCGCCTCCAGGCCCTGGGTGAGCCGGAACAGCGCGCCCTGGTACTCGCCGTTGATTTTCTCCACATTGGCCCGTTGCAGGCCGCCGTACGTCACGTCGCCGATGACGAACTGTCCGGCGTATCGGCCGCTGGTCAGGTAGAGCGGCGTGCTGGGGGAGTTGGCGATCTCGTTCTGCGGCATCCAGAGCACCGGCTGCGTGACCTGGGCGGTGTCGAACGGGCCGGCCGGGTTCGTGTAGTGGTTGAAGAACCGGCCCTGCTTGACGTGCAGCAGCTTCGACGAGGGCAGCCAGCCGCCCTGGTTGTCGGTGACGAAGATGCCGCCCTCCGGGCCCCAACCGATGCCGTGCGGGGTACGCAGACCGCCGGCGACGTAGCTGACCGCGCCGGTGTCCTTGTTGACCTTGAGGGTGGTGCCCCGGTTGGCGGCGGGCTGCGGGTTGGTGGTGGCCCCGCCGGAGTTGATCGACACCGACAGGTTCAGGTAGAAGAACCCGTCCTGATAGAGCAACCCGAACGCGAACTCGTGGAAGTTACCGCCATACGGCCAGGTGGCGACGGTTTCCAGGCGTTCGGCCACCTCGTCGCCGCCGGTGTTGACCAGCCGGGTCAGTCGCTGCTTCTCCGAGACGTAGACCACCCCGTCGACGACCTTGAGCCCCTGCGGCTCCTTCAACCCGCTGGCGATCCTCTTGGTGGTCACCGCGCCCGGAGTGGTCGCGCCGCCGGTGTTGCCGAGGATCCAGACCTCACCGTCCTGGGAGGTGCCGGACTGGTCGCTGCCACCCCAGGTCGAGATGACCAGCCGGCCGTCGGTCAGCCAGTCCATCCCGGTGACCTTCGGCTGGAAGCCGTTGGGCCGCAGATTGGTGAGCGTGTAGCCGGGGTGCACGCCGGTCAGTGGCAGGCCGTCGCCGGGGGTGTCGGCGATGCCCTCGCACTCCTTGCGGCCCGGCGCGGTCACCCGGACCACGCCGGCGTCGGTGCTCAACGCCGAGTTCGGTACGACCACGAAGGACGCCGAGCCGGGCGTCTTCCATTCCAGGGTGATCTGCTGCCCGCCACCACGCTCGAAGTGGTCGATGCGCAGCGGGTGCAGACCGGCGGTGAGGGTGACGCTGCCCTCCTTCGGTGGGGTCGCGCCGTGCAGGCCGTCGTGGTTGATCACGACGGTGTTGTCGATCGCCAGCTTGGATCCGTCGTCGCTGCTGAGCCGGAACGTGTAGCTACCGGCCTGGGTGGTGGTGATGTTGCCGAGCACCTGCGAGACGAAGTTGTCCTCGAAGCCGAAGTCGGCCGCCGAGGTCCAGTTGATGGTGGACATGAGTTTGTCCACGTTGGGGGTCTGCGCGGGCTTGAGGGTGCAGAGCTCGGAGAGCGGCACCTGCACGTCGAAGACGCGCAGCGTGACGCCCGGTTCCTGCGCGGGGGCGGCGCTGGCGGGGGCGGCCCAGAGGCCGGTGGTCAGGACGAGCGCGAGCGTGGCCAGGACGGGATGGTGGAGTCGGCGTTGCGGGCGTGGACCCATCGTTCCTCCAAGGGGCGGTGGAGTGTCCGACGGCCGGTGCGAGGCAGCGGTGAGGATGGCCGTCGACCCCGGTTTCGTAACGTCCTCGACGCCGACGAGTGACATTGCGGAAACACCGGGTTGATGGGTCGAGACATTAAAGTGTTTCGATTTGGCTGTCCATGGCTTCGCGTCGATACATCAAAAGTTCTCCATGTCCGCGCGAAAGTCCGTGGTGATACGCGGAGAATGCCGGTTGTCGAGGCGACTCAGCGCCGTCCACGCCGGGCCGGACGACCTGTCTTACCCGAGGAAGCGGACCTACCGACCTTGCCGGTGGACGCGCCGGCCTTGGTGGACGCGCCGGCCTTGGCGGTGGACGCGCCGGACCTGCCGGCCGGCCGACGACCCGGCGTCGACGCCCCGCGCGTGGCGGGTCGGCGCCGCGCGGCCACCAGCACGATCGCGGCGACCACGACGACGATCAGGGCCGGGACCAGCCAGGCCGCGAACCCGCCGCCGGACTTCTCCCCGCTGGCGCCAGCCGGGCTGCTCGCCGCGGCGCCGGTGGGACCCGCCGGGCTGCCGGTCACCGCGGGGCTGGCCGACCCCTCACCCTCGGCCAGGGCCAGCAGCGCCGGCTCCGGCCCGGCCGTGGGCGCCGTCCAACCGGCCGGCGCCGCAGTGGTACGCCCCTGGTAGTCGAAGGTGACCTCGCCGCGTACCGCCTCGCCGTCGGAGGCGACGGAGAGGTAACTGGCGGTGTAGCGGCCCTTCGCCGGCCAGTGCGCGACAGTCACCATGGCCGGGAAACCCGTGTGGTAGAGCCGGGGCTCGAACACGCCGTTGACCATGAAATATTCCGTGACCGGCTTGTCCAGCCGCTTGGGCTCGCCGGATGACCAGCCGTTGTCCACCCGCGAGCCGGTCGGCCCGCTGATGGTGAAGTACGCGTTGGCTGCCGGCTTCTCGGTGAAGTACAACGCCAACTGGGCAAGCGGCTCCCGTACGACGGTGCCGGTCAGCGGGGTCGAGGTCGCCAACTGGCCGTGCGCGGACGCCGCGGCGGCGGGCAGCAGCAGCGACACCACAAGCGTCGCGGCCAACGCCGCCACCGCCCGGCTCAGGATGTTACGCACAGTGACCAGCCTCGATCGCATTCGTTCATCATGGTCATTTCCCCGCCACCGAACAAGACGTAGAGTTCTCCTCCCCGACGATCACCTCGACACCCGTCCCCCCTCGCGTCGTTCGGAGTCCGCCCGTGTTCCTCCGTACCCCCGCAACCCGCACCTCTGTCGCCCTCGCCGCCGGCCTCCTCACCACCCTCCTCGTCGCCGGTTGTGGGCAGGACGACGACCCCTCGGTGGCCACCACGTCCGCACCCTTCACGGCCGCCGCTTCGCCGAGCGCCGCCACCACCGCGCCGAGCCCCACGGCCAGCCCCACCCCCGCCGCACCTGCGGCGGACCGCGAGATCGTCGTGACGATCGCGAAGCGGCGAATCAGTCCGCCGACCGGACGGGTAACCGTGGGTAAGGGCGAGCTGGTGCGGATCACCGTCACCTCCGACGTCTCGGACGAGCTGCACGTGCACGGCTACGACCTGGGTGCCCGGCTGCCGGCCGGCAAGCCCGGCTCGGTGGAGTTCCGCGCCGACCAGACCGGGCTGTTCGAGGTGGAGACGCACGAGACCGAGCTGGTGCTGTTCCAGCTCGTCGTCCGCTGAGCGGGATGACCGCCCCCGCAACGCTGCTGGCGCACGGCGTCGGTGGTCGGCAGGACCTACCGATCACGCTGCCGCAGCTCGTCGTCGCCGCCGCGCTGACCCTCGTCGTCACGTTCCTGGCGCTGGGCCTGCTCTGGCGCGAACCCCGACTCGACCGGGACGCCGCCGGCGGTCGCCCGGTGCCGCGCCGGCTCGCCCAACTCGTCGACGCGCCCGCCTTCCGGTGGGTGCTGCGAGGGCTCGGCCTGCTCGCCGCCGCCTGGTTCTGCCTGGGCCTGCTGGGTGGGCCGGACACCGCGGACAACCCGACGGCCGGCGCGCTCTACGTGCTGCTCTGGGTCGGCCTGGCTCCACTGTCCCTGCTGCTCGGCCCGGTCTGGCGGGCGCTCAACCCGCTGCGCACCGCGCACCTGCTCGGCGCGCTGGCGTTGCGCCGCGACCCGGAGCGTGGGGTTCGTGAGCTGCCGCCGGGGATGGGGATGTGGCCGGCCGCCGTCACCCTGCTCGGGTTCGTCTGGCTGGAACTTGTCGCACCCGACCGGGCCACCCTGCCGGTCATCACCACCTGGCTGGCCGGGTACGCGGTGGTCCTGCTGGTCGGAGCCGTGCTGTTCGGCGCCGGCTGGTTCGACAGCGCCGACCCGTTCGAGGCGTACAGCTCCCTTATCGGTCAGCTCGCCCCGATCGGCCGGGCCGCCGACGGTGTGCTGGTCTGGCGCAACCCGCTCGACGGGATCGCCGGCCTGCGGCCCCGCCCCGGGCTGGTCGCCGTGGTGACCGTGCTGCTCGGCTCGACAATGTACGACAGCCTCTCCAACGCGCCGGGCTGGTTGCGCTTCAGCCAGGAGAACGGCCTGCACCCGGCGGTCACCGGCAGCGCCGGTTTGAGCCTCGTCATCGCCGCCGTCGCGGTGGCGTACCTCGCCGCCACCGGCACCGCGGCGCGCATCGGCCGCGCCGACGCGGACGAGACCCGTGCGGTGCCGGGCGAGATCGCCCACTCCATCGTGCCGATCGCCGTGGGGTACGTGGTGGCGCACTACTACTCGTTGCTGATCCTGGAAGGCCAACGCACCGTCGCGCTGCTCGCCGACCCGCTGGACACCGGCGCCAACTGGCTGGGCACCGCCGACTGGGAACCGCACACCGCGCTCGTCACACCCGCCGGGGTGGCCACCCTGCAGATCACCGTCATCATCCTCGGGCACCTGCTCGGCACCCTGCTCGCCCACGACCGCGCCCTGTACCTGTTCCCCCGGGCCCGGGCGGTGGCCGGCCAGCTACCCCTGCTGGCACTGATGGTCGCCTACACCGTCGCCGGTCTGCTGCTGCTCTACGCGGGGTAGGTCCGGCCCCGTCCCGGCCGGTGCGTCATGATGGCCCGTGCACTCCGATCTTCAGCGCTACCTCGACGACCTGGTCAGCGTCGCCCGAGACGTGCTCGGCACCGACCTGGTCGGCGCGTACGCCGCCGGCTCGGTCGGGCTCGGGGCGTACCAGCCGGGCCGCAGCGACGTGGACGTGGCGCTGCTCAGCGCCGGGCCGCTCACCGGGACAGCCAAGCGGGCGCTGGTGGCCCGGCTGCGGCACGAGGCGCTGCCCTGCCCGGCGCGCGGACTGGAGTTGGTCGTCTACGACCGGGTGGTGGCCGCCTCCGGCACCCCCGAGCCCGGCTTCGAGGTCGAACTGAACAGCGGGGCCGACATGGCGTTCCGCAGCACCCTCGACCCCGCCGACCGCCCGGCCGCCGACGGCCGATTCTGGTACGGCCTCGACCGCAGCATCCTGCACCAGAGTGGACTCGCACTACTCGGGCCGCCCGCGGGGGAGGCCTTCGCCGACCTCGCCCCCGCCGACCTGCGCCGCCTGCTCGTCGACGCGCTGACCTGGTGGCTGGCCCTGCCCACCCCACCGGCCGACCAGCCCGCGCCCGGCACCGAGGACGCCGTGCTCGGCGCCTGCCGATCGCTGGTCCGCCACCGCGACGGCGTCTGGCTGGCCAAAATCGCCGCCGGTCAACGGCTGCTCGACGCCGGCGACCCGGCCGACGTGATCCGTCAGGCGGTCGCCGCGCGGCACGGCGGGCCGCCGCCCACCGGGGCGCAGGCCCGCGCCTTCCAGCAACGGGTACGCGACGAGATCGCCGGGTAGCCACAGCCCCGGCAGGCATGCTCCGCTCAGCGGATCGGCTTCGGATCAAGATCGAGGACCAGCAGGTCCATCGGTGGACCCCACGGCAGAATCGAGGTGCCGATCTGCTGCCACCCGTTGCGCGCGTACACCTTCCGGGCGTGGGATCGGGGGTCGGAGGCGAGGGTGGCGTACCGCTCCGGCCGGTCGGCGAGCAGCCGGCGCATCAGCTCCGCGCCAATTCCCGCACCGCGGTGGCGCGGGTGGACGATCCACTCCATGACCGCCAACTTCGACGCCGCCCGGATGTCGGCGGGCGGGTCGGCCGCAGCGCGCGACCACCAGTGCCCGGCCGGCATGGTCCAGCCGTAGGCGGCACCCACCAGCGACACGCCCTCGGCGACGGTGACGAGGGTGAAACCGGGCCGGACGGCCTCGCCGGGCAGCCCGTCGCGGAAGCGGGCCACCTGGTCGGGGCCCTCCTCGTACGGCGGCGCGGCGTAGACGCACCCGTAGAGGTCGACAAGTGGTCCGAAGAACCGGACCGCGTCGTGGCCGTGGCTTGTGGTGTAGGTCAGGGCCATGTCCGGATGCTAGCCGTGTACCCGTTCCATCAGTTCGCCGTAGACCGGACGGTGCCGCTCGGCATCCGCCACCGCATCGGCGACCTGTCGTGCCACCGCCCGGACGATCTCGTTGTGCTGTTCGGCGGGTAGGTGGTCGAGCAGGTCCGCCGCGAGGCGTAGCCCGTCTGGGACGGATCCGTTGCGGCACAACGCCGCCGCCTGGTGCAGTTGCACCTGCGTGCGCAACCGCCGCTGCGACGGCGGTGGGCAGCGCTTCCACGCTGGCCGGCGTTCGACCGTCATAACAACCGTTCACCACGTCCCACGCCCGGGTGAGGATCCGGGTCTCCGTGTCGCCGGACGCGTCGGCGAAGCGGTGGGCGCTCGCCCGCCACCTGCCGGCGAGCACGGCCTGCCCTGATGCGTTCAGGCGGAGGGCCACGATGACCGACAGCCGGGCAGCGGTGCGGAGAAGCAGTGGCCGGCGGTGCCCGCGATCGGCGGTGATCTGATGGCGCAACACGGTCAGGTCGCGCCCAAGTTGGGTCACCAGCTCGTCGTGCGGACGACGGTAGTAGCCGCAGCCGTAGTCTGCGACGATCTCAACCCACTCATCGACGTCGACATCGGCGGCGGTGCCGAGCCCCTGCCGTAGAACCTCCCACTCGACGAGCCGATCCACGGCGGGCGCCGCCGCGAGCGCGCCCATCGCCTGGAGGACCGTCCTTCTGCGCATGTCCCTGTCGCCTGTAGGCCCTCGTGCGTACTCCGCTTCCAGCGCACCGCCAGCTGATAACGCGCGGTCATAGGCGGCCACCGCCATAGCGTTGGCGGGGCGGTCGCCGCGTTCGATCTGCCCGAGATAGCCGAAGTCGTACGCCGTCAGCTCGGCTCGACCCGTACACCCGTCTGGTCCGAAGCCCGATGGCCCGGCGTCGTGCGGCGAAACGCCGCACACCCCGCTGCGCCCCCTGTGGTGTTGCCGGGCAGACGGAAAACCATGGCCCTGCCGCGAGGCAAGGCTCCGGCTCCGGGCCGAGTTCGATGACAACCTGTCGGGACTGACCATCTACCTGGCCGGCATGTTCTGCCAGGCCACCCAGGACATCCACCACCTGGACCCTTCCCACGGACCCAGCCCGCGCGCGTTGTTCGACCGCTTCCTGGGCTGGGCTCGACGAGAGAGACCGCCGGGTGGGCGAACTGGGTGAGCCGCTGAGAGTGGGCGCGGAGGTCAGCGGACCGGGCGGGACGTGAGTGAGGCGAAGAGCAGGTTGAGCCCCTCGGTCATGGTCGGATGGGTGATGACCGCGTCGCGCAGGGCGGTCCACGGCATCCCGGCGAGCATGGCCAGCTGCACCGAGGTGATCACCTCGCCGGCCTCGGCGCCGAGCAGCGCCGCGCCGAGGATCCGGTCGGTGCTGGTGTCGATGACCGCCTTCCACATGCCCTCGGTCTGGCGCAGGGTGCGCGCCCGGGGGATCGCGGCGACCGGCAGGTGGGCGACCTGGATGTCGTACCCGGCGCGGCGCGCCTCGGTTTCGGTGAGCCCGACCCGGGCCAGCTCCGGGGTGGTGAAGACGGTGTACGGGATCAGCCGGTCGGCGGTGCTGCGTTGGCCACCCGCGAGGTTGGCCCGGATGATCCGGTAGTCGTCGAGCGAGACGTGGGTGAACTGCGGGCTGCCGGCGACGTCACCGGCCGCCCAGGTCCGCTCGGCGCTGGTACGCAGGTGCTCGTCGACCAGCACGAAGCCCCGTTCGGTGCGGCGTACCCCGGCCGCGTCCAGGTCGAGCCCGTCGGTGACCGGCTCCCGGCCGGCCGCCACCAACACGTCATCCCCGGTCACCAGGCTGCCGTCGTCCAACGTCACCCGGAGGGTGCCGTCGACGTCCCGGTCGACGCGGGCAACCGCGACGCCGACGCGCACGTCGATGCCGTCGTCGAGGAAGACGCGGAGGACCGCGTCACTGACGTCGGGATCCTCCCGAGTGAGCAGCCGCGGACCGCCCTCGACAAGGGTCACCGCGCTGCCGAACGACGCGAACATCTGCGCGAACTCCACCCCGACGGTGCCGCCGCCGAGCACCACCAGTCGGGCCGGCAGTCGATCCAGTCGCAGCAGTTCGTCGCTTGTCAGCACCCCGGCCTCGGCCATGCCGGGCACCGCCGGCAGATGCGGACGCGTACCCGTGTTGATGACCACGTCGTCGCCGCGCAGCAGCCGCTCACCGCCGTCGGCGAGCGACACCCGTACGGTCCGGGGGCCGACGAAGCGGGCCTCGCCGATCACCAGGTGCAGGCCGGAGTCGAGGAACTGCTGCCGGTTGGCGGCCACCATCCCCTCGACCACGTCCTGCTTGTGCGCCCGCAACAGGTCCACGTCGACCCGGCCACCCTCGACCGTCAGGCCGAGCGTGGCCGCGTCCCGCAGGTGACGTGCCGCCCGTGCGCTGGTCACCAGGGCCTTCGTCGGGATGCACGCGACGTTGATGCAGCTGCCGCCGATCATGCCGCGTTCGACCATGGCGACCCGTTGCCCGGACCGGGCGACGTCCATGCTCAACGTCTTGCCGGCCTTGCCACCGCCCACCACGAGCAGGTCGAACTCCTCCGGTCGGTCGGTCACCGGGCGCTCCTCTCGGTCACCGGGCAGGCCGGCGGCCACCGCTGGTGCGCGGCGGCCAGCCCAGCCTGCCAGTTCCGCGGAGGCCAGCGGCCCGGTTCCCCGCAGAATCGTCCGAGGTCAACCGCTACCGGCCGGCGGCGGCGGGATGGTTGAGGGATCATCGTCGGATGGCTGATGTCCCATCTCGGTTCCGGGCACGGGTCCGCCACGAGCCGGACCGCTCCTACGCGGTGCTCGTCGAGGGGCCTGCCGGAGAGGTACGGGTCGGCGCCACCCGCAGCATGAGGGAGGTGCGCACTGTGGCCCGCGAGGGCGCGGCCCGCCTGTTCGGCGTGCCGACGGAGCGCATCGCCGATCAGCACCTGGAGGTGGTGGTGCCGCAACCGCCGTACGGGCGCGACGGGCAGTGGGTGCGGATCGTCTCGACCGGTGCGTCCACCGCCGCGGACGACGTCGCCGACCTCGGGGCGGCGGGCCAGGCGCACTGGTACGGCCACGAGGGCGCCTGGTTCGTCACAGTGGCCGGCTCCGGCACCGGCCTCTATCCGGGGGAGTGTCTCGACTTCACACCGGTCCTCACCGACGATGAGGTCGCCGAGCTGCAGAGGTACCTCGCCCGGTCACCCCGACCCTCCCCCTGAGGACGACCGTCGCGGGCCCGGAGCGAACTCGCCCGGGCCCGCGACGACCACGGCCGAGGTCAGTGCCGGGCTGAGCCGTTCTCGCTCACCGGCTGCCCGAAGGCGAGGAACGGCACGGGTGTCGGAGGCTCCGGCCGGGTGAAGATCCGCTCGGGCTCCTGCAGGTGCCCGTCCAGGCCGGCCGTCCGGTCGGACGACGCGGGCACCGGCTCGTCCACAGTGTTCGGCCCGTCGGCGCGCTCACCGTCGGACCGGTCGGCATCGGACTGGTCGGCATCGGACTGGTCTGCCCTCGGCTGATCGGTGCCGGACTGGTCGTCGCCGGGGTGCTCGCCCTCGGCCCGCCCACCACCGGTCCGCTCGACGTAGGGCCGGTCGACGCTCGGCCGGTCGAGGTGCGACCGGGTGCCCACCATCGGGTACTCGGCGGTCTCCGGACCTCCTGCTGCCGCCGCCATCACCGCTGCGGCGGCGAGGTCGGCGACCCGCTTCGCCTCACGCTGCACCCGGGCGCGTACCTCCTTGGCGTGCCGCTCGGCGGAGTCTCCGGCCCGACGGGCCTCCTCCAGCCGGGCGCTCTCGGCGGTGAGGTCCCGGCGGACGTCGCTGAGCCGCTGCTGCATGCGCGACAGCTCGTTCTCCAGCGTCTCGCCCTCCTGCTGGATCTCGGCGAGCTGCTGGCGGGCGGTGTCCAGCTCGGCGTGCAGCTCATCGGCCTCCTGCCGGCGCTCCGCGATCTCCTGCTGGAGGGCGGTGAGCTGCTCCTGGTGACTGGCAGCCTGCTCGTCGGCCCGGTTACGCAGCTCGGTCACGTGTTGCTGGGCCTCGGCCAGCAGCTCGGCGATCTGCTGCTCGGTCGCGTTGCGCTGCTCGGCGAGCTCCTGCTCGGCGGCGGCCTGCTGCTCGGCGATGTCCTGCTCGGCGGCGGTCCGCCGCTCGTTGACCTCCCGCTCCACGTTGGCCTGCCACTGGGCCATCTCCTGCTGGTTCTTGGAGCGGGCCGACTGAAGCTCCTGCTGGATCTGGGTGCGGGCCGACTTCATCAGCGCGTCGGCGGCGACCCGGGTCTGGTTGAGCTGCTGAGCGCTCTGCTCGGTGATCCGTTTCGCCTCGTGCTGGGCGCGCTCGTGGGCGGCCTCCCCGTCGGCGCGCAACTGCTCGGCGTGTTCGCGGATCGCTGTCAACTCGGCCTCGGCCAGGGTGCGCCGCTCCTCGTGCGCCTGCTCCTGTTCGGAACGTCGGGTCGCCAACTCCTCGGACAGGTCCTGCCGGGCCTGCGCGGCCCGCTCCCGGGTGTCCGCGAGGATCCGCTCCGACTCGCTGCGCAGCTCGTTCGCCCGGTCGGTCGCCGACTCGATGATCATCGCGGCCTGCTTGTCGGCGAGCGTCATGATCTCGGCGACCATCGGGCCCAGGTCGTGGATCGAAGCGCGGTCCACCTGCACCGGCTGCTCCCGCATCTCGGCCAGCTCGGTGCGCAACCGCTGCACCTCGGCGGTCAGCTCACGGACCCGGACCGCGGAGCGGCCGTGCTCGCCGCTGAGCATCGCGATCTGGCCGTCGAGCTGCTCCAGGTGCCGATCCACCTGGCGTTTGTCATATCCGCGCAGGGCGAGCTCGAAGCTCGGCCGGGAGGCCGCATCGTCGCGTGCTGCGTGCGGCTCAGCGCCGATGGACATGCACCATCCTCCGTACGATCGGGGGCGTGCGGGTCGGCGGTCGCCTGCCCCGCGGGCCGTGAGTGTGGCGCAACGCTACCGCCGGGCCGACCACATGCGAAGTCCCGCCCCACCACGTCTCGTATCGGCGCGTGCTCCCGTATCGATCATGGAGTTGTGGCGGCTGACATAGGTCATGGACCACCACTATTCCGGCACCACAACTCCATGATCGACGGGGTTCGGGCCGGGCTACCGGCGGCGGGCTACCAGGACGGCGTCGTGCAGGGTTAGCGGCTGGCCGTCCGGGTCGGTGGCTGGACGGGGGCGGGCTTCGGCGGTCACGACCTCCCAGTGGGACGGGTCCAGGCCGGCGGCCACGTCCTCCGCGGTGAACATCATGTCCGGCATGTGCATCCGGCGCGCCGTCGTCCACAGGTCCGACGGGTGGTGCCCGACGATCAGCAGCACACCCCCCGGCGCCACCGCCTCGGCGAGCCGGGCGAACAACTCCCGCCGCTGCGCCGGGGGCAGGTGCATGAACTGCGCGGAGACCAGGTCGTACGCCTGCTCGGCGGGCGGCTTGTCGCGCAGGTCGGCGTGGGTGAACTCGATCCGGTCGCCAACGCCGACGGTGTCGGCGTGCGCGGCGGCCCGGTCCAACGCGGTGGCGGAGATGTCCACAGCCGTCACCCGCCAACCCCGCTCGGCCAGCCACACCGCGTCGGCGCCCTCACCGCTGCCCACGTCCAGCGCCCGCCCCGGAGCCAGGTCGGCGACCTCGGCGACCAGCTGCGGGTTCGGCCGGCCACTCCACACCGAGGGCCGCGACTGGTAGCGCTCCTCCCACGCCGGCTCCTCGAACGCCGTGGCAACCAGCTGCCGGTACGCGGCGACCGCCGTCCGGGTGTCCGCGGCGATGAGGTCGGCGTTGATCGCCGCCGCGGCGGTCAGGCCGGCGGCGGCGGACGTGATCACCTGGCCACGGATGTCCGCCACGTTGCCGGCCACCCAGACGCCTGGGACGCTCGTCGCGCCGCTGGGGTCGGCCGGGATCTGGGCTCCGACGACGTGCTCACCCATCGTCACCTCCTCCGGGGCGAGGCCCAGCCCCACCAGCAGGCCGGCGCGCGGAGTCAGCCGCGTCGCGACCACCACCGCGTCCAGCGCCACCACCCGGCCGTCGGCCAGCCGTACGCCGGTGAGCGCGTCCCCGGTCACCTCCAGCGCGGCGACCGGACCCGGCACGACAGCGATGCTGCGGGCGGCGAGCCGTTCGGCGGTCTCCGCGTCCGGGGCCGGGGCGTCGTGCAGCAGAAGCAGCACACTGTCGCTCCACTGCCGCCACATCTCGGCCTGGTGCACGCCCAACGGTCCGGTGGCCAGGACGCCGATCCGCTGGTCCCGGGCCTCCCAGCCGTGGCAGTACGGGCAGTGCAGCACGTCGCGCCCCCACCGCTGGGCCAGGCCGGGCACGTCGGGCAGCTCGTCGGTCAGCCCGGTGGTCACCAGCAGTCGGCGGGCCCGTACCGAGCCCCCGTCGGCGAGGTCGAGCCGGAACCCGTCGTCGTCGCGGGTCGCGGTCGCCACCTCTCCGGTGCGGAACTGCCCGCCGTACCCGGCGACCTCGGCCCGCCCGAGGGCGAGCAGCTCGCCCGGCGGCGTCCCCTCCCGGCCCAGATAGTTGTGCACATGGCCGGCGGGCGCGTTGCGCGGCTCGCCAGCGTCGATCACCAGCACCGACCGTCGGGCCCGGCTCAGCGCCAGGGCCCCGCTGAGCCCCGCGGCGCCGCCGCCCACCACCACCACGTCGTATGTCTCGTCCACCGGTATCCCCCTGTCACCTTGTCAGCTGAGCCCACCATCCGTCGTCGCCGGCAACCTGGCAACTATCCTTGCCGTTATGGCAAACGAGGACACCGCCGCGCTGGCGGCCGTCGGCCCCCGGCTGCGCGCCCTGCGTCAGCAGCGCGGAATCACCCTGACCCAGCTCGCCGACCTGACCGGCATCTCCGTGAGCACCCTGTCCCGGCTGGAATCCGGCAGTCGCCGGCCCACCCTTGAGCTGCTGCTCCCGTTGGCGAGGGCCTACCAGGTGGCGCTTGACGAACTGGTCGACGCGCCGGCCACCGGCGACCCCCGGGTACGCCCCAAGCCGATCGTCATCCACGGCGTGACGCACCTGCCGCTGACCCGCCGACCGGGCGGTGTCCAGGCGTTCAAGCAGATCTTTCCGCCGGATCCGTCCGCCGGGGGCCGGATCCCGCAGGTTCACGAGGGGTACGAGTGGCTCTACGTGCTCTCCGGCCGGTTACGCCTGCTGCTCGGCGACCGTGATCTGACGTTGACCCCCGGGGAGGTGGCCGAGTTCGACACCCGTATTCCGCACCTCTTCTTCAACCCCGGCCCCGGCACCGCCGAAGCCCTCAGTCTCTTCGGGCCGCAGGGGGAGCGGCTGCACGTCCGGGCCCGACCGGCCCCGCGCGGCACGTCCGCTGATCGCTGACCAGCGCGCGACTCCACCTCCTCGTGTAGATCATCCGCAGCCGGACCGCTTGCGGACGGTTCCTACCCTCCGGTCATGACCACGGGGCGGGCGAGCGGGCTGAGCACGGTGCAGGGTTACTACTGGCACGCCGTCCTGCTCGGAGATCGCTCGCTGGCGCGTCGCCTGCACCCGAGGGCGTTTCTCGACAAGAGAGCCTTGGGGGGCGTCTTGGTGGGAATGTTCCGGGTCGCGCTCGGCTGGCTCGCTCCCGACCCGGGCAACCCTGCCGAGATTCGCCAGTTCGCCGAGTGGGTGAGCAAATACACCTACCCGACGTACGGCGTCCCCGCGGACGAGGTGTCGCTGCTCATTCTTCGGGAGCTGGGGGAGGCGCCGGACGACGACGTCACACCCGCGCATCCGGGCATCGCGGAGTTGGCGGTGGTCATGACCGCCGTGCGTGATCTTGAGCTTAAGCCCGGTCACTTCGATCGTATGATCAGCGGGGGAGAGGAGTTCGCGAGGCAGTTGGGCATCAACCTCGCCGCCTATCGCCCCGGGCCCGTCATGCGGTGGCGCTTCGAGATGGCAGAAGGTCGTTGGTACGGGTACTCGGCCCGGAAACGCTGGGGCGCGGAGCGGATGGGCGCCTTCGTCGACTCGTGGCGGAACGACGACGCCGTCTGAGAGGCAGAGTCCGCCCCGGTGCGAAGATGGTGCGATGACCGACGCGGCACACCGGCACGGGAGCGACCGGATCGAGTACCGCGACATCGTCGTGAACGAGGTCGCCGGATTCCGCCCGCTGACGTTGGACCTCGTCGTGCCGGCGGCGGTTTCCGGTCCGGTCCCGGTCCTGGTCTGGATCCACGGCGGCGCGTGGCTGTTCGGCTCGCCCAAGCACCCGGCGGACTGGCTCATGCGAGCGGATCCGTTCACCGCCGCGCTACGCGCCGGATTCGCTGTCGCCTCAGCGCAGTACCGGCTCAGCGGCGAGGCGGCTTTTCCCGCTCAGCTCGACGACGTCAAGGCGGCCGTGCGCTGGCTACGTCGCAATGGCGACCAGGTGGGCGTGGACCGCGAACGGATCGGGGTGTGGGGAGAGTCGGCCGGCGGGCATCTGGCCGCGCTTGTCGCGCTGACCGGGAACGATCAGGACGACAGCCGCGTCCAGGCGGCGGTCTGCTGGTACGCGCCGACGAACCTGCTGACCATGCAGTCGCAGGCGCACCCGGCCGCGACGATCGACCACGACGCTGTGGACTCACCCGAGTCCCTGCTGATCGGAGCCGCGTTGGCCGAGCACCCGGAGGTGGGCCGGGCGGCCAGTCCGATCGCCTACGTGACCGGCCAGGCCCCACCCATCCTGTTGGTGCACGGCGACCAGGATCTGGTGGTGCCGGTCGGGCAGAGCGAGGAGCTTGCCGCAGCACTGGCCGCCGCGGGTGCCGAGGTCGAGTTGTCGGTGGTGCCGGGCGCCGACCACTGCTTCGCCGGCGTACCGCTGGAACCACTGGTCCAGGACAGTCTGGCGTTCTTCACCCGCGTCCTCTGATCATTGCCCGGCCGGACCGCTCGCGGGGTCGGACCGGTTCCGTCCGGTCCGACCCCGCGCGCCCTGCCCGGTGTCACCCCTTCTGCTTCTCCTGGCACGGCACGCAGCAGCGGACATGCGGGAGAACCTCGAGGCGCTCGGCCGGGATGCGCTCGCCGCACCTCTCGCAGACACCGTAGGTGCCATCCGCGATCCGGCTGAGCGCACCGGTGATCTGCTCGAGGTGGCGGCGGGTGGCCACCAGCAGAGCGGCCCGGTTGTGGGCCTCGCCGGGGTCGCCGGTGTCCGCGTTGAGTTCGGTCAGTTCCCGTAGCCGAGCCGTCTGCGTCGCGAATTCGTCCGCCAGGGACGCGCGCAGATCAGCCAGCCAACCGTGCTCGGCTGCGCGTTGGTCGATGCTCATGGTCAGCCCTTCGAAAAGAGTGGGAAAAAGAAAAAGGGCCGAAGCCTGAGTAGCTTCGCCCTGCGGTCGTTCTGGGATGCAACGATTCCGCGGGTGGGCCTCGGCCGGCGCGCACCGGGCGCGACATGCGGTGCGTGGGCACGATGTAAAGGGCGCCGACGACCGGCACTCCCATGCACGCCTTGCCGAGGGCAGCCGTCACGACCTGGACAGCACCGGCTGCCGTCACGTCAGTGACGGCTGGCGAGCGGAGGGGCACCGGCGGCATGCCTCCACCATAGGGCGGCGACTGCGCTAAAGCCAACGCCCCCTGATCGATGCCCAACGCCTCGGGACAGGCAGTGGCAGCCGGAACGGCAGGGAGCCTCCGGCGCGATGCCGGAGGCTCCCTGGTCTGTCTGCCCCGCTCAGTTGAGGGCGTAGATCTCCGCGGCGGTGGTCCACGGGTTGCCGTTGACCTCGCTCAGAGCGCGTAGCCGCAGGTACTGCCCGGTCTTCGCGGTGAACCGGACCTCCTTCTGGCTGGCGTTGTTGGCGAACGTGCCGGTAGCCACTGCCGTACCCCAGTTGGTGCCGTCAGTGCTGACGTACACCTCGTACTGGCCGATGCGCCCGTTGGCGGCGCCGGAGCCGCTGTCCTGCCGGGGCAGGTAGCGGATTCCGGAGACGGAGTAGCT
Organism: Micromonospora sp. NPDC049047; assembly: GCF_040649135.1. Taxonomy (NCBI): domain Bacteria; kingdom Bacillati; phylum Actinomycetota; class Actinomycetes; order Micromonosporales; family Micromonosporaceae; genus Micromonospora; species Micromonospora sp. NPDC049047. The sequence goes on from NZ_JBEZEY010000001.1 coordinate 233,040, forward strand.
GGCACCCAGGTTGATCTGGATCTCGTGGGGCATCGGGGCGTTGCCGCCGGTGTACTTCGTGTGCCAGATCGTGCTGAGATTTCCGTCGAAGGCGTTGGTCGCGGCGCCGTTCTCGGCGGTCGTCTCCTGGCTGTCCACGTACTTCAGGGACCAGCCGGTGCGCGGGATGACGCCGGCACTGGGCACGCAGACCGTGCTCAGCTGATGCGCGCCCCGGTCGGGACGGCAGCCCGCCGTGACGGCGCCGCCGAAGTAGTCACGGCTGCCCGGGTTGGTCATGACCTGGCCGCTGGCCAGGGCCGGGGAGCCGGCGCGGAGCCGGTAGCCACCGGCGTCACTGATCGACGTGGCGGTGCCCGGCGCGACGAACAGCGGGTCGGCCGTGATCTTGTTCGGGTCGGTGGGCTCACCGGCCGGGTGCTGACCGTAGAACACGTTGGAGTCGAACAGCAGCGCCCCGGCGGTGTAGCTGGCCTGGGTCGTGGTCACGTAGAAGATGTTGTTGTAGAACTCGGCGTTGGCGCCGGTCGAGCCGTTGCTGTTGTTGATGATCTGGGCTGCCTGGCCGACGTAGAAGACGTTGTTGTAGATCTTCGTGTTGGTGATCTTCCCGCAGACGAGGTCGAAGATCTGCCCGCGGTCGTTCTGGCTGATGTTGTAGCGCACGATGTTGTCCTTGGTGGTCGATCCCCCTCCGTTGCAGAGCAGGATGAAGCCGCCCTCGTTGTCGTGGCTGTAGTTGTACTGGTAGATGGTGCGGATGTTGCCCTCGTCCAGGTCGAAGCCCTGCCCGTCGCAGGTGCTCCGGCCGCCGCTGACCTCGTTGAACTGGAACAGGGCGTCGTTGATGTTCCAGCCCCAGATGCCGGCGGCGCACTGCGCGGGCTCGCGAACCCGGAAGCCGTCGACCCGGTTGTTCTCCACCAGGGCGCTCTGGGTGTGGTGCACGTCGATGGCGTCGCCGCCGATGTCGGTGACCGTGTTGCCGCGGACGACGACCCGGGTCTGCGGAAGCCAGTTGCCGCAGGTGGAGCCGCAGTTGGGGTTGGCCAGCTCGGGCCGGACCATCCAGCGGGTCCAGAAGTGGATGCCGTAGCGGTCGACGGTGCTGATCGTGTTGTTGTTGATCAGCACGTCGTCGAACTTCGTCTGGGTGGTGTTGCCCAGGACCTCGAAGAAGATGCCGGCGCTGGCGTCGTCGTCCTTCTTGGTCTGGTTGCCGTTGACGTCGTGGACGCTGAGCCCGGTCACCCGGTAGTAGGTGCCGGTGCCGGAGTTCTCGCGGATGATGTGCACGCCGCGGCGGGTCGCGATCGCCGACCCCTTGTTGGAGATGTCCAGGTTGCGGATCTCCCAGTACTGCTGGTTGTAGAGCTTCACCACGTCGGCGACGACGCCGTTGCCGGGCAGCGCCGGCTTGGCGCCGCTGCCGTACGCGTCGATGACGATCGGTGCGCCGGCCGCGCCGGAACCCTTGGGGAAGAGTTGCTGACCGGCGCAGGTGGTGCCGCGCCGGATCAGGATCTGGTCTCCGGCGGCGAACGTCCTGGCGTTCACCGGCGTGAAGCTGTTCCAGGGGCTGGCCTGGGTGCCGCTGCCCGACGTGCTCGCGGAGCAGTCGACGTAGTAGTTCGTTGCGGCTGCCGCGGCGGGGGGCGCGGCGACAAGTATTGCGGTGGCTAGCGTGGTCAAAGCCACAAACGAGGACCTGAACAGGCGCATCGAGAGTCCTAACCGTGGGGGTGGGGAGCGGTTCACTTTCTTGGAGCTGTCCTGCGCGTACGACCGGGGGTATCGCCAGTGACGGGGCCCGGGGGGCCGCGGGCCCGTCCGCCGACGGGGGTCCGAGTCACCGGAACTTGCGGTTGTAGTCCGCGAGAAGACCGATCAGCACGGCGAGCGCCACGAGCATGATCGCGAGGCTGCCCCAGCCGACAGTGGGTCGGACGACCACGACGGTGACGACACAGGCGAGCGCGACCAGAATCCGGGCGACGACGAGCAGCACGGCACGCGTCGGTTCCTTCATGACATCCCTTTCTCGGGCCTCAGCCCTTGACGCCGCCGGCGGCCATGCCCTGGATCAGGCGACGCTGGATCAGCGCGTAGAGGAGCAGCACCGGCACGATGACCATGACCATGCCGGCGTAGAGCCGCCCGGGGTCAGCGGCCGCCTTCTGCGCGGCCATCAGGTTGAGCAGGCCGACCTGCAACGTCTTGCCCTCGCCGGGCAGCAGCGTCAGCGCGATGATGAAGTCGTTCCAGTACGCCAGGAAGTTGAAGAGGATCACCGTGGTGACCGCCGGTCGGGCCATCGGCAGCATCACCCGCGTCATGATCCGGAACCGGGATGCCCCGTCCAGCAGCGCGGCCTCCTCGAAGTCCCCCGGAATCGACCGGAAGTACGCGGTCAGCAGGTAGATCGTGAACGGGATCGAGGTCGCCGCGTAGACCAGCGAGAGCATCGCCGGGTTGTCGAGGAAGAACCCGTCGGGGAACACCTCGACCAGCGCGCGGTCCCAGTCGACCAGCATCAGGAAGATCGGCACCACGATGTAGTTGACGTTGACGAACAGCCCAGCCAGCAGCGCCGTCTCGACGATGCCCTTGCCGCGGAACTCGTACCGGGCGACGACGTACGCCGCCGGCACCGAGACCGCCAGCACGAGGACCAGGCCGAGGAGCGTGACAAGTACCGACGTGGCGAAGTAGCGGCCCATCTGCGCGCCGCCGAACGCGTCGACGTAGTTCTGCAGGTGCAGGCCCTCGGGCAGGGTCCAGGGGCTGCCGAAGAACTCGCTCTTGCGCTTCAGCGAGGCCACCAGCACCCAGCCGACCGGGATGACGATGAGCAGGGTGATCGCACCGACGAGCAGGTGGGTGAGGCCACGGCCGGGCCGTGGACCGGATTTGTTGATCGTGGTCATGGAGTGTCCTCTAGAACTGGAGGGGCTCACGCCGGGTCGCGCGGCTCACCAGGAGCGACACGAGGAACGAGAAAGCGAAGATCACCACGCCGATGGCCATGCCGTAGCCGTAGGCCGAGTTCGTGTACGCCTGCTTGTACATGTAGCTGAGCAGCACTTCGGAGGCGCCGTCCGGACCGCCGCCGGTCATCGCCCGGACCAGCACGAAACTGAGGTTGACCGCGCTGAGGATGAAGAAGGTCAACGTGGTGCGCAGGTTCTGCCAGATCAGCGGCAGCGTGACGGCGAAGAACTGCCGAGTGGCCGTCGCGCCGTCGAGCGCCGATGCCTCGTACAACTCCTCCGGGATGCCGGCCATGCTCGACATGTAGATGACCATGTAGTAGCCGAGCGACTGCCACAGCATCGCGATCGCTACCGAATAGAGCACCAGTTTCTGGTCGCCCAGCCAGACCTGTTGCAGGCCGTCCAGCGAGAGCAGCCGCAGCGTGCCGTTGAGCAGCCCGTTCTCCTGGTCGTAGACGGCCGAGAAGATCGCCGCGATGACCACTACCGAGAGCACGTTGGGGATGTAGAGCACGAACCGGTAGAGGGTGTGGCCGCGCAGCTTCTGCCGGGTCATGACGGCCGCGAGGAACAGACCCATCCCCATCGTCACCACTGTCACGACCACGAGCAGCGCGACGGTGTTCTGGAACGCGCGGAGGAACTGCTTGTCGTCGACGAGCTTGGTGAAGTTGTCCAGGCCGACGAACCTCATCTGCGCCGAGAAACCGCTCCAGCTGTAGAGCGACATCCGGAACACGCTGACGGTCGGCCAGATCATGAACAGGGCGAACAGCCCCAGCGCCGGGAGCAGGCAGGCGGCGACGAACCGACCGTCGCCGCGCCGGCCGCGTGCGCCGGAGCCACGCGTCGACGCCGGGGATCGGGTCGGCGTACGCCTGCTGGTGCCCGTTGGTGGTGGAGTGAGGGTCGTCGTCACCGTGACCAGTCCTTGCTTCTCGCGGGGGAGGGGATCGGCGGCAGCCCGGGACCGGGCTGCCGCCGGTGCGTCACTTGCCCGCTTGCCGCAGCTTCTCGCTGGCGTCGTTCAGTGCGGTCTGCCACTGGTCGACCGTCTTGTCGCCGCTGATGATGCTGTTCGCGGTGTCGAAGAGCGTGCCCTTGATGTTCACGCCCTCGACCGGGGCGGTGCTGGCGAAGCCGCCGACCAGAGCGGTGACGGTCGGGTCCTCGTAGAGCTGGTAGAACGGGGCGATCTCGGCGGGAAGCGTCTTGGCGATGCCCTTGACCGGCTGGATCGCGTTGGACTTGGCGAAGATGCCGGTCGCCTCGTCGGAGTAGAGGTACGCGACGAAGTCCTTCGCGGCGTCCTTGTTCTGGGCTCCGCTCGGCACCCAGGCCGACTCGACGATAGTGGTCAGGTAGCGCTTGCCTCCGGCGCTGACCGCCGGCAGCGGAGCCATCGCCCACTCGAACCCGCTCGCGCGCGGCGCGTCCTTCATCTCACCGACGACCCACGTGCCGTTCGGCATGAACAGCGTCTTGTTGTCCAGGAGCGACTGCTGGTTCTTGGTGAAGTCCTGCTCGTTCGCGTACCCGACGGTGGTCTTCGCCGCGTAGCTGAGCAGCTTGGTGGTGATGTCCAGGACCTGGCGGGCCTGGGGGGTCTTCCAGACGCCGTCGGAGTAGGTCATCACGTCCTTGTAGAACTGGTCCCCGCCGACGTCGGCGAGCAGCGCGAAGAAGAACGAGTCGAGGTAGCCCGCGGTCGGGTACGTGAACAGCGCGATGCCCTCGGCCTTGGCCGTGTCGCCGAGCTTGAACATGTCGTCCCACGTGGCGGGGACCTGCCAGCCCTTCTGCGCGAAGAGGCCCTTGTTGTAGACCAGGCCGGTCGGCGCGTAGTACATCGGCATCAGGTAGGTCTTGTCGTCGTTGTACGGGTTCGTGCTGAGGTTGCCCACGATCCCGTCGGCGAGCTTGGCCCGCACCGTGGTCTGCTCGCCCGGCACTGTCATGTCCAGGACGTCGGTGAGGTTTTCCAGCGCCTTGTCCTTCACCAGCGTCTCGGCGAGCGCGGCCTTGCGGCCCTGGGGCAGCACCACGACGTCCGGGAACTTGCCGGCCTTCATGTTCGGGCTGATCTCGTCCTCGAGTGTCTTCGAGAGCTGCAGCTGTACGTCCACATCGGGGTGCTTCGCCTTGTACGCGTCGACGACCTGCACGTACATGTCCCGGCCGTAGCCGCCCTCGAAGGCCGCGATCTTCAGAGTCTTCTTGCCGTCGGCGTTCTCGTCGCCACCGGAGCAGCCCGTGAGCAGGCTGAGCGCCGTCGTGACGGCGACCGCTAGGACTATGGGTTTTCTCAACATGGGGGGTCCTCCATGGGCGGTGCGCACAACTGTGCGGGAGTCGGCGGCGTGCACGGGGCGTGGTCCGCTAGATCGCTGGGCGGGCCGCGCGTTGTTACTGTGGCACCCGTAACATGAGCCGTCAAGAACGGTGCGTCGATACCAACGGTCAGCGGGACCGCGGCGCCGCAGTGGACTCCCGGACGATCAGGCTCGCCTGCGTCAGCGATTCGCCATCTGGATCGGTGCCGAGCAGGAGCGCGACGGCGGCAGCCCCTGAGCTGTAGAAGTCCTGCCGGACGGTGGTGAGCGGCGGGTGGCAGTACGCGGCCAGCTCGATGTCGTCCACGCTCACGATCGACACGTCCTGCGGCACCGATCGCCCGCGCTCCCGCAAGGCTTTGATCACGCCGAACGCCATCTCGTCGCTGGCCACGAAGATGGCCGTGACCTCGGGAATCATTGCCAGAATCTGCCCCTGGCGGTAGCCGGACTCAGGCGACCAGTCGCCCTCCAGCGCCGGTGGCGCGTCGATGCCGGCGGCGGCCAGGCACTCCTGCCAGCCCTGTCGACGCTGTCGGGCCTCGATCCACTCGTCCGGCCCGGCCACGTGCCACACCTGGCGGTGTCCCGCGTCCAGCAGGTGCTGGGTGGCCGTACGCCCCGCCTCGTGCTGGTCGATGCCCAGCACCCGCGCCCCGGTGGTGCGCGAGCCGTCCACGGTGACTGTCGGAATGTCCCGCGTGATGTCCTCCATCCGCTGGGTCACGGAGATCAGCGGGACCGCGATGATGATGCCGTCGACGCCCTGGTCGGAGAGCTTGAGCAGGGATTTCTCCATCAGCGCGGTGTCCAGTTCGGCGAGGGTCGCGATGCTCACCGAGTAGCCCGCCTGACCGGCCGCCGCCTCCACCCCGGCCGTCACCGCCGAGCGTGAGTAGTAGCCGCCGGCCTGGAGTAGCACCAGGCCGAGGGTGAAGCTGCGTCCCGAGGACAGCAGCCGGGGTGCGCCGTTGTACCGGTATCTGAGCTGCTCGGCGGCGTCGAGCACGCGGCGTCGAGTCTCCGCGTTGACGTTGGGCGAGTCGCGCAGCGTGCGCGAGACCGTCTGTGCCGACACACCGGCGGCGCGTGCCACATCAGCCATGCTCGGCTGCTTGCCACGCATTGTCGCCTCGGTCATCCGCCCTGCCCTCCTGAGAACCCGGTACGGCGGCATCCTAGCGCCATTGTTACGAATGGCACGGGTAACATAAGCTTCCGCCATGATCGAGACGACCCGGCCGGGCAGCACAGTGACATCGTCGACCAGACCATCGCCCGCGCTCGGCTGGAGCGACCGCCAGCTCTACCGCAACGGCGTCCCGCACCGCATCCTCTCCGGCGCCCTGCACTACTTCCGGGTCCACCCGCAGTTGTGGCGCGACCGGATCCGCCGGTTGGCCGACCTCGGTCTGAACACCGTCGACACGTACGTGCCCTGGAACTTCCACCAGCCGCACGCGGACCGCGCACCCCGCTTCGACGGCTGGCACGATCTTGAGGCGTTCATCGCGCTCGCCGGGGAGGAAGGCCTCGACGTCGTCCTGCGGCCCGGCCCGTACATCTGCGCGGAGTGGTCCAACGGCGGCCTGCCGGCCTGGCTGACAGCGCGTGACGTGGTCCTGCGCAGCTCCGACCCGGCGTTCATCCGGCCGGTCGAGCGGTGGTTCGACGAGCTGATCCCCCGCATCGCACGGCAGCAGACGCATGCCGGCGGACCGGTCGTGGCGGTACAGGTCGAGAACGAGTACGGCAGCTACGGAGACGACGAGGCGTACCTGCGCTGGAATCGCTCAGCCCTTGTCGCTCGCGGCATCACCGAGCTGCTGTTCACCGCCGACGGCCCCACCGAACTGATGCACGACGCGGGCACGGTGCCCGGAACCCTCGCCGCGGCCACTCTCGGCTCGAAGCCCGAGGCCGCGCGTAGCCTCTTCGCCCAGCGCCGACCCGACGAACCCTTCGTGGTCGCCGAGTACTGGAACGGGTGGTTCGACCACTGGGGCGAGCGGCACCACGTCCGCGCGGTGGACAGCGCAGTACGCACTCTCGACGGCATCATCGGCGAGGGCGGCAGCGTCAGCCTCTACATGGCCCACGGTGGCACCAACTTCGGTTTGTGGGCCGGCGCCAACGCCGACCGGGGCCGGCTACAGCCCACCATCACCAGCTACGACTCCGACGCGCCGATCGCCGAGGACGGCACACTCACCGCGAAGTTCCACGCCATGCGCGCGGCACTCGGCGCGACCGGGCCGCTGCGGGTGCCCGAGCGGATGCCGGTGCTCCCGCCGACGCGGGTGCCGCTGAGCCACCGCGCCGACCTGATCGCCGGTCTGCGCGCCGTGCCGGCACCGGAGTCGACAGGCCCGCGGGCGGCCACCTTCGAGCAGCTCGGTCTGGACGCCGGGATGGTGCTGCTCACCGCCCACCCGAGAATCCCCACCGGCGAGCACACCATCATCCTCACCGACGTACGCGACCGGGCTGTCGTTCTCGCCGACGGCGTACCGGTGGGCGTGGCCGACGCCGAGCACCCGGAGGTGCCGATCCGCGGCACCGGGGCGGTCGTGCGCCTGGAGGTCCTGGTCGAGAACCTCGGCCGGATCAACTACGGCCCACTTGTCGGACAGCACAAGGGTCTGCTCGGACCGGTGCTCGTCGACCGCCGGATCGTGCACGGCTGGACCAGCTCGCCGATCGCCCTGACCGAGTGGACGCCGGACGACCTGCGCCTCGCGACCACCGCCGGACCGGCCGGCACCGGCGCGGGCTTCGCGGTCGCGACAGTGCACATCGACGAGCCGGCCGACACCTTCCTGGCCCTGCCCGGCTCGGTGCACGGCCTGGTCTGGGTCAACGGATTCCTGCTCGGCCGCTACTGGGACATCGGCCCGCAGGTGACCCTCTACTGCCCGGCACCACTGCTGCGTACCGGCGAGAACACTGTCGTCGTGCTGGAGACCGACCGGCTCGGCCCGGTCCTGGAACTGCGCGACCGGCCCGAGTTGGGCCCCACCGAGGAATACGTGGAGGAGTTCGAATGACCGTCTGATCGGGGGCCCGGTCGCCCGCCGTGTCAGCGGTCGACCGGGCCCGGCGCAACGGTCAGGCGCGCTTGCGGCGACGCTTCAACAGGACGAGTCCCAGGCCGGCCGCGAGCAGCGCGGCGCCCCCGCCGGCGACGAGCGGCATTGCGGTCGAACCACCGTCGGCGGCGGCGAGATCCGCGGAGTCGAAGTCGGTGTCCGGCTCCGAGCCGTCGGTCTCGGCCTCCGTGGCGGCGTTCGCGCTCGCGCTGGCGCTCGCACTGGGGCTGGGGGTGGCGCTGGGAGACGGGGACGGGGACTTCGAGGGATCCGCGCCGACGGCAGCGAGCGAATCACCGTTTAGCGCGACCTTGACCTTGGCCTGACCACCGCCGGACGAGACGACGGCGACGGACAGCTTGCTCGCCTTGTCCGTCAGTTTGGTGATGGCGTCCGTGTTCGGCGCTGCGTTGTTGGCGGCCGTCTTGTCCGCCGTCGTGGTGTCGATGAGTGACGATGCGCCGTAGGAGCCCTTGGGGACACGGTAGGCGTGGACGCCCTCGAGCTTCGCGTCGAAGTTGCCGGCCGCGTGGCGGTACTCGATGACGAGCCGGTCGCCGCCCAGGGCGATGTCCAGGGCGCGGACTCCGCTGCCCTTGCCGTGCAGGGAGCGCAGCGTGTAGACCCCCGACTTGGTGACCTTCTGGGACGCCCCGCCGTTGAGCCACCCGGCGTGGATCATCTCGGGCGCGGAGAAGCCGGATGCCCGATAGCCGGCGCCCATGATGCTCTTGTAGCTGGAGCCCTCCGACTTGCACGAACCCAGGTTGCCGCCGGTACACAGGAAGCGACCCTGGTGACCGAAGCCCAGGTTGTGTCCCAGCTCGTGTCCGACGACGTCGATGCCACTGGCGGTGCCGTACAGGTTGATCCAGGTGGTCGGGCCGGGCACGCTGGCAAGGCCGGCCCAGGGGCAGTTGGTCTTCTGCGCCGGAAAGACGATCGAGAGACTTTCGTAGTCCTTGCCCGCGACCAGACCCCGCTTGGTGAGTTCCTCCCGGGTCATCTCGTTGATCTTGCCCTGCGGGCAGCCGGCGGCACTGAGATTCAGCTTGATCGGCCCGAGGAACTGCTCCGGGACGGCGGGTACCACCGTGTACTGCCCGCGTGACACCTCCGACAGGAACGACGCGGCCGAGTCGCTCTTCGCCCCGAAGTAGGTGTCCGGCGTGGACGCCTTCACCTTGTCCGGGAACTGGAAGGAAGCGTCGTTGAACTCCACCAGTACGGGGAGGATCTTGCGCTTCACCGGGGCGGCGGCCGCGTGCGCCGGTGCGGGGAGGATGCCGGCGGTCAGCGCGGCGATGCCGGTGGCGAGAGCGATGCGGCCAAGGGCAGACGTCTTCATGGGTCCTTTTCCTTCGAGGGGTGCCGGGCGGCCACGGGCGCCGTTGCCCGTGGCCGCCCGGACTCTGTGGCGCAGCGTCACGCCACGCGCAGCCAGCCGGGCTGAGGCAGCTGTTGCGATCGGGGTACGGGTGGATTCGGGCAGGCCCGCGACGGTGCCGTCCCCACTACGGCCGTCGAGGACCACCCAGAGTCGACACAGGCACTACATTTTTAGACATCCTATGTCCGATGTCGTATGACCGTAGGGCGCATCAATGTGCCAGTCAAGCCGGCGGGAGACGGCGGCTATCGTGCAGCTCGTGACGCATGAACGTGAATTGGTCTCGCCTGTCGAGTTGTGCCAACCGGACGGGCGGCTCAATCCCGCGGCGGTCGGCTGGACCCGCCGCCCGCTGCACACCGCGAACCTGCGTGGCTGGGGCCGGACCAAGCGGTGGGAGTACTGGGGAATCGTGACGCCGCGGCACATCATCGGGCTGGTCGCCTCGTCACTGGACTACGCCGGTGTGCACAGCGTCTATGTGCTCGACCGGGACAGCGGCACCGAGACGAAGGCCGACGTGGTGGTGCCGCTGGCGCGGGGGACGGTGCTGCCGCCGCGCAGCGGCGTGGGCGAGGCTCGTGCACAGGGTGGTGGCCTGACGATCCGGATCGCTCAGCGGCCGGACGGCACCGCCATCTCGGCGAGCGCCCCCGGAGTACGGCTGGAGGTGGACGTGCCGTTGCCGGCCGGTCACGAGTCGCTCGGCGTGGTCGTGCCGTGGAGCCCCACGCGATTCCAGTACACGGTCAAGGACCTCGGCCGCCCTGTTCTCGGCACGCTGGAACTGCACGGCCAGACGTACGAGATCGGCGGGCCGGACGCGTTCGCCGTGCTGGACCACGGTCGCGGCAGATGGCCGTACTCGATCACGTGGAACTGGGCCGCCGGTGTGGCACCCGGACGGGCGATCCAGCTCGGGGGTCGGTGGACCGACGGCACCGGGGTCACCGAGAACTGCCTGTTCGTCGACGGCCGGCTGCACAAGATCGGCGAGGAACTGCGCTGGACCTACGACCGGTCGGACTGGCGTCGCCCGTGGCGGATCAGCGGCGAACGGGTCGAAGCCGAGTTCCAGCCGTTCCACGAAAAGGTGGCCCGCACCAACCTGGGTGTCGTCGCGAACGAGACGCACCAGTGTTTCGGGCACTTCTCCGGCTGGGCAAAGACGGACGACGGGACGACGGTGAGCCTCGACGGGCTCGTCGGCTGGGCCGAGGAGGCGCGCAACCGCTGGTAGTGGCTCCGCCAGATGCCCGATCCGTCCGATCGGCGCGCCGCTTCGAACTGTGGACACCCCACCTCCGTGTTTATGATCGACGACCCCGACCGGGGCACTGAGGCATGGCCGTCGGTTCGGCCCGGAGCAAGAGGTGAGGTGCGCGACGGTGAACCGCGAGGCGTACGCCTGCTGGGTGCGTGAGCCCGGCGCGGCGGAGATCCGGCCGGTGTCGCTGCCGACGCCGGGCCCGGACGAGGTGCTGGTCCGGGCCCGCTACTCAGGGGTCAGCCGGGGCACCGAGACGCTTGTCTTCGCCGGCCGGGTGCCCGTCGACCAGTACGCCGCGATGCGCGTGCCCTTTCAGGAGGGTGACTTCCCCGGCCCGGTCAAGTACGGCTACCTCAGTGTCGGCGAGGTCGAACAGGGTCCGCCGGAGCTGCTCGGGCGCACGGTGTTCTGCCTGCACCCGCACCAGAGCGCGTACGTCGTGCCGGCCACCGCGGTGGTGCCGGTGCCGGACGGGGTGCCGCCGGCCCGCGCGGTGCTCGCCGGCACTGTGGAGACCGCGATCAACGCCCTGTGGGACGCCGCGCCGCTGGTCGGCGACCGGGTCACGGTGATCGGCGCGGGCATGGTGGGCTGCTGCGTCGCCGCCCTGCTCGCCCGGTTTCCCGGCGTGCAGGTCGAGCTTGTCGACATCGACGCCCGCCGGGCCGGGGTGGCCGGCGCGCTCGGCGTCGGGTTCGCCCAACCGGCCGAGGCGAGCGGCGACCGGGACCTGGTCGTGCACGCCAGCGCCACCGGCGCCGGCCTGCAACAGGCCCTGGACCTGCTCGCGCCCGAGGGCACGGTGATCGAGCTGAGCTGGTACGGCGACCGCCAGGTGCAGGTGTCGCTTGGCGGGTCGTTCCACTCCGGTCGGCTCACCGTCCGCAGCAGCCAGGTGGGCATGGTCGCTCCCGCCCGGCGGGGACGGCGCAGTCACACCGACCGGCTGGCGCTCGCCCTGGACCTGCTCGACGATCCGGCCTTCGACGCGTTGATCACCGGCGCGTCCCGGTTCGCGGAGCTGCCCGACGTGCTCGCCAGACTGAGCGCGGGCGACCTGCCCGCGCTCTGCCACCTCATCACCTACGACGACGGGGAGTGACAGTGTTCAGCGTGACCGTTCGGGATCACATGATGATCGCCCACAGTTTCCACGGCGAGGTGTTCGGTCCGGCCCAACGCCTGCACGGGGCGACGTTCGTGGTGGACGCGACGTTCCGCCGCGCCGACCTGGACGCCGACGGCATCGTCGTCGACATCGGCCTGGCCACCGAGCAGCTGCGGGCCGTCCTGGGTGAGCTGACCTACCGCAACCTCGACGACGAGCCGGCCTTCGCCGGGGTGAACACCACCACCGAGGTGCTGGCCCGTACGGTCGCCGACCGGCTGGCCGAGCGCGTACACGCCGGCCACCTGGGCGCCGGCGCACGCGCGCTGGCGGGCATCACCGTCACCCTGCACGAGTCACACGTCGCCTGGGCCAGCTACGAGCGGTCACTGTGATCGACGCGGGTCGGGCGACGCCCTCCGCCGGCCCGGGTAGCACCGGCCGTACGGTGCACGTCGTCCTGCCCGGCGACATCGACGACCCGGCCACGCCCAGTGGCGGCAACACCTACGACCGGCGCGTCTGCGTGGGGCTCGGCGAGCGTGGCTGGGCGGTACGCGAGCACGCGGTGCCCGGCACCTGGCCGAGCCCTCAGCCGGCCGACCGGGCGGCACTGGCCGCGGTGCTCGCCGCCGCGCCGGACGACGCCGTGGTGCTGCTCGACGGTCTGCTCGCCTCGTGCGTGCCGGACCTGCTCGTCCCGCACGCCCGACGGCTACGCCTGGTCGTCCTCGTGCACATGCCGTTCGACGACGAGGCGGAGGGCCGGGCGCTGGCCGCCGCCCGGGCCGTCGTCACCACGAGCGAGTGGACCCGCCGCCGCCTGCTCCTGCGCCACCCGCTGCGCCCCGACCGGATTCGGGTCGCGCCGCCGGGCGTGACCGCCGCTCCGCTGGCGCCTCCCGGCTCGACCGCCGGGAACCGGCTGCTCTGCGTGGCCGCGGTCACCCACCACAAGGGCCACGACGTGCTCGTCGACGCGTTGACGGTGCTGGCCGAGGTGCCGTGGACGCTTGTCTGCGCGGGCACGCTGACCCGGGAACCCGAGCTGGTACGCCGGCTGCGCGAGCGGCTCGTCGGCGCGGGCCTCGCCGACCGGGTTCGGCTGGCGGGCCCGCTCACCGGTGCCGCGCTCGACGCCGCGTACGCCGACGCCGACCTGCTGGTGCTGCCCTCGCGGAGCGAGACCTACGGCATGGTCGTCACCGAGGCACTGGCCCGGGGCCTGCCCGTGCTGGCCACCCAGGTCGGTGGTCTGCCCGAGGCGCTCGGCCGGACCGCCGACGGCGACCTACCGGGGCTGCTGGTGCCACCGGACGATCCGGCCGCCCTGGCCGGCGCGCTGAGCTGGTGGTTGGGCGACGAACTGCTGCGCGCCCGGCTGCGGTGGGCGGCTGTCGGCCGGCGGCACACCCTTACCGACTGGACAGTGACAGCCGCGTCGCTGACCGCCGTGCTGGAGGAGGTGGCGGCATGACCGTCGAGGAGACCCTGCCATTCGCCGACTGGTTGCGGTTGCGGGAGCCGGCCGACGCGGCGGCGCGGGCCGAGGAACTGCTGGACGCGGTCCGGCCCCGGTTGACCGGCACCACGCCGACAGTCATCCACGACCTGGGCAGTGGTACCGGCTCGATGAGTCGCTGGCTGGCCACCCGGCTGCCCGGCCCGCAGCACTGGGTGCTGCACGACCGCGACGCCGACCTGCTGGCCCGTGCCGCCGAGGGCATGACCGGGGTGGTCGCCGCCGACGGCGCCCCGGTCACCGTGGGCACCCGCTGCGGTGACCTCACCCGGCTCAGCGCCGCCGATTTGGCCGAGGCCTCCCTGGTCACCGCGTCCGCCCTGCTGGACATGCTGACCGCCGAGGAGATCGAACGAATGGTGGCCGCCTGCGTCGGCCGGCCCACCCTGTTCGCCGTCTCGGTGACCGGTCGGGTGCGACTGACCCCGGGCGACCCGTTGGACGCGGCGGTCGAGGCCGCGTTCAACGACCACCAGCGGCGTACCGTCGACGGCCGCCGACTGCTCGGCCCGGACGCCGTCGCCGCCACCGCCGCCGCGTTCGCCCGGCGCGGCGTGAGCGTGCGGCAACGGCCCAGCCCGTGGCGGCTCGGCCCGGCGCAGGCCGACCTGGCCGCCGAGTGGTTCCGGGGCTGGGTGGGCGCGGCCTGCGCGCAGCGTGCCGACCTGGCCGGCCCGGCCGAGGCGTACGCCCGGCGGCGGCTGGCCGACGCGGCGGCCGGCCGGCTCACCGTGCTTGTCGAGCACAGTGACCTCCTCGCGGGTGGATGAACCGTTCACTGCCTGGGTACGTGGACTAGGGCAAGTGGACGATCTTCAAGGGGAGGGCCGGCGCCGATGTTCTGGGCCTGGGCACGAGTGGTCGGCGGGGTCGGTCTGCTCGCCGTCCTGTTGTGGCAGGTGGGCACCGGCCCGTTCCTCGCCGGGGTGCGGCTGATCGACGCGCCGGCGTTGGCCGCCGCGCTCGTCATCGGGGTGCTCACCACTGTCTGCGCGGCGTGGCGGTGGAGTCTGGTCGCCGGTGGCCTGGGTGTGCGGCTGCCGCTGCCGACCGCGGTGGCGCACTGCTACCGGGCGGTCTTCCTCAACGCCACCCTCCCGGGCGGGGTGCTCGGCGACGTGCACCGGGCGGTCCGCCACGGCCGCGACGCCGGGGACGTCAGCCGGGGCATCCGCGCGGTGGTCTGGGAACGTACCGCCGGGCAGGTGGTGCTTGTCGGCGTCGCGCTTGTGGTGCTCGCCGCCCTCCCGTCCCCGGTGCGGCAGTATCTGCCCGTCGCCGCCGCGCTGCTTGTCGCGGCCGGGCTGGTCGCCGTGCTGCTGGCCCGGGTGGTGCCGAACGCCGGCCCCTCGCGCTGGGCGCGGGCGCTGCGCACCGCCGGGGCGGACGTGCGGTCCGGGCTGCTGTCCCGGCGCACCTGGCTCGGCGTGCTGATCGCCTCCGCGGTGATGGTCGCCGGTCACCTGGCCACCTTCCTGGTGGCGGCCCGCACCGCCGGATCCGACGCCCCGCTGTCGCGGTTGCTGCCGTTGACGCTGCTCGCCCTGCTCGCCATGGGCCTGCCGCTGAACATCGCCGGTTTCGGCCCGCGAGAGGGGGTGGCCGCCTGGGTGTTCGGCGCGGCTGGCCTCAGCGCGGCCGAGGGCGTCGCCACCGCCACCGTCTACGGTGCACTGATTCTGGTCGCCAGCCTGCCCGGAGCCGCGGTGCTGCTGGTGCGACGGAACCGACATCCGGTCGCCGCCGGGGAAGCCACCCCCGGTGACGGCTGTTGACTCGGTGGTGAGGTACACGCGTCGCCGCGCGTCGGTGGCGCCGGACAGAGGAGCCCCATGCCCGAAGCATTGCCGGTCGCCACGATCCGTACCCAGGTCACTGTGCCGTTGACGTTTCCCGACGGCTACGCCACGACGGTCCGGGTGTTCTCGTTCAAGGGCCTGGTGGACGGCCGGGAGCACCTCGCGTTAGGCCTGGGTGACTGGGCCGGCGCGCTGGACCGGCTCGCCACCGGGGGAGAGCCGCCGCTGGTCCGCCCGCACAGCGAGTGCCTGACCGGCGACGTGTTCGGCAGCCAACGCTGCGACTGCGGGCCGCAGCTGCGCGAGGCGGTGCAGCGGATCGCCGAGACCGGTGGTTTCCTGCTCTACCTGCGCCAGGAGGGGCGGGGCATCGGCCTGTACGCCAAACTCGACGCGTACGCGTTGCAGGACGCCGGGCTGGACACCTACCAGGCCAACGTCGCCCTGGGCCGGGGTGAGGACGAGCGGGACTACACCGCCGCCGCGCAGATGCTCAGCACGTTGGGGGTGCCGCGGATCCGACTGCTGAGCAGCAACCCGGACAAGGCCGTGCAGCTGGCCCGCCTCGGCGTGGACGTCGCCGAACAGGTGCCCACGAGCGTCTTCCTCTCGCCGGCAAACGCCGACTACCTGGCCGCCAAGGCCGCCAAGGCCGCCAAGGCGGCCGAGGTCGTCGCGGCGGCGCCCGACCTGCCTGTCGACAAGTGAGCCGCCCACCGGCGTCGACGCGGCCGTACGTGCTGCTCAGTTGCGCCACCTCGATCGACGGGTACATCGACGACGCGTCCGACACGCGGTTGCTGCTGTCCAACGACGACGACCTGGACCGGGTCGACGCGGTCCGGGCCAGCTGCGACGCGATCCTGGTCGGTGCCGGCACCGTCCGCCGCGACGACCCCCGGCTGCTGGTGCGCTCGGCGAGCCGCCGGGCCGAGCGGGTGGCGTGCGGTCGGCCCGCCTCGCCCACCAAGGTCACCCTGACCGCCCGCGGTGACCTGGACCCGACCGCCCGGTTCTTCACCGCTGGCGACCCGGCCCGGCTCGTCTACTGCGCCACCGCGGCCGTGGAGAAGACCCGGGAACGCCTCGGTCGACTGGCCACAGTGGTGGACGCGGGGGAGCCGGTCGACCCCGGGTGGCTGCTGCACGACCTGGCCGTGCGAGGCGTCCGGCGGCTGATGGTGGAGGGCGGCGGGACGGTGCACGCCCAGTTCCTCGCCGCCGGTCTCGCCGACGAGTTGCACCTGGTGGTCGCCCCGTTCTTCGTCGGCGACGGCCGGGCCCCCCGGTTCGTCGGCGAGGGGAGCTTTCCCTGGCATCCGGGCCGCCGCGCCCGGCTGGCCGAGGCCCGCCAGATCGGCGACGTGGTGCTGCTGCGCTACGCCCTCTCCGACCGCTGCGCCGACGGAGACGCCACCGCCCCGCCGACTGGTTGATCATGAGGTGGGCCCGACCGCATTGTCGCTTGTGGTCGCGGTGTGGGTAGGCGGCGGGCACCGGGGCCCTCGCGGCCGAGCACGTCGCGGGGGTTGGTGAGGTGGCACGCGCGCAGCGAGAGGCAGCCGCATCCGATGCACGCGCTGAGGTCGTCGCGAAGTGCCCGCAGGTGTTCGATCCGAGCGTCGAGGACGCCACGCCACTCGACGGACAGGCGGGCCCAGTCGTCGGGCGTCGGGGTGCGTTCGCTGGGCAGTTGATCCAGGGCCGCCCGGATCACCGTGAGCGAGATGCCGACGTGTTGGGAGGCCCGGATGAACGCCACCCGGCGCAACGTGTCGCGGCTGTACCGGCGTTGGTTGCTCGCCGTCCGGCTGCTGTGGATCAGACCCTTGCGTTCGTAGAAGTGCAGCGCGGAGACCGCGACGCCGCTGCGGTCGGCGACCTGCCCGACGGTGAGTTCGTGGAACGTGGTGCGGGCCCTCGGCATGGGACCCACTCTAGGACTTGACCTCAATCGAGGTTGAGGCCAGAGGATCAGTGCGTCCAGATCCACGAATCAGGGAGCACTGTCATGGCCAACGTTCTCGTCATCGGCGCTACCGGCAAGCAGGGCGGTGCCGTCGCCGAACTACTGCTCGACCACGGCCACGACGTCGTCGCCTACCTGCGGTCGCCCGAGTCACCCGCCGCGATGGCGCTGTCCAGCGCCGGCGTCCGGCTCGTCGCCGGCGACCTGGCCCATCCGGAGGGCCTCGCCGACGCCGCCAAGGGTGTCGACGCGATCTTCGGCCTGTCCGTGCCGTTCGGATCCGGCGGTAAGGACGAGGAGGTCGCACAGGGACGCCATCTGGTCGATGTCGCGGCGCGCGTCGACGCGCACCTGGTCTACTCGTCGGTACGCGGTGCCGGCCGGTTGGCACAGACCGATCTCGACCATGCCGACAGCAAGCAGCTCGTCGAGGCGTACCTGCGGGACCGGCAGGTCCGGGCGACAGTCCTCGGGCCCGTGTACTTCATGGAGAACGTGCTGAACGTCGGGTTCAGCCGGCTTACCGACGGGGTCCTGGCCAACCCGCTGACCGCGGGCAAGCCGCTGGACCAGGTGACCGTGCGCGACATCGCCGGTCTCGCGGTGCACGCCGTCGAGCACCCGGACCGGTTCGTCGGCGAACGGATCGACGTCGCCTCCGACCGGATCACCGGCGACGAGGCGGCCCGCATCCTCAGCGACGTGCTCGGTCGCGAGATCCCCTACCAGCAGATGCCGTTGGACCAGGTGCGGCAGTGGGCCGGCGACGAGATCGCCGACATGTTCCAACGGTTCGAGGAGAACACCGACTTCGTCGACATCGACGGGCTGCGCGCCAGGTACCCGGAGGTGACCTGGCACCGCTACGCGGAATGGGTCCGGACTGTCGACTGGGACCGCGTCCTGGCCAGCCGGCCGACCTGGCAGTAGGTCTGCCCGCCGTTGCTGGTAGGGGGCGCCCACGCCGCTAGGGTGGCTCGCGTGCCGCGACTAGTGCAGATCACCGCAGACAACGTCGAGGACGCGTGCCGGATCACCGTCCGACCGGACCAGCAGACGTTCGTGTCGCCGGTCGCCTGGTCCCTCGCCGAGGCGTACGCCCAGCCCGAGGTCGCGTGGCCCCGCCTGATCGTCGAGGGCGACGTGATCGTCGGTTTCCTGATGGGCTTCTTCGACATCGTCTGGGCCCCGGAGCGCTCCGACGAGCGACGATCGGGCCTGTGGCGGCTGAACGTCGCCGCCGAGCAGCAGGGCCGGGGGTACGGCCGCTTCGCGGTGCGGGCCGTCGGCGACGAGGCTCGCCGACGTGGGCGGGATCGGATCTACACCACGTGGGAACCGGTGGCGGACGGTCCGGAGCGGTTCTACCTGAAGCTCGGCTTCCAGCCGACCGGGGAGACGAGCGGCGGTCAGGTCGTCGGGGTGCGACACCTGACCGAGTGATCAGTCAGGGGGCGAGGGGTGCGTACGATGCGCTGTCGACTTCCCCTCGTCGCCGCGGAGGTATCGGGTAGATGGCAGGCCAGCACGAGGGTTTCGCCCTCGCCGTCGACCTGGGCACGTCCAACACGGTGGCGGTGCTGCGCTGGCCGGACGGGCGGACCCGTCCGTTGCTGATGGACGGTCAACCGGTAAGCCCGTCCGCCGTGTACGGCGACCCGGACGGCACCCTGCACTCCGGTTGGGACGCCCGCCGGTTGGCGCAGGCCGACCCGGCGCGGTTCGAGGCGAACCCGAAGCGTCGGGTCGACGAACCGACGGTGCTGCTCGGTGACCGCTCGTACCCACCGTCGGACCTGCTCGCCGCGGTGCTGGCGGCGGTCGCGCAGGCAGCCGTGGGCACCGTGGGGTTCCTGCCCCCGGCCGTGGTGACCTGCCCGGCGGCGTGGGACGCGCGGCGACGGCAGGTGCTCGCCGACGCGCTGCTACAGGCGGGCTGGCCGCAGGCCGTCGAGCACACCCTCGCCGGGCCGACGCCGCCCGGCACCCGGCTGCTGCGCGAACCGGTGGCCGCCGCCCGCTACTACACGCAGGTGCTGCATCGGCCGGTGCCGGTTGGTGACGCGATCGCCGTGTTCGACTTCGGCGGCGGCACGCTCGACGTGGCGGTGCTGCGCAACGAGGGCGCGGATCCCTGGGGCGACTCCGGCTTCACAGTGGCCGCCGACGGCGGCCTGCCGGACCTGGGCGGCCTGGACCTCGACGCCGCGCTGGTGCAGCGGGTCGGCGAGCTGGTCGGGGAACGCCACGCCGCGCAGTGGGCCCGGCTGACCCGACCGGAGGACCCGGCGCAGCGCCGCGACCAGGTGCGGCTCTGGGACGAGGTACGCGGCGCGAAGGAGACGCTGTCCCGTTCGACGGTGGCGCCGGTAGCGGTGCCGGGGGTGGCCGAAACGGTCCAGCTGACCCGGGCCGACGTCGAGCGGGTGGCCACGCCGCTGTTGCGCCGCGCGGTGGACCGGGCCCGGGAGGTGATCGCCGCCGCCGGACTCCGCCCCGACCAGCTCGCCGGACTGTTCCTCGTCGGTGGCTCGTCGCGGATCCCCCTGGTGGCCCGGATGCTGCACACCGAGTTGGGGGTGGCGCCGACGGTGCTCGACCAGCCGGAGTTGCCGGTGGCCGAGGGGGCGCTCACCGACCTGCCGCTGCGCCGACCGGTGCCGGTACCGGCGTACGCCGGGCCGCAACCCGCCCCAGCCGCGCCGGCTCCGTTGAGTCCACCCGCGCCGGCCGGGCCGGTCGGACCGGTCGGGGGCGGGCCAGCCGTACCGGCTCAGCCCTGGCCGCACTCGCCCGCGCCGGCCGGCCCGGGTCGGGCCGGTGCCCCGCCGGCCGGTCCGCCCGCGCCGGGTTGGTTGGGGGCCGCGCCGGGGCCGGCCGGCGCGGCGCGCTGGCGGCGGGCGCGCTGGGTGGTGCTGGGCGTGGTGCTGGCCCTGCTCGGGGTGGGCACCGCAGCGACGCTGTACCTCACCCGGGACCGCTACCCGGACCTGGAGTTCGCGCCGCTGCGCGAGCTGTCCCGGCCGGCGGCCGGCAGCGAGCGGCCGGCCGACATGCTCACGGCGGTGCTCGATGACCGGGCCTACCTCGGGTATCCGTTGCCGGACCACCGCCTGGAGGTGGTGGCGGTCGACACCACAAGCGGTGCGGAGCTGTGGCGCAGGGCGACCGACGTGCGGGCCGACGACTGGGAGGCGATCATCGCCGTGCCGGGCGCGGTCGCGGTCCGCGCCGACGCCCCGGGCGACAGCACCACCCGGCCGCTGGCCGTGCTCGACGGCCGTACGGGCGCGCAACGCTGGCAGCAGGCGATCCGCGGCGACGACGACATCTTCTTCGCCGCTGACACGGCGGTGCTCGTGGACCGGGCCGCCGGCCAGTTGGTTGGCCTGCGGCTGAACGACGGCGCCACGAAGTGGACCCAGGCGAGCCCCCGCGACCAGTACGGCGGCAGCCGCACCGCGGTCCGGCCGGTGGGCAGCGCGGAGGCGGC
Source organism: Micromonospora sp. NPDC049047 (assembly GCF_040649135.1). NCBI lineage: Bacteria > Bacillati > Actinomycetota > Actinomycetes > Micromonosporales > Micromonosporaceae > Micromonospora > Micromonospora sp. NPDC049047. The sequence continues at coordinate 254,006 of NZ_JBEZEY010000001.1, forward strand.
GGGTGGCCCGGCCTTCTTCGACGGCACGCCCCGCGACCCGTGGGCGCCCAAGGGGCGGCGACTGATCCAGGTGGGCGCGGACCGGTCCGTGCGCCTGCTCGACATGACCACCGGCGCCGTGCTGCGTCAGTGGGGCAGCGTCGCCGACTTCGACGACCTGGTGGTCGCCCACGAGGACCGCCTGTTCGTGGCCGCCAACGAGGGCGGTTACCAGCTGCTGGCGTACGACCTGGGGTCCGACGCGGCACCGGTGGTGCTCCACCGCTCCGGGGACGACAAGCAGCGCCCGAAGGCACTCGTGGCGTGCGGCGCGCGGCGGGCCTGCCTGCTGCAGGTGCCGGACAGCGACGTCGAACGCACCGAGGTGGTGGCCGCCACCGAAGGCGAAAGAATGGCGCACTGGCCGGCGCCGGGCGTGACCAACCTGGTCGCGGTGGGGGAGCAGGTGCTCGCCCAGCGGGAGTACCCGGAGCCGACCGTCACCCTCTTCGACGCCACCGGCAAGCCGGTGCTGCGGGACCGCGGTGGGGTGGCGGTCCGGCTGGACGAGGGCAACCTGCTGGTCTTCGCCAAGGCGCCCAGCGCGTTCGCGGACAACCGGGTGCTGGCCGGGGTGTGGGCCGAGTCCGGTGCGGTCGACGAGTTGGGCGAGCTGAAGGACGTACGTAGCTCGTCGTGCTCGTGGAACACCCACGTGATCGCCTGCGGCGCGGAGCAGGACTTCGTGCTGTACCGCTTCGCCGAGGACTGACGTTGGCGGTCGCCGGCCCGGCTCGTACGATGCTGCGGTGAATCTTCGGGGTACGGTCCGGGCCGATCGTCCGTTGGTGGTGCTGGCCGTCGGGGAGGAGGCCCGCTACCTGCCGCCTGACCTGCCGGTCCTGCTGACCGGCATGGGCAAGGTGAACGCCGCCAGCGCGGTGGCCGCGGTGCTGGCCGCCGGCCCCCGCCCCGCCCTGCTGCTCAACCTGGGCACCGCGGGCGCGTTGCGGCCCGGGTTGGCCGGCATCCACGAGGTCGCCACCGTACTCCAGCACGACCTGGACACCGACCTGCTGCGCACGCTCACCGGCGAGACCTACGGGGCGCCGCTGACCCTGGCCAGCGAGGGCGCGGTGCTGGCCACCGGTGACACGTTCGTGGCCGACGACGCGGCGCGGGACCGGTTGGCGCAGCGCGCCGACCTGGTCGACATGGAGGGGTACGCGGTGGCCTGGGCCGCCGCGCGGGCCGGCGTGCCGTGCCGGCTGGTCAAGCAGGTGAGCGACGAGGCGGGTGACGGCGCGGCCCGGACCTGGAAGGAATCGGTGGACGCCTGCGCCAGGGACCTCGCCGAGTGGGCCGGGCGACACCTCGCCTGACCACTCCGGTCACCTGGCGGGCTGGCGTGGTCCGAGCCCTGCAGTGGTTTCCCGGCGGCCGCCCCTGGGGATCAGGACATGCGCGGCCAGAGCGAGGGCCACGATCGCGGTGACCAGCACCGGTGGCCAGCCGCCAGCCCAGGGCAGCAGCAGCAGGGGCAGCAGTTGCGACGCCATCCGCCCCCACGGCACGCGGCCCGACAGCAGGTAGGCGAACAGTCCCCGGCCGAGCACGAACAGCAGCGGCCCGCCGATGATCAGCATCAGCCACCGTGCCGGGGTCGGTCCGGTCGGACGGTCGACGACGAGGTCGAAGGAGGCCGCCGTGACGGCCACGCCGACCAGCAGCACCAGATGGGTGTAGGGCGCGATCCGGGTGGACCGCCCGGGCACCGACGCGGCCGCGGTCTCGAGCAACTCGCCGGCCCGGTAGACGTAGATCTGCCAGAGCAGCAGCATGATGGCGAACGCGCAGAGCAGGGCGATGATCCTGAGGCGGTCGAATTCGCTGCGGCTGAGCTGCAGGGTGGGCACCAGGATGATGTCGCCGAGGGCCAGGATGACGAACTGCTGGTACCGCTCGCCCAGGTGGGCGGTGGTCCGGTCGTACTGGTCCAGCGGCACCCGGCCCAGCCCTGGTGTGGGGTAGCGCGCCGCCGCGGCGAGCAGGTCGATGGCGATCGCGACGGTCCAGATCCACCACCGCTCGGTGTCGGTCACCGCGCCGATGATCCACAGGACGCCGGACACCAGGAACCAGAACAGGAACCGGGTGGCCCGCGCCGTGGCCGAGCGGTGCTGCTGCCGGAACAACGCGCTGACCAGGACGATGCCCCGCACCACATGGGTGCCGACGTACGCGAGGGCGAAGGCCGTGGCCTGCCCGCTGCTGACCATCGGCAGCGATGCCGCCATCCCCACCGAGCCGACCATGGCGACCATCAGGATGGTCTGGATGGGGCGCTGCTGCGGGTCGTAGAACTCGGTGGTGGTGGAGGTGACCGACCAGGTCCACCAGATCGCGGTAAGCATCAGCAGCACTGTCGGGATGCGCGTCCAGGACCCCTCGTCGGCGAGCAGCTTCGAGGTCTGCGCGAGCGCGGCCACGAAGACCACGTCGAAGAGCAACTCCAGCAGCGTCGCCCGGGTCGACCCGTCCAGCCGTCGGACCAGCGCCGGGGTGCCTCTGGTGGTCATACCCGACCCTCCCGCTGCGTCCCCTGGAATTATCGGCGGCGGCGACGGCACCCGTCCGGGGATCGGCGATTCCCGCCGGTCGGGGAAGGGGACGGCCGGAGGTTGCCACGGCGTCGGACGCCGCGCGATGCTTCACCGCATCCATCAGTCTCGATCTCTTCGGAGGTTCGGATGCGCCGCTCCCCGCTTGTCGCCCTCGCCCTGACCATCCTGCTGCTCGTCGCGCCCGGTGCGGCGCAGGCCGCCGTCGCCGACCGGTCCGCCGCGCCCGCCGCCGACCCGGTGGCCCTGCTGACCGGGGTACGCACCGCGGGCACCGCCTGGGGTCTCGACCCCGCCACCGGCCGGATGACCCTCACCGTCGACGACACAGTGGCCGCCAGCGAACTGCGCGCCCTGCGGGCGGTCGCCGACCGGGCCGGGGTGCTGCTGCGTCGTGAACCCGGCACGTTGCGCCCACTGATCGCCGGTGGGCAGGGCATCTACGGCGGCGGCGGTCGCTGCTCGCTTGGCGCTAACGCGCGCAGCGGCAGCACCTACTACGTGATCACCGCCGGGCACTGCACCACCACCGCCAGCACCTGGTACACCGACAGCGCCCAGAGCACCGTGCTCGGCACCCGCACCGCCACCAGCTATCCGACGAACGACTACGGGCTGATCCGCTACACCGGTCGGATCGCCCACCCGAGCGCGGTCTACACCTACCCCGGCCTGGTGACCATCAACGGCCCCGGCACCGCGTACATCGGTCAGGCGGTGTGCCGTAGCGGCAGCACCACGGGGGTGCGCTGCGGCACCGTCACCGGCCTCAACCAGACAGTCAACTACGCCACCGGGGTGATCTACGGTCTGATCCGCACCAACATCTGCGCCGAGCCGGGGGACAGCGGCGGACCCCTCTACGTGGCCTCCACCGGCACCATCCTCGGCATCCTCTCCGGCGGCAGCGGCAACTGCACCTCCGGCGGCACCACCTACTACCAGCCGATCGGGGAGGTGCTGGCCGCGTACGGGCTGACGTTGCCCTGACCGGCGACGCGACGGGTTGCCCGTCTCGCGCGGGACACCTAGGCTCGGCGGCGCCCAGGACCCCGCCGCGAGGATGTGTGCCCGATGCCGAGCGATCCCCGACCTGACCAGGTGCGCACCCCGGCCGGCGGTGCGCCGGTCGAGGTGGCCGCGGTGGGGGAGACGATGGTGGTGCTCTGCCCCGCGCCGGGTGAGCCGCTGGAGCACGCCGCACAGGTCGCCGTCTCGGTCGGGGGCGCGGAGTCCAACGTGGCGGGTTACCTGGCCCGACTGGGGCACCGGGCCGCCTGGGTGAGCCGCGTCGGCGACGACCCCTTCGGCCGGGCCGTGGTCCGGCACGTCGCCGCCGCCGGTGTGCGGGTGGAGCAGGTGGTCGTGGACCCCTCAGCTCCCACCGGCCTGTACCTGAAGGACCCGGGCCCGCAGGGCACCGCCGTGCACTACTACCGGGCCGGGTCGGCGGCCTCCCGGATGGACCCGGGCATGCTTGCCGACCCGGGCCTGACCGGCGCCCGGGTGCTGCACCTGTCCGGCATCACCCCGGCGCTCTCCGCCTCCTGCCGGGCGCTTGTCGAGCACGCGGTGACCGCCCGCCCGCTGGCGGGGTCGCTTGTCAGCTTCGACGTCAACCACCGGGCCCGGCTGTGGTCCGCCGCGCAGGCCGCGCCGGTGCTGCGTGACCTCGCCGACCGGTGCGACCTGGTCTTCGTCGGTCAGGACGAGGCGGAGACGCTGTGGGGCACCGCGGACCCGACCGCCGTACGCCGGTTGTTGCCCACCCCGCAGACGGTGGTGGTCAAGGACGGCGCGGTGGGTGCCACCGCGTTGAGCCGCGACGCCGAGCCGGTCTTCGTACCCGCGCCCCGGGTGACGGTGGTCGAACCGGTCGGCGCGGGAGACGCGTTCGCCGCCGGTTACCTGGCGGGGTTGCTGCGCGACCTCGACCCGGTGCGGCGGTTGCGCCTCGGGCACCTGATGGCGGCGCAGGCGTTGACAAGCAGCGGCGACAACGCGCCGGTCCCGCCGTGGCCCTGGTTCGAGGATCTGCTCGACGCCCCCGTCGAGGCCTGGTCGCCGCTCGACCTGACCGGCGCGACGGCCCGGGCCTGAGTCGTCGGGTTCAGGCGGGCCACCAGGCAACGGACTCACCGCGATCTCGGATGGAGTGCACCATGACCACAGCGGATTTCGACCACATCTTCGGCGGGGCCCGGGTGATGGCCATCCTGCGCGGCCTGCCGGTCGCCGAGACCGTCCGGCTCGCCGAGCGCGCCTGGGACCTGGGCATCGACGTGGTGGAGGTCCCGGTGGCCACCGCCGACGCGGTGCCGGCGCTACGCGCCGCCGTCGAGGCGGGCGCCGCGCGTGGCCGCATCGTCGGCGCGGGCACCGTGCTCGACGTCGAGCAGGTGCACGCCTCGGCCGACGCGGGTGCCGCGTTCACCGTCGCGCCCGGCCTGGACCTGGCGATCGCCGACGCCGCCGCCGGGCGGGGCCTGCCGCACCTGCCCGGTGTGGCCACCCCGACCGAGGCCCAGCAGGCGCTGCGGCACGGCCTCACCTGGCTCAAGGCGTTCCCCGCGATCTCCCTCGGCCCGGCCTGGTTCAAGGCCGTTGCCGGCCCGCTGCCGCAGTTGCGCTTCGTCGCGACCGGCGGCCTCGACGCGGGCAACGCCGCCCCGTTCCTGCAGGCGGGCGTACGAGTGGTGGCGGTCGGCTCAGCCCTGTCCGACCCGAGCCAGCTCGACCGGCTCGCCGAACTAGCCCTCAAGCCCCCAACCCCCTAACCCATACCCCCTACCCCTACCCCCGCCCCCGCCCCTCGCCCCCGTCGATCATGGACATGTGGTGGTGTGCGAAAGCGGCAATTCACCTGACCTCGGGCACCACAACTCCATGATCGACGGGGGAGGTGGGTGGGGGAGTGGAGGGGTGGGGTGGGGTGGGGGAGCGGGGTGGGGTGGGGTGGGGTGGCGGGTTTGTGCCATGGCTCATATGCGCCGCGGTTTGGTGGGGGACGAGGGGTGGGCGTGGCATCGATGCTGTGCTGCGTACCACTTCTCGACACAAAGAGGTCATCTTGGCTCTGTCTCACCGGCGCCGCCGATCCGGGCTGATCGCCCTCGGTGCCGCCCTCACCCTGGCGGCCGGGTTCACCCCACCCGCCGCGGGAGCGTCCGCCGCCCCGCCCCGCACCCCCGAGCGCCCGGCCGGGATTCCTCCCGCCGCCGCCGGACGCGCGTCCACAGTCACCCTGATCACCGGTGACACCGTCACTGTCACCACGGCGGCGGACGGCAGCACCGTCTCGACAGTGCGTCGGCCGGACGGCAGCACCCCGAGCTTCCACCGCACCGTGCTCGACGGCGACACCTACGTCTACCCGGACACGGCGCTGTCCTACGTCACGAGCGGCCTGCTCGACCGGCAACTGTTCAACATCACCGAGCTCGTCGCCGACGGGTACGACGACGCGCACACCGACAAGTTGCCGCTGATCGTCACAATGACCGACGCGGCGGCCCGCGCCCGCACCCGCCCCGCCGTGGACGGCGCCACGCTGGTCCGGTCGTTGGACAGCGTGCAGGGCGCGGCACTGACCCGCGAGCGCTCCACCGCCGGCCGGTTCTGGGCCGCGCTCACCGCGGGCTCGGCCCGTCGTACCGGGGACGCCCCGGTCCTGGCCAACGGCATCGCCAAGGTGTGGCTGGACGGCCGGGTGCACGCCGACCTGGCCGAGTCCACCGCGCAGATCGGCGCGCCGAAGCTGTGGGCCGACGGCAACACCGCGACCGGTGTCGACGTCGCGGTGCTCGACTCCGGTGCGGACGCCGAGCACCCGGACCTCGCCGGCCAGATCGCCGAGTCCAGCAGCTTCGTGCCCGAGGAGCCCGACATCCTCGACTACAAGGGACACGGCACGCACGTCGCCTCGACGATCGCCGGCACCGGCGCGGCCTCCGGCGGCGTCGAGAAGGGCGTCGCGCCCGGCGCCCGACTGCACATCGGCAAGGTGCTCAACAGCGAGGGCAGCGGGCAGAACTCGTGGATCATCGCTGGCATGGAGTGGGCCGCCCGCGAGCAGAAGGCCCGGATCGTCAGCATGAGCCTGGGCGGCGAGGCCACCGACGGCAGCGACCCGATGAGCCAGGCCGTCGAACGGCTCAGCGCCGAGACCGGCGCCCTCTTCGTGATCGCGGCCGGCAACAGCGGCCCGGAGAGCATCGGCAGCCCCGGCGCCGCAGACTCCGCGCTGACAGTGGGCGCTGTCGACTCCACCGACCAGCTGGCCGACTTCTCCAGCCAGGGACCGCGCGCGGGCGACGGTGGGCTCAAGCCGGAGATCACCGCACCCGGCGTGGACATCCTGGCCGCCCGGTCCCACCAGGTCCGCGGGTCCGGCGACTACACGGTGATGAGTGGTACGTCCATGGCGACCCCGCACGTGGCCGGCACGGCCGCGCTGGTCGCCGCCGCGCACCCCGACTGGACCGGTCAGCGGATCAAGGAGGCGCTGGTCAGCACGGTCAAGGCCACCCCCGGTTACACCCCGTACCAGGCGGGTGCCGGCCGGGTGGACGCGGTCGCCGCCGCGCACGCCACCGTCTTCGCCACCCCGAGCGCCTACTCCGGTTTCCAGGCCTGGCCGCAGCAGCCGGGGGCGACTGTCGACCGGAAGGTCACCTACTCGAACGTCGGCGGCGCGCCGGTCACCCTGAAGCTGACAGTCGACGCGGCCACCGCACCGGCCGGCCTCTTCGCCCTCTCCGCCGACACGGTCACCGTGCCGGCGGGCGGCACCGCCACCGTGACGGTGACCGCGGCGTACGACAAGCTGCCGGTGGAGAAGCAGGTAAGTGGCACGGTCGTCGCCACCGACGACACCGGAACGGTCCGCGGACGCACCCTGATCGGGGCGGGCAAGGAGGGCCAGCGGCAGAACCTGACGCTTGTCGCCAAGGACCGGGACGGCAAACCGCTCGCTGGCAAGGTCATCCTCACCACCGACGGGCTGTTCACCGCCGTGGACCTCCCCGAGAGCGGCACCGCCACGCTGCGGCTGCCGGTGGCGAGCTGGAACGGCTGGATCTCCGCCGACGTGCGCGGCACGCACGGCCCGCACTCCAAGGGCATGGCGATGCTCAGCTTCACCGATGTCGTGTTGGACACCGACCGCACCGTCACCCTGGACGCCCGAACCGCCCGACAGGTGCAGGCCCGGGTGCCGCAGGAGACCACCGCCAGCGCGCTGCGGATGGACATCCACCGGTCCACCAAGAACGGTCTCACCGAGAGTCAGGTGCTGCCCGACGACTCGTACGACAGCATGTGGGCGTCGCCGACGAGCCGCCCGGTCACCGACGGCGAGTTCGAGTTCGGCGCCCGGTGGCGCCTCGAACAGCCGGCGTTGACCATCTCGGCGGGCGGTCGCTCGTACGACGATCTGTTGGTGAAGCGGGCCACCCCGGCGTTGCCGGCGGGTCGTCGCGAGCTGGACGCGGTCTTCGTCGCCGACGCGTCGGCGGCCGGGCTGGCCAAGCGGCCGGTCCGGGACCGGGCCGTGGTGGTGCGCCGCAGTGACAGCGTCGACATCGCCACGCAGGCGCAGGCCGCCGCGGCGGCCGGGGCGAAGCTGCTGCTCGTGGTCAACGACGGCGTCGGTCGGCTCCAACCCTGGGACGAGGCGGCGTGGAGCCCGGAGAGCCCGGCCCCGGTGACCGTGGCGACGCTCACCGCCGACGAGGGCGAGCAGCTCGTCGCGGAGCTGGGCCACGGCCCGGTGCGGGTCACCGTCGAGTCGCACCCGGAGACCACCTACCTGTACGACGTGGCGCACCACTGGACCGGCACGGTGCCGGCCGACCCCACCTACCGCCCGACGAAGCGGCAGTTGGCCCGGGTCGACGTGGAGTTCCGCAACTACCGGCAGGGCAAGGCGCTGGAGTTCCGCACCGACGTCTGGCGCGGCTGGGCGTCGAGCAACCAGGAGCCGGCCCCGGCGCAGGGCCGGCGGACCGACTGGGTGAGCGCCGACCAGCTGTGGGTCGACGACGCGTTCATCACCGGCGAGACCGGCCAGCACCTCCAGGCGGTGACGACGTACCCGGCGGGCAAGCCGAACGCCGTCAGCTGGTTCGGGCCGATCCAACGCCCCCGCATGGGCGGAAACTACCTGCCCGTGCGGTACCTGGACACCGTCTACCTGCCCGCGCCCGGCTGGGGCGACGGCGGCGGGCACATCGGCGAGGCGTACGCCAACTACGACATGGTCAACCGGACCACCCTCTACCAGGGTGAGCAGGAGCTGAACTGGGGCAACGCCGAGTACCTCCAGGTCTCCGGCCTGGCGGCGCAGCGACTGCCGTACCGGCTGGTGGTGGAGAACGACAGGGCCGCCTGGACCAACCCGTACTCCCGGCAGACCCGCACCGAGTGGGGCTTCACCTCGGCGGTCACCGGGGAGGAGTCGGCCGAGGTGCTGCCGATGCTCCAACTGGACTACCAGGTGGCCATCGACTCCGCCGGTCGGGCGTCACGCGGAGCACCGCTGACCGTGGTCGCCTCCCACCTGCCCGACGTCACCGGCACGATCGGCACGGTGACCGTCGAGGTGTCCTACGACGACGGGGCGACCTGGCACAAGCAGCAGTTGACCCGGCACGGCGACGGCTGGCGTACCTCGCTTGCCGCACCGGCGAAGGCCAGCTTCGTGAGCCTGCGTACCACCGCCCGGGACACCGCCGGCAACACCGTGAGCCAGCGCATCACCCGGGCGTTCGGCCTGCGCTGACGCCAGCCTGGCCGGCCGCCGGTCGGGGTGCCCCGCGCACCCCGGCCGGCGGCCGGTCCGGGGTCAGTCCCGTTCCTCGGTGAGCTGGTCCCAGGAGGTGGTCACTGGCAACAGTTCCCCGGCCAGCCAGGCGGGAAGCTGGTCGTCGTGGTGCGGGTCGCCGGGCACCCCGCAGGCGCCCAGCGGCACCACCCAGCGGCTGTCCTCGCGCCGGCCCAGATCCCAGACGAAACGCGCCGCCGGCCCCCGGAAGCACCAGTGGGTCACGCCGGGCACGCTCGAGGTGGCAAGCACACAGTCGTGGTCGCCGTCGAGTCGCGGGCCGGGTCCGGCGTCCGGGTCGGGCAGCGCCCGCCACGCCGCGAGCCGGTGCAGGTCCCCCCACCGCACCGGGCCGTCCGCCGCGCCGGCGACCTCCTCGGCCGCCGCCCGCACCAGCGCGGCCACGTCCACCCCGGGCAGCGGCGCCGCGCCGAGCAGGTGCTCAAGGGCGTGACCGACGCGCGGTGTCAGCGCCAACCAGGGCGCGAACACCTCCGGGTACGCGGGCGGCTCGGCAAGCGCGGCGAGCGTCGGGTGGGCGGCGATCCGGCGGACGACGGCGGCCCGCAGGCGGGCGAAATCCGCCGCGTCGGTGCTCTCCGCGGCCATCCGCCGGTCCCAGCGCAGCAGCCGTTCGCGCAGCGCGGCGGCGGTCGGGCCGAGCCCGGTCGACTCGGCCAGCACCGTCAGCAGCGGCCCGGCCGAGCCCAGGTACGTGTCGGTGTGCACGCGTGCCAACTCGTCGGCCGTCCAGTCGTGGCCGGCGTCGAGCAGTTCGGCGATCCGGTGTGCCCGGTGCGGCGGGGCGAACTCGACGCCGAGCGGGGCCGCCAGTCCTCGCTCGTTTGCCATCACCGCCCGGCCGCGCACGTCGGCCCGTGGCATCGGCGCATACCAGCCCTGCCAGGCGTACGCGGCCTCCCAGGCGGGGACCACGCGCCGGCAGTTGTCCGGATGCCGTACCGGCACCGCCCCGGCGACCCGGTGCAGCAGCCCACCGGCGGTGTCCGCCGCCTGCACCACGTTCACCGGCTCCACCCAGTGCCGCAGCGCATGGTCCACATCGGCCACCGTTCGGGCGCGCAGCAGCTCCGGCAGTGCCGCGAACCCCAGTTCGGCGCGGACCCGGGGCGGGTAGCGCAGGCTGATCGCCGACGCGTCGTCCGGCCCACCGCTGATCACCGGACCCCGGTCGGTCTCCACCACCTCGACCTGGACCGGGTCGGCCCCGGCCACCAGGATCGTCTCGACGTGGACGGGCACCGGCCGCCAACCGTCCGGGCCGAGGGCCTGCACCTGGTCGCCGTCGCGGCGCAGCCGCTCGGCGTACAGGTCCTGGTAGTCGGCCATCGCGTTGGTGATCGCCCAGGCCACCGCACCGGTGTGCCCGAAGTGCGCGATGCCCGGCACGCCCGGCACCGCCAGCCCGACCACGTCGTACTCCGGGCAGGCCAACCGGATCTGCTGGTAGACGCCGGGATCCTCAAGGAACCGGTGCGGGTCGCCGGCGAGCAGCGCGGCCCCGGTGCCGGTGCGCTCGGCGGCGAGCAGCCACCCGTTGCTGCCGGCCACTGCCGGTCCGTCGGTGGCGAACGCGTCGACAGCGTCCGGGCCGAGCCGCTGCGCCACGTGCGCACGCCAGAGCTTGCCGGGGAACCCCGCGAAGAGGATGTGGTGGCCCAGCCAGACCGCCAGTGGTGTCCACGGCTCCCACCGGCCCGGGCTCAGCCCGGTCGCGGCGAACTCCGGCGCGCGGGCCGCCCCGGCGGCAAGGCCCGCGTTGACCCCGTCCACGTACGCGCCCACCCACTCGGCGGTCGCCGGGTCGAGTGCCGCGTGGCAGCGGCGTGCGGTGTCGTCGAGGCGGACCTGCCGGGCGAACCGGTCCCAGCCGAGCGCGTCGACGCCGAGGAAGGCGGCGCTGCTGCCCTGGGCGCGGTGCCGTTCCACCTCGAGCTGCCACGCCCTGTCGTACGCGGTGACCCGGCCCTGTGCCGCCGCCAGCGTGAGCGGGTCGTCGGCCCGCAGGTGCGGCACCCCCCACGGGTCGCGGAACCGCCGCGCGTTCATGCCGGTCTCCGGGTGGCGGGGCGCGGGCCGGGGTGGGCCGGGGAGGGGGTCGTACCGGCGCGCGGCACCGATGGTGCCGCCCTGGTGACGGTGGGTGTGGCGTCCAGTGTGGGCTCCGGGGTCAGGGGACGCGGCGGACCGCTGTTGACAATAACCGAGGTTAGGCTAACCTAACCCCGCGCCGCGAAGAAGGTCAGCTGAACGGCAGCACCGCCCCCGAGGCGCGACCGCCCGGGGGCGGTTTCTGGCTGCCCTCGTCGAACGTGGAAGGACACACCCGTGACCGTGCCGACGTACCCCGGCGAGACCATCGCGCCGCCACCGGCGCCGGCCACCGCTCGGGCACACCTGCTGCACGACGGCTCGGTCGAGCAGTATCGACTCACAATCGCCGACGGCGTCGACCGGGTCGCCCGCCGGGTGGCCACTGTGCACCGCCCGGCCACCGGCATCACCCCCGCCGAGCTGGCCCCCCTCATCGACCGGGTGGACCTGGACCGGCCGCTCGGCGACGCGGGCGCCGCGCTCGACGAGCTGGAGGACGTCTACCTGCGCGACGCCGTCTGGTTCCACCACCCCCGGTACCTGGCCCACCTCAACTGCCCGGTGGCCATCCCGGCGCTGCTCGGCGAGGCGGTGCTCACCGCGGTGAACTCCTCACTCGACACCTGGGACCAGAGCGCCGGCGCGACCCTCATCGAACGGCGGCTGATCGACTGGACCGCCGAGCGGATCGGCCTCGGTCCCACAGCTGACGGCGTCTTCACGAGCGGCGGCAGCCAGTCGAACCTCCAGGCCCTGCTGCTGGCCCGGGAGGAGGCGTGCGCCGAGGCGACCGGACCGGCGGCACGCGCGGAGCTGCTGCCCCGGCTGCGGGTGCTCACCTCCGCCGCCGGCCACTTCAGCGTGCAGAAGTCGGCAAAGCTGCTCGGCCTCGCCCCGGACGCGGTGATCGCGGTGCCCACCGACGCCCGGCGGCGGATCCGTCCGGCCGCGGTCCGCGCGGAGATCGCCCGGTGCCGGCAGGCCGGCCTGGTGGTGATGGCCGTCGTGGCCACCGCCGGCACCACCGACTTCGGCTCCATCGACCCGCTCGCGGAGCTGGCCGAGATCCGCGCGGCGACCGGCGTCTGGCTGCACGTCGACGCCGCGTACGGCTGCGGTCTGCTCGTCTCGCCGACGCGGCGACACCTGCTCGACGGCATCGAACGGGCCGACTCGGTGACCGTCGACTTCCACAAGTCGTTCTTCCAGCCGGTCAGCTCCAGCGCGCTGCTGGTCCGCGACCGGCAGGCGCTGCGGCACGCCACCTACCACGCCGACTACCTCAACCCGGCCCGGATGGTCGAGCAGCGCATCCCCAACCAGGTCGACAAGAGCCTGCAGACCACCCGCCGCTTCGACGCGCTGAAGCTGTGGCTGACCCTGCGGGTGATGGGCCCGGACGCCCTCGGTGCGCTCTTCGACGAGGTGGTCGACCGGGCCGCCGACGCCTGGGAGCTGGTGAGCGAGGACCCCCGCTTCGAGGTGGTGACCCGCTCCGAGCTGAGCACCGTGGTCTTCCGCTACCTGCCCACCGGGGCGGGTCGGGGCCTGGCCGACGCCGCCAACCTGCACGCCCGGGAGGCGCTTGCCGCATCCGGCCTCGCCGTGGTCGCCGGGACCCGGGTCGACGGCCGGCACTTCTTGAAGTTCACACTGCTCAACCCGGCCACCACAGTCGACGACGTCGGCCACGTGCTCGACCTGATCGCCACCCACGCCGGCCGGTACGTGCACGACCACGCCGCCGCCGAACTGACCTGCCACGTCGGCTGATGCCGACGAACCCGAACTCGCGCCTGGAGACCCGAATGTCCACCCACGACTTCATCGCCATCGGGTTGGGCCCGTACAACCTGGGGCTGGCGTGCCTCACCGCGCCGATCGACGAGCTGGACGGGGTGTTCCTCGAGGCCCGGCCCAGCCTCGCCTGGCACCCGGGCATGCTGCTGGAGTCGGCCCGGTTGCAGACCCCGTTCATCGCCGACCTGGTAAGCCTCGCCGACCCGACCTCGCCGTACTCCTTCCTCAACTACCTCAAGGAGATCGGCCGGCTCTACCCGTTCTACATCCGGGAGAGCTTCTACCCCCTGCGCAGCGAGTACGACGCGTACTGCCGGTGGGCGGCGGCCAAACTGCCGAACCTGCGCTTCGGTCAGACGGTGACCACCGTCGAGTTCGACGCCGCCGACGACAGGTACGTGGTGCGGGCCAGCACGGGCGACGGGGAGAGCGTCGAGTACCGGGCCCGGCACCTGGTGCTCGGCACCGGCACCCCGCCACACCTGCCCGACGCCGTCGCCGACCTGCCCGGCGACGCGGTGCACAACTCCCGCTACCTGGAAAACCGGGATGCGCTGCGCACCAAGCGGAGCATCACCGTCATCGGCAGCGGACAGAGCGCCGCGGAGATCTACCAGGACCTGCTCGGCGACATCGACAGGTACGGCTACCAGCTGAACTGGGTGACCCGCTCGCCCCGGTTCTTCCCGCTGGAATACACGAAGCTGACGCTGGAGATGACCTCACCGGACTACGTGGACTATTTCCACTCACTGCCCGAGGTGACCCGCTACTGGCTGGAGGCCGGGCAGAAGGGCCTGTTCAAGGGGATCAACGCCGACCTGATCAACGACATCTTCGACCAGCTCTACGCGTACACCGTCAACGGGCCGGTGAACACCCGGCTGCTCACCAACGCCGAGCTGGTCACCGCCGCCCACGAGGACGGGGCGTACACCCTGGGGTTGCGCCAGGTGGAGCAGCAGCGCGACTTCACGCTGCGTACCGAGGGCCTGGTCCTGGCCACCGGCTACCACTACCGGGTGCCGGAGTTCCTCGACCCGGTGCGCGAGCGGATCCGCTGGGACGCGCACGGGCGGTTCGACGTGGCCCGCAACTACAGCATCGACCACACCGGGCGGGGGATCTTCCTCCAGAACGCCGGCACCCACACGCACAGCATCACCTCACCGGACCTGGGGATGGGCGCCTACCGCAACTCCTGGATCATCCGTGAACTGCTCGGCCGGGAGCACTACCCGATCGAGAAGAGCGTCACCTTCCAGGAGTTCGGGGTGTCGTCGTGAGCGACCTCTTCACCCGCGCCGACCACCGGCTCGGTGAGTTCACGCTGCGTCCGCTCGACCCGGACGCCGACGCCGTGCTGCTGCATTCCTGGGTGACGCACCCGAAGGCGGCGTTCTGGCTGATGCAGGACGCCGACGTGGCCCGGGTCGCCGAGGAGTACCGGCGCATCGCCGCGCACCCGCACCACGACGCGTACCTGGGGCTGTGGCGGGGGAGTCCGGCGTTCCTCGCCGAGCGCTACGACCCGGCCCACGTCGAGCTGGTCGGTCTCTACGACCACCAGCCAGGTGACGTGGGCATGCACTTCCTCTGCGCGCCGGTCGACACGCCCGTGCACGGCTTCACCCGGGCGGTGCTCACCACAGTCGTGGCATGGCTCTTCGCCGACCCGACGACCCGGCGGGTGGTGGTCGAGCCGGACGTCCGCAACACCGCAGTGCACGCGGTGAACGCCGCCGTCGGCTTCGCGGTCGTCGGCCCGATCCGCAAGCCCGAGAAGGACGCGCTGCTCAGCGTCTGCACCCGGGCCCAGTTCGAGGCCGCCACCGACCGCACCGCCGCCGACCGCGCCGCCGCCACCCGAACCGAAGGAGCCCCGGCGTGACCGCCACCGCCGTCCCCACCCCGACGTCCGCCGCCACCGGGCCCGCCGCCGGCAGCCCGGTCGGGCATCTCACCCCGCAGCGTTGGGCCCTGGCCAACCGGCTGCTGGTCCGCAAGGCACTCGCCGAGTTCACCCACGAACGGCTGCTCACCCCGCAGCCGGTGCCAGGTCCGGACGACCGGCAGTGGTACGCGGTAGGCAGCGACGACGGTCTGGTCACCTACCGGTTCGCCGCGCGGGTCCTGGCCCTGGAGCACTGGCAGATCGACGCGGACAGCATCACCAGACACCGTGACGGCGCGTCGCTCGCGCCCGACGCGGTGGACCTCATCGTCGAGCTGCGCGGCACCCTCGGGCTCTCCGCGCGGGTGCTCCCGGTCTACCTGGAGGAGATCACCTCCACGCTTGCCGGCACCGCGTACAAACTGGCGCAGGCCGCGCCGAGCGCCGCCGAGCTGGCCGACGCGGACTTCCAGACCATCGAGACGTCGATGACCGAGGGCCACCCGTGCTTCGTGGCCAACAACGGTCGGCTCGGCTTCGGCGTCGACGAATACCACAGGTACGCCCCGGAGGCCGCCGCCCCGGTCCGGCTGGAGTGGCTCGCCGCGCACCGGGACCACTCGACGTTCAGCAGCGCCGCCGACCTCGACTACGACACGCTCATCGAGGGCGAGCTGGACGCCGAGACCCGCGCCCGGTTCGCGGCCACGATGGCCGACCTCGGTCTGGACCTCGCCGACTACCACCTGATCCCGGCGCACCCGTGGCAGTGGTGGAACAAGCTCGCGGTCACCTTCGCCGGGGAGTTGGCCGCCCGCCGGCTGGTGCACCTCGGCCCAGGGCCGGACGTCTACCTCGCCCAGCAGTCCATCCGCACCTTCTTCAACGTCACCGCGCCGCACCGGCACTACGTGAAGACCGCGTTGTCGGTGCTGAACATGGGATTCATGCGGGGGTTGTCGGCCGCGTACATGGCGGCCACCCCGGCGATCAACGACTGGCTGGCGGACCTGATCGCGCACGACGAGGTGCTTACCGGCACCGGTCTGAGCGTCATCCGGGAGCGGGCCGCCGTGGGTTACCGGCACCGGCAGTACGAGGCGGCGACCGAGCGCACCTCCCCGTACCGGAAGATGTTTGCCGCCCTGTGGCGGGAGAGCCCGGTGGTCGACCTGAAACCGGGGCAGCGCCTGTCCACGATGGCCGCGCTGCTGCACGTGGACCGCGACGGCGGCTCGCTGGCGGCGGCGCTGATCGCCCGGTCCGGGTTGGCGCCCGAGGTCTGGCTGCGCCGCTACCTGGACGCCTACCTGACCCCGCTGCTGCACAGCTTCTACGCCCACGACCTGGCCTTCATGCCGCACGGTGAGAACGTCATCCTGGTCCTCGACGAGCACGACACCGTCGAACGGGTCATCTTCAAGGACATCGCCGAGGAGATCGCGGTGCTGAGCGCCGACGTCGAGCTGCCCGCCGAGGTGGAGCGGATCCGGGTCGACGTGCCCGACGACACCAAGCTGTTGACCATCTTCACCGACGTGGTGGACTGCTTCCTGCGCCACCTCAACGCGGTGCTCGTCGAGGCCGGTGTGCTCGCCGAGGACGACTTCTGGCGTACCGTCGCGGCCTGCGCCGCCGACTACTTCGACAGGGTGCCGCAGCTGGCCGAGCGGGTCCGCCACTACGACCTGTTCGCCCCGGAGTTCACGCTGTCCTGCCTCAACCGGCTCCAGCTGCGCGACAACCAGCAGATGATCGACCTGGCCGACCCGTCGGCGGCGCTCCAGTTCGTCGGCACCCTGGTCAACCCCCTCGCCGCCCACGCACCGACCCGCTGACCATGATCGGGTCTGGTCAGGCTGCTGGCGTGGGCGCTTGTCGCTGCCGGAGGGCTGCCCGGCTGAGTCGCCGGACGTCCGGCTGAGCCGGGCTCAGCCGGTCGTTTCGGGGCTCTCGGCGGTGCCGGCGCGCTGGAACGCCCGCGCCAACCGGGCCAGGTCGAAGCTCTCGAAGTGCTGCAGGAAGCGGCGGCGGACGGAGTTCAGATGACTGGGCCAGGCCTCCTCCAGTCGGGCGAATCCCGCTTCGGTGAGCACGGCGTTCCAGCCGCGCGCGTCCTGGGCGCAGCGCTCCCGCCTGACCAGGCCCTGCGTCTCCAGCCGGATGATGGTGCGGGTCATGCCGCTGAGCGAGAGGTAGCAGGCCGCGGCGAGCTCGTTCATCCGCATCCGCCGCCCCGGTGCCTCGGATAGGTTCATCAGGGCGGTGTATTCGGTGAGCGGTAGCTGACGGTCACCGACCATGTCGGCATCGATCGCGCGGGGCAGCACGTGCATCACCTGGCCCAGGGCGCGGACCAGGGCCTCCTCGTCGGGGTTGAGGGGCTGCGGAGGTTCTGCGGCGGGGCTGGACATCCTCATATCATACTTGCTTGATTGAGCAAATGCTTACCCAGAGTGTGACAGTGGCCATGGACAGAACATTTGCTTGACCAAGCAATGACCGGTTAGCGTCGGCTGGTCAGCCCACGTACCGAGGAAAGGCGCCACCATGACCAGGATCGGGATCATTCTCGGCAGCACCCGCCCGGGGCGTAACGGTGAAGCCGTTGCCCGCTGGGTGCTCGAGATCGCCAAGCAGCGCTCCGACGCGGAGTACGAGCTCGTCGACCTGCTCGACTACCAGCTGCCGCACCTCGACGAGGCGTACCCGCCGTCGATGGGCCAGTACACCCAGCCGCACACGCTGCGCTGGGCCGAGACGATCGCCTCCTACGACGGGTTCATCATCGTCACCCCCGAGTACAACCACTCGACCTCGGGTGCCCTGAAGAACGCTATCGACTTCCTCTACGCCGAGTGGAACAACAAGGCCGTCGGCTTCGTCAGCTACGGCTCGGTCGGCGGCGCGCGGGCCGTGGAGCACCTGCGGTTGATCTCCGGCGAGCTGCAGATGGCCGACGTGCGTTCGCAGGTCGCGCTCTCGCTCTTCACCGACTTCGAGAACTTCAGCGTCTTCAAGCCCAACCAGTTCCAGCAGGACGCGCTGACCACCACCCTCGACCAGGTGGTCGCCTGGAGCACCGCGCTCGCGCCGCTGCGCCAGGCCTGATCGTTTTCGAACTGCCGCAGCCGGCCGCGGGAGGATCCCGCGGCCGGCTCACCTCGCGACGCGTTGCCCACTACCCTCATCGTGATGAGCCGATCCGCCCACGCTGGCCGGCCGCCGCTGTGGCGGGACCGCACCTTCGGCACCTACTGGGTCGCCCAGTCGCTCTCCGCGGCCGGTGACTCGTTCGCCTACCTGGCGGTGCCCCTCCTCGTGCTCCAGGCGACCGGGTCGGTGGCGCAGATGGGCCTGCTCACCGCCGTCGCGGGGGCGGCGTCAGTCGTCGCCGGAATTTTCGGCGGGGTGCTTGTCGACAGGTACGACCGCCGCACCCTGATGATCGTGGCGGACCTGGTCCGGCTGGTGCTCTACGCCCTGGTGCCACTGGCCTGGCTCATCGGCCCGCAGGTCTGGCTGCTCTTCGTCGTCCTGCCGATCTGCGAGGCGGCCGGCATGGTGTTCCAGGTCGCCGCGGTGACCGCGGTCCGCAACCTGGTCGACTCCGACCGGATCACCGAGGCCAACGGCCGGTTGCAGGCGACGTACGCGGCGGCGGCCGTCCTCGGGCCGCTGCTCGCCGGCGTGGTGTCGGCCCGCTTCGGCCCGGCGCTCGCCATCGCCGTGAACGCGGCGAGCTTCGCTCTCTCGGCAACCGGTCTGTGGCTGATCCGGCTGCGATCCGTGCCGGCCGGTGCCGCCGCGCCGGCGGCCCGGGAGCGGCCACTCGCCGAGTTCCTGGCCGGGGCGCGGTTCCTGTGGCGGCAGCCCGTGCTGCGGGCGCTCACCGTCCTGCTGTCGGTGTTCATCTTCCTGACCTACGGCTTCACCGACGTGCTGATCTACCACGTCACCCACGACCTCGGCGGCTCCGAGGGCACTGTCGGCGTGGTGCTCGGCCTGGCCGCGCTGGGCACGGTCGCCGGTGCGCTGCTGGTGGCCCCGCTACGGCGCCGTCGTGGCTTCGGCGCGACCTGGATCGGCGCGCACGCCGTCTGCGGGTTCGCGGTGGCGGGCGTCGGCCTGGCGACGAGCGTGCCAGCGGCCACCGCGTTGACCGGTGTGTACCTGTGCTGTCTCAGCATCGGCGGGATCTGCTCGATGTCGCTACGCCAGGAAATCACCCCCGATCACCTGCTCGGCCGTGTGACGTCGGCGTTCTGGAGCACGCACTACGCCCTCGGTCCGGCCGGGGCGGTCGTGCTGACCTGGGCCGCCGCGCGGTTCGGGGTCGCTGCCGTCACCCTGGCGGCGGGCGCGGGATGCCTGCTGGTGGCGGTCGCCGGCCTGTTCACCCCGGTCCGCCGCGCGGGCGCGGAGCCGGCGGTGCCGCAGCCTGGAGTCCGCGTCTCCCCGGCCGCCGGCACCGCTGGTGGTTGAGGCCCTGTCGAGCTGATGTCGCAGACGATTCACCTGGCGGAGGCGATTGTTCTGGCGGCGGCGATTCACGTGGCGGAGGCGATTCATCTGGCGGAGCCGATTCGGTCGGCGCGACGGGCAGCCGATTCGTTTACGACATCAGCTCCAAAGGACCCGACCACCGCCATGCGGCCCGAGCGGGAGCCCCGTTCAGAACTCCTGGTACATCACGTGCAGGCCGACCCGGCCGAGAGTGGGGTGCCGGAACGCGCCCGGCACCGTGCCGATCACCGTGAAGCCCTCCCGCCGGTACAACTCCACCGCCGACCGGTTGCTCTGCGCGACGGCGTTGAACTGCATTCCCGCGTACCCCTGGTGGCGGGCCCAGGCCAGGGCGTCGCGACACAGCGCGGTGCCGAACACCCGCCCGCCCTCCACCGCGACGACGGTCCGACCCGGCGCCGCCTCGACCCAGATGGCGTACGACTGCTCGGCGGTCATCGCCGGGTCGTAGGTGAACGTCTCCTGCGCCCGGATCACCTCCTCGGTGATCGGCCACACCTGCGACCAGTCCTGGTCGACGAACTCCCGAATCAGCACCGGGGGAGGTTAAGTCCGCGACAGTCCCCGGACAATCGGTTAACCCTGGGTGCATCCGAGCGGCGTCCCCGGTGCGAAGCATGGGTCGTGACGAGACGTCACGGATCCGTCGCTTCGACGAAAGGCCCGTTGATGAAGATCGCACGACTCGCCGCCAGGATGGCGGTGGGCGCCATGGCCACCGCGCTGGCCACCACGGCCATCGCCGTGCCGGCCGCCCAGGCGACCGGCAAGGCCAAGCCGCTCGGCACGACCTCACTCGCCGAGGTGCTCACGAAGGACACCAGCGGCTTCGACCGCAACTCCCGGGACTTCGACGTCCTGACCGCGGCCGTGCTGGCCGTGCTGGAGGCCAAGCCGAACTCGCCGGTCAAGGTGCTCACCGACGGCACTGTGGCACTGACCGCGTTCATCCCCACCGACGCGGCCTTCCAGCAGTTGGTACGCGAGATCACCGACGCGAAGAAGCTGCCGAGCGAGAGCGCGGCCTTCACCGCCGTCGCCGGGCTCGGCATCGACACCGTCGAATCGGTGCTGCTCTACCACGTGGTGCCCGGCGCCACGATCGACCGCAAGACCGCGGTCCGCGCCGACGGCACGGACCTGAGCACCGCGCTCGGCTCGACCGTCGAGGTCGACGTGCGCACCTACCTGTACATCTTCCGCCAGGTGCGGCTGATCGACGCCGACACCAACGACCGGGACGCCCGCGTCGTCACCTTCGACGTCAACAAGGGCAACCGGCAGATCGCACACTCGGTGGACCGGGTGCTGCGCCCGATCGACCTGCCCTGACCGGGGGCGGGTGGCGTCCGACCCCGCGTCGGGCGCCACCCGCGCCGGCCGTCAGTCCGAGCCGAGCGCGGCGACCTCCTGGTCGAGCAGCTCGGCCAGTCGCGCGTGCCGCCCCGGGTGGCTGTGCACTGTCATGCCACGGCTGGGCATCTCCGCAGTCATCAGCAGGTACAGGTGCAGCCGGTACAGACCCAACCGGTGGTGCGCCGAGGCGTCCAGCAGCAGCGGCTCGGCGGACGCGGAGCGGTAGCCGCGCAGCAACGGATGCTCCGGCTCGTCCTCGGCGCGGCGAAAGAGCAGCGGCGAGACCAGGTCCAGCAGCGGATCGCCGTACAGGAACCGCTCACCGTCCACCAGGCCGGACAGCCGCAGCCGACCGTCGGAGTCGGGCTCGGCCAGCACGTTGCCGTCCCAGCAGTCGAAGTGCAGCAGCGCCGGGCGGCGTACCTCGTCCAGCACGTCGGCGTGCCGATCCACCAGCGCGTGCAGGTGCTGCGGCGTGAACGGCAGTCGCACGTTCCAGTCGGTCGCGTCGGCGAGCAACGCGTCGAGCATCGCCGTGAACGCCGCCCGCCAGGTCGCCCCACCGGCCCGGTCGTCGTCGTACCCGAACCGGTCGCCGGTGACCCGGTGCAACGCGGCGAGGGCCGCGCCGAGGTCGGCGCGCACCGGGCCGTCGTCGACCGCCGGGTCGGCACCGGCAAGCTCGGACAGGGACCGGCCGGGCAGCATCCTGGTGACCAACCACTCGCCGTACGCGGGGTCGGTGCCGTGCCGCAACACCGACGGTACGGGCACCTGCGGGGCGTGTTCCGCGACGAGCCGGAAGTATCGCGCCTCGGCGGCACAGAGCCCCTGCTCGTAGCGCAGCAGCGGCGTCCCGGGCGGCGGGGCGAGTTTCAGCACCACCCGGCGGTCGTCGTCGAGGTGTGCCCACCAGACCGTCGCGTACCCGCCGCCGGCCAGCGGTCCGGCGTCCCGGACCCGGGTGTGCGGGCCGAACGACGCGCGGAGCAGGTACGCCACGTCGTCGCCGGTGAGCGGACGCTGCGTGGGACTGACGCCGGTCATGAGTCGGCCTCAGCGCGGCGGGCGCGCGGCGCGGCGCCGGCGCTCACCCGGGCGGCGGGCGGGACGGGACCGGCGGTGTCCCTGCGGACCAACTCGGCGGGGAGCACCTCGACGCGCGGGGCCGGACCCTCGGCGTCGAGCACCAGGGACATCGCCCGGACTCCCATGTCGACGAGCGGCAGCCGCACAGTGGTCAGCGCCGGGGTGACGTCCCTGGCGATCGGCATGTCGTCGAATCCCAGCACGGAGATCTGCTGCGGCACGGCCAGGCCACGTGCCCGCAGGGTGGCGAGCGCCCCGATGGCCATCGAGTCGTTGAGGGCCACTATCGCGGTCAGCTCCGGGTCGGCGTCGAGCAGCCGGGCGGTCGCCTCGGCGCCACCGTCGCGGTCGAACTCGGCGTACCGGATGCGCCGTTCCGGCAGGTCCCGGCCCTGCTCGGCGAGGGCCTGCCGCAGTCCGGCCAGGCGGTCGGTAGTGGTGGTCAGGATGCGCGGGCCGGCGACCACACCGATCGTCCGGTGCCCCAGCCCGCACAGCTCCCGTCCGGCGAGGTATCCGCCGGCCCGGTTGTCCGGCATCACCGCGTCGCCTGAGTGTTCGTGCCTGCCGATCACCGCCACCCGCCCGCCGGTGGCCTCGTACGCGGCGAGTTTCTCGTTGAGCTGCCGGGTGAACGCCTCGTCGTGGTAGCCGGACCCGGCCAGGATCAGCGCCGCCACCTGGTGGCCGCGCAACAGCTCCACGTACTCCAGTTCGCGGTCCGGATCGCGGTAGCTGTTGCAGATCATCAGCAGCCGGCCCCGGTCGGTGGCGACGCGTTGCAGGCCGCGGGTGATCTCGGCGAAGTACGGGTCGGAGACGTCGTGCACGATCACGCCGACCGCACTGCGGTGCGAGCGGGCCAACAGCTGAGCGTGGGCGTTCGGCACGTACTGCAACTCGGCGACGGCGGCGAGCACCCGCTCCCGCAGATCGTCGGTCACCGGTTTGCTGCTGCCGTTGATCACTCGGGAGGCGGTGGCGGGAGAGACGCCCGCTCGACGGGCCACATCGGACAGGGTCGCCATGGCCCGCCCCCCTCGGTCTGTTGACGGCGTTTCGCCGTGCCGGCTAGCGTCACGGTACCGCAGAGAAAGCCCTTTCCCGCCGGGAGGCCCGGCCAGTTCCGACCGCTTCGCGGCCCCGCTGCCCGACGTGGGGCGCTGCTTCACAAGGCTGTGCGGCGGTGTGGCCGCCAACCACCGAGCGCGGCTCGGCACGACCAGCACGACGGAAGGAGCACCATGACCCGCAGGTCGATCGGCATCATCGTCAACGGCGTGACCGGACGGATGGGCTACCGGCAGCACCTCGTCCGCTCGCTGCTGGCCATCCGCGAGTCCGGTGGTGTGACGATGGCCGACGGTACGACCATCTGGCCGGAACCGGTCCTGGTCGGGCGCAACGAGACGAAGCTCCGGGAACTCGCCGAACGGCACGGGCTTACCGACTGGACGACCGACCTGACCTCGGCGCTGGCCCGCGAGGACGTCGAGATCTACTTCGACGCCCAGGTCACCCAGCAGCGGGAGAAGGCGATCCGGCGGGCCATCGAGGCAGGCAAGCACATCTACACGGAGAAGCCCCTCGCCGAGGACACCGCCGCCGCGCTGGACCTGGCCCGGGCCGCGGACGCGGCAGGCCTACGCACCGGCGTCGTGCAGGACAAGCTGTTCCTGCCCGGTCTGCGCAAGCTCAAGCGTCTGATCGACGGCGGCTTCTTCGGCCGGATCCTCTCGGTGCGCGGCGAGTTCGGCTACTGGGTCTTCGAGGGCGACTGGCAGCCCGCTCAGCGTCCGTCGTGGAACTACCGGGCCGAGGACGGCGGCGGCATCACGTCCGACATGTTCCCGCACTGGCACTACGTGCTTGAGGAGCTGTTCGGCCGGGTGAACGCGGTCTCCTGCGTGACCGCCACGCACGTGCCCGAGCGGGTCGACGAGGACGGCCGCACCTACGCGGCCACCGCCGACGACGCCGCGTACGCGGTCTTCGAACTCGACGGCGGCATCATCGCCCAGATCAACTCGTCGTGGGGCGTGCGCGTGTACCGCGACGAGCTTGTGGAGTTCCAGGTCGACGGCGTCGAGGGCAGCGCCGTGGCCGGGTTGCGCACCTGTCGCGTGCAACACCGTGCGGTCACCCCGAAGCCGGTGTGGAACCCGGATCTGCCGGCCACCGAGGACTTCCGGGCCCAGTGGACCGAGGTGCCCGACAACGAGGAGTTCGACAACGGTTTCAAGGTGCAGTGGGAGGCGTACCTGCGGCACGTCGTGGCGGGTGAGCCGTTCCGGTGGGACTTCCTGGCCGGTGCCCGCGGCGTGCAGCTCGCCGAGTTGGGGCTGCGCTCGGCCCGCGAGGGTCGCCGCGTCGAGGTGCCGGAGCTGCGGCGGTGAGCGCGAGGAGTGAGCCGGGGTTGCGAGCCCCGCAGTCGCGAACGAAAGGTGGCTCGGTGAGCGTCGAGGTGGCGCTGCCGGGCGGGCGACGGCACCGGCTGGCCGGGGGCGGTGGGTTCGCCCGGCCGGACGCGCCGGCGCGGAGCCGGATCGCGTACGCCGCCGCGCACGTGGTCGCCGACCCGAACGCGGAGAACGTGCCGGGTGCCCCGGCGGCGGTGGACTGGACCAGCACGCTCGCGTTCCGCCGGCACCTGTGGTCGTACGGGCTGGGGGTCGCCGAGGCGATGGACACCGCCCAGCGGGGGATGGGGCTTGACTATCCGGCCACCCGGGAGCTGATCCGGCGCAGCGCCGCAGAGGCCCGCGCGGTGGGCGGGCGGATCGTCGCCGGGGTCGGTACGGATCAGCTGCCACCCGGGCCGGCGACCCTGTCGGCGATCACCGCCGCGTACACCGAGCAGCTCGGCGACGTCCGCGCGGCCGGCGCCCGGCCGGTGCTGATGTGCAGCCGGCACCTGGCCGCCGCCGCCCGCGGCCCGCAGGACTACCTCCGGGTGTACGACGAGCTGCTGACCGCCGCCGACGGGCCGGTGCTGCTGCACTGGCTGGGCCCGATGTTCGACAGGGCGTTGACCGGTTACTGGGGTGCTGTGGACCTGGACGTGGCCGCTGACACGGTCATCGAGCTGATCACGGCGCACGGGTCGAAGGTGGACGGGATCAAGGTGTCGTTGTTGGACGCCGGCCGGGAGGTCGCGCTGCGCCGCCGGTTGCCGGAAGGGGTGCGCCTCTACACCGGTGACGACTTCCACTACCCGGAGCTGATCCGGGGCGACGGGTCGGGTCACTCGGAGGCGCTGCTCGGGGTGTTCGCGGCCATCGCGCCGGCCGCCGCCGCCGCGTTGGCCGCCCTGGACCGGGGGGACCTGACGGCGTACGACGAGATCTTCGCGCCGACGGTGCCGCTGGCCCGGCACCTGTTCGCGGCGCCGACCTGGCACTACAAGACGGGGATCGTGTTCCTGGCCTGGCTGGCCGGGCACCAGGACAACTTCACAATGGTCGGTGGTGCCCAGTCCGGCCGGTCCGCAGCGCACCTGGCGACCCTGCTCGTCCTGGCCGACCGGGCCGGGTTGCTGCCCGACGCCGAGCTGGCCGCGGCCCGCGCCCGGTCCTTCTTCACTGTGGCGGGAGTGGCGCAGTGAGCGCCGGCCCATTATCGCGTGCCGGCGTCGAGCAGCTGCGCCGCTTCTCGTTCAACCAGGCCACCGCCATGCGCTGGCCGTTGCCGGAGGTGGTGGCCGGCTGTGTGGCGGCCGGGGTGCCGGGCATCGGGTTGTGGCGTGAGCCGGTCGCCGAGTACGGGCTGGCCCGTTCGGCGAAGCTGGTCCGCGACGCCGGCCTCACCGTCACCTCGCTGTGCCGGGGTGGCTTCTTCTCCGCCGACGACTGGCGCGTCGACAACCTGCGAGCCATCGAGGAGGCGGCCATCCTCGGTGCCCCGGAGTTGGTGCTGGTGTCCGGTGGGCTGCCGCCGGGCAGCCGGGACGTCGACGGCGCCCGTCGTCGGGTCGCCGACGCGATCGCTGAGCTGGCCCCGCACGCCGAGGCGGCCGGGGTGCGGCTGGCGATCGAGGCGCTGCACCCGATGTTCGCCGCCGACCGCTGCGTGATCGCCACCCTGGGTCAGGCGCTGGACATCGCCGAGCGGTTCGACCCGTCGGTGGTCGGCGTGGTCGTGGACGCGTACCACGTCTGGTGGGACGACACGGTGTACGCGCAGATCGCCCGGGCCGGCGAGTGGATCGCCGCGTTCCAGGTCTGCGACTGGGTGACGCCGCTGCCGCAGGGGGTGCTGCTCGGCCGGGCGTTGCCCGGTGACGGCTGCATCGAGCTGCGTCGGCTGCGCGAGGCGGTGGACGCGGCCGGGTACGCCGGCCCGATCGAGGTGGAGGTCTTCTCCGCCGAGGTGTGGGCGCGTCCGGGCGCGGAGGTGCTGGACGCGGCGATCACCGGCTACCTGCGCCACGTTGTCTGAGCCTGCCGAACGGAGTGGGCCAGCTGCGGTCGGCGGACGGCGGTGGGCAGGGAGACGCCGACCGTCGGGCGGGCGACCTCGACCGCCCTACTCGGCTGGCCCACCCGGGGCGCGCGAGCCGTACGCCGGGCCGAACACCACAAGCAACGCCAGGTCCTCGGTCACCTCGTCGAACCGGTGCTCCTCGCCAGCCGGCACGAAGATCACCGAACCCGGGCCGACCTCGGCCGCGCCGTCCGGGGTCACGATCCGGGCCCGCCCGGTGGTGACCACGTAGATCTCGTCCTCGGTGTGCGGGCGCTGACCGTCCCGACCGCCCGCCGGGATGCAGTACGTCCCCACCGACAGGTCCGGCACTCTCAGCTGTTCGACCCAGTCGCTGGTGGTCCCGGCGGGTGCGGTCCACCGGCCCGCGCCTTCGATGATCAGCATGGCGGAAGCCTAGTGCCGCATCGGCGGTCGGCAAACCGTCGGCGGCCCGGGTTCGTTGGCGCACTGCCGTCGACCGGCGGGCGGGCCCGCCGCGGGGGAGGTGCCGGCGCGGGCCGCCAGGGGTTCCCGCCCTGCTCCGGGCGGCATCGGCAAAACATGATCTAGGCGCGGCCGACAGAACGTGATCTTATACGCACCAGCGATCCGTAACACCGTGCAAACCATCGATTAACCGTCGGCGGCTTAGGTGGGGGAGCGCTCCCATGAGCGGATCGTGATCGAGGAACAGCTCCACAAGGGAGCCATCGAAAGGAGCCTCGTGGCTACAGGCACGAGCGGAAAAAGGCTGCGACGACTAGCGATACCGACGCTTGTCGTAGCGCTGATCACCGGCACCACCGGGGTCGCGGGATCGGCGTCGGCAGCCCCCGCAGGGGCGGCGGGCAACGGCAGCGGCAGCGGCGGCTACTTCACCGCCGGGCAGGACAAGAAGGTCACCCTGACCGACGGGGCCGACCGTCGACCCGACGGCCGGAACGCAGCAGCCCAACGGGGTACGGCCGACGCGACAGGTGCGGGCATGTACGTCGTCGAGCTGGTTGAGGACCCGCTCACCGCGTACGCCGGCGGGGTGTCCGGGCTGGCGCGGACCCGTCCGGAGGCGGGCCACCGACTGGACGTGACGTCGGCACCCTCGCGGGCCTACCGGGGACACCTCGACGCGCAGCGTACGGCCGTCGCGGCCGCCGCCGGGGTCACCGTCAACGCGGTATACACCACCGCCTTCAACGGATTCTCCGCGAAGCTGACCGCCGAGCAGGCGGCCACCCTGCGGGCGGACAAGCGCGTCCGCGCGGTGACCGCCTCGCGGGCCCTCGGCACCAGGACACCGCCGCCCTCGGCGCCGTCGACAGCGCCGACTCCCGGTGCTCCGGCCGCCACCGCCCCGGCCGCCCCGGAGCGCAAGCCGGCGGGAGGTCCCGCCGGCAAGCCGGCCACACCCGGCCCCGGTACCGGCGCGGGCATGGTGATCGGTGTCCTGGACACCGGCATCTGGCCGGAGAGCGCGTCGTTCGCCAAGACGATGCCGGCTCCCTCGACCTGGCACGGCACCTGCCAGACCGGTGTCGCCTTCGTGGCCGAGCACTGCAACGGCAAGATCGTCGGCGCGCGGTACTTCGCTGACAGCTGGCTCGCGGGCGGCGGTTCCGTGCCCGAGGGCGAGGTCCTGTCGCCCCGCGACATGTCCGGGCACGGCACGCACACCGCCTCCACGGCGGCCGGTCTGCCGATCCCGAACGTCACAATCGACGGTCGGCGCTTCGGCCCCGTCTCCGGGGTGGCGCCGGACGCCCAGATCGCCGTCTACAAGGTGCTCTGGAGCGGCATGGGCTACGACGCCGACATCATCGCCGGCATCGACGCCGCCGTCGCCGACGGCGTGCAGGTCCTGAACTTCTCGATCGGCAGCGACCTCGGCGACTGGGAGGCCAACACCCCGATCGGCATCGCCTTCCTCAACGCCACACTGGCCGGAGTCTTCGTGGCGGCGTCCGCCGGCAACACCGGCATCGTGAGCGGGGCGATCAGCAACGCGGCGCCGTGGGTGACCACTGTCGGCGCGGCGGTGACCAACCTCGACGAGGCGACGGTCAAGCTCGGTGACGGCACGAAGCTCGTGGGCGGGTCGCTCGACGCGCTGCCCGGTGGTGACGCGCGGCCGATGGTCTTCGGCGAGCAGGCCGGGTCACCGGATCTGGGTGCGGTCTACTGCGAGCCGGGCAGCCTCGACCCCGCCAAGATCAAGGGCAAGGTGGTCGCCTGCGCGCTGTCCGACATGTTCGGTTCGGCCGCCGAGATCAAGGCCAAGGGCGGCGCGGCGATGGTGGTGTTCGAGCCGACCGGCAACTACCGGATCTACTCGATCTTCAACTTCCCGGTCGTCTACCTGCCGACCGAGAAGCAGGCCGGCACGCTGTTCAACTACCTGATGCGCCACCCGACCGACGCGCGGGTGTCCCTGCGCAGCGGCGGTGACGGCTCCAGCGTCCCCGGCGTGCCAAGCGTCGCGGACTTCTCCTCCACCGGCCCGGACAAGGTGACCCTCGGCGTGCTGAAGCCGGACCTGGTCGCGCCGGGTTCGGACATCATCGCCGCGGTCTCCCCGGCGGGCAACTTCGGGCGGAACTACGACGCGTACTCCGGCACCTCGATGGCCTCGCCGTACGTGGCCGGCGCGGCGGCGGTGCTGCGTGCCGCGCACCCGGACTGGTCGCCGGGTGCGGTCGCCTCGGCGCTGCGGACCACCGCGACCGACACTGTCGGCACCAGCAGCCCGCTCGACCAGGGCAGTGGTTTCATCAACCTGGCCGGCGCCACCGACCCCGGCCTGGTCATCCAGCCGACGGCGGCGGACCTGGTCGCGTTCAGCGAGACGGCCGTGCCGGACGGCAAGGAACTCAACCTGCCGGCCATCTCGTTGCGTGAGTACGACGGGACCCGCCCGGTGACCCTCACCCGCACCCTGACCAACGTGGGTAAGGCGAAGGAGACCTACCACTCCTCGGTGTCCGGTCTGCCCGGCATGAAGGTCACCGTGACGCCGGCGTCGGTGACGTTGGCACCCGGCAGGTCCGCGACGGTGACCATCACGTTGCGCCGGGTCAGTGCGCCCTGGGACCGGTACGTGACCGGTTCGATCGGCTGGCGCGGCAAGGCACACAGCGCCCGCATCCCGGTCGCCGCCCGGCCGTGGGGGATCATGCCCCGGCCGTACGGTGACGACGGGGAGGAGTTCGGCCGGATGACAAACGGTGCGTTCGGCTCGATCCAGCCGGGCTTCACCGGGGCGCTCGCCGGTCGCAGCACCGGTTACACGCCGATGCAGCGCTCGTCGCACTCGATGCCGGCCGGCGTCTACGGCGGCGTGTTCGACCCGGCCGCCACCGGGGTGAAGAAGTTCGAGCTCACGGTGCCGACGAACACCGCCGGCATCATCGTCGAAGCCGACACCGACGACCCGAACACGAACCTGGACCTCTACCTGTACAAGGGCGACACCCTGATCTACAGCAGTGACAGGTACTGGACCAGCACGGAGCAGGCGTACAAGTTCCTGCCCGAGCCGGGGCGCTACACCGCGTACGTGTTCGCGCAGTTCCCCGGCGCGCCGGTCGTCGACTTCCAGTTCGGTCACGCGATCATCGGGCGGGACGCGAAGTATTCGGCCGCCACGCTGACGCTGCCGTCCGGGGCGGAGCGCGGTGCGACGCAGGGATTCACGCTCAAGCCGAACAAGCCGCTGCCCGAGGGCGACTTCTGGTCGTACACGGAGTTGAACACCAACGGCACTGTCATCCCCGGAAACCTCGTCTACACCCAGCAGAGCGCCTGGGAGTAGCAGGCACCAACGGGTGGGGGGCGGTGCCGGCCGGCACCGCCCCCCACCACCTGTCCACCATCTCCCGCCCACGCCTGGACCCGCACCGGCACGATGGTGTGCGCGAAGGCCCGCCTACTGGGCCGTGCCGGCAAGCAGCCACCGCCGGACGGGGATCTCCAGAAGCACCCGGCCGTCTCCCCGGCTGACATCCCACCCGCCGTACTTGCTCGCGAACGTGGTGACGATCGCGTCCGGGAACGCGCTGTGCACCTGGGCGACGCCCTCGGCCACGACCGGCGCGTCGCCGCCCTCCAGGGCCAGGGACACCCGGGGGTCAGCCAGGATATTGCCGACCTTGACACTGCGGCTGTCGCAGCCGATCCACCAGGTCCCGGTGGCGTAGACGAACCAGACCGGCGTCAGGTGCGGGGAACCGTCGCGCCGCACCGTACAGAGCCAGACGTTGCGCTCCCGCGACAGGCGGAGGGCGACGTCGCTCGGCGGAGCGGGGGCGGGTCCGGTCATCCGCCAAGTGGATCACAACGGCTCGGCGAGGGCGCCGCGGCCCGGCGGAGCCGCGTCCACAGCCGCCGGGGCCCAGGACGGGCGCCAGGTCTCCGCCGGGAGCGGGGTCAGGCTCGCCAGGTGGTCGATGATCGCCCGCAGGTCGGGGTGCGGGTTCGCCCGGGGGAGGACGAGCGACAACGGGTACGCGAGCGTCGGACGCCCGATCGGGATGCGGCGCAGGTCGTGGTTCGCCGGCCAGAGGTACCTGTCGCGCGAGCCGACGAGGGTGGCCACGTCGGCGGAGTCCGCGAGGACGTCGAGCAGAACCTCGTCGCCGAAGTGCGGCCCCGCCGCGTCGATGCGGAGGTCGAAGTCGGTGGCGAGCTGGTCGTAGAAGTCCGCCCACTCGCTGCGCGCCCTGATGCCCGGCACCCAGATCCGATGACCGCGCAGCCGCGCCGGGGTCAGTGCTCGTGCGGCCGCCAGCGGGTGCCGCGGGCCGACGAGGAGTTCCAGCGGGGAGTCGAACGCGTGGATCATCCGTAGGCCGCGCGGCAGGGCGGCCACGTCGGTGACCGAGCGGAACGAGGCGTCGATGTGGCCGGCCTGGACCGCCGCGGCGGCCTCGCGCGGGTCGTCGACCCGCAGGGTCACCACGTCGAGGTTGGTTTCCGGATGCGACAGCCAGTAGTCGTGCAGGACGACGGCCTGCGCGGATCGCAGGCCCAGCACGTCGATCCGCAGGGCCCGCGAGCCCGGTCTGATCGCGGCGACGGCACTGTCGACACCGGCGACGACGTCCCGGGCGTGCGGGAGGAGGGCCTGGCCGTCGAGCGTCAGCTCGACCCCGCGGGCGGTACGGGTGAACAACCGCACGTCGAGTTCCCGTTCGAGGGCCGCGATCCGCTTGGACACGGCCTGTTGCGTCACGCCCAGCTCGTCGGCGGCCTGTTGCAGCTGCCCCAGCTCCGCCGCCCGGACGAACGACCGCACCGCCTCGGTATCCACCTGTGGATTATGCCCAGCCACAACCGGTGGTTGTGACTCGCCCGGATGCCTGTTGTTTGATCCTCCGGCGGCTCGTGCGGTGGGATGCCCCGACCGCGACGTCGGCTGTCAGGGGGAGGCGCATGCGTACCCGGTTGGGGCCGGATTTCGGTCGGCTGTGGTCGGCCTACGGGGTCAGCGCCTACGGCACGTGGCTCGCCTTCGGCGCGTTTGCGCTGCTCGCGGTGCGGGTGCTGGACTCGTCGGCGTTCGCCGTGTCGCTGCTGGAGGCGGCCGGGCCGGCCGTCGCGGCGATCGTCGCCGTCGCGCTCGGGCCGTGGGTCGAGCACCGGGCCAAGCGCCCGGTGATGATCGGGATGGACCTGGTCCGGTTCGCCGCGATGGTGAGTGTGCCGATCGCGTACGCCCTCGGCGTGCTGTCCTACGGCCAACTGCTGGTTGTCTCGGTTGTCTCCGGGACGGCGAGCATCGCGTTCACCGCCGCGTCCGGCGCGTACCTGAAGCATCTCGTCCGAGGCGAGCACCTGCTGGTGGCGAACGGAAGGTTCGAGGGCACGACCTGGACGGCGACAGCGGTCGGCCCGCCCCTCGGCGGTGCGCTCGTCGGGTTGCTCGGCCCGGTCGTCACGGTCCTGGCCGACGCGCTGAGCTACCTGCTGTCCGCGTTCGCGGTGCTGCGTATCCGGGGCGGCGATGTCGCCTCGCCCCGCGACGGGGTCACCCGGCTGCGCCCCGCCGACCTGTCGCACGGGTGGCGACTCATCCTCGGCGACCGCGTGCTGCGGGGCCTGTTCCTCAACTCGGTGCTGGTCGGCGGCCTCATCATGGCCACCGCCCCGCTGCTGGCCGTCCTCCTGCTCGGCGAGTACCACCTCCCGGCCTGGCAGTACGGTCTCGCCTTCGGCATCCCGGCGCTCGGCGGGTTCGTCGGTGCCCGGCTGTCCGCCCGGCTCGCGCACCGGTACGGCCGGCACCGGGTCATGATCGTCTCCGGGTGGCTGCGATCGGTGTTCCCACTCGGTCTCGCGTTCGTCAGTCCCGGCGTCCCCGGGCTCCTCACCGTGATCATCGTCGAGGGCCTGCTGATCACCTGCATGGGCATCTTCAACCCGGTCCACGCGACCGAACGCCTGCAACGGACCCCGGTGTCGCACACCGCCCGGGTGCTGAGCACCTGGAGCGCCAGCAGCAGACTCCTGCAGGCCGTCCTGACGGTGAGCTGGGGCGCGCTCGCCGCCGGCACCAGCCCGCTGGCCGCGATCACCGTCGCCGGCGTACTCCTGCTCGCCACCCCGCTGCTGCTGCCCCGGCGGTCACAGTGGGCGAGCCCGGAGCCGGTCCCGCCGGCCGACGGCGTCCGGGTCGGGTGACCCACCCGGCGCGGCGGACCGGTCGCCCGGATCACCGGTCCTTGCGGAGCAGGACCGTCACCGCCGCGCCGTCGGCCGTGCCGAAGGTGCCCTCGGTGGGATGTCCCAGCGCCGCGCCGAGGGCGCGCACGTGCAGGTCGACCACCGCCTCCACCAGGTCGGCAAGTACCGACACGGTGCCGCGGCCCTGTCGCCAACCCGCCAGGCACAGGCCGAGGCCGATGACCAGCGCAGGCCACCACAGCAGGCCGAGCGTCAGGTACAGCAGCCCCCAGCCCACCCGTCGGGCGGCGGCGGTGAAGTCGGCCTGCGCCAGGGCGAGCGGGTCCCGGGCCTCCTCGGGCAGCAGCAACCACAGTCGGGGCCAGGCCGCGGCCAGGTCCAGGCCGTAGCAGGCCCGCACCCGTACCGCCGTGGCGAGCATGCGGTCACCGATCCAGGTCGGCCGGTCCGGCTCGGTCACCGCGATCCGGTCGCAGGCGCGGGCGAGCGCCTGGGTGTCCGGCAGCGGTCCGGTGGCGCCGTCGCCAGACCGCAACCGGCGTGCCTTGTCCCGCAGGGCCTGCTCGTAGCGGTCCACGGCGGCGTGCCAGCGGCGCCGCCGCCGACGGGCCACGACCTCGCCGGCCCGG
Source organism: Micromonospora sp. NPDC049047 (assembly GCF_040649135.1). NCBI lineage: Bacteria > Bacillati > Actinomycetota > Actinomycetes > Micromonosporales > Micromonosporaceae > Micromonospora > Micromonospora sp. NPDC049047. The sequence goes on from NZ_JBEZEY010000001.1 coordinate 287,978, forward strand.
CCCCAGTCCTGCGTCCACAGGGTCACGACCAGGCGTTGCAGGCTCTCCGCGGCCGTCGCGGCGACGACGCTGGCCAGCACGACACCGAGCACGATCAGCAGCGCGGAGCCGGTGCTCCGGGTCGGCGTCCCGAGGATGATCCGGTCCAGCTCCTGCCGCAGCAGCCGCAGGTCCCACCAGTGGGCGTGGCCGAGCCGCACCGCCGCGGCGTACACCGCCACGAACACCACACCGGGCAGCGCCAGCCCGGCGAGCCACCGCTCCGCCAGCTTGCCGCCGAGCGAGGCGATCACCGCGTTCACGGGTCCATCCGAAACGTCGTCAGCGGGCAGTCCCACACGGCGCAGCGCGGCGGGTCGGCGTCCGGCCGGGGGATCTCCACCCGGTCGCACAGATCACCGGGGCACACCTGGACCACCTCCGGGCGGCGGCCGTGGATGCCGGCCAGGGGCAGGTAGCGGTGTCCCCGGACGATCGGGTCACCACCGACCAGCCCGCCGACCCGCATCAACTCGGTCACCTCGGCGAACACCGCGTCCACGCCCTGGTCGGACCGCTGACGGTCGCGCAGTCGGGCCAGGGCCTGGGCCGGTGCCGGCCCGAGCAGGTCGCCCACCTGCGCGATGTCGGCGCAGATCCGGGCCAGCCGGGCCGCCCGGTCGTCGTCGAGTCGCCTGTCCGGCACCGAGTGACTCATCGGTTGATTATCTCCTGTCGATGTCGGCGCGCGGCTGGCAGGCTGGGGGCAACCGCGAGGGGAGGGTGCGCCAGTGAGTCGCTTTGCGAGGGACGCCGTCGACCACTGGCGTCGTGTCGCGGCCGGGCAGCGGCGCGGGGACCGGCGGTGGGCCGAGGCCCAGGTGGAGCTGGGGGCCGCGCTGCTCGACAGGTACGACGCGGACCGGGCGCGGGAGGGCCTGATCGAGGCCACCGTCGTGCTGGAGGCCGCGATCCGCACGATGGCCGACTCCTTCCTGGCTGAGGAGTTGGGTACGGCGCACGGTCTGCGCGCGCTGGCCACGTACACCGATGTGCTGCTGGCCAGAGCCCGGATCGAGAGTGAGCCCCAGCTGCTGGACATCGCCGAGCAGTATCTGCGGTTCGCGGAGGACACCTCTGCCGACCTCGGCAACAGCGCGGTGCTGATGCTCAAGACCTGCCAGGTCTATCGGGTCCGGCACGACTTCGACGGCTCGGTCGACACGCTCTACCGGCTCACGGCCATCGCCACGATGGCCGAGCAGTGGATCAGCGAGGAGCAGCGGCCCGCGTTGCGAGGCATCCACGCGGAGGCGCTGTTGCGCGCCTACCAGCTCACCGGGGTGGAGGACTACGTCGACGAGGCGCTGGAGCTGCTGTCCCCGGTGGACACCGTCGGGCCCGACCAGGACCAGATCGTCGTGCTGCGAGCCAGGTGCCTGCTGGCCAGGGCGACCGGGACCACCCACACCGCCGATGTCGAACGGGCCGTCGCGCTGCTGCGGGAACACACCCCGCAGAGCTACGAGCCGCGTTTCCTGCTCGGGCAGACGTTGCTCACCCTGGTCGACCGCACCGGCCGCGCCGAGTTGCTCGGCCAGGCCTGGGAGGAGTTCGCCGCAGCGCTGAGCACCGTCGGAGAGCGGCACCCGCACCATCGGATGGCGCTCGCCAGCCTCTCCACCGTCGGCATGAAGACGCACCAGCTGACGGGTGACGTCTCTGCCCTGGAGGTCGCGATCGGCCTGCTACGCCGGGCGCTCGCGCTGTCCGTACGCGGCGAGGCCAACCATGCGTTGTACCTGGACCAGTTGGGCTACAGCCTCCGGCTGCTCTACGACGCCACCGGGGAGCCCGCCTATCTGGAAGAGGCTCTCGTCCTGCTGCGCGGAGCGCTGGACGCGCTGCCCGCGCGCGATCCGCGGCGTGTCGAGACCGGGTTGTCCATCGCCCAGGCGTTGCGGGCCACCTACCTGCGTACCGGCGAGAAAGCCCTGCTGACCGAGGCCACCGAGCAGGCGCTCGCCGCCGGGCGCATCGACTCCGGCGCGGTGCCGGTCCGGATCCAGGCCTTCGACAAGGCGGCCTACACGCTTACCGCGCTGGGTCGATGGAAGGAAGCGACGGATGCCTTCGACGAGGCCATCACGCTGCTGCCCCGGCTGGCCTCCCGGGGCCGTACCCGGCACGACCAGTACGCCGACCTCGGCTCGACGGCCGGGTTGGCGGCGACGGCCGCCTCCTGCGCGATCGGCGCCGGGCAGCCGGAGCGCGCTCTGGAGCTGCTGGAACGTGGTCGGGGCCTGCTGCTGCACCAGCGGTTGACGGCGGACGGCGAGTGGGCGGCACTGCAACGCGCCGACGGGCGTCTGGCGGCCGACTTCCAGCGGATGCGTCGGGACTTCGAAGCGCCCGTCCCCGAGTCCCCCCGACCCACCACCTTCGGCCGGGACCGGGAGACCGAGTGGAACGTGCTGCTGGCAACGATCCGGGAGTTGCCCGGCCTCGGTGGTTTTCTGCGCCCACCAAGCGCCCGGCAGCTGCTCGACCAGGTCGACCGGACCGTGATCGTGCCGATCGCGAGCGAGTTGCGCTGCGACGCGCTCATCCTGCGGGAGCACCGCGTGACGGTGCTGCCGCTACCGGATCTGTCGCTTGCCGACGCGATGACGCACCTGCGGCTGCTCCAGGAGGCCACCACCACCGCGTCCGACCCGGCGGCGGACGCCCGCAGCCGACTGCGCGCCCAGTCGGTGCTCACCGGCGTACTGGAATGGTTGTGGCAGGTCCTCGTCGGGCCGGTGCTGGACCGGGTCGACGCGCCCGGGGCAGCCGGCGAGTTGCCCCGCGTCTGGTGGTGCCCGGTCGGCCCGCTGGCGTTCTTCCCCCTGCACGCCGCCCAGGCCGGGGCCGGCCGGTCCGCCCTCGACCGGGTGGTCTCCTCCTACACGCCGACGGTGACAGCGCTCGCCCGCAAACCCACCGACCCGCGGCCGTCCCGGCCCGACGCCCGCTCCTGCGTCGTGGCGATGCGCGCCACCCCCGGCGGCCCGGGAGCGCTGCCCAGCGCCGAACGCGAGGCTGCGTCGGCGTCGGCAGCGCTACCCGGAGCGTGGCTCGGGCTGGACACGACGGCCACCCGGCAGCAGGTCCTGGACCGGTTGTCCGGCTCGGCGTACGCGCACTTCGCCTGCCACGCGGTGGCCGATCCGCACGACCCGGCGCAGGGCCGGCTGCTGGTGCACGACCACCAGGACAGCCCACTCACCGTGGCTGACGTGTCCCGGCTCGACCTGGACGCGGAGTTCGCCTTCCTGGCGGCCTGCGCGACCGCCCAGGCCCCGCTGACCCTTGTCGACGAGTCGCTGCACATCACCGGTGCCTTCCAGCTCGCCGGGTTCCGGCACGTCATCGGCACCCTGTGGGAGATCGACGACGCGGTCTCCCTCGCCCTGACCACCGCCTTCTACGCGCACGGCGACCCGACCGGCGCCCCGGCGTACGCGCTGCACTCGGCAGTGCGGGCGCTACGGGACCGCTACCCGGTGGCACCGACGCTGTGGGCGGCGCACATCCACACCGGCGGCTGACCGTCGCCCGCCGGCGTCGCCGCCCGGTCGGGGTCAGCGGGTGAGCCGGACCAGTTCCCGGGCCTTCTCCGTGTGCGGATGGGTCGGGCCGTGCACGCGTTCGCACCCGGCCAGCGCGGCCCGCGCCTCCTGGCCCGCCCGCCGGTCACCCGCCTCGACCAGCAGCATCGCGAAGAGAGTCCGCATCTCCAGGGTCGCCGGATGGTCCGCGCCCCGGCCCCGTTCGCTGTCCGGCAGGGTGTCGGCGAGCAACCGGATCGCCTCGGCCCGCCGGCCCACTCCGGCCAGCGCTCTGGCCAGCGAGTGCCGGGCGTGCAGGCGTACGCCATCGGTGTTGCCGAGCACGCGCCCGGCGTCGTCCGCGAGCGTTCGGGCCTCGTCGACCGCCTCGGCCGCCCGATCGGCGTCGAGCAGGACGACAAGCAGGTTGCTGCGGGCCTGGAGCGTCACCTGGTTGGTGGGGCCCAGCGTCCTGGTCAGCCGCCGGACCACGTCGCGCAGGGCCCGCTCGGCCTGCTTGCTGCGCCCCTGCAGGTGGTGGAGTCCGGCCAGCTTCATCTGGCAGGACAGGGTGTCCGGGTCGTCCCTGCCCAACGTCCGCACCATGCCGTCGGCGACCTGCCGCAGCAGCGGCTCGGCCTCGTCGAACCGACCCAGCTCGATGAGCACCCAGCCGAGGTTGTTTCCGCTGCGCAACGTCTCGGCGTCCCCGTCGCCGAGCACCCGGCGCCGCGCCTGGTAGACGTCTCGTTGCACCCGCTCCGCGTCGGCGTGCGAGCCGCGCTGCCAGAGCGCGAAGGCCAGGCTGTGCTTGTTGCGCAGGGTGTCCGGATGTGTCGGCCCCAGTGCGGAGCTGCGCAACCCGACGATCTCCTGGTAGACGGTCACGGCTTCGTCGATGTCGTTGGTGCGCATCAACTCCTGTGCGTAACGCGACCCCGCCTCCAACGTCCGGGCGTCTGTCGCGCCGTACTGGTCGTGATAGGCGTGGTACTGCAGCCCGAAGGCCGTCGGACCACCGATGGTCTCGGTAACCGAACGGCCGTCCTGGGTGACGGTTATCTCGATGACCGGCCCGGACGACGTCGATTCGCGGGGTGGCGCGTCGTCGCGTCTACGGCTGCGGTTGAACCATCTGCCCACCGCACGCACCTCCCGCAGTGTCGACGACCGTCCGACCCGTCCCCGATGGCAGGCTACGGGTCGACGTCACACCATATCGCTCCCGCTCGATTCCGTCTCGGTGGCGACCCGTGCGCCCGGGCGGCGGCCGGGCAGTCAGGAGGCCGACAGTGCACGTCAGCCTGGCCACCAGCGCCGGCCGGACCGACCGGGGCAACGAGGACTTCGTCGGTGCGGTGCCCGGCGCTGTCGTCCTGCTGGACGGCGCCGGCATCCCGGGAGCGGAGTCGCTCTGCCGGCACGGGGTCGCCTGGTACACCCACCGCCTCGGCGGCGCGCTGCTCGGCCTGCTGTCGGCCGGCGACGGACGGGACCTCGCGGCCGCCCTCGCCACCGCCATCGACGAGGTCGCCGCCGCACACCGGCACACCTGCGACATCGTGGATCCCCGTAGCCCGCAGGCGACAGTCGTACTGGCCCGCGCCCACCGGGGCCGGCTGGACTATCTGCTCCTCGCGGACTCCTACCTCGTCCTCGACCAGACCGACGGCGGCCCGCAGGTGATCACCGACGAGCGTGAGGTGGTCGCCCGGCGCGACTGTTCCGTGCCGCTGAGCGGTGTCGCCCGGGGGACACCGGAGTACGACAGCGTCCGCGCCTCCTGCGCCACGGCGCTGCGCGCCCGCCGGAACCGGCCGGGCGGCTACTGGATCGCCAAGGACGACCCCCGGGCGGCGTGGGAGGCGGTGACCGGCAGCCGGCGCCTCGCCGACCTGAACGGCATCGCGCTGCTCAGCAACGGCGCCAGCCGCCTCGTCGACCCGTACCGCCGGACCGACTGGCAAGGTGTGCTGGACCTGCTCGCCGCCGACGGCCCGGCCGGCCTCATCCGTCGCGTCCGGCAGGCCGAAGCCGAAGCCGGCGGCGGCCCCGATGGTCAGGCACCGGACGACGCCACTGTGGCGTACTGCCCGCACCTGTCGGGCTGAGGACCCTCCATCAGCAGGCTCGCGGGACCAGGAACCACCCACCCCAGTACGCTCGGTAGGTTCTGGTGCGCCAGACGCGACGGAGGCGGGGTTGGTGGCGGTTCTACGGGTGACAACTCGCAATGCGCGGTTCCAACAGTGGGAGGCGCTGTTGGGCAACCGCACCAAGCGTCAGCGCAGCGGCGAGTTCCTCGTTCAGGGCGTCCGACCCATCACGCTGGCGATCCAACTCGGGTGGCAGGTCCGCCAGCTCCTCTACAACGCGGACGCGCACCTGTCCGCCTGGGCGCGCGAGACCCTCGACGCGGCCGGTGCGACAGTGGTCGCCGTCGCCGGCGAGCTGATGGTCGAGCTGGGCGGCAAGGCGGACACCGCCCCGGAGTTGCTCGCCGTCGTGGCGTTGCCCGATGACGACCTCGGTCGCATCCCGGCCGGTCCGGACCTGCTCGCCGTCGTGTTCGACAGGCCCACCAGTCCCGGCAACATCGGGACGCTGGTCCGCTCGGCGGACGCCTTCGGCGCCGGTGGCGTCATCGTCACCGGCCACGCCGCCGACGTCTACGACCCCAGGTCGGTCCGGGCCAGCACGGGCTCGCTCTTCTCCGTCCCCGCGGTGCGGGTGCCCTCGCACCGGGCGGTGCTCGACTGGGTCGAGGCGATCCGCGCCGACGGCGTCGACGTGCAGGTGGTGGGGACCGACGAGAGTGGTGCGGTGGAGGCGGCGGAGTACGACTTCACCAGGCCGACCCTGCTGGTGGTCGGCAACGAGACGGCCGGGCTGAGTTCGGCGTGGCGCGACGCCTGCGACCACCTGATCCGGATCCCCATGGTGGGCATGGCCAGCTCCCTGAACGCCGCCACGGCCGGATCGGTCGTCCTGTACGAGTCGGCCCGCCAGCGGGCCCACAAATGACGGCTTCCGCGCGTCAGGGGATGAGCCGGTCGAGCAGTTCGAAACGCTCGTACGGCTGGTCGTAGTCGCCGAAGTGCCCGTCGTCGCGCACGATCTGGGTGCCGCCGAGTCGCTCGAACATGGCGCGCCCCTGGCGGTCGTCGCAGCCGTACGGGTCCTTTGTCGAGTTGATGAAGTAGATGTCGCGCACGTGGGACCGGATCGCGGCCCAGTCGTAGCTCTGCTGCAGGACCGGTTCCTCGCTGGTGTTGGGCGGGGTGCAGTAGCCGGCGACCAGGATCGCCTGGGCGACTGTCGCGTCGATGTGCTCAAGGAGCGCCAGCAGGAGCGCCGCGCCGCCGGAGTGGCCCACCAGGACGGTGTCCTCGTCGAAGCGGTGCCCGTCGAGCACCTTCGGCAGGAAGGTGGCGATCGGCTCGACGTTGATGCCCGGGTGGTGCGGCACCTCGACCGCGTACCCCCGGGCCTCCAGTCGCCTGGCCAGCCAGCGGTACCAGACGACGTCCGGGTTGCCGCCGGTCCCGTGGAAGATGATCGCCCTGCGCCCCACAGTGCCCCCTTCGGATCGACGTCCAGATCCAACCACGTGATCCGCCCGAGCGCCTCCGGCGCCCCGCGAGGCGAGAACCCGAGCAGTCAGGGAATCAGGACGATCAGCACAACCGCGAGCAGCAACGTGGCCGGCAGCAGCCAGCGGACGACCGCGAGCAGCATGGGTGGGGTGGTGAAGGGCTCCGCACCGGTGCGTGGGTCGATGATCCGATCAGCGAAGATGCGATCCGAGGCGATCGGCCACCATGCGGCGGCCAGCAGAAACAGGCCTGCGGTCAGTAGTGTCACCGCCGAGACATGGGCGATCGGCGTGGACCACAGCACCACCGGGGCCGCCGGCACCATGGGTACGACCGCCATGAGAATCGCCCGGGCCCGGCCACGGCGGAACAGCGCCGGACGGAACACGACTGCCAGGACGAGCGGGAACACGGCGGTGCCGACAGCGACACCCGCCACCTGCCCGAGGTCACCTCGGCCGGCCCGCTGTGCACCAGCCCGTCTACCCCGTCGAGAAGCGCGAAGACTCCGGTCAGTGTCGCGAACGCCTGAGCGGTGGGCAGCAGAATCTTGCGTACCGCATCCCCCGGGCGTCGGCCCGGGGCGTGTACGTCTGTCAGTGACTGGGCGTAGGTGATGGGGTCGCCGAATTCTTCGGTGGGCGTCTGGCCGCTGTCGGCGCAGTAGGCGTCCACCTCGGCCAGCACCTCACCGATGCGGTTGCCGGGCACCTCCCGCAGCCGCAGTTCGGTGATGAGGGTGTCGCGCCACGGGTCCATCACCTGACGAGCATGAATCATGGCGTCTCCTGGGAGGTCGTGAGCGTGCGCTTGGTCGCGTCCACGAACCGGTCCCAGTCCCGGGAGCGGTTCGCCAGGTCACGGTGACCTGCTGGGGTGAGAGCGAAGTACTTGCGGCCCGGGCCCGCAGCCCCGGTCTGCCACGTCGAACGCACGAGCCCGTCCATCTCCAGCCGAGCGAGCAGCGGATAGAGAGTCCCGCCCTTGACGGTGCCGAGCCCGGCATCGTCCAGTCGTTGAGCGATGGCGTAGCCGTACTCCGGTCCGTCGGCCAGCACGCCGAGCACGCAGAGAGTGAGTGCCCCTCTGAGCCATTCGGCGGGCCACTGAGTCACGCATAGATAGTATGGCAATCTAGATTGCCACACAACCTATCGTGGGTGGCGCGCTCCAGGAGCCGGTGTCAGCCCAGCGGCACCTGCGCCGGCCGCTCGGCGGTCCCGGCGGCACGCACACCCTCGGGAGTGGCGATCGGGGTGGCGACGATCCGGCTGGGCAGCACCGGCGCGTCCCGGCCCGTGCCGCGCCGGTCGCCGCCGGAGGACTGCTCGTGGTAGTCCTGCTCGACGTTGACCGTCCAGACGTCATGCGTAGTGCCGGTGGCGATGTTCTCGGCGGTGAGCATCGCGGTGAGCATCGAGTGGTCCTGGTTGTTGTAGCGGTGCATGCCGTTGCGCCCCACCGGGTGCACGTTCGGCACCGCCTCGGCCAGCCACCCCCGGATCACGTCCACGTTGTGCTGGTAGCGCTCGTCGTACACCGGGTAGGCCTTCGGCATCCGCACGACGTAGCCGGCCTCCACCACGCCGGGCCGCGCCAACCCCAGCCGCTCCAGCTCCGCGGTGGCCAGGGTCACGAGGTCGGCATCCGGGGTACGCCACATCTCGTCGTCCTCGAACACGAAGTACTCCAGGCCCAGGCAGGTGCGGCCGTCCTTGACCAGGTACGGCGACCAGGAGCCGAAGTTCTGGATCCGGCCCACCCGCACCCCCGGATCGTGTACGTAGATCCAGTTGTCCGGGAACGAGAACTCCGCCGGCACCACCAGCGCGACCGTCAGGAAGTCGCGGTAGCGCAGGTCGGCGGCGCAGGCCAGCACCTCCGGCGGCGCCGGCGGGTGAAGCGCGGACACCAGCTCCGAGATCGGCATCGACGAGATCACGTGGTCGGCCGCCTCGGTGCGTTGCCCGCCAGTGCCGTTCACCGTCACGCTTATCGCTCGCCGGCGTGCCGGGTCGCGGTGCACGGCGGTGACCCAGCTGCCTGTGGAGATGTGCCCGCCACGGTGGCGCACCTGCTCCGCGCAGCGCTCCCACATCATCCCCGGCCCGTACTTCGGGTACTGGAACTGCTCGATCAGGCTTGTCACGTCAGTGCGGTACCGCTTGGGCAGCAGCGCGTTGCGGATCGCCGTGGCCAGTGACAGGTTCTTGATCCGCTGCGCGGCCCAGTCCGCCTGCAACCGGTCCGCCGGCATCCCCCAGACCTTCTCGGTGTACGTCTTGAAGAAGATCGAGTACAGCCGCCAGCCGAACCGGGCCGACACCCAGCCCTCGAAGTGCGACTGGTCCCGGGGCGGCCGGAGCCGGGCGTGGGCGTACGAGCCGAGGCAGCGGGCCGCCTCCGACAGCCCCAGGTTGCGCAGGGCGTTGCCGGCGCTGAGCGGGTAGTTGAACAGGGCGCCCCGGTAGAAGATCCGGCTCATCCGGGGCCGGGTCAGGAAGTCCTCGTCGGGCAGGATCTCGTGCCAGAACGCCTCCACCCGGGGCACCTTCGTGAAGAACCGGTGCCCGCCGATGTCGAACCGCCACCCGTCGCGTTCCACGGTCCGGCTGATCCCGCCGACCACCTCGTCGGCCTCGAAGACCCGCACCGTCCGGCCGTGCCGGAGCAGTTCGTACGCCGCCGTGAGCCCTGCCGGTCCCGCGCCGATGACCACCGTGCCGTGCTGCTCGCCCATGCCGCCGCACTCCCTGTCCTGCGTCATCGTCGGAGGCGCCGCGCCTACCCGTTCTGCGCCGAATGTCACTCCCGGTCAACGATCGTTTCCGCTCCGGAGTGGCGTCTGGCGGCGTACAACGGGTTGGCCCACACTCCTGTGCGGCGGGTGGACCGGCGAACCGGGGGGCGGGGCGGATGCACCGGTGGCGGAGCGGCGCGGCGACGCTGGCCGTCCGAGTGGCCGCGGCAGGCCGGGTCGGAGCGCGGCTGGCCCGCCGGGTGCCGCCGCCCTGGCCGTACGTGATCGGCCTGTTCCTCGGCGCGAAGCTGCTGCTCACCCTGCTCGGGCTCCTGGTCCTGCACTCGTGGGACGGCGTGCCCGGGGCGCCGCCGCCGGACGAGGCGCTGATGTGGGCGCAGCAGCGCGACATCTCCGGGCACCGGTGGATCTCCTTCTGGTTCGCCTGGGACGGGCTGCTCTACCTGCGGCTGAGCGAGCTGCCCCTGACCGGGCCGTGGCGGGACTTCGGCTTTCCGCTGCTCTACCCGTTCCTGGCCCGGCCGGTCGGCGCGCTGCTCGGCGGCGACAACGCGTTGGCCCTGCTGTTGATCAGCAACGTCGCGTTCCTGCTGGCGCTCTGGTACGGCTACCGGCTGGCCGAGGTGCTGCTCGGCGACCCGCCCGCGGCCCGCCGGTTCACCAGGTACCTGGTGTTGCTGCCGACCGCGTTCCTGTTCCAGGCGGCGCTGACCGAGTCGCTCTTCGTCTGTCTCGCGTTGGCCGCGTTCTACCACGCCGAGCGACGCCAATGGCTGCTGGTCGGTGTGCTGGGCTACTTCCTGGCGATGAGCCGATCGGTCGGCCTGCTCGTCGCGCTGCCGCTGGCCCTGGTCCTGCTGCGCCAGCACGACTGGCGGCTCGGCCCCCGCGCCCTGCTCGGCCACCTACGCACCGGCTGGCCGTTGCTGCTGCTGCCCGCCGGCTGGTTCACCTTCATGGCGTTCTGCCGCTGGCGCGGCGGGGACTGGTTCGCCTACCAGCACGCCCAGCAGACCGGATGGGGCATCGAGGTGCAGAACCCGTTGCCGGTGCTGCTGAACGGGCTGGCCGGGGAGCCCCGCGACGCCGCCCGGGTCCTCTTCGCCGTGGCCGTGTTGGCAGTCCTGGTCGCCGGGTTCCGCCGCCGGGAACTGGCCTACCTGGTGTACGGCGTACTCATGGTGCTGGTGCCGCTGTCGATGGGCCCGGCGGTGTACCGGAGCCTGCTGCGGTACCTGCTCGCCGCGTTCCCGGTGGCCCTGGTGTTGGCCCGGTGGGCCCGCCACGGCGGCATCGACGTGTGGCTGACCGCGAGCCTCGCCGTGGTGCAGGGTGCGTTGTTCGTGCTCTGGCTCACCTACTGGACCCACATGATCATCTGATTGGGCTGGCCGTCGACCGGGCAGAAGGTGGGGGTGAGCGAGCCGCTGGTGCGCCTCGACGACCTCGGGGCCTGGTTGATCAAGGGCAACGCCGACCTGGTCGACCTGACCACCCGGTTCGCCCGGGACCCGCAGGTGACACGTTGGTGCGTACGCCCCGGCTACCGGGCGCGGCTGATGGGCGCCGGACAACCTGTCGTCTTCTGGGCCAGCGGCAGTCGCACGCGACTGCCCTACGGGTTGTGGGGGATCGGTCGGGTCACCGGGCCGGCCGAGCCAGGCCCGCCGGGGCAGCCCTGGTCGGTGCCGCTGGACCTGCCCATCCTCGCCGAACGGGACCGGGTGCCCCGGCGGCGACTCCGCGCTGACGAGCGGCTCGCCGCCCTGGAGGTGTTCCGTCAACCGCAGGCGGGCAACCCGTCGTACCTGACAGTGGCGCAGTTCGCGGCACTGCGTACCCACCTGCCCGGCTGAGCGCGCGGACAGCCGGGGCCCGGCGGGGACCACGGCGACGAGCCTGTGCGAGGCTGCTCCCCGTCCCTGGCGCCCTACCCGAGTGGAGGTCCGGTGTTCGCCCTGCCGCTGACCGAGGGGGTCGAGCTGCGCCCGCTGAACCCGTGGCGGGCCGAGGAGTTCCTCGCCCACCTGGACCGGGCCCGGGAGCACATCCAGCCCTGGGTGTCGCCGTCGTTCGTCGCCACCGACCTGCCGTCGGCCCGCGCGGTCTTGCAGCGGTACGCCGACCGGTGGGCCAGCGACACCGGCGGCATCTGGGGGCTGTGGTGGCACGGCACGCTCGTCGGCGGCGTCATGTTCGTGTCGTTCGACGTCGTGCTCGGCATCTGCGAGGTCGGCTGCTGGCTGGAGCCGGCGGCACAGGGACGGGGCATTGTCGCCCCGGCGATCCGCCGGATCGTCGACTGGGCGGTCCGCGAGCGCGGCATCAAGCGGGTCGAGTGGCGGACCAATGCCGCAAACGCCCGCAGCATCGCCCTGGCCCGCCGCCTCGGCCTGCGCCACGACGGCACCCTGCGCCAGCTCTACCCGAGCCCGCGCGGACGCATCGACCTGGAGGTCTGGTCGGTCCTCGCCGACGAGTGGCTGGCCCAGCCCGCCACCTCGCAGCCGACAGTCCACTGACGACGGCGCTTTTGTCGTACCCCGGCGGCACCATCCATCCATGGCCGTCCCCGCGCTCACCCCCCGTCCCGACCCGCCGCGTTCCGTGCCGCTGCGTGAGGCGCGCACCCGGTTCGGTCAGCTCGTCGCGCTCGCCGAGCTGACCGACGCGGTCACCGTCGTCACCCGCGACGGTGATCCCCGCCCGGTCGCCGCGATCGTTCCCGCCGTGGCCGCCCGCAGCGGCGCCCAGGCCCGCGCCGACGCCGACCGGCTCGCCACTGTCACCGCTGGCTGGGCGCGCCGGCTCGACGAGCAGCACCGCCGCAGCACCCAACGGCACGCCGCCGAGCTGGCCGCGATCCGCACCGCGCTGGCCGAGGCGTGGGCCGAGCTGGATCGCCGGGTCGTCCCGGGCAGCGACCCCACGCTGGCCCGACTGCGCGCGGCACACCACGACCTGCTCGCCGGCTGACCGCATCCACGGGCCGCTCGTCCGCCGACCGCGTCGGGCCGGCTCACCGCGTGCGCGCCGGCTGTGCCGCCCGCGCGGGCCGGCGGGTCCGTGGCCCGGCGGTCACCCGACCGCCGGGTACGCGTGCGTGTCGGTCGCCTTGACCGCCGCCCAGACCCGTTGCCCGGGGATCAGCCGCAGTTGGGCGGCGGCGGCCGGCGTGACGTCGGCGGCCACCCCGATCGGGCCGTCCAGTTGCACCCGCAGGTTGTCGCCGTGCCGCTGGACGCCGGCCACCGTGCCCGCCCAGGTGTTGCGCGGGCTGCCCTCCGGCCGGGACGGGTGCAGGGCCACCGCCGCCGGGCGGAACGCCACGAACGCCTCGCCGTCCAACCGGTCGGCGACGGTGAGGGTCAGCTCGGGCGCGACGCGTACCCCGTGCCCCTCGGCGGAGCCCCGGTAGAGGTTCAGCCCGACCAGGCGGGCCACGTAGTCGGTGCGCGGACGAGCGGTGACACTCGGCCCGTCGCCCTCCTGCACCACCCGGCCACCCTCGACGATGACCAGCCGGTCGGCCAACGCCAGGGCGTCCAGCGGGTCGTGGGTGACAAGCACCGTCGCGCCGGGGTGCCCGGACAGGTGCCGGTGCAGCTCCGCGCGGGTGTCCAGCCGGGTGCGGGCGTCCAGCGCGGCGAGCGGCTCGTCAAGCAGCAACAGTGCCGGCGACACGGCCAGCGCGCGGGCCAGCGCCACCCGCTGGGCCTGACCGCCGGAGAGCTGCCGGGGGCGGCGGTGCGCGTGCGCGGCGAGCCCCACCCGGCCCAGCCAGTCCCGGGCGGTGGCGCGGGCGGCCCGCCGGTCCACCCCGTGCCGGCGCGGCCCGAAGGCCACGTTGTCCAGGGCGCTGAGGTGCGGAAAGAGCAGATAGTCCTGGAAGACCACACCGATCGGTCGGCGTTCGGTGGGCACCCAGCCCCGCTCCGCCGGCCGGTCCAGGTCGACGCCGTCGAGCGTGACGTGCCCCGCCGTGAGGGACTGCAGCCCGGCCAGTGCGCGCAACGCGGTGGTCTTGCCGGCACCGTTCGGCCCGAGCAGCGCGACCACCTCGCCGGGTGCCACCCGCAGCGGGACGTCCAGTCGGAAGGCACCCCGGTCGACGACGAGCCGGGCGTCGAGCAGCGCGGACCTCATGCGCTCGTCATCCAGCGCTCCCGCAGGGCCACCAGAATGCCCACCGACACGACGAGCAGCACCAGGCTGAGCACGATCGCGGACTCCAGGTCGGTCTCCAGGGCCAGGTAGACGGCGAGCGGCATGGTCTGGGTGCGACCGGGATAGTTGCCGGCGAAGGTGATTGTCGCCCCGAACTCGCCAAGTGCCCGCGCCCAGCAGAGCACCGCCCCGGCGGCCAGCCCGGGGGCCACGAGCGGCAACGTGACGTGGGTGAAGGTGGTCCACCGCCCGGCGCCGAGCGTGGCGGCGGCCTCCTCGTAACGGTGGTCCGCGGCGCGCAGCGCCCCCTCCACGGCGATGACCAGGAACGGCATGGCGACGAACGACTCGGCCACCACGACGCCAGTGGTGGTGAAGGGCAGGGTGACGCCGAACGTGGCGTCCAGCCAACCGCCGAGCAGCCCTCGTCGCCCGAAGACGAGCAACAGCGCCACCCCGCCGACCACCGGGGGCAGCACCAGTGGCACGGTGACCAACGCGCGGACCAGTCGGCGGCCGGGGAACTCGACCCGGGCCAGCACCCAGGCCAGCGGCACCCCGAGCAGCAGGCAGAGCACTGTGGCCAGGGTCGCGGTCTGCACCGACAGTCGCAGCGCGGTGAGCGCCCCCGGCGCGGTGAGCCGCTGCGGCAGGGTCGCCCAGGGTGCCCGGACGACCAGACCGACGAGTGGCAGGACGAGGAAGAGCAGCCCCAGCCCGGCGGGGATCACCAGCGCCACCGGCACCCGCCCGCGCCGTCGCGAGGTGGCGTGTTCGAGGACGGCGCTCATGGCGCCTGGAAACCCGCCTCGGCGAGGATGGCCCGCGCCGGCGTCGAGGTGACGTACGCGACGAAAGCCCGCGCGCCGTCCGGATTGGGCGCGTCCCGCAACGCCACGATCGGGTAGTCGTTGATCGCCCGCGCCGACTCGGGAAACTCGACGCCTGTCACGTCGGCGCTCGCGGCCCGCGCGTCGGTGCGGTAGACCAGGGCGGCGTCGACCTCGCCGAGCTTCACCTTGGCGAGCGCGCCCTTGACGTCCTGCTCCAGGGTGACCGGGGTCAGCGTGACGCCGGCCGCGTCCAGGGCGGTGCGGGCGGCCGCCCCGCAGGGAACCTGGTTGGCGCAGAGCGCCACCTTCACGCCGGGCCGGCTCAGGTCGGCCAGCCCGGTCACAGCTGCCGGGTTGCCCCGGGGCACCGCGATCACCAACTGGTTGCGGGCGAAGACGCTCGGTGCGCCGTCGGCGGCGCCGGCCTTGGTGACAGTTGTCATGTTCGTCGGGGAGGCCGAGGCGAACACGTCCGCCGGGGCACCCTGGTTGATCTGGTTGGCCAGCGCGGAGCTGCCGGCGAAGTTGAGGGTCACGGTGCTGCCCGGGTGCGCGGCCTCGAAGTCCTTGCCGATGCGGGTGAACGACTCGGTGAGCGAGGCGGCTGCGAAGACCGTCACCGTGCCGGTGACCCGACCGTCGTCGGCCCCACCGGACGACTGGTCACCGCCAGCCCCGCAGCCGGCGACAGCCACCGCCGCCACGAGTGCGGCAACCGCCGTGCGCACCGCCCGCGCGCTCATCAGGTCGCCCGTCCCCGGGCCGGACCGGGCGCGGCCCGCTCCACCACCACGGTCGTCGACTTGATCACCGCGACGGCCACCGACCCGACCCGCAGATCCAACTCGTCGACCGCCTCCCGGCTCATCAGCGACACGACCCGGAACGGGCCGGCCTGGATGTCGACCTGGGCCATGACGGCGTCCTTGCGGACTTCGACAACGATGCCGCGCAGCCGGTTACGGGCTGAGGAGAGCTCGGCGCCCGCGTCCGGGTCGGCGGCCTGGGCGCGGGCGAAAGCCGCCAGGTCGACGCCGTCGATGATCCGATGACCGTGCTCGTCGCGCCCGGCGGCGAGTCGCCCGGCGTCCACCCAGCGGCGGATGGTGTCGGCGCTGACGCCGAGCAGGTCGGCGGCCTCTCCGATCCGGTACGTCGTCACCGGCCCACCCTAACGCCCGCACCTGCGAGCCCAAAAGGCCCATTCGGGCCGCATCCACCCACGTCGACAGGACGTCGATGCCGGCAGTTGCGGCCATCGACCCCGGTCACGGCGCAAGATCGTGCTCGATCCAGGAAGTAGTGGCATCGGGATGTCGGTGAGGCCACTACTTCCCGGATCGAGCGTGACCATCCGAGGCGAGCCCCGCGCCCAGCCGAGCGCGGGGCGCAGGGCGCGAGGGCGCGGGGCGGGCGGGCCGTGGCGGCTCCGCCCGCCCCGACGACCGCTCAGCAGTTGCGGAGTTCGGGGGACTGGTTGAGCAGTTGGCCACGAGTCGACACGAAGCGGCGGTAGCGCTCCCCGTCGACAGCCGACGGGCGGAACGCGGCGACGCGGTGGCAGTTCTGGAAGGCCAGGCGTACGCCGAAGTGCCGTTCCAGGCCGGCGCGGATCGCGTCGCTCGCCAGCGCGCGCAGCAACTGTCCCCGATCGGCGTCGGTGGGCGGCGCGACGACGTTGTCGGCCAGGTCGGCGTCGCCGGCCGCCAGTTCGGCCACCACCCGGCTGACGGTGGCCCAGGCGTACGGGAGTGAGTCGCGGACGCAGGCGATGAAGGCCTCGTCGTCGACGGGGCCGCGTTCGGCGGCGTCGAGCAGGGCGGGCGGGACGGTGAGTGACATGGTTCTCCTCCGCTTCAGCTAATGATTACCGTTTTCATTAACGGCGTCGACCGAGCAGACCACGTCATCGGACGGACGTCAACGATCAGCGGGCGTGGCGCGCCACGACCCGCCCGGGGAATTTGGGAATGACAGCAGGTCAGGGTCGGCGGGGATGGCCCTTGAGGTGCCGACCCAGCTCGCGGGCGATCTCCCGGTTGGCGTCCCGCTCGGCAAGCGTCTGCCGCTTGTCGTAGGAGCGCTTGCCCTTGGCCAGGGCCAACTCGACCTTGGCGTAGCCGTTCTCGAAGTACATCGACAGCGGGACCAGAGTCACCCCGCCCTCGCGGACCTTGTCCAGGATCCGGTCGATCTCGGCCCGGTGCAGCAGCAGCTTGCGGTTGCGACGCGGGGCGTGGTTGGTCCACGTGCCGTAGGCGTACTCGGCGATGTGCAGGCCGTACAGCACGATCTCACCGTCGCGTTCGTGCGCGAACGCGTCCACCAGCGAGGCCCGCCCCTCGCGCAGCGACTTCACCTCGGTGCCGACCAGCACGATGCCCGCCTCGTACGTCCGCAGCACCGTGTACTCGTGGCGGGCCTTCTTGTTCGACGCGATCAACCGGCGTTCGGGCTGCTTGGACGGGCTCACCCCGCGACGATATCCGGCCGCCGCCTCAGCCGGCCCGCCCGGCTCCGTCGGCCGCGGGTCGCCCTCGGCGCAGCTGCCCGGTCAACTCCCGTACCGCCGCCGCGAACTCGTCCTGCGACTCACACGGCCAGTGTCCCAGGATCGGTGGGGGGACGCTGTCGCTGGGCGCCGGCACCACATCCTCCGGGTCGACAAGTCGGCGGTCCACCATCGCCGCCGGCCCGGTGAGCGTTTCGGCCTTTCCGGGCCGGTGGGCGGCGAAGATCCAACCGCCGATCGGGTCGGTGTCGCGCCACAGGTTGATCCAGCGCCAGCCGACCCGCTCGCCGATCTCGCGCAGCGCCGGCTCGTCGGCGTAGGCCGGGAACAGCCGCGAGTACAACCGACCCAGAGGCGAGCCGTAGGTCAGCAGGGCGACCCGGTCGGTGATCCGGGTGGGCAGTTGCAGCACCGTGGCGGCGAGCAGCACCGAGCCGTGGCTGTGCCCGGCCAGCAGCACGCCCTGCCCCTGTTCCACCAGGTAGGAGATCCGCTTGGCCAACTCCGGCACGGCCCGCTCGGCGTAGCAGGGCGGCGCGAACGGGTGCGCCGCCCGGGGCCAGAACGTGCCCAGGTCCCAGAGCACACCCACGTACCTGCGGAACTGCGCGGTCCGGTACGCGAAGATGCCTCCCACCACCAGGCCGAGCAGGATCGCGGCGATCGCGTAGCTGCCCGACCCGATCAGGAAGTTGACCATGCTCTCGGGCACTCCGACGTAGCGCTGCGCCAGTTCGCCAGGCGGGAGCTGGAGCAGACCGAGCACGCTTGTCGACAGGCCGAGCGCCGCCAGCCCGGCGTACACCACGGAGAGCGGTTCCAACCGCTCGGTGAACCGGGCGCGGGCGATCGCCTGTTCGACCCGGCGCAGCCGGTCCGCCGCCGACGGGGGCGCGAGCGGGAAGTCGGCGGCCACGATCGCCCGCGCGGCCCGCCGCCGCCCGCGCCGGGTCAGCCTGGTCATCACCGCCGCCACCAGCAGGGCGCTCAGCACCGCCAGAAAGAACCCGAAGATCGCCCACTTGTACGCCAGGGGCGGGCTGGTCTCCAGGCCGTCCGCGGTCGTCCCCTCGCGATCGAGCAGGTCCGCCACCCGGTAGACCAGCTCGGCGGAGAACGCCACGGCGAGGCCGGCGGCGATCGTGACGAAGACCGGCGCACCCAACGCGCGCAGCGGCGCCCCGTGCTGCCCGCCGCCCCGCCGCCGGAGCACCAGCGCGGCCAGGGCGGTGATCAGCATCATCTGGCTGACGAACAGCCAGGCCACGATCGCCCCGTAGCCGGGCAGCGCGACGCCGTGTGGCCACGGGGCCGGGCTGATGACGATGTGCACGATCACCAGCATCGTCACACCGCAGGCGATCGTGCGCAGCCCGCGGAAGAGGGCGTCCACCCGGGGTGCCGGGTCGGTGCGGTCGATGCTCGGCACCACGGTGAGCAGGACCAGGCAGGCCAGCAGCAGCCCGCCGGTGGCCGCCAGCAGGATCACCATCACCCAGGAGCGGTGCTGGCTGGCCCGGGCGGCCAGCAGGCTGCCGTCAAGGGTGGCGAACGCCGCCGCGACGTGGACCGAGCGCAACCGACCCACCAGCGGCTCGCCGTCCCACTGGCCGACCGCGCTGAGCTGGTGTTTCGAGGTCGGGGTCGACGGGCTCCGGAACGCGTCGAACGAGTGGCCCGGTCGGGCGCCCAACCACCAGACCAGCCCGATGGCGGCGACCGGCACCAACGACAGCACACCCAGGCGCAGCCCCGGCGGGCGTTCACCGAGCCAGGACAGCCAACTCCGCCCGGCCAGGCACGACGGGGTGTCCATGCAGCGCCAGGCGACCAGGTCCAACGCCGCCCCGACGATGGAGAGCACATAGAGCATGGTGAGGGTGAGGGCGAGCACCCGGCACAGCGCCATGAAGCCGAGCTTCGAAGCGGGGCTCGCCGGGCGCATCCACAGCGCCACGTTGCAGAGCATGAACGGCAACAGGAACACCAGCGACAGCGTCCGCACGGCCGTGCCGGAGGGCAGGTCGCTCCACCGGTACGCCTCGAGCGTCACCCCGTCCGTCCCGGTCGAGTCCGGGTAACCGGGGCGCGGTCGGTAGAACCCGCCACTGCGGTCCCCGGCGACCTGGTGCACGTACGGCCGGCCCAGCACCTGGTCCGCCCCCGCGCCGGAGACGCCGTGCACCCGCAGCTCCACCATCCCGCCCGACGTGGTCGGTCCGGTCGGCGACACGTCCGCCATGGGCCCCCCGAGGTGTGCGCGGCAGCCGGCGCGTCGTCGACGTGCGACCACCCACGCGGCTCCCCGGCTTACCCATCCCGTACCCGGTCAACCGTCCCGGCGCGGCCGGGCCGTGGTGCGCACGACAGACGACAGGTGGTTTCATGGCGCCATGGCGAATCCGGTGATCCTGACCGTCGACGACGACCCCGTGGTGTCCCGTGCGGTGGCCCGGGACATCCGCCGCCGCTACGGCGACCGCTACCGGGTGCTGCGGGCCTCCTCCGGCCCGGAGGCGCTTGACGCGCTGCGGGAGGTCAAGCTGCGCGGCGAACAGGTGGCGTTGCTCCTGGCCGACCACCGGATGCCGGAGATGACCGGGGTGGAGTTCCTGGAAGCGGCGATGGACATCTTCCCGGCCGCCCGCCGGGTGCTGCTCACCGCCTACGCGGACACCGACGCCGCGATCGAGGCGATAAACGTGGTGGACCTGGACCACTACCTGCTCAAGCCCTGGCATCCGCCGGAGGAGAAGCTGTACCCGGTGGTCGACGGGCTGTTGGAGGCGTGGTCGGTCACCCCGGACGCGGCCAGCGCCGAGATCCGGGTCGTCGGGCACCGCTGGTCGGCGCCGTCGTTCAAGGTTCGTGACTTCCTGGCGCGCAACCTGGTGCCGTACCGGTGGATGCTCTCCGACGACCCGGAGGGCGCCCGCCTGCTCGACGCGGCCGGGGCCACCGAGGCGGACGTGCCGCTTGTGGTGACGGCCGACGGGAAGGCGTTGGTCGCCCCCAGTGAGGCCGAGTTGGCCGCGCTGGCCGGGTTGACTGTGGTGCCGGCGTCGGACTTCTACGACCTGGTGGTGATCGGTGGCGGCCCGGCCGGCCTCGGTTCGGCGGTGTACGGCGCGTCGGAGGGGCTGCGCACCGTGCTCGTCGAGCGGCGGGCGACCGGCGGGCAGGCCGGGCAGAGCAGCCGGATCGAGAACTACCTGGGCTTTCCCGACGGCGTCTCGGGCGCGCAGTTGACCGATCGGGCCCGGCGGCAGGCTGTCAAGTTCGGTGCCGAGCTGCTCAGCGCCCGGGAGGTGGTCGGTCTGAGTGAGGCCGGCGGCGCCCGGCTGCTGCGCTTCGGCGACGGCTCCGAGATCGCGGCGCACACCGTGGTGCTGGCGACCGGGGTGTCGTACCGGGTGCTCGACGCCCCCGGGCTTGCCGACTTCACCGGTCGGGGGGTGTTCTACGGTGCCGCGGCCACGGAGGCGCCGAGCTGCGTCGAGCAGGACGTCTACATCGTCGGCGGGGCCAACTCCGCCGGGCAGGCGGCGGTGCACTTCTCCCGGTACGCGTCGCGGGTGCACCTGCTGATCCGGGGCGCGGACCTGACCGCCTCGATGTCGCGGTACCTGATCGACCAGTTGGAGCGGATCGACTCGATCACCGTGCACCCGCACACCGCCGTTGTCGGCGCGGCCGGGGAGGGTCACCTGCAACAGTTGACCCTCTGCGACACCCGTACCGGGGAGGCCCGTTCGGTCGACACCTCGTGGCTGTTCATCTTCATCGGTGCGGAGCCGCGTACCGACTGGTTGGACGGGGTGCTGGTCCGCGATCAGCGTGGCTTCATCGTCACCGGCCCGGACCTGCTGGCGGGTGGGCGCCGGCCCGCCGGTTGGTCCCTGTCCCGCGATCCGTACCACCTGGAGACAAGCGTGCCGGGGGTGTTCGCCGCCGGCGACGTGCGGGCCGAGTCGGTCAAGCGGGTCGCCTCGGCCGTCGGCGAGGGCGCGATGGCAGTGTCGCTTGTACACCGCTACCTGGAGGCCCAATGAGCTGGCAGTCGCGAACGAAGGAGATCCGGTGAGCGTGAGGAGTGAGCCGGGTTTGCGAGCCCCGCAGTCGCGAACGAAGGAGTTCCTGTGACCACCGCGTCTGATCGGCTGACACCCGCGCAGTTGCGTACCCTGTTTCTGTTCGAGGCGCTCGACGACGGGCAGCTCGACTGGCTGGCGGAGCGTGGCCGCGTCGAGCAGCGGGCCGGCGGCACCCTCGTGTACGGCGAGGGCGAGCCCGCGACCTGTTTCTTCGTGCTGGTGCGCGGTGCGGTGGCGCTGAGCCGGCAGGTGCGCGGCGACGATGTCGAGGTCAGCCGGACCGACCAGCGCGGCGTGTACGGCGGTGCGGTCCAGGCGTACCTGGGTGACCAGGTCGACCAGGTCTACCGCAACAGCCTGCGGGCGGTGACCGACGCGGACTTCTTCGTGCTGCCGGCGGAGGACTTCGCGCACGCCCTGCGGTCCTGGTTCCCGATGCCGATGCACCTGTTGGAGGGGCTGTTCTTCGGCATGCGGGACTCGCAGACGATCGTCGGCGAACGGGAGCGGCTGCTGGCGCTCGGTTCACTGTCGGCGGGGTTGACCCACGAGTTGAACAACCCGGCCGCGGCGGCGGTGCGCGCCACCTCGGTGTTGCGCGACCGGGTCGCCGGGATGCGGCACAAGCTCGCCATGATCGCCGATGGTCGGCTCGACGGCACCGCCCTGCACGGCCTCGTCGCGTTGCAGGAGGAGGCGGTGGCCCGGGTGGCCAACGCGCCGACGCTGACCCCGGTGGCCACCGCCGACGCCGAGGACACCCTCACCGACTGGCTGGAGGAGCACGGGGTTGACGGTGCCTGGGACCTGGCGCCGATCCTGGTGGGTGGCGGTCTGGACGCGGCCTGGTTGGCGCGGGTGAAGGCCGCTGTGGGTGCCGCGGATCTGGAGGCGGCGGTGCGCTGGCTCACCTACACCGTCGACACCGAGCTGCTGATGCGCGAGATCGGCGATTCGGTCACCCGGATCTCGGGCCTGGTCGGCGCGGCCAAGCAGTACTCGCAGCTGGACCGCGCGCCGCACCGGGTGGTGGACGTGCACGACCTGCTCGACGCCACGCTGGTGATGTTCAAGGGCAAGATCCCCGCCGAGGTCAAGCTGGTCCGCGAGTACGACCGCGGCCTCCCGCCGGTCCCGGCGTACGCGGCCGAGCTGAACCAGGTGTGGACGAACCTGATCGACAACGCGTTGGGCGCGATGGGCGAGAAGGGGGTGCTGACCGTCCACACCGGACGGATTGGCGACCTGCTGGCGGTGGAGGTCACCGACACCGGCCCGGGTATCCCGCCCGAGGTGCGTCCGCGCATCTTCGAGCCGTTCTTCACCACCAAGCCGGTGGGCGCGGGCACCGGCCTGGGGTTGGACATCTCGTACCGGATCGTGGTGCACAAGCACCACGGCGACATCCGGGTGGAGACCGAGCCGGGTCGGACCACGTTCCGGGTGCTGCTGCCGATCACGGCGGGCGCGGCGGAGGTGCCCGGCGACGCGCCGGCCACCTAGTCACGACGAGCTGATGACGGGGGTCGACGAACGGAGTCCCGCCGACACCCGCTGACCGGGTCGCGCGGCGCTCAACCGAGGAGGCCGACGCGGACCGATGCGGCGACTATGCCCAGGCGCGGTCGAGGGCTATCGCCAGCCGCTGTATCCACTGCTCGACGGTGCCGCCGATACCCGGGTACTCGTCGGTGAAGTTGGCCCAGTCGACGTCCCAGGTCAGCACGGTCTCGGCGCCGAAGCTGGCGGCTTCGGTGGCGAGATCCGGTCGCATGAGCCGGCGGACCAGGCCGAGGTCGACGGTGGTGGTTTCGGCGAGGAGGACCGCGTCGTGGAGATCCTTGCCCTGCGGATAGGAGTCGGCGGCCAGCCACAGCAGCTTCCACGCCAGCGCCAGCGCGGCGGGTGCGGCGAGCATCGGCTCCGCGATACCCGGCAGCGTGACCGTCTCCGGTGGGAGAGGAAGCTCTTCGCCGAAGACGATGTCGATCTGTACGTGGCCGTCCGGCGCCCCGGCCACGCTGAACGGGACGACGAGGCGGCGGCCGACGGCTCGCTCGTACGTCCAGATGGCGGCCTCGCTGATCCGGTCCGGTCGCAAACCGGCATCCGGGACGGTCCGGATGACGGCCTTGACGGCGTCGAGTAGCGCACGGGCGTCGGCACTGTCGCTGGTGATCGTGTGCGGGATGACGACGAAGTCGAGGTCGCCCGGCTCACGGGCGCCGGCACCGACCTGGGCTGGCATGAGGACGCTGCCGCGCAGCATCAGATGGCGGCTCTCGGGGATCGCCGCGATGCCCGCCAGGACCTGGTGCATCGCGGCGCGCCGGGCGGTGGTCCACCGCTCACCGGTGGCGGCCACGAGGAAGTCGGGCTCACCGGCCCGGTACGCGTTCGAATACTGCCTCAGTGCCGGGTCGAACGCCGCCCGCTGGCGGACGGGCACGTCTCCGGGCAGTGGCCGGTAGGTCGGCGGGAAACCCGACGAGCCCTCCGGCGCGGACCTCATCAGGTTCTCGCGTTTCGCCGCCCACTCGTTCACGCGGCTTTCGGGCACCTTCAGCCAGCGTTCGTCGTGTGCCGGGTTGCCGTCGAACACGACGTACTCCTGCTCGACGGCAACGGGCTGATGGCCGGCGGCGGTCAGGGTCGCGACGAGGTCGTCCAGGCGTTGCGTGGCGGTGTCGAGCCCGACGCCGTGGCAGCGCTGGTTGACGAACCGCTCCTGCACACCATCAGCGCGTTCCCGGCGGGCGTTGCGGGACAGCCGCGCCCCGTGCGGCTCGACCAGATCGGTGATCGCCAACACCTGTGCCACAGCGGGGCCGGTCAGCAGCAGTTTGAGGTGATGCTCGAAGTACCTGCCCTCCGGCTCCGTCGCCGCCTGCTCGTCCGACTGCGGCACACCGACGGACCACGGCGCCGCCTCGATCTTCGTGCGGCGCACGTGCATGCCCGCGGCCCGCACCTCGCGTTCCCAGCGCAGCGCCGCGGCCCGCTGCTCGTCCAGCGTGCCTCGCCCGGTCACTGTGAGCATCGGCTGGGAGGCGAACGTGCCCCGGTCGAGCACGATGTGCACGAACTTCATCCCGTGCCGGGCCGCGAAGGCGGACAGCGCCTCCGCCTCGCGATCTTCGACCGTGATGTGGATTTCGAAGTCCCCCGACACCGCAAGCATCGGCGAAGTCTATGCCGTGCGAACCGGCCGGGGGGCCCCGCGTCAGCGCACGCGGGCGACCCCGCAGTAGCCATCCACGGCGGTCGCGGGCCGGCTGTCGGTCCGCCAGTGCCCCAGCGGCACGACACCCGGCTCGACGAGGTCGAGGCCGTCGAAGAACGCCGTGAAGTCCGCCACCTCGCGCAGGTGGTACGGCAGCGCACCGCTTTCGTTGTACTGCCGGTGCGACTCGATGACCCGCTCGCTGGTGGCTGTGCCGTCGGACATCGCCAGAAAGCTGCCCGACGGCAGGGACGAGACCAGAGCGTCGACGATGGCCTGCGCCTCGGCCGGCTTCTCGACGTGACCCATGACGCCCAGCATCATCAGCGCGATCGGCTCACCGAAGTCCAGTGTCTCGCGGGCACCCTGGACGATCTTGTCCCGGTCGCGCAGGTCGGCGTCGACATACTGGGTGGCACCCTCCTCGCTGCTGGTGAGCAACACCCGGGCGTGCGCGAGCACCATCGGGTCGTTGTCGACGTAGACGACGCGCGCCTGCGGCGTGATCCGTTGGGCGACCTCGTGGGTGTTGTCGGCGGTGGGTAGGCCGGTGCCGATGTCGAGGAACTGGCGAATCCCCGCCTCCGCGGCGAGATAGGTCACCGCTCGTCCGAGAAACGCGCGCGAATGCCGTGCCGCCTCGACGATTTCCGGGAAGACCGCCCGTACCTGTTGGCCGACCTCGCGATCCGGGGCGAAGTTGTCCTTACCGCCGAGCCAGTAGTTCCACACCCGTGCCGAGTGCGGCACCGTCGTGTCCAGTCTGGCGGCCGAACCTCCCACCGGCTGCTCAGTTTGGTCCTGCGACATGTCCGTCTCCCCTTACCAGCCATACGACGTCGAGGCCGTAGCCTAGCGGCGCGGCGGCACCCGCATGGTCCTGCGGATCGACCAAACCCTTGTCCCTGCTGCCTGATGGCGGCAAAGGCCATGGTCGGAGGCCGTCGGGCCACCCGCCGCGATCGGCGACCGGTGCCGTCAGGAGGCGGCTGTCAGGAACTCGGCAAGGACCCGCGTGTGGGTGGAGAACGCCAACTCGACCGGGTCGGTGAGCACCAGCCACTCGGTCGCCTCCTCCGTCGGCGTCGACGCTGGCAGGTCCTCGGCGTGCTGCTCGGGCAGCACCCCGAAGATCATCATGGTCCCGCCGGCAGGGGCGCCGTGCACCGCGAACAGCCGGGCATCCTCGGCCGCCGCTACCAGGCCGGTCTCCTCCCGCAGCTCACGGACGAGCGCGTCGGACCACTCCTCGCCGTACTCGATGAAGCCGCCGGGCAGCGCGAGCAGGCCGCGGGCCGGCTCGATGTCCCGGCGGACCACCACCACGCCCAGGCCCCCGGCGGTGCGGACCGGCAGCACCGCGACCGCCACGGGCACCGGGTTGCGCCAGACGGTCTCCCCGCAGGCCACGCAGACCCGGGGCCAGCCGGCGGCCGGCGGGTAGGCGGCGCCACAGGAGGAGCAGTGCGAGTGCGGCGTGCCGGTCATGTCGCAGCACGCTACTCCGCGCACTCTCCGGACTGCCGGGCCGTCGCTCGGGCCGTGCGGGCCGCGCTCAGGCCTCTGGGGTGCCGGTGTAGAAGGCGGTGGTACGGGCGGCGGCGGCGTTCGCCTCGTCGGGGTCGGTGCCGGCGGCGATGCTCGCCGCACCCCACAGGCGGCTGCTCAGCTCGATGGCCCGTCGGCCCTCGGCGGAGGCGGTCCACTCGGCGCCCTGTTCCGGGGTGATTCCGCTGCCGTCGCCGGCCAGGTGCGAGGCGAGACCGAGCAGGCCCAGATCCCAGCCGACGCCGACCGCGCCCGGCCCGAACTGGGCCCACCGGTCCTGGTCGACGTGCGCGATGTGGTCCAGGTCGAGGCGGGCCCGCTCGTCGTCGACGGCGGTGACGCGCACCTCGATCCAGCTCACCTCGCCGCCCATTTCCCAGGTGGCGGTGAAGCGGTGCGGCGGCTCGCAGCTCTCGATGATGCCGTGGGCGTTGCCCTGGAGTTGGTACTTGCCGTGCAGCCGCAGGTCGCCGGAGATCGGCAGGAACCAGCGGGGGATGCGCTCGGCGTTGGTGCAGGCGTCCCAGAGATCCTCGACCGTCGCCTGGTAGGTCTGGCTGATCGTGCTGACCCGGGCCTCACCGGCTGCCAGGGTACGGCTGCCGACGGTGCGCTGCACGGCGTTGATCTGCTCGGTGGCGTCGAACATCAGGGGGTCCTCTCGTCGGGTGGGTTGGTTGGCTCGCGCAGTCGACGTTCGCGTCGGCCTCGGGCCAGCTCGGTGGCGAGTGCCGTCAGGGGTGGGGTCCAGAATCGGCGGAAGTGCTCCAGCCAGCCGTCGACTTCGCGCAGCGGTCGTGGGTCGACCGCGTACAGCCGCCGGGCGCCCTCCGGCCGCACGGTGGCGAAACCGTTGTCCCGCAACACCTTGAGGTGCTGGGACACCGCGGGCTGGGAGATGCCGAACTCGTCGCGGATCAGCGCGCTCACCGCACCGGCGGTCTGCTCGCCGGTGGCGAGCAGCTCCAGGATGCGGCGCCGGACCGGATCGCCCAGCACGTCGAAGGCGTGCACGACACCTTTATATCAGCAGTAGCTTATTTAAGCCAAGCGTGATGAGCCGACCAGCTTGTCCAGGCGGATCGGCAGGTCCCGGATCCGCACGCCGGTGGCATGGTGCACCGCATTGGCGACCGCCGCCGCCGCGCCGACGATGCCGATCTCACCGATGCCCTTCACCCCGGCCGGGTTCAGCTCGCCGTCGCGCTCGTCGAGCCAGTACGCCTCGATGGACTCCACGTCCGCGCACCCGGTGATGTGATAGGTCGCTAGGTCGTGGTTGACCCAGTCGCCGTACCGCTCGTCGAGCAGGCCCTCCTCGTGCAGGGCCATCGACAGCCCCATGGTCATGCCGCCGATGAGCTGACTACGCGCCGTCGTCGGGTTCACCACCCGACCGGCCGCGAAGACCCCGAGCATCCGGTTCAGCCGTACCTCGCCGGTGTCGGCGTCCACCCGCACCTCGACGAACTGCGCCCCGTACGCGTACCGGGGCCGGGTCGGCTGCCCGCCCACCTCCTCGGCCGTGTCCACCTCGACGGTCACCTCGCCGGGGTGGTCGCGCACCTTCTCGCGTACGGCCTGGCAGGCGCGGATGACCGCCCAGCTCCAACTGGCGGTGCCCATCGAGCCGCCGGCGAGCGGAGCGCTCGGCAGCTCACTGTCCCCGATCTGGATCTCCACCCGCTCCGGCGGCACCCCGAGGGCGTCCGCGGCCACCTGCCAGATCGCCGTGCGGGCGCCGGTGCCGATGTCGGTGGCGTTGATCCGGACCAGGAAACTCCCGTCCGGCCGGGCGGTGGCGGTGGCCGACGACGGCCGGGCCCGGGCCGGGTAGCTCGACCCGGCCACCCCGGTGCCGATCAACCAGCGCCCGTCGCGCCGGGCGCGGGGCGTCGGGTCCCGGTCGGCCCAGCCGAACCGCTGCGCCCCCTCGCGCAGGCAGGTCACCAGGTTGCGGCTGGTGAACGGCAGCCCCTGGTCGGGGTCGACATCTGTGTCGTTGCGGATGCGCAGCTCCACCGGGTCGATGCCGACGGCGACGGCCAGTTCGTCCATCGCCGACTCCAGCGCGTACGCGCCGGGGCACTCGCCGGGGGCGCGCATCCAGAACGGGGTGGGCACGTCGAGGCGGGCCAGCCGGTGCGTGGTGCGGCGGTGCGGCGCGGCGTACATGCTGCGGGTGTAGACGGCGGTCTGCTCCGCGAACTCGCGGATGGTCGAGGTCTGGCTTATCGCGTCGTGGCAGATCGCGGTGAGCCGCCCGTCGGCGTCGGCGGCGAGGCGGACCCGCTGGATGGTGGGGGTGCGGTAGCCGACCGGGCCGAACAGTTGCTGCCGGGTCAACGCCAGCTTGACCGGCCGGTCCACGTGCCGGGCGGCGAGGGCGGCCAGCACCACCGGCGCCTTGGTGTAGCCCTTGCTGCCGAAGCCGCCACCGACGTGCTCGGCGACCACCCGGATCGACTCCGGGGGCAGCTCGAACAGCTCGGCCAGGGTGGCGCGGACCGGCGACGCGCCCTGGGTGGAGTCGTGCACCAGCAGCCGGCCGTCGCGCCACTGTGCCGTCGTGGCGTGCGGCTCCATCGGGTTGTTGTGGTACGCAGGCGTGCGGTACGTGACGTCCACCCGCACCGGCGCCGCCGCGTACCCGGCGTCGAAGTCACCCTCGACGGTGTCGGTCGGATAGCTGGGGTTTACCTGGTCCGGCTTGTACAGGCCGGGGTGCTCGTCGGTGAGCACAGTGCTGTGCGGCCCGGCGTCGTAGTCGATCCGGACCAGCCGGGCGCCCTCGCGGGCCGCCTCCAGGCTGGTGGCCACCACCACGGCGACGTACTGCCCCCGGTAGTGCACAGTCGGGTCCTGCAACAGCCACAACTCCCGCTCGGGACCGGACGCGAGTCGGGGCGCGTTGCCGTGGTGCACGACGGCCAACACACCCGGCGACGCCAGCGCCTCCGCCGTGTCCACCCGGGTGATCCGGCCGCGGACCACCGCCGACGGCACCGCCCAGCCGTAGGTGATCCCGTCCACCGGGTACTCCACCGCATACCGGGCGGTGCCGGTGACCTTCTCCCGACCCTCCAACCGGGGGTACGCGCGACCGACCGCCCCGGTGCTCACGCCGCTGTGAGGCTCGCTCGCGCTCACGACGCGGCCAGTTCGGTGAGCGCCCGCACCGTGATGGCCCGGGTCAGCGGCACCTTGAAGCCGTTGTGTCGCAACGGGCGGGCCTCGGCCAGCTCCGCGTCGGCGGCTCGCGCGGCCAGCTCGGGGCTGAACGGACGGCCGCGCAGCTCCTGCTCGGCCCGGTGCGCCCGCCACGGCCGGTGCGCCACCGCCCCGTACGCCAACCGCACGTCGCGGACGGTGTCGCCGTCGAGGTCAAGCACCGCGGCCACCGAGCCGGCGGCGAAGGCGAACGAGGCCCGGTCGCGCACCTTGAGGTACGTCGAGCGGCGCGCGGCGGGCAGCGGTGGCAACCGGACGGCGGTGATCAGCGCGCCCCGGGCCAGTGTGGTCTCCCGTTCCGGGTGCGTGCCGGGGGAGCGGTACAGGGCGGTGATCGGGATGTCGCGGGGCCCGTCGGACTCGTGCACCTGCACCTCCGCGTCGAGTGCGGTAAGTGCCACGGCCAGGTCGGACGGGTGGGTGGCCACGCACTGCTCGGACCAGTCAAACACCGCCAGGTCGCGGTTCTGGCCGTGCAGCGCGGCGCAACCGCTGCCCGGTTCCCGCTTGTTGCACGCCTTGCCGGTGTCCTGGAAGTAGACGCAGCGGGTGCGCTGCAACAGGTTGCCGCCGGTGGTGGCCATGTTGCGCAGCTGCCCGGAGGCGGCGGCGAGCAGGGCGCGGGCCAGCACCGGGTAGTCCCGGCGGACCACCGGGTGGGCCGCGAGGTCGCTGTTGCGGACCGTCGCGCCGATCCGCAGCCCCCCGTCGGGCAGCTCCTCGACGGTGTCCAGCGGGAGCCCGGTCACGTCCACCAGCACGTCGGGGCGCTGCACCCCGAGTTTCATCAGGTCCACCAGGTTGGTGCCGCCACCCAGGTAGGCCGCGTGCGGTTCCGCGCTGAGCACGGCGACGGCGTCGGCCACGTCGGCCGGCCGGTGGTAGCGGAACGCCTTCACGACGACGCCGCCGTCTCGCGCACGGCCGCGACGATGTGCGGGTACGCGGCGCAGCGGCACAGGTTGCCGGCCATCCGCTCGCGGATCTCCGCGTCGGACAGCTCGACACTCGCGCTCAGGTCGTCGGTGACCGCGCTGGGCCAGCCCCGGGCGACCTCGTCGAGCATGCCCCGGGCGGAGCAGAGCTGCCCCGGCGTGCAGTAGCCGCACTGGAACGCGTCGTGCGCGATGAACGCGGCCTGCAACGGGGACAGCTCGTCCGGCCCGGCCAGCCCTTCGACGCTGAGCACCGAGCGGCCGTCCACGGTGACCGCGAAGATCAGACAGCTCTTCACCCGGCGACCGTCGAGCAGCACCGTGCAGGAGCCGCATTGGCCGTGGTCGCAACCCTTCTTCGCCCCGGTCAGGCGGAGGTGTTCGCGCAGCGCGTCCAGCAGGGTGGTGCGGTTGTCGAGGGTCACCTCGTGTGGCGAGCCGTTGACCTCGAACGCCACCCGGGACGAGTGTCGGTCGTCGGTAGTCGTCGCGTTTGCGGGTCCGCCCTGCACCGGCCCAGAGTAGCTTTTTCGGTACAGCTCAGGGCGAATAACGCAAAGCCGTCCGGACCGGGGTGCGGCCGGTGACCGCCGACCTGCCGCTACCGGTCAGCGGCGGGTGAGCCAGCGGGGCAGCCCCTCACTTGTCACAGCGTGATAAGTGATCATGACGATGACGCCGATCAGGCCCAGCAGCGGGTTGACGAACCAGCCGAGCAGGCCGCCGAGCCCGTACAGGACGAGGCCGGTGATCGGTCGCAGCCGTTGCGCCCGCACGTACCCGGGGCTGACCCGGTGTTCGAGCAGCGCCGGGTGACGGTGCAGGTAGCCGAAGAACACCAGCCAGGGTGCCGACATCAACGCCGCGGAGAGCGCGTACAGGGCGACCGCCGCGCGCTGGTCGTCGATGTCGCCCCGGGTGAACGCCGACGCCAGCACGGCGGTGGGGAAGGGAATGATCACCGCGCCGAAGAGGACGCCGAGGTTGATCCAGCTCAGGGCGAGGGTGGTCCGGCGGATCAGGCGCAGCAGCGCGTGGTGGTTGAGCCAGAGCACCCCGATGTAGACGAAGGACACCACGAAGGCGAGGTACGAGGGGCCCTCGTCGAGCAGGTCGGTCAGCAGCTCACCCTCGTGGTACTCCGGCACCCGCAGGTCGATGACGAGCAGCGTGATGACGATGGCGAAGACACCGTCGCTGAACGCCGCCATCCGCTCGGTGCCGGAAATCCGCCCGGTGGGCTCGGGCTGCTCGATCTCGTCGGGCGCTGCGGACATTGCCGCAGGCTAGCCACTCGGCGTGGCGGCCGGTGGCGGTTTCGCCCG
The DNA here is from genome assembly GCF_040649135.1 of Micromonospora sp. NPDC049047. NCBI lineage: Bacteria > Bacillati > Actinomycetota > Actinomycetes > Micromonosporales > Micromonosporaceae > Micromonospora > Micromonospora sp. NPDC049047. The sequence continues at coordinate 319,772 of NZ_JBEZEY010000001.1, forward strand.
ACCGGGACAGGAACGGCCGCCCAGGGGCACCCCGGGCGGCCGTCGCGCTGCCCGCCGGTCAGGCCACCGGCGTCGCGGTGCCCGCCGCCCGAGCGAGCCGCCGGTGGGCGCGGATCATCTCGGCGTAGCGCAGACCGCTCGCCTTCACCGTCCGTCGCTGGGTGGTGTAGTCGACGTGCACCAACCCGAAGCGCTTGTCATAGCCGTACGCCCACTCGAAGTTGTCGAGCAACGACCAGACGAAGTAGCCGTCCAGCGGCACGCCCCGGGCCACCGCCGACGCGCAGGCCGCCAGGTGCTGCTCCAGGTGGTCGGTGCGCTCCTTGTCCTCGACAGTCCCCTCGGCGGTGACCTCGTCCGGCCACGCCGAGCCGCTCTCGGTGACGATGATCCGGCCCGGCCGGTACTCCTCGTGCACGTCGACGAGCAGCCGCTCCAGCCCCGCCGGGTACACCTCCCAGCCCATCGCGGTCTCCACCGAACCGGGCACCGGCACCTGCTTCGCGTACGGTGCCGGGCCGGTCGGGTCGTCGACCACCAACTGCCGGAAGTAGTAGTTCACACCGAGGAAGTCCGTCGGCGTGGCGATCACCGTCAGGTCGTCGCCGCGTACCGGCGGTTCGACGCCGTAGGTGGCGATCATGTCGGCGGGGTAGCCGCGCCCGTGGATCGGGTCCAGCCACCACCTGTTGACGTGCCCGTCCGCCCGGCGGGCCGCCGCCACGTCCTCGGGTCGGTCGGTGGCCGCCTCGATCGGGCTGAGGTTGAGCACCAGGCCCACCGACGCCCGCCGGGCGGCGTTGGCCCGGATCGCCTGGGTGGCCAGGCCGTGCCCGAGCAGTACGTGGTGCGAGGCGTGCACCGCGCGGGTGAGGTCCCGCTCGCCGGGGGCCATCTTGCCCTCCAGGTGCCCGATCCAGCACACGCAGAGCGGCTCGTTCACCGTGTTCCAGTCGGCCACCCGGTCACCGAGGCGGGCGGCGACCACCGCCGCGTAGTCGGCGAACGCCTCGGCGGTGGCGCGCTCCGGCCAGCCACCGGAGTCCTGCAACGCCTGCGGCAGGTCCCAGTGGTAGAGCGTGACGAACGGCCGGATCCCGTCGGTCAGCAGCGTGTCGACGAGCCGGTCGTAGAAGTCCAGCCCGGCGGGGTTCACCCGCCCGACGCCGTCGGGCATCACCCGGGGCCAGGCCACCGAGAACCGGTACGCGTCCACGCCGAGTCGGCGCAGCAGCGCCAGGTCCTCCGGCCACCGGCGGTAGTGGTCGCAGGCCACCGCGCCGGTGTCGCCGTTGTCGACTGTGCCGGGGGTCGCCGAAAAGGTGTCCCAGATGGACGGTGCCCGGCCGTCGACGTCGACGGCCCCCTCGATCTGGTACGCCGCCGTGGCGACGCCCCAGAGGAAGTCGGGTGGCAGCTTGGACAGGTCGGGCACGGGACAGCTCTCCTCTGGGATTGACGTACTCACTTGACCGCGCCGGCGGTCAGGCCGGCGACGAAGTACCGCTGTAGGGCCAGGAACCCGACGACGACCGGGATGCTGACCACAAGCGAGGCGGCCATGATCTGGTTCCAGTAGACGTTGAACTGGGTGGAGTAGCCCTGCAGGCCGACGGCAAGGGTGCGGCTGCCCTCGTCGGTCATCACCGACGCGAAGAGCACCTCGCCCCAGGCGGTCATGAACGCGTACACGGTGACCGCGACGACGCCGGGCACGGCGGCCGGCAGGATGACCTGGAACAGGGTACGCAGCGGCCCGGCCCCGTCGACCTGCGCGGCCTCGTCCAGCCCTCGGGGGATCGAGTCGAAGTAGCCGACGAGCATCCAGATCGAGAACGGCAACGAGAAGGTCAGGTACGTGATGATCAGGCCGGTGCGGCTGGCGTACAGCTCGATGCCTGTGGCGTTGCCCAGGTTGACGTAGATGAGGAACAGCGGCAGCAGGAACAGGATGCCGGGGAACATCTGGGTGGACAGCACCGTCACCGAGAAGACGCCCCGGCCACGGAACCGGTAGCGGCTGACCGCGAACGCGGCGAAGATGGCCACCGCCACCGAGCAGACCGCCGCGATGCTCGACACCACCAGGCTGTTCACCAGGTACTTGGCCAGTGGCACGGTGCTCCACATGTCCACGAACGGTTGCAGCGTGGGCCGGCTCGGCCACCAGGTGAAGCCGTTCTGCACGTCCTGCAACGGCTTCGCGGCGGAGGTGACCATCACGTAGAGCGGGATGACGACGAACAGGGTGAGCAGGGTCAGCACGATGCGCCGGCCCCAGCGCTCACCGGCGGTCTCACGCATGGTCGTCCCTCCGACGGTTGGTGATCAGCAGGTAGGCGGCCGAGACGATCATCAGGAACAGCAGCAGCGCCACCGACATGGCCGAGCCCGAGCCGAAGTCCCAGGTCTTGAAGGAACTGCGGTAGATGTGGATGGAGATCAGGTCGGCCTGCGCGGGGGCGGAGCCGCCGAAGAGCACGAACGGGGTGTTGAAGTCGTTGAACGTCCACAGGAACAGCACAAGCAGCAGCACCAGGTTCACCGGCCGCAGCATCGGCAGGGTGACCGAGCGCAGCCGCCGCCAGAACCCGGCACCGTCGATCGCTGCGGCCTCGTACAGCTCACCGGGCACGTTCTGCAGCCCGGCCATCAGGCAGAGGAACGCGAACGGCCAGTTACGCCACACCGACACCACAAGCAGCGAGGCGAAGCTGTTGTCACCGATCAGCCAGAACGGCCGGTCGTCGAGCAGGCCGAGCTGGTCGACCAGGACGTGGTTGACCAGGCCGGTGTCGCGTTGCAGCAGAAAGCTCCAGGTGATCACCGCGGCGTAGACCGGCAGGGCGTACGGGGTGAGGAACAGTGCCCGCAGGATCGCCCGGCCCCGGAACGGCCGTTGCAGGACGACCGCCGCCGCGATGCCGAGCAGCCAGGCGAACCCGACCGACAGCAGGCTGTAGGCCAGGGTGACCCAGAAGGAGTGCAGCAGTTCCTTGCCGGCGGCGCTGTTCAGGTCGAGCGTCGCCCGGTAGTTCTCCCACCCCACGAAGGGCGCGGTGGACCAGTCGCGGATGTGGAACTGGGTCAGCTCCAGCAGGCTCATCCAGACCCCGACCACCATCGGGATCACGTGGATGGCGAGTTCCAGCACGATGGCCGGGGCGAGCAGCAGATACGGCAGGAGGGAGCGGCGCGGGCCGCGGGGCCGGCGGGCCGGCCCCCGGGCCGGTGACCCGGCCCGGGGTTCGCGCCGGTCGGCGTCCGGCGCGGTGGTGCTGGTTGCCATCGGGGTCCTCTCGGAGGCGGTGGCCGTGGCCAGGCTCAGCACCCGACCACGGCCACCGATGCCGCCTGGGTCAGCGCATCTTCTGTTGCGCGTCGGTCAGCTTCGCCTTCACCGACGCCTCGGTGACCGGCTTGCCGCTGGCCGCGTCCGCGAACAGCTCCTTCATCGCGGTGCCGACCAGGGTCTCGAAGGTGCTCTCCTCGGGCACCTGCGGCAGCGGGGCCGCCGTGGTGACCAGGGTCTCCTGGATGGTCTTCTGCTCGGTGGCGCTGAACGCCGGGTCGGAACCGGCGGTCTTCACCGCCGGCAGCGAGCCGTACGTCTTGTTGAGGATCGTCTGCTCCTCGTCGCTGGTCATGAACTTCACGAAGCTCAGCGCGCCGTCCTTGTTCTTCGTGTGCTTGAAGACCGCCATGTTGATCCCGGCGACCATGCTGTTGACCTTCTTGCCGCCGGCCGGCGGGTTGGCCAGGAACGGCACCGGGGCCACCCCGTACGCGTCGGCCGCCATGTTCTGCGTCTTCAGGTTCGAGCCGGCGGACTGCCACAGCAGCATGGCGGCCTTGCCGTTGGCGAAGTCCGAGACCGACTGGTTCTGCGCGTACTCCGCATTGCTCGGGTTGGTGATCTTGTCAGCGGCCATGAAGTCGATGTAGCGCTTGATCGCCGAGACGTTCTGCGGGGTGTCGAAGGTCGGCTTGCCGGCCGAGTCGAACCACTCGCCGCCGTACTGCTGGCTGAAGGTGAACGCGTGGTGGGCGTTCTCCGACGGGTTGGCCCCCTCGATGGCCAGGCCCCACTTGCCGCCGGTGCTGAGCTTCTTGCCGTCCTCGGCGAGCTGCTCCCAGGTGGTCGGCGGCGCGGCGATGCCGGCGTCGGCGAACATCTTCTTGTTGTAGTACAGGCTGTAGGCCATGCTGTAGAGCGGCACGGCGGCCGGCGGCTTGCCGGGGGCGCCGGCGGCGGCGAGCGCGGCGGGCACGATCCGGTCCTTGCCGCCGACGGCGGTCAGGGTGGCGTCGTCGAACTCGACAAGCGCGCCGGTGGCCTGCAACGACGCCGACCAGGTGTTGCCGATGTTCACCACGTCCGGGCCCTTGCCCGAGGTGGCGGCGGCGAGCAGCCGGTTGAGCAGGTCCGACCAGGGGACCACCTCGACGGTGACCTTGATCCCGGTCTGCTTCTCGAACTTGTCCAGCTCCGGCTGGAGCGTGGCCTTGTCGGCCTCCAGGCTGGCGCCCTGGTTGCTGGCCCAGTAGGTGAGCGTCTTGGGCGACGCGGCGGAGTCGTCGCCGCCGCAGGCGGTCAGCGAGGCGGCGGCCAGTACGGCGGCGGTGAATATCCCGAGGTGTCGTCTCGACACGGGTCAGCCCTTCCGGTGCGTGGTGGGGGTCCGCCGGTGGCGTCGCCGATAGGGGAGGGCGACGGGTGGCCGGCTGCGGACAGGGTTCGGGGGTGCGCCGTCGGGGTCCGTCGGCGTTTCCCGGGAGTTACATCACGGCTTAAATTATGTCGTCATTAAAGTTGCTGGCCGGTGGGTCGTCAAGCACGAGGCGGTTACAGTCGCTCGAACGGCCGACGGAAAACGAGGTGTCGAGTGGAGCTGGCGCGTGCCACCAACCGCAGCGTGCGGCTGCGCAACCGGTCCGCCCTGCTGACCAGGCTCTTCCTCGATGGTCCGCTCACCCGGCAGGACCTGGTGCGCAGCACCGGGCTGAGCCAGCCGGCGGTCAGCAACGTGGTGGCCGACCTGATCGACGAGGGGCTGGTCGCCGAGGCCGGGGCCGCCGAGTCCGACGGCGGCCGGCCCAGCATGCTGCTGCGGATCGCGCCCCGCTTCGCGTTCGTGGTCGGCGTGGACGTCGGCGAGACCCGGGTCCGGGTGGAGCTGTTCGACTTCGCGATGACCCTGCTGGCCAGCATCGAGTACCCACTCGATCCAGCCCGGACCGAGCCGGACCTGGTCGCCGGGCACGTGCTGGCCGGCATCGACGCGGTCACCGGTACGGCGCAGGTGGCCCCCGGCGACGTGCTCGGCGTCGGCATCGGCGTCTCGGGCGTCGTCGAGCAGGGCGTCGAGGCCGTCGTGCACGCCCAGGCCCTCGGCTGGGACCGGGTACCGCTGGAGCGGCTGATCGGTGCGGGCACCAACCTGCCGCTGCACATCGACAACGGCGCCAAGACCCTCGGCCAGGCCGAGATGTGGTTCGGCGCCGGCCGGGGCGCCCGGCACGCCGTCTTCGCGCTCGTCGGCTCCGGGGTGGGCGCGTCCGTGGTGACGAACGGCGCCACCTACCGGGGCGCGTCCAGCAGCGCGGGGGAGTGGGGGCACACCACCCTCGTGTACGGCGGGCGGGCCTGCCGGTGCGGCGCGCGTGGCTGCCTGGAGGCGTACGTGGGCGCGGAGGCGATCATCGACCGCTACCGGGAGGCACGGCGAGGTCGCCCGGTGCCCGGCGAAGATGAGGAGTCCCAGCTCGCCGCGCTGGTCGCCGCCGCCGACACCTCGGCGACCGCCCGGCGGGTGCTTGACGAGACCGCCGGCTACCTCGGCGCGGGCGTGGCCAACCTGATCAACCTGTTCAACCCGGAGCGGGTGGTGCTCGGCGGCTGGGCGGCGATGGCGCTCGGCGACCTGCTCCCGGCCGTCCGCGTGGCCGCCGGCCGGCAGGCGCTGCGCCAACCGTTCGAGCAGGCGTCGATCGAGCTGTGCCGCCTCGGCGTCGACGCGGTGGCGCTCGGCGCGGCCACGCTGCCGATCGCCCGCTTCCTCACCGAGGGCGGCGTCCGCCGCTGACCGCCCCGCCGAACGCTGACCGCCCCGCCGAACGCGGGTCGCCCCGCCGACATCGCCAGCCCAACCCGACCCGCCCAACCCGACCCGCCCGACCCGACCCGCCCGACCTGCCCCGTCCGGGCGTGATCGGGCGGTCGTGCGCTCATGATCGTGCTCGATCATGGTTGTAGTGGTCTCCGTTCGGGGGGAGGGCACTTCTTCATGGTTCGAGCGCGATCTTGGGGTCAGCGGCCGGCGTCGCCGGGTCAGGGCACTTCTTCCTGGTTCGAGCGCGATCTTGGGGTCAGAGCGATCTCGGCGTCAGCGGCCGGCGTCGCCGGGCCGGGGTGCGCCCCACGGGGCAGGTTCTCCGGCGAGCGTCAGGGGCGGCGGCGTGGCGGGGTGACGGGGTTGCGAGGGCGGAACTCGCACAAAAACGATTATCGGGATAAATAACGAAGTTATAGATCGATGTCTTGACGCCGCCGCAATCTCGCCGCAACACTCCTACGAGAGCGCTCTCCGACCCGCGGCGTCGCATCGGCGGCACCACCCACGGCACCACGGGGCGAGCCCGATCCCACCCTCACGGCTTCCGTAACCCCCTATCGACAGGCGATGTCATGACATCTCATGCAACATCCGTACGCCTGCGTCCCCGCCGGGTCGTTCGACACCTGCTCGTCGGGCTCACCATGGCCCTGGTCGCGGCGCTCACGCCGACCGGGGCCAGCACCCCCGCGCAGGCCGCGCCCACCCTGCTCTCCCAGGGCCGTCCCGCCACCGCCTCGTCCACCGAGAACGCCGGCACCCCCGCCAGCGCCGCTGTGGACGGCAACACCGGCACCCGCTGGGCCAGCGCGTTCAGCGACCCGCAGTGGCTCCAGGTCGACCTGGGTGCCCGGGCCACCATCAGCCAGGTGAACCTGCTCTGGGAGGGCGCCTACGGGCGGGCCTTCCAGCTGCAGACCTCCGATGACGGCGCCACCTGGACCACTGTCTACTCGACCACCACCGGCACCGGCGGCACCCAGAACCTCACGGTCACCGGCGCCGGCCGCTACGTCCGGATGAACGGCACCGCCCGGGGCACCGGCTACGGCTACTCGCTCTGGGAGTTCCAGGTCTACGGCGAGACCGGCGGCAGCACGCCCACCTGCGGCAGCAGCAACGTCGCGCAGGGCAGCCCGGCGACCGCCTCGTCCACCGAGAACGCCGGCACCCCGGCCAGCGCCGCTGTCGACGGCAACACCGGCACCCGGTGGGCCAGCGCCGCCAGCGACCCGCAGTGGCTGCGCGTCGACCTGGGCAGCACCCGCACGATCTGCCGGGTGGTGCTCACCTGGGAGGCGGCGTACGCGCGGGCCTTCCAACTGCAGACCTCGACCGACGGCGCCACCTGGAGCACCATCTACTCGACCACCACCGGCACCGGTGGCACCCAGTCGCTGACCGTCACCGGCAACGGCCGCTACCTGCGGATGTACGGCACCACGCGGGGCACCGCCTACGGCTACTCGCTGTGGGAGTTGGCGGTGCACACCACCGGCGGGACCACCGAGCCGCCGGTCGACGGGACCGACCCGCGCAACCCGAACCTCGGGCCGAACACGTTCGTCTTCGACCCGAGTACGCCGACGTCGACAATCCAGAGCCGGCTGAACACCCTCTTCACCCAGCAGGAGACCAACCAGTTCGGCCCGCAGCGCTACGCGGTGCTGTTCAAGCCCGGCAGCTACACCGCCGACGTGAACCTCGGCTTCTTCACCCAGGTCGCCGGCCTCGGCATGAGCCCGGACGACGTCAACCTCAACGGCCACGTCCGCACCGAGGCGTTCTGGATGGGGGGCAACGCCACCCAGAACTTCTGGCGGGCCGCCGAGAACCTCTCGGTCACCCTGCCCGCCGGGCAGACAGTGGAACGGTGGGCGGTGTCCCAGGCCGCGCCGTACCGGCGGATGCACCTGCGCGGCGGGCAGAACCAGATCCAGCTCTGGAACGGCGGCGACGGCTGGTCGAGCGGTGGCCTGCTGGCCGACACCCGCGTCGACGGCCTGGTCGTCTCCGGCTCGCAGCAGCAGTGGTACTCCCGCAACAGCGAGTTCGGCAACGGTTGGACCGGCTCGGTGTGGAACATGGTCTTCCAGGGCGTCGTCGGTGCTCCCGCGCCGAGCTTCCCCAACCCGTCGCACACCGTCATCGCGCAGACCCCGCAGGTCCGCGAGAAGCCGTTCCTGTACGTCGACGGCACCGGCGAGTACCGGGTGTTCGTGCCGGCGCTGCGTACCAACTCGACAGGCACCAGCTGGTACAACAAGACCCCGGCCGGCTCGTCCATCTCGCTGTCGCAGTTCTTCGTCGTCCAGGCCGGCACCAGCGCCGCCACCATCAACGCGGCCCTCGCCCAGGGCAAGCACCTGCTCTTCACCCCGGGCGTGCACCACGTCACCGAGCCGATCCAGGTCAACCGGGCCGACACCGTGGTCCTCGGCCTCGGCCTGGCCACCATCCAGGCCGACAACGGCAGCGTCGCCATGCGGGTGGCCGATGTGGACGGTGTCAAGGTCGCCGGCCTGATGTTCGAGGCCGGCACTACCAACTCGCCGGTGCTGATGGAGGTGGGGCCGTCCGGCTCGGCGGCGAGCCACGCCAGCAACCCGACCTCGCTGCACGACGTGTTCTTCCGCATCGGCGGGCCACACGTCGGCAAGGCCACCAACACGCTTACCGTCAACAGCGACAACGTGATCGGTGACCACATGTGGTTGTGGCGGGCCGACCACGCCGCCAGCGGCGTACCGACCGGGTGGACGCTGAACACCGCCGACACCGGGCTCACCGTCAACGGCGACAACGTCACCATGTACGGCCTCTTCGTCGAGCACTACCAGAAGTACCAGACCGTCTGGAACGGCAACGGCGGCCGGACGTACTTCTACCAGAACGAGCTGCCGTACGACCCGCCCAACCAGGCGGCTTGGATGAACGGGTCGACCCGGGGTTACGCCGCGTACAAGGTCGCCGACTCGGTGACCAGTCACCAGGCGTTCGGGCTGGGCAGCTACAGCTACTTCAACGTCAACCCAGCGGTGGTCGAGGAGCGGTCCTTCGAGGTGCCGACCAATTCGAACGTGCGCTTCACCAACATGGTCACCGTCTCGCTCGGTGGCGTCGGCACCATCAACCGGGTGATCAACAACGCCGGTGGCACCGCGAACGCGGCCAACCAGACGGTGTACCTGACCACCTACCCCTGACCGGGGCGCCCGCGCCTACCCGGTCGTCTCATCGGACCGGGCCGGCCGGGTCGCACCCAGGGCCGAGGCCGGCCCGGTCCCGCCGAGACCGGGCCGGCCACGGTCGTTGCGGTCTCAACCGGTGGCAAGTACCTCGGCCGCCGCCCGCTCACCGGCGCGCACCGCGCCCTCCAGGTAGCCGCTCCACCGGGTCGCCGTCTCGGTACCCGCCCAGTACACCCGCCCGACCGGCGCACGCAGGTGCGGACCGTACGTCCGCCACGTGCCCGGGGTGAGCGCACCGGAGAAACAGCCCCGCGTCCACTCCTCGGCCGACCAGTCGTACTCGATCAGGTCCACCGGCTCACCGGCTCGCGGCCCGACCACCGTGGCGAACGCGTCCAGCAGGCACCGCCGCCGCCGCTCGGGCGACATCCCGCGCAGCGCGGCGGCGTCCGAGGCGTAACTGAACCCGGTCAACACCCCGAGGGGCGAGGTCGGGGTGGAGTTGTCGACCGTCTCGGTGAGCGGACCGGTGGTGCTTGTGGACACCCCGGAGAGCCCGTCGGCACGCCAGAACGGCTCCGGGTAGACGGCGTGCACCTTCAGCGCCGAACCCATCGGCATGCGCTGGGTCAACCCGTCGCGCGCTGCGGGCAGTGGCGGGTCGTACCGAATCCGACCCGCCAGCGCCGGGGGCAGCGCGACCACCAGGGCGTCGCCGTTCACCCGCCCGGTGTCGGTCCACGCGGTCACCCCGTCGACGTTCTGTTCCACGGCCCGCACCGGCGCGGCCAGGGTCAGCGCCCCCGGCGGCAGTGCGGCGGCCATCCGCTCGGCCAGCGCCGGCGGCCCGCCCACGATCCGGTCCTGCTGCGCGCCGCCGGCCATCCCCAGCAGGAGCCCCGTCCCGCCGGCGCTGCGCAGGTAGAACAGCAGGTGCAACAACGACACCTCGTCCGCGCCGGTGGCCAGTAGCCCGCCGGCGAGCAGCCGCCCCAGGTAGTCGGCGGTGTCGTCGTCCCCGGCCGTGGTGGCGAGCCACCCGCCGAGGGTCGTGCGGTCCCACCGGGCGGCCTCCGGCGTCGCCCAGGGCTCGGCCGGGTCCACCCGCGCGGCGTACTCGTCGAGCAGGCCGAGCACCCGGCCGACCTGCGCTGGCGGCTCGGCCCGGCGCTTACCGGCCCAGAGCACTGTGGGCCCGCCTACCGAGGCCGAGGCGAAGGTGGCCAGCCTGTGTTCGGCGACAAGCGCGTACATCCGGTCCTGGGTCGGGCCGATCCACTGCGCGCCCAGGTCCAGTTGCGTGAGCTCGGGCAGCCACCGGGTCAGCACCCGCCCGCCCACCCGGTCGCGGGCCTCCAGCAACCGCACCTGGGCGCCGGCGCGGGTGAGCGCCAGCGCGGCCGCCAGACCGGAGAAGCCGGCGCCGACCACGACCACGCGGAAGCCGTCGACCACACCGGGTTCTACCCACAACCGTCGCCGGTATGGCTGTCGGCTCCGCTCCCGGCACCGGCGGACACCACCCCTGTCCTTCGTCAACACCGGGTCGGGTCGGGCGCCGAGAATCTTCTGCCGGCCTGTCGATTGGGGCGGCGGCCGATCGTATGGAGGATGAGAGGTCGGCGAGCGGCCGGCCGCCCCGCGAGGAGGAACGATGACGTTGTACCTGCTCAGCATGCACCAGCCCGAGGGAGAGCTGCCGGAGCCGGAGTTTCTGGCCGGGGTGATGCGTCAGCTCGGCGAGCTGCGCGACGAGCTGGCGTCGACCGGGTCGTGGGTCTTCGGGCAGGGCCTGCACGGCCCGGAGAGCGCCACCGTGCTTCGTCCCCGCGACGGTGAGGTGCTGATCACCGACGGACCGTTCGTGGAGGGCAAGGAATACCTCGGCGGCATCACCATCATCGACGTGCCGGACCTGGACGTCGCCCTGCACTGGGGTCGCCGTTACGCGCTGGCCACCACCCTGCCGATCGAGGTGCGCCCCTTCCAGGGCGGGGCCGGCGACTGAGCGTGTCCGACGTGGAGGCGGTGTTCCGCGCGGAGTACGGCCGCGCGGTCGCCGTCCTGGTGCGCCTCCTCGGCGACATCGACCTCGCCGAGGAGGCCGTCCAGGAGGCATTCGTCATCGCGGTGCGGCGCTGGCCGTGCAGCGGCCCGCCGCCCAGCCCGGCCGGTTGGATCATCACCACCGCCCGCAACCAGGCCATCGACCGGCTGCGGCGGGAGGCGTCCCGGGCCGGCCGGCACGCCGAGGCGGCCCTGCTGTTCGCCGCCGACGCACCCGTCGAGGAGGGACCTGTGCACGACGACCAGCTGCGGCTGATCTTCACCTGCTGCCATCCGGCGCTCGCCCCGAGCGCCCGGGTCGCCCTCACCCTGCGGCTGCTCGGCGGCCTGAGCACCGCCGAGATCGCCCGAGCCTTCCTGGTGCCCGAGCCGACGATGGCGCAGCGGCTGGTCCGCGCCAAGTCGAAGATCCGCAACGCGGGGATCCCGTACCGGGTGCCCCGCGACGCCGACCTGCCCGACCGGCTGCCCGGCGTCCTCGCGGTCCTCTACCTGATCTTCAATGAGGGGTACACGGCCAGCGGCGGCCCGCACCTGGTCCGCGTCGAGCTGTGCGCCGAGGCGATCCGGCTGGCCCGGTTGCTGGTCGCGCTGATGCCGGACGAGCCGGAGGCGGTCGGCCTGCTCGCGCTGATGCTGCTCACCGAGTCCCGCCGTGCCGCGCGAACCACCACCGTCGGCGACCTGGTGCCGTTGCCCCGGCAGGACCGAGGGCGCTGGGACGCCGAGCTGATCGCCGAGGGCCAGGCGCTGGTCCGCCGCTGCCTGCGCCGCGACCGGCCCGGCCCGTACCAGATCCAGTCCGCGATCGCCGCCGTGCACAGCGTCGCGAGGAGCGCCGCCGACACCGACTGGGCCCAGATCCTTCAGCTGTACGACCAGCTGAGCGTGGTCGCCCCCAGCCCGGTGGTGGCGCTGAACCGGGCCGTCGCGCTCGCCGAGGTGTCCGGTGCGGCGATCGCGCTGGCCGAGGTGGACCGCCTCGACCTGGTTGCCTTCCACGTCTACCACGTGGTCCGCGCCGACCTGCTGGCCCGGCTCGGTCGGGGCGGGGAGGCCGTCGAGGCGTACCGGACGGCCGTCGCCCTGACGGACAACGCGGCCGAACGGGCCTTTCTCGCCGCGCGCGCGGCGGACCTGGCGACGCCCTGACCGGGCGTTTGCCGCAGGGGTGGTCGGGAACCCGAGGCACCGGCCGCCGCAGGGGATGGGGGAGGGGTCATGGCCTACCGTCCGACCGCCGTCGACACCGCGCCCGACCTGTCCACCCTCACACTCGGCGTGGAGGAGGAGTTCCTGCTGCTCGATCCGGACAGCGGGCGCAACCTGCCGGTGGCCGACCAGGTGCTGGCCGCGCTGCGCGGCCCCGCCCGGGACCAGAGCCGCCAGGAGTTCCGGCACAGCATGGTGGAGATGGTCACGCCGGTCTGCGCCGACCTCAACGAGCTGCGCAGGCACCTGGTGGCGCTGCGGCACTCCGCCGCCGAGGCCGCCGCTGCGGCCGGTGCCCGACTGGTGGCCGTCGGCGCCACCCCGGTGGCCGAGCCGCACCTGACCGTCCCCGACGAGCCGCGCTACCACGCGATGTCGCGCCGGTACGGCCCGGTGGCGCACGACCCGGCGGTCTGCGGCTGCCACGTGCACGTCGGGCTGCCCGACCGGGAGCTGGCCGTGCAGGTCTGCAACCACCTCCGCACCTGGCTGCCGGTGATCCAGGCGATCACCACCAACTCACCGCTGCACGACGGGCACGACACCGGCCACGCCAGTTGGCGGTCGATGCAGCTGGAACGTTGGCCCAGCATCGGTCCGACACCGTACTTCGACTCCGCGGCCGACTACGACCGGACCGTCGACCAGCTGATCGCCGCCGGCATCATGCTCGACGCCGCGATGGTCTACTGGTACGCCCGGCCGTCGTCGGCCTACCCGACGGTGGAGGTGCGGGTGGGTGACGTCTGCTCCGACGTGGACGACGCGGTGCTGGTCGCCGCGCTGGTCCGGTCCCTGGTCGCCACCCTCGCCGACGACGTGCGCGCCGGGGTGACGGCGCCGCCCACCCGCGACTGTCTGGTCGCCGCCGCGCACTGGCGGGCCGCCCACCACGGTCTCGACGGCGAGTTGATCGACCTGCGCGCCGGCGGGACCCGGCCGGCCTGGGCGCTCGTCGACGAGTTGATGGCGGTGATCGCTCCGGCCCTGCTGCGCCACGGCGACCTGGGGTACGTGTTGGCGCAGCTGGCCCGGCTGCGCCGCGACGGCACCGGCGCGACCCGGCAACGCCGGGTGTTGGAGCGTACCGGTGACCTGTGCGCCGTCCTCGACGACCTGGCCGCTCGCACGGCCGCCAGGTGATCGGGCGGCGTTCACCGGATGTCGTGGGTCTGTAACCACAGCTCCAGCAGGCCGAGCTGCCACAGCTTGTTGCTGCCGGCCGCCGCCTCGGCCCGGTCCGGCTCGGCGAGCAGGCGGGCCACGTACTCCGGGCGGAACAGCCCGCGCTCCCGCGCGGCGGGCGCCTGCAACGCCTCGGCGACCAGCTCGCGCACCGGGCCGTCCACGTTGCGCAGCGCCGGCACGGGGAAGTAGCCCTTGGGGCGGTCGATCACCTCGGCGGGCAGCACTTCCCGGGCGACCTCCTTCAGCACGCCCTTGCCGCCCTGGCCGACCTTGTGTGCCGGCGGGCAGTGCGCGGCCAGGGTGACCAGGTCCTGGTCCAGGAAGGGCGTACGCACCTCCAGGCCCCACGCCATGCTCATGCTGTCCACCCGCTTGACCGGGTCGTCGGGGAGCATCAGGTGGGTGTCCAGCCGCAGCACGGCGTCCAACGCGGTCTGCGCCCCGGGCGCGGCGAGGTGCCCGGTGAGCAGCTCCCGGCTGGCGTCGTGCTCCAGCGCGTACGCCGGGCCGACGATGGCGCGCAGCTCGTCGTGGTCGCGGTCGAAGAAGGCGGCGGCGAACGTCTCGGCGGCGCTGTGCCGGGGCGCCTCGGTGAGCGGCTGGTGGTAGCCGTAGCCGGCGAACACCTCGTCGGCGCCCTGCCCGGACTGGGCCACCTTCACATGCCGTGCCACCTGCTCGGAGAGCAGATGGAAGGCGACCACGTCGTGGCTGCCCATCGGTTCGGTCATCGCGTGCACGGCACGTCGTACCGCCGGCACCAGATCGTCGTCGGCCAGCCGGATCCGGTGGTGGTCGGTGTCGTACGCGCGGGCCACCAGGTCGGAGTAGTGGAACTCGTCGCCGGACTCGCCGTCGCGGCTGTCGAAGCCGATGCTGAACGTGCGCAGCTGCCGCTGGCCGGCTTCGGCGAGCAGCGCCACGATGAGGCTGGAGTCCAGGCCGCCGGAGAGCAGCACCCCGACCGGTACGTCCGCGACCAGCCGTCGGCGTACCGCCGTGCGCAGCGCGTCCCCGATCGCGGCCCGCCAGTCGGCGGCGTCCATCCCCGCGTCGGCGGGCTCCCGCACGTAGTCGGGGCGCCAGTACACCTCCTCGCGGCTGCGCCCGTCCGCCTCGATCACCCGCACTGTGGCCGGCGGCAGTTTGCGCACCCCGCGCAGCACCGTCCGGGGCGCGGGCACGATGGAGTGCCAGGACAGGTAGTGGTGCAGCGCCACCGGATCGATACCGGTGTCCACGTCGCCGGCCCGTAACAGCGCGGGCAGGGTGGAGGCGAACCGCAGCCGCCCCGGTGACTCGGCGAGATAGAGCGGTTTGATGCCGAGCCGGTCGCGGGCCAGGATCAGCCGCCGCCGCGTCCGGTCGACAAGCCCGATCGCGAACATGCCGACCAGGTGGTCGACGAAGCGTTCACCCCAGTGCGCGTACGCGACCAGGATCACCTCGGTGTCACTTGTGGATCCGAAGGCGTACCCGGCGTTCTGCAACTCCTCGCGCAGTTCCGGGTAGTTGTAGACACAGCCGTTGAAGACCAGCGCCAGGCCGAGGTCGTCGCGGACCATCGGCTGCCCGCCCGCGTCGGACAGGTCGATGATGGTCAGCCGGCGGTGCCCGAGGGTCACCCAGCCGGCGGCGTACAGGCCCTCGTCGTCCGGGCCGCGTGAGCGCATCGCCTCGGTCATCCGGGTGACCGCCGCCGCGTCCGGCGACCGCCCGTCGAAGCGGGCCTCCCCGCTGATCCCGCACATCAGGCGGCGCGGTGCTGGTCCAGGGCAGACATGGCCCCTCCTGTCAGGTCTCCCCGACTGGTGGTGGCGGGGCCCGCGGTGGGAACGGGGCCGCTGGCTACCCGGGCAGCGGGCGGGCAAACGCGCAGGTGATCCCGCGTGTGTGGCTCAGCCGCGCAGGGTGCGCAGGATGCGGACCAGCTCGGCGCGGTCGGCGTCGGAGAGGTGGCCGAAAAAGCGGTCCGCCTCGGCCCGGCGGGCCGCCCGGATGGCGGTGCTGACCCGGCTGCCCTCCTCGGTGAGCGCGACGAGGGTGGCCCGCCGGTCGGCCGGATCGGGTCGACGTTCGACGAGCCCACGGGTCTGGAGGTCGTCGACGACCTCGGTCGCCGAGCGGGGTGCGATGCGCAGGTGCTCGGCGAGCGTGCCGGGGCGTACCTCGCCGTGCCGAGCCAGCACGCCGAGCGCCCGGGACTGGCTGGGGGTGATGTCCCAGGGCGCCAACGACTCGCGGGTCTGTCGGCGCAGACGGGACGCCACCGCCCAGAACGTCTCCGCCAGGCTCTCGTCGTCGGCGCTCGTGGAGGTGTGCTCGGTCACGGGAATACCGTAGCAGCAGATACGGTTGTTCCCTCATGTTGAGGTAACCTCAGTAATGTCTCCGATCGAAGGGCAGTGCTCCTTGGAACCCACCCCCATGGGCCGCGACCGCGGCCGCCGCGCCGTCAGCGCCGAAGAGAAGACCCAGGCCCGCCAGGTGTCGCTGCGGCGCATCGGCCGGCTGTTCACCCCCCACCGGCCCGCGCTGGCCGTGGTCACCGTGATCATCGTGCTCTCCTCGATCATCGCGATGGCCAGCCCGTTCTTGCTGCGCGCCGTGATCGACAGGGCGCTGCCGCAGGGTGACGTGACCCTGCTGGTCTGGCTGGTCCTGGGCATGGTCGCCGTCGCGGCCGTGACCTCCGTCCTCGGCGTCGTGCAGACCTGGATCTCCACCCAGGTCGGGCAGCGGGTCATGCACCGGCTGCGCACCGACGTCTTCAGCCACCTGCAACGCCAGTCGTTGGGCTTCTTCACCCGCACCCGCACCGGCGAGGTGCAGTCCCGGATCACCAACGACATCGGTGGCATGCAGTCGGTGGTCACCTCGACCGCCACCGCCGTCGCGGCCAACCTCACCACTGTGGTCGCCACCGCCGTGGCGATGGTCGCGCTCTCCTGGCAGCTCTCTCTGGTCTCGCTCGTGGTGCTGCCACCGGCGATCTGGCTGACCCGCCGGGTCGCCCGGATGCGCCGCGAGATCACCGACCAGCGCCAGCGCGAACTCGCCGACCTCAACGTCACAGTCGAGGAGGGGCTCTCGATCAGCGGCGTGCAGTTGGCCAAGACCCTCGGCACCGGGCCCGCGCTCATCGACCGGTTCACCGCCTCCTCGGAGCGGCTCGTCGACCTGGAACTGCGCAGCGAGCTGGCCGGCCGCTGGCGGATGGCCTCGATGAGCGTCATCTTCGCCGCCGTACCGGCGGTCATCTACCTCGCCGCCGGGCTGCCGGGCACCGCCGGCACCCTGAGCATCGGTACCCTTGTCGCGTTCACCGCCCTGCAGGGCGGCCTGTTCCGGCCGCTGATGGGCCTGCTCAACGTGGGCGTCTCGCTCACCGCGTCACTGGCGCTCTTCGCCCGGATCTTCGAATACCTCGACCTGCCGGTCGACGTGGCCGACCCCGCCGAGCCGGTCCGCCTCGACCCCGCCCGGGTCCGCGGCCACCTGCGCCTGGAGGACGTCACCTTCGGCTATCCGGGCAGCGACACCGCCGCCCTCGCCGGCATCACCCTCGACGTGCCCGCCGGCACCAGCCTCGCCCTGGTCGGCGAGACCGGCTCCGGCAAGAGCACCCTCGCCGGACTGGTCAGCCGCCTGCACGACCCGACCGCCGGTCGGCTCACCGTCGACGGTGTCGACCTGCGCGACCTGCGCCTGGTCGACCTGGCCGCGATCGTCGGCGTGGTCAGCCAGGAGACGTACCTGCTGCACACCACCGTCCGGGAGAACCTGCGCTACGCGCGCCCGGACGCCACCGACGCCGAGATCGAGGACGCCGCCCGGGCCGCCCAGATCCACGACCTGATCGACAGCCTGCCCGACGGGTACGACACGGTGGTCGGCTCCCGCGGCCACCGCTTCTCCGGCGGTGAGAAGCAGCGGCTCGCCATCGCCCGTACGCTGCTGCGCGACCCGCGCATCCTGGTCCTCGACGAGGCCACCAGCGCGCTGGACACCGAGACCGAGCGGGCGGTGCAGCGGGCCTTCGACGTGCTCGCCGAGGGACGTACCACGATCACCATCGCCCACCGGCTGTCCACGGTGCGTCACGCCGACCAGATCGCGGTGCTCGACCACGGTCGGATCGTCGAGGCCGGCACCCACGACAGCCTGCTGGACCGCAACGGCCGCTACGCCACGCTGGCCGCCTGAACCGACATCGCCCGGTACAAAGCGGGGCATAGAGCATTATGAGAGGGTGAATGCCCAGGGCGTCGCGCCACCACTGACCCGTCAACCGGGCCGGCTGGTGTCCTTCAGCGACGGAGTCTTCGCCATCGCCGTGACGCTGCTCGTGCTGGAGATCCAACCGCCACCGGACTTCGGGCACCTCCTCCGTGGCCTCGGCACGCTCTGGTCGTCGTACCTGGCGTACGCGCTGAGCTTCCTGCTCATCGGGCAGGTGTGGGTCAACCACCACGTCATGTTCGACTACGTCCGACACGTCGACCGGGGCGTCCTGTTCCTCAACACGGTGCTGCTGATGGTCATCGCGTTCCTGCCGTTCTCCACGTCGCTGCTCGCCGGGGCGCTGCGCGCGGAGCAGGGACTGCGGACCGCTGTCCTCGTCTACGGCGGCACACTGTGGATGGCAGCGGCCCTGTTCAACATCATCTGGCGCTACCTGCGCCACGCCGCACTGCTGGCCCCCACCCTCGGGGCCTTCGGCGTCCGGACCATCGGCCGCCGCTTCGCGCTCGCGCTGCTCTGGATCGGCTCCGGCATCATCGCCGGCGCGTTCGTACCGATCGCGGGAGTCGCCATCATCGCCGGCTTCCTGCCCGCCTACTACCTGCCCATCCGAGGCGAGTACGGCGAGCACGCCCCGGCCACCGACCAGGCCGCATAGCCCCGCCGCTGGCCGTGCGCCCGGTGCCGCGTCGAGGTGTGCCGGCGTCCGGCGGCGGGGGTGTGCTGACGAGCGCGGCTCGACCACAATCGTGCGGTGCGTCGTCGCGGATGGAAATGGGGATCGCTGACGGCCGTGGCCGCACTGGCGGTGGGCGGCACCGCCTGGGTGTGGCTGCGGTACGACTTCGAGAAGGTCAACTGGAGCTGGGGCGTCGTCGCCGGCGTCATCGCCGTCTACGTCCTGCTGGACCAGGTCTTCCGGCCCGGGACGACAGGTTTCGCCGAGACCGCTGCACATCGGCGCGCCGCCGCCGACGAACTTGTGGAACTCATCCGTCGCGACCCGACCGACGACGCGCTGCTGCGCACCGTCGACGAGCCGTATCCGCTGCCGGTGCGCTGGCGCACCGCGCCCGCGCGGTTCCTGCCCTCCTGGCGCTCGATCGGCCGATCGAGCGACGCCGCCCCGATGGACCTCAGCGGCGGCGCCGGAACACTGTGGAGCTGCTACCGGAAGGTGCCCTCCGGGCGGCTGCTGCTGTTGGGCCCGGCCGGCTCCGGAAAGTCGGTCCTCGCGCTGCGGATGGCCCGGGAGCTGCCGCGACTCCGTGACCCGGACACCCCCGTGCCGGTGCTGGTGCCGGCCGACTCCTGGGACCCGGACCGGGAGACCTTCCACGACTGGCTGGTCGACCGGATCGCCCGGCGCTACCCGCAGCTCGCCGCCGACCATCCGCGCCGCGACGCCGTGCTGCGTGACCTCGTCGAGACCGACCTGGTCGTGCCGGTCCTCGACGGACTGGACGAGGTGCCCGAGGATCGACTGCTCGCCTGCCTCGACGAACTCAACGCGCTACCGACCCAACGATTCGTGCTCACCTGCCGGACCACCGTCTATGAGCGATACCTGAGCCAGGGCGAGAAGCTGCGCGGCACCGCCGTGGTCATGCTCGAACCATCCGCGTCCGCCGAGGTGGCCGACTACCTGGTCGACTCGGCGCCGCTGCACCAGGTGGACAACTGGACCACTGTGGCGACCGGGCTGACCGCTGCCCCCCAGCTGACCGCCGCGCTGAGCACGCCGCTGATGGTGGCGATGGCCCGCAGCGCCTTCGACCAACCCGGCACCGATCCGCGCGACCTCCTGCCGTTGGCACGCGAGCGGGGCCAACGCTCGGTCGAGGACGACCTGCTGACCCGTGCCGTGGACGCCGCGCTGCGCTCGCGTCGGGGCGCGCAGGGCCTGCGCCGCTGGGAACCCGCCACCGCCCGGCGCTACCTGGCCTTCCTCGCCGCGCACCTGGAGTCGCTCGACGTGCGCGAGTTCCGCTGGTGGCAGTTGAGCGCCGCCCAGCCCGGCCCCTTCTGGGCACTCGCCGCCGGAGTGCGGACCGCGGCGGCGGTGTGGCTGACGCTGACGCTCGCCGCGGACGCCCTCACCACGACCGCGACGCTTGTCACCCACCCACCGACCAGGGACGTCCTCGACAGCCTGGTCCGGGAGACCGGCACCCTCACTGTGACGGCGTTCGTGCTGGCCTTCGTCGTGGCGCTGATCCGAGGCTCGGGCCAGGTCGGTCGGGAACGACCCCGCCGGGTGGCGTTCGTCGGCGGGGTGCGGGCGTTTCGCGACGGGCTGCCCGGCGCGCTGTTCGTCGGCTTCTCGATCGCCGGTGTCACGCTCGCCTTCCTCACGGCCTACCCACCCACCCCGCAGCTGGTCGCGCTGCTCGACCGACTGCCCGGGGTACCCCCGTGGTCCGATCCAGCCCGCGCCGCCCTGGTGCTCGCGCTGTTGGGTGCGACGTACGCGGCCGTCCGGGCCGGACTTCGGGTGGATGTCGCCGCGCCCGCCTCCGAGTTGGAGGCGACGAGCGTTGTCGAGACCGTCCGGGCCGACCGGGCCGCCGGCGTCGCCTCCGCGCTGGCCGCTGCCGCCACCGGCGTCGTCCGGCTGCTCGTCATCGTCGCGGCCCTGCGTCTGACCGGGGTGGTGTCGGCCGTCCCGCCACTGCCCGAGCTGAGCTACGCCGGTATCGGGTTCGGGCTGGGCTGGTGGCTGCTCCGAAGCGGCGGTGGGGCCTGGATGCGCTTCGCGCTCACCCGTGCCGCCCTCGCCGTCCGGGGTCGCACCCCGCACCGGCTGCTCGCCTTTCTGGCGTACGCCGAGGCCGTCGGCCTGTTGCGCGACGGCGCGGGAGCCTACCGGTTCCGGCACGCCCGTCTGCAGAGCCGACTCGCCGGCGGGTCGGTGAGCGCGCGACGGGGCAGCCGACTACGCGAGGAGTTCGGCGTCGAACTCGCCCAGGCCGGCTACTGGCCGGAGGCGCTCGGGGTGTTCGGCGACGTCACCCGGGTGCGAGCCGCGAACATCGGGCACGGCGACGACCTGACGGTGGCGGCACTGCGCCGGGCCCTGCTGACCGGCGCGGCGGCGGGGCAGTGGACCGAGCTGGCGAGTCTGCTGGCCCTCATC
This sequence comes from Micromonospora sp. NPDC049047, assembly GCF_040649135.1. Taxonomy (NCBI): domain Bacteria; kingdom Bacillati; phylum Actinomycetota; class Actinomycetes; order Micromonosporales; family Micromonosporaceae; genus Micromonospora; species Micromonospora sp. NPDC049047. The sequence continues at coordinate 340,927 of NZ_JBEZEY010000001.1, forward strand.
CCACCTCCGGCCGAGCCGACACCCCTGGCGGTGCTGCGGCACCGCGTCAGCCGACTGGTCGCGGCCGGCGCCCCGCTGGCCCAGCTGCTCCGCGCGGCCGAGGAGCTACGCGACGCGGCGACCGCCGACCACGGGCGGGCAGAAGCGGACGCCGGGCCCGGCCGGCTGGCACCGGGAATCAAGGAGTTCCTGGCCGTCCTGCACCACCTCAGCGGCGACACCGCTGCGGCGCAGGCCCGTCTGGACCAACTGCTCCTCGACGTCGGCCAGGATCTCGGCGAACCGGTGCCCGTCGGCGCGGGCCTGCTGGCCGCGCTGCTGGTCGACGACAACCTCCTCTCGCTCGCCCTGTTCGTCTGCCACCAGGAGCTGCTGCTCGCCGACCAGCCACCCGACCGGGTCGACCTGCTGCTGCTCGTTGAAAGCTGGCGTTGGTCGGTCGAGGTGATGCGACAGCACACCGACGAACGCGCCGAACTGCACAACCGCATCCGGGCCGCGGTGGCCGATCGCCGTGCGCACCCGGGCGGTCGCAGGTGCGGCCGACGCGAGCTGGCCGAGCTGGGACTCCAGCTGTGCCACGCGCTCATCGAGCACCAGACGCTGGGTCCGCTCGCCGTCGTGGCGTCGCGCCGGCTGGGAGCCGTCCTCGCCGAACCCGACATCCTCGAACTGACGCTGCACCGAAGCGCACCCATGTGGCACGGCGGCTGACGAGGACACCGACTGTTGAACCGGGACGCGACACTGGGGTTTCCGTGACCGGGGAGGAGACTCGTGCCGTTCGTCAGAGCGCACACCAGGAGGAACGGCGCGCGGGTTCGGGCGCACTACCGCAGGCGGCGCTCCGGGCGCGTTCGACGAAGGTCGACGGTCCGCCGCCTCTCCGGTGGCGGCAGCCCGGCCAACGGCTGGCTTCTGGTGCTGGCCCCCGTCATCGGCTTCGTGCTCCTCGGCATTGTCGTCGACGTCGTGCGGCGGCACCCCTACTGGTCCGCGTTCCTGGTGCTCCTCATCGTCGCCGGGGCGATCACCGTGGGACTGCTCGTGTCGCGGCAACGCGCCCGCGAACGGGTAGAGCAGGCCCAGCGGGACAGGTTGATCACGGTCACCGACACCATGAGTGGCCCGGAGTTCGAGCAGTGGTTCGCCCGGATCCTGATGGCGTCCGGGTTTCGGAACGTGACGGTGTGCGGCGGCTCGGGCGATCGGGGAGCTGACGTTCTGGCGAGCGCCCCCGACGGCCGCCGCGTCGTGGTGCAGTGCAAGCGGCAGAGCGTCGGCAACCGGGTGGGCAGTGCCGCGATCCAGCGGTTCGCCGGCACCTGCCGGGACATCCACGGCGGCGAGATCTGCCTGCTCGTGACGAACAGCTACTTCACCGCGGGCGACGGCATCCGGATGGCCCGACAGCTCAACCTCACGCTCGTCGACCGGGAGGCGCTGGCGAGGTGGGCCTGGACGGGGAGTCCGCCGGTGGCGGCGCTCGGGGCGGTAGTGCCGCGCTGATGCGGGTCACAGTCGGAGCTTGCCCGGCGCTGGCAGCCATCCTTCTGACGCGGCTTCCGGCACTGAAAGATCATGGACAGCGGATTGCGGGCGCGGTAACTACTGTCCCGGCATGGCACCGTCGGTTCCCAGAAGTGTCAGTGCGACAGACGCTGCCGGCACGGTGAGCGGCCGAGCCGGCGGGGGTTCGGTGCTGCCCTCGGTGCCGAACGATCTGGCCAGTCGACAGATGTGCTGTGCCATGCACCTGCACCCGCCGTTGGCGGCGCAGGTGTTGCTGCACTACAGCATCGACAACCCGAAAGCGTGGTGCCCCCCGTTCGGGGTGGACGCGGTTGCGCTGGTGCGGCACGCCCGGGCGGCCGACACTCGGTGGCGGGAGCTGTACGGCGCGGTCGCGCTGACGCGATATTCGTTGCTCATCCTGGTCGCGCTCGGCGTCCTCCTCCTCTGGCGCGACGGAGTGGTCACGGCGCTGCTCGCGCTGCCGCTCATCGTCGTGGCCTGCGGAGTCGGGTGGCGCACCACCTTCCTCAGTCTTCAGCAGACCCGCGCGGCGGCGATCGACACCATGGCGGAGGAGAAGCCGCTGGCCACCCAGGCGCCAGAGCTCGACTCCGACCTGGAGGAAGGACTCGCCGCCCTGCAGGACGCCAACATGATCGTCTTCGAGGTTGACGCGGACAGCCCGTTCGTCGGCAGCGGCACCGAGATCGGCCGCTGGGCACTGCCACCCATCGACGTCAGCCGCAGTCGAGAAAAGAATCGAGACGGTACGCGACCACCTGCGACCTTCTCCATCCGAGAACTGCACGACGATCTGATCCGGCTCGCCGGGTCACGGCTCGGGCTGAGCGACATCGAGGTCACCAAACGGATCTACGTGCGGGGGGACGTGCTGCCGGACTGCGAGGGGCTGTTCCATCCCGACGAGGTACGCCCGCCGTGCCGGCTGGACACCTCCTGGGTGGATCTGGGCAGCGACGCGCCGGGGGAGCAGGCCAGGACGTACGTGTGTCTGGCGAAGAGCCTCGTGGGTAGCCAGATCGTCGTCACGCTCTTCGCCCGCTACACCCTCGAACAGGGCATTCTGTCCTGCGAGTTCGCCGCCTTCGTCCTGCCGCCCGTCCTTCGCGACTCCGCGCCCGCCACCGGGTTCTACGGTCTGTTCGGGGAGGATCTCAGCCCTCTTCATGGCCGTTCGACCACCTGGGCACTGACCATCGCGGCGTGGCGCACCTACGTCGCCGAGCTGTTCCGGCGCTCGGACCGGGGCATCGATCTGGCCGAGGCGCACGAGAATCGGACGCAACATCACTACGAGGCGCTCCAGGAGGGCCGACGCTACGACTACGGGGCGCCCTTCAGCGCGCGAGAGCTCGCCGCGACCACGAGCATCGAGAGCTACTTCGAGATCGCGGATGTGCGTGACTGTCTGTTACGGATGCAGCGAGGAGTGATCGACTGTCTGGTCGCGTTCCTGACCGACAAGGGGATCGACACGTCCGAGATAGCCGCCGGAAAGCAGCGGATCATCAACAACATCACCAACATCGGGGAGGTGTCCGGCCGGGGCAACATCTTCGGGAACCACGGACGGGTGTCGAATTTCGATCGCGATGACCAGGCGGCCTGATCGGTTGGTGGCCTGCGGCTCCGGCCGGTCGGCGACCAGGAAGTAGGAGTCAGTGAGTCAGTTCAACTTCGGCGGCGACATCACCGGTGAGGCGAACGTCTTCGGTGACCACGCGCAGGTGCACAACCGGAGCAACGACTTCAGTCGAGGCTCGGATCTCGCCGGTCTCGTCGCCGCAATGGTCGACGAGATCGCGAAGCACCGGACGGAGGTTCGCGAGGCCGAACGGCTGACCCAACTGGCAAGCACGGCTGCGGCGTACGCCGCCGAGCCGCGGCCCAACGTGGAGGGCATCCGCAGCCTGCTCCCGGCGCTGCTGGCAGGTGCCGGCACGGTGACCGCCGTCGCCGATGCCGTGCTGCGCGTCTCCCAGGCCGTCAACAGCCTGTGATGCGTCCGGCGACCACCTCCCACCGTCAACCCCCGAGCATGGGGGAGGCGCGCCCAGATCGGGTGGGTGGGGTGTGGTTCGGCCGGGCCGGGTGATCGTCGGCTCGGATGCCCGGGTCGGTCTGTGCTGGCGCGCCGAACGGCGGCCACGACGGCCGCTCCGCTGGGTGGAGTCGGGGCGGCGTCGATCCGGCTGAGCCGGTTTAGTTGGGCCATGACCGTGCCGCCTCCTCCCGACCTTCCGGTCTCGCCCGTGGGTGGGATGACCAACGACGAACTGGCGGACCTCGCTGCCAGCCGGGACGCCTACCGGGGCAGGGCTCTGTTCGAGTTGATCTATCGGGCGCGGACGGACGACGAGGCCGCCGACCAGCTCGACCGGTTGAGCCGGCTGGCCACCCTGCGCGAGGACCGCGTGATGCACCTGGTGAACCACGCCTGGGCGGCGATAGTCGGCCTGCTGGCCGCGGGGACACCACATGCGCGGGCGAGGGCCTACGCGGCGTTCGAGGCCCTTGATGGCAACGACCAGGCGAACCTTCTTGAGTATCTGGGGGTGGAGCGGATCGAGGACGCGGACGTCCCGTCAATGTGAGTCGCGGTGCGCGATACCACAGTCGAGCACGGTCCGGGCCGTTGTGCACAGGTCCTGTCGTTGTCCACAGCGGCCCGCGCGGCGGCAGGGACGACGGCATGGTGGGCTGGTGGACGTCCGACTGAAATCCCTGCTGGTACGCCGCGGCGGGTTGGTCACCCGCCGGGACGTGCTGGGCGTGGCGCCTTCGTGGACGCTTCAGGGAGCGTGCCGGGCCGGTCGACTGGTCCGGCTCCTGCCGGAGGTCTATGTCGATCGGTCACTCGTCGGGGATGCCCGGACCGAGTTGCCGATGCTTGCGCGGGTCGAGCCGGAGTTGGCTCGCCGCGCTGCGCTGGCGTACGGGGGCGGGCGGGCTGCGCTCAGCCGACTGACCGCGCTGGACGTGTGGGGTCTACGCCGTCAACCGCCGGGCGAGCCGGTGCATCTCGACCTGCCCGTGGGGTCGGGCCTGCGTGACTGGCCGCATCTCGTGGTGCGCCGCCGCCCCGGCTTCGCGGTAGAGCCGCCGCACGCGGTCATCCGGAGCGGGGTGCCGATCACCCGGCTCGACCGGACCCTGGTGGACTGCTGGCCGCTGCTGCCGACTGTCGACCGGCCGGGGCTGCTCATCCGTGCGGTAAATGAACGGCTCACCACACCGCAGCGACTCACCGCCGCTCTTGCCGAGGTGCCGAGGTTGACCGACCGCGCGTCGGTGCGCAGGCTTGTGGATCGGCTCCTCGCCGGCTGCCGCAGCCCCTTGGAGGTGTGGGGTCACGAGCACGTCTTCGTCGGCCCCGACCTGCCGACGTTCATCCGGCAGGCGCGGATGCGCGTCGGCGCTCGGACGATCTACCTTGACATGTACGCCGAGGCGGAGCGGGTCGACATCGAACTGGACGGCGCGACAAGCCACGGCGACCCGACCGAGCGCGAGATCGACCTCCGGCGTGACGCCCTGTTGGCCACTGTCGGCATCCTCGTCGTCCGCTTCAGCCACCGTCGTCTCCTGGCCGACCCGGCCCGGGTCCGGGAGGAGACCCGTGCCATCCTCGCCAGCCGCCGTCTCCGCCCATGATCACTTAATGCGGAGTAGTTACTGGCACCTCAGAAAAGCTGCCCAGCATTAAGTGATCATGAATCGAGGTGGGCTGGGTGGGCTGGGTGGGCTGGGTGGGCTGGGTGGGCTGGGTGGGCTGGGTCGGCTGGGTGGGCTGGGTGGGCTGTGGGTCGGGGTGGGAGGCGGGGTGGTTGGGGGGTCGGCGTGGTGGTGGAGGAGATCGGTGATCCATCTTGCGGCTGCCTGCTGGGTGCTGAGCAGGTGGTCGCGGGCGTCGGCGATGTCCTGGTCATCGGCGTGGGCGTTCAGGATCGTGGTCCACTGGCGGCTGAGTTCCTCGGCGTAGCGGGCCTTGCGTAGCTGCTCGTCGAACTGGTACTCCAGCTTCAGCATCCGGTCGACGTGCGGTTGGAGCGCCGGCATGATCCGCTCGTCGAGGCGGACGGCGGCGTCGGGGCGGCAGGTGATGACGAGGTCACCCCGCTGGTAGGTCCACTCTGGTTCGTCGGCCAGCGCCTGTTGCAGCGCCACCTCCAGGTCGGCGGCCCGATGCGGCGGTAGGTCCCGGGCGGCGTCGGCGGCGATCCGGGTCAGTCGCTGCACGGCGGTGGGCTGGAAGTACCGCACGTACCAGCTCAGCACCTCGGCGCGGAGGCTCACCGGCGACGACCAGGCGAACGTGGCGCGGATGTGGAAGGAGTACACGTAGCCGCGCGCGGGCACCGCGATCAGCCGGGGCGCGTCGCGTTGTTCGACGAGCGGGCCGGCGGGGGACGGGTCGGCAGCGGAGCCGACGGGGGCCTCGTCCTGGAGGGCGGCGACAAGCCGATCCCAGGTCCGCGCCCACCACCGCCACCCGCGGACACTCACGTCGCGGGCGACGGTCAACCAGCGGATGCCCCGATGTCGCCACTGGTCCGCGGGCCTCGGCCTCCCATCGGGGGCATCCGTCATGGGCACCCCTCCACGGTCACGGATCCGCAATCCACGCTAACAACCGGTGACCGGTATCCTCGCCGCCACGCCGGTGGGGGACGAGTCGGACCTGTCCGACACCGCGCTGTCGCTTGCTGATGATGAGTGCGTGGGTGCGGCGGCTGCGCGGGGGAGGGCGGATCACCGAGGATTCACCGAGCATTCTGGCCGGGTTGCGGCAACGAGGGCTGTCGATGTCGACAGGCAGCGGCGAGACTGGGATCCGATCCGACAGTGGCGCGGATCGATGGCTCGGAGTCTGGAGGCAGCCTGTGTCACACCTCGTTTCCCCGCTGGCCACGCTCGGCGCGATCCGCCGGCGTACCACCTCTCTCGCCCTGCTCCTCACCATGGTCGCCGCCGCGCTGGTCGGCCCGTCCGTGGTGGCCCCGCGGTTGGCGGACTCCGCCTCGGCGGCGATCTACAGCTCCTGCACTGTCAGTCGCTGCGCGGACGCCCGCACCGCCCGCTCCGGGTGGGCCGCCAAGGGGTTCCCGACCAGCCGCGCCTGGTACTCGTGGAGCGGCGGCCTGTCCAATTTCGCCGGCGGTCGTTTCTACAACTACGAGGGCCAACTGCCGACCAACGCCACCTACTACGAGTACGACGTCTACCCGCGCACCCAGGGCGCCGCCCGGGACGCGTACCGGATCGTGGTGAACCGCAGCACCGGGGTCACCTGGTTCTCGCCCAACCACTACACCGACTTCTACCGGCTCTGACCGGTCCCGGGCCGGTCGGTAGCGGTCTCGCCGCCGGCCGGCCCTGTGGTTTCGGTGCCCGACGGATCAGGAGAGACGTGCTGGCCGACGAGGACGACGGACGATCGCCGAACTGGTTGACCGTGTGCCGTGACGACGCGCAGGAAGCGCCGGGCGCGGTGGTGCTGGCCGGCGCGGCGACCCGCACCCGGCCCGCGCTCTTCGCCGCGCTGGCCGACGCGCTGGCCCTGCCAACCCACCTCGGACACACCTGGGACGCCCTCGCCGACGCGCTCCGGGACCGGTTGGCCGCCGGGCCGCTCACCCTGTTGGTCAGCGACGCCGGTCAGCTGTTTGTCGACGAGCCGGCCGATCAGTACGCCCTGCTGTGCACAGTGCTCGGCGACCTCGCCAGCTCCGCACCCCACCCGCTGCGCGTGGTCCTGCGGGAGGCCCCGCCCTGCTGACCGCTCCCGCGCGCCACGACGGTACGCCAGCCCCGGGGCCGATGACGTCGCACGGCTGCTTGCGGCGTCCGGAGGCGCACGGTCCGATGGGCATAGATGTGACGCTGAGGTGTGTCGCTCGTGAGCAAGCCGGCCCGCCCGTGTCGTGCCGGGCGCTGGCCGGCGGCGCGAGTGGGGTCACCCGCGCCGCCGGCCACCGAGGTCAGTGGGTCGCGGGCGGGATGCTCTGCTCGTACTGGAAGACGTTGTGCGGGTCGTACTTCGCCTTGATCTTGCGCAGCCGCGGGAAGTTGCGACCCCAGTAGGCCTCCTCCCACTCCGCCATGCCGATGTTCGGCACGTTGACGTAGGCGCCGTCCACGTAGGGCCGCAGCGCCAGGCTGAACTCGGCGATCCAGGCCTGGGCGAGCGGGGTGATGGCGTCGTCGCTGTCCGGTTCGCCGCGCGTGCCCCAGCCGACGCCGGGCTCCGAGTAGAAGAGCGCGTCGCGGTGCGGGAACGCCGCCCCGCCGAAGGGCTCCTGCCGTTGGGCGCCCCGGCCGAAGGCCTGGGTGAAGAAGTTGCTGTCCGGTGACGGGGCCTTTTCCATGAACTGGCGGACGATGCTGATCGCCTCTGCCGGGAAGGGCTGCCTGGTGAACTGTGAGTAGAACTTCCACTTCGCCGGCTCTTCGTCGTTCGGGATCTGGAATCCGGCGTACGTCTCGCTCCAGCCGCCGATCTGCACGCTGACCTCGGGATTGCCGATCGAGAGCAGCGGCTCCAGCAGCCTGCGCGCCTCCGCCTCCGAGCCCTCGGCGAGCACCGCGAACAGCAGGATCGAGTCCGGGTGGACCTCGACCTGAGTGCCGAGCCGAGGATCGCTGAACGGTGCGGTGTGCTGCCAGGTGTCGAAGACCTCGCGCAGATTGTCGAGGCCCGGCCAGGTCACCTGCAGGTAGGCGACGCTCGCCAGGGGAGCCACCTGGTAGGTGAGTGACGTGACGATGCCGAAGTTGCCGTTTCCGGCGCCGCGCAGCGCCCAGAGCAGGTCCGCGTGCTGCCACGGGTCCACCTCGAGCACCTTGGCGCCGTCGGCCCCGGCCGCGACGACGATCTCCGCCCCGATCAGGTTGTCGCAGGCCATGCCGAGGTAGCGGGTGAGGAACCCGAAGCCGCCACCGAGGGTCGCGCCGGACAGGCCGACGGTCCCCTCCGTTCCGGTCGTGGCCGCGAGGTCGTACTCCCCGAGTGCGGTGACCGCTTCGGACTGGTTGAGCCCGGCGCCGAGCTTCGCCGTGCGCGTGGCGGTGTCGATGTGGACGTCCTTCAGCTCACTGACGTCGATCACGAGGCCGTTGTCGACGTTCGACCAGCCCTCCAGGCTGTGCCGGCCGCTGCGCACCCGCAGCGCGACGTCGTGCTGCCGGGCCCAGGTGAGGGCGTTGACGACGTCCTGCGTCTCCTGGGCGAAGACGATCACCAGCGGGTAGCGCACGAACAGTTCGTCCCAGCCGAGGCTCGCCTGCGCGTAGTCGGGGCTCTGCGGATGAACGATCCGGCCGGTCAACGTGGCCGGCGGGTACTTGTCACCGAAGGACGGGCCGTCCGCGGCCAACGCCGAACTGCCGGCAATCATGCCCGGGAGGGCGACCGCTCCGGCACCGACGGCCGTTGCCTTGAGCAGGTCGCGACGAGAAAGGTCGCGCATGGTCCGAGTCCTCTCGATCGGGGGCGCGTCGGAACTTCGATCGAGAGGACTTCTGCCTCCCAACTGACGCAAAATCACCGTAATGCCGCAGCAGGAGGCAAAGATCCGAGAGCTTGTCACAAAACCCGGTCGAGTGATGATTGCGCAGGTCAGTTGGGGTGGGCGGGCTGGTCCAGGATGGCGCTGAACCGCTCCTCGGCGAGGTCGAGCTGGCCGAAGATGTGCCGCTTCACCACCGCCGACAACGGGGTGTCCGGCCGGCCGATCAGGTCCCGGAAGAGTGGCACCAGCGGCCGGTACTTCCGGGCCGACGAGACGACCTTCGGCCCAACCGTGTGGATCACCCCGACGCCGTTGTCGGTGAAGTCCGACACCTTGATCACCCGGGCCCAGGGCTCGCGGTCCAGGCTGACCGCCAGGTGCTCGCGGTACTGCGTGTTGCGGTCCCGCTCGGGGTCGTACACCGGGTTGGTGACGGCGGCGACGAGCGTCGCGACGCGCGTGCCGAACCGCGCGGCGAGCGCGGCCAGCGCGGCAGCGGTCGGGTCGGTGCCGGCGGCACCGTCGGCCAGCTCGACCGGGTGGTCCTCGACCGCGTCGTGCAGCAGGCCGGCGACGATCACGTCCACGTCGCGCACCTGGTAGTGGTGCATCAACCGGATCGCCACCCGCAGCAGGTGGTTGAGGTACGGCTCGCGGACGCGCCGGTCGTCGCGGTGCAACTCGGCGGCGAGGTCGAGCGCGGCGGTCAGCCGCGCACGGGCGGCCTCGTCGAACTGCTGGACCTCCAACCGGAAGCGTTCCAGCAGGCCCGGTTCGCCGTGGATCTCGGTGATCGCGTGCATCGGCATGCTGCCCAGGTGCGGCGGGAAGTCCATGCGTCACTTATAGCCGATCTTCACCACATCGATGAGCCCAAACGTCGCCGACCCGACCGCGGGCCCGACCCGGTCGCGCGGTCAGGTCGGCAGCCGGTCGGCCCCGGCGAGGGGATTCACCAGGAGTGGGACCAGCGGCGCCGGTAGCGCGGGATCGTGGCGCAGGGTGGGCGTCCAGCCCGCGTCGGCGGCCAGGTCCGGATCGTGGCTCGCGTTGTACGCGGCCAGCAGGTCGACAGGCCGGGCCGGTCCGGCGCCCTGGCGCACCCAGGACCCTCGCTCGGTGAGCCCGGTGCCACCCCAGTCGTAGAGCAGGTCCGCCGGGTCGACAGTCGGGTCCAGTGTGAAGAAGTTGTGCTCCGCGTGGATCGCCGACTGGACCCCGACGCCGAGGGCGTACTGGAAACCCTCCCCGCCGAGCCGGTAGTGGTTGTTGTAGACGTCGACCTGACCGAAGCGCACCCGGGGCAGCCGTTGCAGCACACCGTCGAAGAGGTTGTGGTGCACTGTGACCTTCAGCCGGTCCACGTCCGGGCCGACGGTGTTCGACGAGCCGATCAGCATCAGCTTGTCCCGCCCGGTGAAGCGGTTCCAGGACGCGGTGACCAGGCTGGCGGTGTGGGTGACGTCCAACGACCCGTCGTGCACCTGGTAGGGCCGCCCGAAGTAGACCGGCTGGGCGCTGTCCGGGTTGGCACCGTCGGTGAAGCTGTTGTGGTCGACCCAGACGTGCTCGCTGCGGCGGACCGAGATCTGGTCGTACTGGCTGTTCCAGTTGCCGGCCTCACCGTCGGTCGGGGACCAGGCGGGGAAGCAGTCCCGGGCGTCGACGAAGGTCAGGTTCCGGACGATGACGTTCGACGCCCGGTCGATCATGAGAGTGAGCCCGGTCAGCCGGGCGCCACGCAGCCCGATGATCGTCGTGTTGGGGCCGACGTTGATCTGGGTCTGGCGGGTCTGGTTCGCCACCGAGCGCACCCGGGCCTCCTCCACCGGCCCGGCCGGCGCCACCCGACCCCACGCCGCCGGGTCGTACGTGGCCAGGTAGGTGTCCAGCCGGTACCCCGGATCGGCCAGATCGGCGCAGCTCAGCGGCGTACCGTCCGGTCCCTCGAAGCCGTCGATGGCGCCGTCGACGTAGATGAGTTTCGCTGTGGCATCTGTGGCGTTGCTGGCGTTGTCACCGCCAAGCGCGGCGACCAGCTCGGCCCGGGTACGCACCACCCGGGTCCGTTCGGGGCTGGCCGCCGAGCCGCCGGTGGTGCCGGCACCCTCGGCCGCCCAGCCGTCGCGTTCGGGCAGGGACTGTCGGCCGAGGTGACGGGCCAGCCAGGAGAGCCGCTCGGTGGACCGGACGTCGGCACGGGCGGGGCCCGGTGCGGCGACGAGCAGGAGGGCGAGCACCAGCAGGCCGAGGAGGGGTCTACGCATCGCTGTTGTCCCTTCACGTGCTGACGAACTGTCCGATGAGGCCCGCCGGAGTCGGGGCGGGCCGCCTATCTCGTCACGTCCGCGCGGTATCCGGCGGTCGCCCACGGCACCGCCAGCTCGCTCGGCAGCGCCCCCCGCTCGGCCGCCCGACGCAACACGTCGATCACGCCCCGCAGTTGGCGGACCCGCTGCGCGCCCGACCCGACGTCCGTCACCAGGTCGCCGTCGAGCAGTCGCGGTTCGGGGGCGGCCCGCAACGCGTCCAGCAGGGCGGTGAACGGCGCGGTACGGGCCAGCGGGGCGATGAGCGGCACCCCCGACGGGTCGTCCCGGTGCGCGAGCAGGTTCTCCAGCAAGCCCTGCCGCCCCGGGATCCGGCGGGTCACCACGTCCCCGGGCAGCCGCAGCCGGTCCGTCGGGTACTCAAGCACCGCCTGTCCCGCCGTACCGGTCACCGTCACCTCGCCCGGCACGAACTCCTCAGCGGCCAGGGTCACCGCCACCAGCACGGGTGGGCCGGCGCGCAACAGGATCCGCAGCACCGCGGTGTCCTCCACCTCGATCGGCCGGACCCGGTAGCGCTCCACCTCGATCGCCACCGGCCAGGGCGGCGCCCCGCCCAGCGCCTCGGCGACCGCCAGGCACTGCATCACCGCGTGCGCGAGCGGGTTGACAAGCGCGCCGTCCAGCACCGGCCGGCCGTCCAGGCTGCGTCGACCGGCCCACGGGGAGCGGACGAAGTAGGCGTCCGGCCGTTGCCAGGCGGCGACCGTGGAGATGCCGGTGACGGTGCCCAGCCGGCCCGCGGCGAGCGCGTCGGTGAGCGCGGTGAGCGCCGCCGAGCCGAGCGCCTGGAAGCCGACCTGCGCCACCCGGCCGGCGGCGGCGAGCGCCCAGGTCAGCTCCTCGTGCTCGGCGAGCGACAGCACCGGCGGCTTCTCCAGCAGCAGGTCCGCACCGGCGGCCAGGGCGTCCCGGGCGATCGCCAGGTGGGTGTGCGGCGGGGTGCAGATCACCACCACCTCCGGTCGGGTGGCGGTGAGCATCGCCCGGTGCCCGGTGAACACCTCGACCCCGGGTGGCACCGGTGCCGCCGGATCGTCCTGCACCGGCTGGACGTCGACAAGGGCGACCAGCCGCAACCGGCCGGCGGCGTGCAGCGGCGCGAGCACGCGCCGGTGCCAGCGGCCGTGCCCGTTCGCCCCGACCACCGCCACCCGGGGCGGCGTCGCTGTCGCCCCGCCGCTCACCGGTCACCGGCCGGGCGGCTCACCGGGCACCCGCCACGGTGGCCTCGACGCCGTGTCGTCCCAGCGCGGTCAGCCAGCCGATCACCTCGGCGCGGACCTCGTCGTCGGCGGCCACCTCCGCCGGGATGATCTCGCGGAGCGCGAAGACGGCGTCCACCGCGCCGGTCGGGGTCTGCCCGCCGGCGTCCAGGGCGGCCCGGATCGGCCCGGCCAGGGGGTCCTGCAACGGCAGCGGCCGGCCGTCGTCGGCGTACCCCAGCGCGAAGCGCAACCAGGACGCCACGACCAGCGCGCCCCAGCGCGCGGACCGGCCGGCCGCGCGCAGGTCGACGATGGTGTGCAGGACGCGTTGCGGCAGCTTCTGCGAGCCGTCCAGCGCGACCTGGAGGGTGCGGTGGTGGATCGCCGGATTGCTGAACCGGGCGAGGACCTGCTCGCCGTAGTCGACCACCCGGACCCCGTCCGGCGGGGTGAAGCTGGCCGCGACATCCTCGGCGATCAGCCGGCGCAGCACGTCGGCCAGGTGCGGGATCTCCAGCGCGTCGGCGATCGTCTCCCGCCCGGCCAGCGCGCCCAGGTACGCCACTGCCGAGTGCACGCCGTTGAGGGCACGCAGCTTCAACCGCTCCCACGGGCCGGCGTCGCCGGTGAGCACCGCGCCGGCGTGCTCCCAGCCCGGCCGGCCGCCGGGGAAGTCGTCCTCGATCACCCACTGCGCGTACGGTTCGGCGGCGACCGCGGCCAGGTCGGTCACGCCGAGCGCCCGGCGGGCCGCCTCGATCGTCGCCGGGGTGCTGGCCGGCACGATCCGGTCCACCATGGTGCCCGGGCAGGTGACGTTGCCGGCCACCCAGTCGACGAGCCCGGCGGGCACCCCGGCGGCACGCCCGACCGTCTGGTCGAGCATGCCGCGTAGTCGTCGGCCGTTGGCGGGCAGGTTGTCGCAGCTGACCAGGGCCACCGGTCCGGCGTCCGCCGCGGCCCGCGCGGCCAGCCCGCGCAGCAGCAGCCCCGGCACTGTGGTCGGTGGCCGGCCGCCGGCCAGGTCGGCGGCGAGCGCCGAGTCCGGGGACAGGTGCCCGGTCACCGGGTCGAGCTGGTACGCCTTCTCGGTGACGGTCAGGGTCACCACCCGCACCGCCGGGTCGGCGAGCAGCGCGACCACCGCGTCCGGGTCGTGGGGCGCGTGCCGCACACCGCTGAGGGCGCCCACCACCCGGGTGCCGCTGCCGGCGGCGGAGAGGGTGCTGACACTGAACAGGTTGTCCTGGGCGGCGAGCGCCTCGACGATCGCGGTGCTGCGCGGGGCGACGCCGACGATGCCCCAGTCCCCGCCGGCCGCGCCGACCGCCGCCTCGGTGAAGACCGCCTGGTGCGCCCGGTGGAACGCGCCGAGCCCCAGGTGGACGATGCCGGTCGGCACCGTGCCCGGCCGGACGAGGGGACGGGCCTCGGCGGGTAGCCGGCGCAGCACGCCCAGGCCGAGCCGGGAGGCGCCGACGGTCACCGCCATGCCGGGCCGTCCGGGAAGCGGAACTCGGCGATCGACGCCGGCTTCAGGGTGGCGCTGTAGCCGGGCTGTTCGGGAAGCAGGTAGCGGCCACCGCGGGTGCGGACCGGGTCGACGAAGTGCTCGTGCAGGTGGTCGACGTACTCGATCATCCGCCCGTCGAGGGCGGTGCCCACCCGCAGGTAGTCGAAGATCGCCAGGTGTTGGACGTACTCGCAGAGGCCGACCCCACCGGCGTGCGGGCAGACCGGCACCCCGAACTTCGCCGCCAGCAGCAACTCGGCGAGCACCTCGTTGACGCCGCCGACCCGGCAGGCGTCGACCTGCATCACCCCGATCGCCTCGGCCTGCAACAACTGCTTGAAGATCACCCGGTTGGCCGCCACCTCACCGGTGGCGACCCGGCACCGCCCGCCGGTCAGCTCGTCGACCGCCCGCGCGATCCGGGCGTGGCCCAGGATGTCGTCGGCGTGGGTCGGCTCCTCGATCCAGTACGGGTCGACCTCGGCGAGCGTGGCCATCGCGGTGATCGCCTCGTCGACGTCCCAGACCTGGTTGGCGTCCATCATCAGCAGCGCGTCCGGGCCGATCTCGGACCGGATGATCCGGGCCCGGCGCAGGTCGTCGGCGAGCGGGCCGCCGACCTTCATCTTCATCGCCCGCCAACCGTCGGCGTACGCCTGCCGGGTCAGCGCCCGCACCTTGTCGTCCGGGTAGCCGAGCCACCCCACCGAGGTGGTGTACGACGGGAAGCCGTCCCGTTCGAGCGTCGCCAACCGGTCGGGCAGGCCGTCGCGTCCCTTGTCGAGGATCGCCGCTGCGTCGTCGGGGGTGAGCGCGTCGCTGATGTGCTTGAAGTCGATGCTGGCGACGAGGTCGTCGGTGGACAGTTCGGTGAGGAACCGCCACATCGGCTTGCCGGCGAGGGTGGCCCGCAGGTCCCACACCGCGTTGACGAGCGCCCCGGTCGCCATGTGGATGACGCCCTTCTCGGGGCCCAGCCAGCGCAGCTGCACGTCGGCGCTCAGCGAACGCCAGAACGCCACCGGCTCGGCGGCGATCTCCTCGACCGTGCGCCCGCGGACGTGGTGGGCCAGCGCGCGGACCGCGGCGCAGGTGATCTCGTTGCCCCGGCCGTTGGTGAAGGTGAACCCCGCGCCGCTCGGCCCGGCGTCGGTGCCCAACTCGACGTACGTCGCCGAGTAGTCGCCGCGGTTGACCGCGTCGGAGCCGTCGCCGCGCGCGGCGGTCGGGAACCGCACGTCGTGCACCTCGACTGAGGTGATGGTGATGCTCACTGGTCACCGCCTTTGAAGTTGAAGGCCCGCTTGGGCAGCTGGTACGCCAGGTCGACGATGGTCTCGGCGGCCTCGTCCATGGGCAGCCGGTGCTCGGCGACCAGCCGGGCCAGGAAGCCGGCGTCCACCCGGCGGGCCACGTCGTGGCGTACCGGGATGGAGCAGAACGCCCGGGTGTCGTCGACGAACCCGGTGGTGTTGTAGAAGCCGGCGGTCTCGGTGACCGTCTCCCGGAACCGGCGCAGCCCCTCGGGAGAGTCCAGGAACCACCAGGGAGCGCCGAGCAGCAGCGCGGCGTACCCGCCGGCCAGGGGTGCCAGCTCGCGGGTGAAGGTGTCCTCGTCGAGGGTGTAGAGCACCACCCGCAGCCGGGGGTCGTTGCCGTGGCGCTCCAGCAGCGGGGCGAGGGCGTGCACGTACTCGGTGGCCTGCGGGATGTCGCCGCCGACGTCGCGGCCGTGCCGGGCGTGCAGCCACCGGTTGTGGTTGCGGACCGCGCCGGGGTGCAGCTGCATGACCAGGCCGTCGTCGAGCGACATCCGGGCGAACTCCATGAGCATGTGCGCCCGGAACGCCTCCGCGTCGGCGGCGTCGGCAGCGCCACGAAGGCCCCGGTCGTAGAGCCGTTCGGCCTCGGCCGGGCTCAGGTCCAGGGTGCGTGCGGTGGGGTGGCCGTGGTCGCTGGAGGTCGCCCCGGCGGCGATGAACGCGGCCCGTCGGGCCCGCAGGGCGGCCAGGTAGCCGGCGTAGGTGCCGGTGTCCTCGCCGGCCAGTTCGCCGAGCCGTGCCACGTTCGTCGACCAGCCGTCGAACTCCATGTCCACCACGTCGTCCGGGCGGAACGTGGTGACCACCCGGCCGCCCGGCCCGCCCCAACCGTCGGCGGCCAGCTTGGCGTGCTGGCTCAGGTCGTCGAGGGGGGATTCGGTGGTCGCGAGAACCTCGATGTGGAACCGTTCGAACAGCGCCCGGGGCCGGAAGTCCGGTTCGGCGAGCCGGGCCGCGATCTCGTCGTAGAGGGCGTCGGCGGTGGCCGGGCCGAGCGGGGTGTGCACGCCGAACACGGTGCGGAAGGTCTGTTCCAGCCAGAGCCGTGACGGGGTGCCCCGGAACAGGTGCCAGTGCGCGGCGAAGCGTCGCCAGATCGCCCGGCCGTCGGTCTGCACCGGGCTGCCGTCGCGGGTGGGCACGCCCAGCTCCGCCGGGGGAACGCCCTGGCTGAGCAGCATCCGGGTCAGGTAGTGGTCGGGCACGATGAGCAGCCGCGCCGGGTCCGGAAAGGGCTGGTCCTCGGCGAGCAGGGCGGGGTCGACGTGCCCGTGCGGCGAGATGATCGGTTGCTCCGCCGCGAGGGCGTACAGCTCCCGGGCCAGCGCGCGCTGGCCCGGTTCGGGCGGCAGGAGCAGGTCGGTGTGGTCGAGCGTCGGCACGGGGATGGGCTCCTCGTCTCCTGGTCAGTGGGGGGTGAGCAGGTCGGCGACCCGGACCGGTTGGCCGGTCTCGAAGGACCGGTTCGCGGCCAGGCCGGTGAGCAGGGCCAACGCGCCGTCCTCGGCGGTCGCGGCGCGGACCATCGGGTCGGGTTGACCACCGAGGAGCACGGCGGTCATCCGGGCGTCCGCGCCACCGTGACCGTGCCGGGTGCGACCCCGCACCGGGATCTGCCGGGGCGGGGCCCAGAACGGGCGCAGGGTCAGCATCGCACCACCGCCCTCGGCCGGCGCCTCGGCGCCGTGCAGGGCGGCGCCCTTGACCGCGCCGGCGGTGCCCCGGTCGACGAAGTCGTTCTCGGTCACCTCCAGCTCCAACCGACCGCGGCTGCCGTTGACCATCACCCGGTAGCCCTCCCAGGGCGCGTACGCGGTGAGGTGGTACGTCATGGTGGCACCGGTCGAGTAGCGGGCGAGGACCGCCATGTCGTCCTCGATGCTCACCCCGGGGGCGAAGACGTTGCGGTCACGCTGGTAGCCGTCCTCGGCCTCGGCGTCGAGGTACAGCTCGCGTAACCGGGGATGCGCGTCGAGTCGCAGCGCGAACGGGTCGTCGGCGGCGGCGGGGGAGCCGTACGCCCGGTCGTAGTCACGGGCGTAGCCGTGCCGGCGGCCCTGCTCGCCGTAGAAGAAGAGCCGGCCGGCGGCGTACACCTCGACGGGGGTGGCGGCCAGCCACCAGTTGACCAGGTCGAAGTGGTGGCTGGCCTTGTGCACCATCAGCCCGCCGGAGGTGGCCTTGTCGCGGTGCCAGCGGCGGAAGTAGTCGGCGCCGTGGCGGACGTCGAGCAGCCACTCGAAGTGCACCGAGCCGATCTCGCCGACCGCGCCGTCGGCGAGCAGCTGGCGGACCTGCTCGTGCAGGGGGTTGTAGCGGTAGTTGAACGCGACTGTCACCCGACCGCCGGTCTCGGTGACCGCGTCCAGGATGCGCCGGCAGCGCGGCGCGTCGACTGTCATCGGTTTCTCGGTGACCACCTCGCGGCCGGCGCGCAGAGCGGCCACCACGTACGCGTCATGGCTGACGTCCACGCTTGTGACAAGCACGACGTCGACGTGCTCGGAGTCCAGCATGGCCGCGAAGTCAGCGGCGCGGTAGGTCGGCACCGGGCGGTGGCCCAGCTCGGCCAGCCAGCGGTTGTGCGTGTCCATCCGGGTCTGGTTGACGTCGGCGAAGGCGACCAGCTCGGCGGTGTCGGCGTGGTCGAGCACCAGGGCCCGGACGAACATCTCCGCCCGTGCGCCGGCGCCCACCACGGCGTACCGGACCCGGCCGCCGGCTCTCGGTGACATGCGGTCGCCTCCCGGATGATCCTGCAAAGGTTTGCAATGAAGTAATCACGATCAATGCGATCACGTCAACGATGGCGGTGCAGGCGGTGGTATTTATTGGTCTTTGTGCGGTTGTATGTCACCGAGAGGAGGGTGGACGCAACACAGCCATAACCATTGACCGTTGACACTGGCACAACCGTTTGCATTAATGGGCCACACCCACGTGATCGCCGCCACATCGGACGAAGGGTCAGCCGTGCCAGTCACCATCCGGGACGTCGCCCGGGCGTCCGGTGTGCACATCTCCACCGTGTCCCGCACCTTCTCCGCCCCGCACCTGGTCAACCCGGACACCCGGGTCCGGGTGCTGGCCTGCGCGGAGGATCTGGGTTATCGCCCCAACCGCGCCGCCCGGGCCCTGATCACCGGGCGGACGCACAACATCGGGCTGATCATCGCCGACATCGCGAACCCGTTCTTCCCGCCGCTGATCAAGGCGGCGGAGAGCCAGGCCCGACACCGCGACTACCACGTCTTCGTGGCCGACACCAACGAGGACCCCACCGCCGAGGAGGAGCTGGTCCACGCGCTGGCCAAGCAGGTCGACGGGGTGCTGCTGTGCAGCCCGCGGATGAGCAACAGCCTGATCGAGCAGCTCAGCCGCGAGGTGCCGCTGGTGGTGGTGAACCGCCAGGTGACCGGTCTGCCCTGCGTGCTGATGGACGTCGGGCAGGGCGCCCGCTCGGCGGTCGAGCACCTCATCGGCCTGGGCCACCGCGGCATCGCGCTGCTCGGTGGCCCACGCAGCTCGTGGACCAACCGCGAGATGCGCCGCGCCGCCGGCACGGCGGCCCGAGCCGGCGGCGCGGAGCTGACAGTGCTCGGTCCGAACGCGCCCACCGTGAGCGGCGGCGCCGCCGCCGCCGAGCAGGTGCGCCGCAGCGGCGTGTCCGCAGTGCTCGCCTACAACGACCTGATGGCGATCGGCCTCATCGAAGGGCTGGACGCGCTCGGGGTCCGGGTGCCGCAGGAGGTGAGCGTCGTCGGGGTCGACGACATCACCCTCAGCCGACTGACCCGACCCAAACTGACGACGGTGGCCACCCCCACCGGGGCCGCCGGCCGGACGGCCGTCGACATGCTGCTGCAACAGGACATCGAGTCACCGCGCGGCGCGCGGGGAACCGGTGCCGGCACGGCGCTCGGCGTCCGTCGTACCACCGCACAGGTAATGCTGCAGACCGACCTGGTCATCCGCGACTCGACCGGACCGGGCCCGCACGCCCGGCCGGCACGTCCCCTGGCCGCACCGCAGGGCCCGGACCCGCATCGCCCTGCGGTCCCGGGCATCCCGACCACGGCCACCGGTGACGCCGTCGCCTCCTAATGCCGAGGAGTGAGCGCACATGCACCCCGCAACGCCTCCCACAGTTGACGCGCCCGTCGGGCGCAGTGACCGTACCCGGCTGCCTCGGCGGCGCCTGCTGCGCGGCCTGCTCGCCATGACGGTGGCCGCGCCGCTGCTGCTCGGGGCCGCCGCCTGCGGCGACGACGACGGCGCCGCCGGCCCGAACGCCCCGGTCAAACTCTCCATCTTCTGGTGGGGCGGCGACGCCCGCGCCAAACTGACCGAGGACGCCCTGGCGCTCTACACCCAAAAGCACCCGAACGTGACATTCGAGAAGACCTGGCAGGCCAACCAGGGCTACTTCGACAAGCTGGCCACGCTCACGGCCGGCGGCAACCCGCCGGACCTGTTCCAGATCGACGACAACTACCTGGCCGAGTACGCGGCCCGCAACACCACGCTCGACCTGACCTCGTACCAGAAGTCCGGCAAGCTGGACACCTCCAAGTTCCCCGAGAGCCTCTGGCAGTACGGCGTGGTCGACGGCAAACTCGCCGGGCTGGCCGCCGGGGAGAACACCCAGGGTCTGGTCTACAACAAGACGCTGCTGACCAAGAACAACCTGCCCGAGCCCACCACCGGAATGACCTGGGAGCAACACATCGCCTGGGCCGAGGAGGTGTCGAAGAAGACCGGCGTACCCGGCACCCAGGACCCCAGCGCCGACTACAAGGCGCTCTGGGTCTGGCTGCGCCAGCAGGGCAAGGATCTCTACAAGGGCTCCGAGTTGGGCTTCACCGCCGAGGACGTCACCACGTGGTTCGAGCTGTGGAAGGGCGCCCGCGACCGCAGGGCCACCCCGACCGCGGACGTCATCCACGAGGGCAACTCCAGCGACGTCACCAAGCAACTGGTGGTCACCGGCAAGTCGGCGACCTCGTGGGTGTGGGCCAACCAGATGCCCGACCTGAAGAAGAACACGAAGGACGAGCTGGGCGTGATCGCCTACCCCGGTGACCCCAGCGCGCAGTGGGCCCGCGCCTCGATGTACTGGTCGGTGTTCAAGGGCAGCAAGAACAGGGACGTCGCAGTCGACGTGATCAACTTCCTGAACAACGACCTGGCGGCGGTCAAGCTGCTCGGCACCGACCGGGGCCTGCCCTCCAACCTGGACCTGCGCCGGGTGGTGAGCGACGACACCACAGACCCGGCGATGAAGCAGTCGATCGCCGTCGAGGCCGAGCTGACCCAGAAGTTCGGCCCGTCACCGCAGGTGCCGATCAAGGGACACAGCAAGGTCAAGTCCGAGCTGATCAAATCCGCCGAGAACGCCCAGTACGGGCGGGCCACCCCCGCCGAGGCCGCCACCCAGTTCGTCGAGGCGTGCAAGTCCGCCATCGCCTGACCGCCGTAGCAGGCGAGGAGAGGAGCCGCAGGTGGCGTTGACCACGGCGCCCGACCCGACCCGACGCGGCCCCGGATCCGTCCGGGCCCACCCCAAGCGGCGTGGGCCCGGACGCATCCGGCACACCGAAGGTCTGGCGGGGTACGTCTTCCTGTCGCCGTGGCTCATCGGCCTGATGGGTGTCACGGCGATCCCCATGCTGCTGTCGCTCTACCTGAGCTTCACCGACTACGACGTGCTCACCCCCTTCTCCGAGGTGCGGTGGGTGGGGCTCGCCAACTACGAACGGATGTTCACCGCCGACCCGTCGTACTGGCACGCGGTGCGGGTGACAGTGACCTTCGCGCTTGTCGCCGTACCGCTGAAGCTGGTCGCGGCGCTCGGCGTGGCACTGCTGCTCAACCGCGCCTGGCGCGGCGTCGGGTTGTTCCGTGGGCTGTTCTACCTGCCGTCGCTGCTCGGCGGCAGCGTCGCGCTGGCCATCGTCTGGGTCAACATGTTCAACCGCGACGGCGCGTTCAACTCGCTGCTGAGCCTCTTCGGCATCACCGGCAAACCGTGGGTCAACGACCCCGACTGGGCCCTGGAAACGCTTATGGTGCTCGCCATCTGGCAGTTCGGCGCACCGATGGTGATCTTCCTGGCCGGGCTCAAGCAGGTGCCCACCGAGCTGTACGAGGCCGCCGCCGTCGACGGCGCCGGCCGGTTCCGCCAGTTCCGCAACGTCACACTGCCGATGCTCTCCCCGGTGATCTTCTTCAACCTGGTGCTGGAGACGATCAACGGGTTCCAGGGCTTCACCGCCGCGTTCGTGCTCAGCAACGGCACCGGCGGCCCGGTCGACTCCACCCTGATGTACACGCTGAACCTCTACATCACCGGCTTCACCGAACTCGACATGGGCTACGCCTCGGCGATGGCCTGGGTGTTCCTGCTCGCCATCGCGGTCATCACCGCGATCTTCTTCAGCACCGGACGGTTCTGGGTGCACTACTCCGACGAGGAGGACCGGTGACGCTGACCCCGACGGCCGTAGCGCTACCGAGCCCACGCCGACGCCCTGGCGGCCGGCCGCTGCTGCGACTGCTCATCCTGGTCGCGATCGTCGCCGTGGTGCTCTACCCGCTGATCTGGATGGTCGGCACCTCGGTGAAGTCCCAGGAGGAGATCGTCAACAACCTCGGGCTGCTGCCCGAGCGGTTCACCCCGGGCAACTACACAGCAGGGTGGTCCAACTTCGACGTCAGCTTCGGCCGGTTCTTCCTCAACAGCGCGATGGTCAGCCTGCTCACCGTCGTCGGCAACGGGCTCTCCTGCCTACTGGCCGCGTACGCCTTCGCCCGGCTGCGGTTCCGGCTGCGCGGAGTGTGGTTCGCCGTCATGATCGGCACGCTGCTGCTGCCGCAACACGTCCTGATCGTGCCGCAGTACATCCTGTTCCGGACGCTCGGGCTGGTCGGCGGCGAATGGCCGTACCTGCCGCTGCTCGTCCCGCAGTTCCTGGCCACCGAGGCGTTCTTCGTCTTCCTGATGGTGCAGTTCATGCGGGGCATCCCGCGCGAGCTGGACGAGGCGGCGCGGATCGACGGCGCCGGCCCGTACGGCATCTTCCGGCACATCATCCTGCCGCTGAGCCGCCCCGCGCTGGTCACCACGGCGATCTTCTCGTTCATCTGGACCTGGAACGACTTCTTCCGGCAACTGGTCTTCCTGTCCCAACTGCAGGACTACACGGTCCCGGTCGCGCTGACCCTGTTCATCGACTCGACAAGCCAGAGCGCGGTCGGGCCGATGTTCGCCATGTCGGTGCTGTCGCTGCTGCCGGTCTTCCTGTTCTTCGTCGCGTTCCAGCGGATGCTCGTCGAGGGGATCAACACAAGTGGCATCAAGGGCTGAACCGACGACCGACCCCACCGGCCGGCGGGACTGGCGCGACGTCACCCGCGACGCCGCCGACCTGGCGTTGCTCGGCATCCTGTTGACCCTGGCGGCAGCCCCGCTGCTCACCGCGGCGGCGGCTGCCGGCACCGCAAGCGCGGCGGTGCACTACTGGACGCGCACCGGCGGTTGGCCGTCGGCACGCGCCATCCTGCGCCGGTTCGTCCGTTCGGTGCTGCCGGGTGTGCCGGTCAGCCTGCTCGCGCTCGCCGTGGCCGGGCTGCTCGCCGCCGACCTGGCCGCGTTGGCCACCGGCCGGGTGCCGGGCGGGCCGCCGGCACTGCTGGTGACCGCACTGGTCGCGGCCGGCCTGGCCGGGTACGCCGGGCTGGTCGTCGTCGAGGTGGGCGGCGACGGGGGTGGGCGGTGGCGGGCGGCGGCCCGGTCCGCCGCCCGCGCCTGCCTCGACGCGCCCACCCGGTGGGCCGCGCTCGCCGGGGTGACCGCGCTCGCCGGGCTGCTCGCCGTGCTCGTCACCCCGGTCGCGGTACCGATCCTCGCCGGCTACACGGTGGCCGCCCTGCACGCCGTCGCCGGCCGTCGGCCGGCACCGGCGCACGCCGCCGGTCGACAGCCGGTCACCGTCGCCGGTTCGCCGCTGGCGCACGTCGCTGGTCGGCAGCCGGTGGCCGTCGCCGGTCGGCAGCCGGCGCGTGCCGACCGGGAGTCACGGTGAGCGCCGGTCCCGGGTCCCGGCTGCCGGCGGGCGACGGCGAGCACCAGCCGGCGCGGCTGGTGGTCGGCGGCACGGAGGTGGCCCGGTACGTTGTCGACCCGGCGCTTGACGTGCGGCACGGACCGCGGCCGTACCTGCATCCGGTCCGCACCCTGGGCGGCACTGTGGTCACCGACGCGCTGCCCGCCGACCACGTCTGGCACCTCGGTGCCTCCCTGGCCGTGCCGGACGTCAACGGCGCCAACCTCTGGGGCGGGCGCAGCTACGTCCGCGACGTGGGCTACACCTGGCGGGCCGACCACGGGCGGATCGTGCACACCGGTTGGTCGCAGCGGTCCGCCGACCGGCTGGCGCACCGGCTCGAATGGCGCGACCCGCAGGCGTCGGTGCTGCTCACCGAGGACCGTCGGCTCAGCGCGGTCGCGTTGACCAGGGACGTGCCGGCCTGGCGGCTGGACGTGGACTACACGCTGCGGGCCCCGGCCGGGCAGGACGTGCGGCTGGGCAGCCCGACCACAAACGGCCGCCCGGACCGGGCCGGGTACGGCGGGTTCTTCTGGCGGGCGGTCTCGGCCCGGCCCGCCTGGGTGTTCAGCGCCTCGGCGACGGGGGAGGAGGCGGTGAACGGGTGCGCCGAACCGTGGGTCGCCCTCGCCGGCACCGGGCCGGACGGGCGGGCGTACACCCTGGTCTTCACCGGTCTCGGCGACGGCGACAGGTGGTTCACGCGGACCGCGATGTACCCGGGCGTGGGGGTGTCGTTCGCGTTCGAGCGGCCGGTCACCATCGCGGCCGGCACGAGCCGGCGGGGCCGGCACGCGGTGGTCGTCGCCGACGGGGTGCTCGACCGCGCCGCCGCCGCGGCCCTGGCCGCCAGCGTCGACCCTTGTCGCTCGGACGGTGCTACTCCTTCGTGAAATAGGCGGCGCTCTCCGGGTCCGCCGGGTAGTAGGACTCGATAGCGATCTCGTCGATCGTGATGTCCACCGGAGTGCCGAACGTGGTGATGGTCGAGAACAGCCGCAGCTCACGTCCGCCGATCCGCAGGATCATCGGGATCACCACGTCGGCGTCGACCCGTTGGCCGTCCGGGTCCTCGGGACTCAGCAACTCCTCGTAGAGCGCTGTCAGCTCCGGGTCGGGAGCGTTGGCGAGCTGCCGCGAGATCCGGCTGCGGAACACCGCCCGCACGTCCGCCAGGTTGACGACCAGGGGAGCGAACCCGCGTGGGTCCAGGCCCAGCCGCACCAGGTTCACCGGTGGCCGCAACAGCTCGGGGGCGACCTGCGCGAAGAACGGGTCGATCGCGCTGTTGGTCAGCACGATGTTCCACCGCCGGTCGAAGACCAGTGCCGGATACGGCTCGTGCGCCCGCAGCACCCTGCGGACCGAGTCGAGGGCAGCCGACAGGGCGGCGTCGTCGAGTGGGCGCTCCGGGTAGCGGGGTGCGAAGCCGGCGGCGAGCAACAACCGGTTGCGCTCACGCAGCGGCACGTGGAGCTGATCGGCGAGCCGGAGGATCATGTCCGCGCTCGGCGTGGACTTGCCGGTCTCGACCAGGCTGACGTGCCGGGCCGAGACATCCGCGGCGATCGCCAGGTCGAGTTGGCTGAGCCCCCGGCGTCGCCGCCACTGCCGCAGGAGGTCCCCGACCGCATACACGATCATGAGGGTACTCAGCTTCGCGCCGAACACCATGAAGTGCGATGTCATCGACAACCGTCGGGGCCGGCGAAACACTTGCGGCCATGAGCACCGAAAACAAGATCATTGTCCAGCGGGCCCTGGCAGGACTGGCCGAGACGGGCGACGTCGACGCGCTCGGCGCGCTGCTGACCGAGGACTTCGTCCACCACCGGCCAGACTCGACCCGCTCCAGCAAGTCGGAATGGCTCGCCGCGGTCCGCGCCGCGCTGAGCCCGACCGCAGGCATGCGGGTCGAGGTCCTCCACCTGCTGGCCGACAGCGACCACGTCGTGGTGCACTCGCGACGTCGGCTGCCCGACGGCGGACCGGAGATCGTGGTCGTCGACGTCCTGCGGATCGCCGACGGGTCGATCGCCGAGGTGTGGGAGATCATCGAACCGGTCGCCCAGGCGACCGCCAATCTGACGTGGTGGGATCCGGCTCGGCAGTGACCGGGTGTCCACGCGGCCCACGACGCACGCCGCCACGTCGGGTGCCGCCCTTGTCGGTCATCTCCGCCCCGGACCGGTCGGTGGCCCCATATCCTCGAGCGGATATGCCAACCGGAGCGGGTGCCGTCTGCGCGACGGCGTACAGGGGGCCGTGGTGAGCGGAGGGGATCGACCGAAGGGCATCAGTCCGACAGCGGTGGAGGGAGCACCCGGGTTGTGGCGCGTCGACCTCCAGCGACACGATCTCAGCATTCCCGGACGAGAGGTCATCCAGAGCCGGGTGGAGTTCACCCCGGACTCGCCGCCGTTCAAACACTTCCACCCCGGCGAAGAGATCATCTGCGTTCTCCAGGGCACCCTCGAATACACCCTCGACGGCCAACCACCGATCGTGTGCGACGTCGGTGATGCGCTCACCGTGCCCTACGGCGTCCACCACCAGGCCCGCAACGTCGGCGACGGCATCGCTGTCGAGTTGGCCACCTACGTCGTCGAAAAGGGCAAGCCACTGCTCACCAAGGTGGAGTGAGCCCCGGACGGGGCCGGCCGCCAGGTTCTGGTCACCGGGCCGGCAGCGCGGCGGTGACCCGGATGGCCTTCACCATCGCCGGGATCGACCCGATCAGCAGCACCAGCCCCCAGATGATCGCGATCACCGCGAAGATCAGTGCCGCCACGTCGTCGACGATGCTGACCAGGATCACCGGCACCAGGTGGTGCAGAAACTCGAGCACGACAGTGCACAGCAGGGTGGTGAGGATCAGCAGGACGAGGCCCTTGTTCTGCAGGAAGCGCGGCTGGGCCAGCACCAACAGCCCGGCCCACACCAGCTTGAGCAGCAGCACCAGCCCCAGCAGCACTGCCGCCTCGCCGACCGGGAAGAACCCCCACAGCGCCAGGTACGCCACAGTGCCGAACGGGACCGCCAGGAACAGCGACACCATGATGGACAGTTCCACGAACGCGACGACAAGCGCGACCAGGCCGACGATGATCAGGATGATCGAGAAGATCAGGCCGGCCACGCCCTGCACCCGGCCCTGGACGCGTTCGGGCAGCAGCATGCCCAGGCAGAACAGCCCGGTGCTCCAGACCGCCACCGCGTCGATCAACGCCAGGTAGCCGGTGGCCCGGCCGGACGGCTCACTGACCCCGGACACGTCGTCGAGGTTCACCTCCAGCGCGCCCGCGCTGTCCGCGAGGGCCGCGCCGGCGTCGGCGCCGCCCAGCAGCAGCCCGGCGCCCAGCTCCACGCCGATCGCCAGGACGATGGCGAGCATCGCCAGCAGCAGGAACGGCTTACGCAGGTCACCCACGGCGGCACCTTCCTCTCCGGCCACCACGTGGCCACGGTGATCGGGCCACCACGTGGCCACGGTGATCGGGTCAGGAGCTGGCCACGACGACCGTGCAGCCACCGAGGCCCGGGCAGCTCAGGCCCACCTCGGTGGCCTTGTCGACGGCGACCTTCGCCACCGCGCCGGTGCCGTCGGGCGCCGGCTCGACCTCGTCGCGGATGGTCAGGTCGGCGTCGCCGGGAGCCGGCGCGACGACAGTGAACCGTGCCGCGCTGCGCAGCACCAGGGTGCGCAGCCCACCCGGGTCGGCGACCCGCACCACGCAACTGCCGGAGAACGTCAACCGACCCGTCCCGTCGGCGCAGTCGGCGTCGACGGTGGCCGGGTCCACCGCCGCGCGCTCACCGCCCAGCGCGGCCAACCGGTCGACGAACCCGTGCCGGGCGCCCGGATCACCCCGGTCGTCGCCGCCCACGCCGACCGCCACCGCGAACAGCGCCACCAGCAGCACGGCGACCAGCCCCAGCACCGCCTTCTGCCGGCCGCTCATCGGGCGGCGGCCGGTGACACGACCTCGCTGAACCGGATCAGGTCGACACCCGCGAAGTAGCGGTTGGTGCCCTGCGTCTTGCCCACCACCAGCAGCGTGACCTGGTGCGCGCCCTTGCTGAGCTGGACGGTGCCGACGTCCAGCAGCTCGGTCTTGCGCACCGTCGGCGT
The DNA here is from genome assembly GCF_040649135.1 of Micromonospora sp. NPDC049047. NCBI lineage: Bacteria > Bacillati > Actinomycetota > Actinomycetes > Micromonosporales > Micromonosporaceae > Micromonospora > Micromonospora sp. NPDC049047. The sequence continues at coordinate 368,587 of NZ_JBEZEY010000001.1, forward strand.
GAAGCCGAGGAACGTGCCGCCGACCTGGTTGCCGTCGATGGTGAAGACGGTGTTGGCGAAGTCGAACGAGGTGGTGCGCACCGCCGCGAAGCGCCAGGTGCCGTCGGCCGGGATCTGCACCGTCACCGTGACCTTGTCACCGATCGCCAGCCCCTGGAAGAACAGCTGCTTGTCCCCGGACCACACCACCGCACAGCAGTTGGGCTGCGCCTCCACCTTCGCCCCGCTCTTCTTCGGCGACTCCACTGTCGCGCCGCCGACCAGGCTCTCCGCCTCCACGGTCACCACCCGCGGGTCGGCCGGACCCGGGTCGCGGGTCAGCAGGACCACCCCCACGGCCACCACCACCAGCACCAACGCCGCCGCCGCGGCGATCCACAACCACGGGGTACGCCGGGGCGGCGCGACCGCCCGCACCTCGTAGGTGACCCGACCGCTGGACCGGGAACTCTCCTCCGGCGCGGTGTTCGCCGAGTAGGCGAACCCGGTCATGTCGTAGCGCCGAGGCGCGGTGCCCGCCGGCACGGCGAGCTTGACCAGGAACGACACCGAGCCCTGCCCGGGTACCACCCGCTGGGGCTCGGCGACGGTGAACCACGCCCGCTGGGAGCCGTCACCGGGCGCCACGTCGAACACCACGGTGTCCGGGGCGTTGCCCGGGTTGGAGACGGTGAAGGTCAGCTCGCCGCTGTTGAGCGGGTCGAGAGTGAACTGCTCGGCGGCGGCGACGACCGCCCATTCGGTGGTCATGACGACTCCTCTTCCAGAACGATCTCGACGGTGGTCGAGGCGGGCTTCTCGGCCTCGACGATGCGGGTGATCACGGCGAGTTGGTCGGCGGCGGCGGCCGGGACGCGCACCACGACGTGGAAGGGCCGCTCGGTCGGCTCGTCGATCGCGAAGCCCGGCATCCCGGTGGCCAACTCCAGGGCCCGCCGCATGCCGTACGGGGTGCCGCGCCACCGGGCCAGCACTGCGGCGTTGGCCACCAGGTCGCGCAGCCGGCCCACCGGCAGCGGCAGCGGGGCGTCCGGTCGGGGCGAGGCCACCACGTGGTCCAGCGCCACCCAGCGGGTCAGCCGCACGACCAGCCCGTCCGGCGCCCGGTACGGGTCGAACAGGGCGTCCACCTCGGCGAGGATCGCCTCGTCCGGGGCGTGCAGCCCCTCCATCACGTCCAGCAGCGCCCAGAGCACACTGCCGGGTACGCAGGCCCGCTGGTAGGCGGCGGGCAGCAGCCGTTCAATCGCCGAACGTCGCATCCTGGCGCACCACCTCGATGTCGTGCTCGCCGGAGCAGAGCAGCCAGGTATCCGGGACGGTCACCACGTCGGCGGTGGCCTGGTTGGCGCTCGGCGACCAGTCCACCGCGTTGGCGCTGCGGTGCACGCCGCGTTCGCCGCCGGCCAGGAAGAGCCGCTCCGCCGGCCCGGCCGCCGGGGCGCCCGCCGCACCGTCGGCCGGACCACCCACGGCGATGGCGTCCACCGGCACGAACCGGGTCCGGTCGCGCAGCGGCAACCCGCAGTTGACCGACACCGACTGCCACTGCGGCTGGGCGCCCAGGGTGTCCAGCCGCAGCACCCCACCGCTCTGCGTCGCCGCCACCGCGAGCTGGCCGGCGAACGCCAGGTCGCGACAGGTCCCGCCGATCCAACCGGCCTGCATCGGCTGCCACTTCACATCGGACTCGAACAGCCGGGTGCGGTGGCAACCCTGGCCGGGCTTCTTCGGGTCCGGCTCGCCGGCGCCGCTCCACAGCAGCGTCGCCGGGCCGTCGTACTGCACGGCGAGCACCCGATTGTCCACGTTCGCCAGACCCACGTGGACGAAGCTGCCCGGTCGGCCGCCGGCGGTCGACAGGTACACCCCGAAGCTGGCCTGCGCGGCCACCGCCACCCCCGGCGCACCCCGCTCGGAGACGAACGCGCGCACCGCGTAGAACCCCCGGTCGGCGTCGGACGGGTCGACAAGGATCTGCAACGGCACCGCCCCGGGCAGCAGCGACACCTCGTACAGGCCGGTGTCGGTGGCCACCAGCAGCGCGCCGGCGCCGTCGCGGTCCAGCCAGGCCACGTCGGAGATCCGCGAATCCAGGTCGGTCAGCAGCGACCACGTCTCACCCAGGTCGGTGCTCAGGTGCACCCGGGAGCCACCGGAGGCGCGCAGCGTCACCACGGCCACCGAGCCGGGCCGCGCGACGATGCCCGGCCGCACCGGCGCGGGCGCGGGCGCCACCCGCAGCACCGTCTCGTCGTCGAACCGGCCGGCCGGCTCCCACCCCGCACCGCCGTTGCTGGACCGGAACAACACCGGGCCGCGCCCGGCGTACCAGGTGCGCGGCTGGTACTTGTCGACGGCGAGGGCGCGCACGTCCGCGTCCGGGGCCTCGTCGACAACGAACCGGACCGACTCGACGTAACGCACCCCCGGCTCGGCGTGCTCCAGCAGCCGGTACACGTTCGACGCCCGCAACGGCTCACCGAACGGCCAACCGGTCGGGTTGAGCGCTGTCGGCAGCGGGCTCAACGTCTGGTGCAGCCGGTCGTGGATCCGGCGGCGGACCGCGTCCACGTCCTCCTCCCGGCGGACCACCACCCGGGCCCGGACCGACACCGCCTTGAACCGGGCCCAGGTGGCCCGGGACCGGATGCCGACCATCCGGCGTTCCTCCAGGTCCGCCTCCACCCGCAGGCGGGCCTCGGGCACCTCGTGCTCGCGCAGCACCGACACCGGCAGCCGGCCACCGGGGCGGGCGGGGGGCGGCACGTACGGCACCAGCACCACCTCGACCTCACCGGGCCGGGCGAAGCTGTACACCGCCGCCCGGGTGAACGCCCGAGCCCGCGCCACCGCCCCGGAGCCGGTGGCGAGGACCTCGAAGTCGCGGGCGGTGACCGCCCGTTGCTGGGCGAAGAACTCGTACGGGCCGCGTAGCAGCACCGACTCCAACGCCTCCATCTCCCGGCCACCGGCCGCCGGTGCGGGGTTGTCCACGCGTACCCCGGGTAGCGGGTCGCGCAGGCTGGTCAGGGTGCCCGCCGCCACGTTGCCGGTGGGCCCACCACCGGCGCGGTACCAGAGCCGGACCTGCCGCCCGGCCGGCGGCACGGCCGCCACGCTCACCGGCGTGGGGGCGCCCGCCGGGGTGGCCTGCCCGGCGGGCGGCCGCAGGTCGAGGGCCGGGGCGAAGGTGACGGTGCCCGAGCAGCGGTCCACCAGGTACGCCTTGGCCTGCGCGCCGAGCCCGGCGAAGCTGTCCACCGGCCGCCAGATCTCGAAGGTGCGGCCGTCGTGCTCCCGGGCCGCCGCGCCCAACTCCACGCTGCCGGCCGGCACCTCCACACCGAGCAGCAGGTCAAGCGGCTCGGCGGTGTGCGCAAGCGGCGCGTTCGCGGCCCGCAGCACCTGCCCCGGCTGGCCGGTGCCCATGCCCAGCAACTCCGCCTCGACCGGTTCGCAGTGGTGCATCCGTACCGTCACCGACGTCTCGTCGGCGGGCAGCAGCGCCGGTTCGGTGGTGACGAAGACGACCGGCCGGGGATCCGCGCCGCGCGCCGCCGCGACCCGCAGACCGGCCGGGATCCGGATCGCGGCCTGGTCGCCGCCGGTGCGGGTGAACCGGACGTCCGCCCAGGCCGCGCTCGGTGCGTGCCGGGTGACGCCGAGCAGGTTCAGAAACGAGACGTACGCCTTCTCCGGCAACTGGTTCAACCGGTAGATCATCACCTCGGTCAGGTGGGCGAACGCCTCCACGAGCGCCATCCCGGGGTCGTGCGCCGACAGGTCGGTCCACCCCGGGCAGGACTGCCGGATCCGTTCCCGGGCCTCGGTGACGAGGTCGAGGAAACCGCGATCGTCCAGGTGCGGCACGGGCAGCGTCATGACTGTTCTCCCTGCACGGGCTCGTCGGCGGGCAGCAGGTCCACGGAGAAGATCAGTTGCCCGGGTGTCAGGCTGGCGCGCACCCGGTAGTCCAACCGGATCACCAGCCGCCACGCGTCGTCCGGATCCGGCCCGGCATCGACGTCGATCACCTCGACCCGCGGCTCCCACCGGACGATGGCCTGCCGGACGTAGTGGATGGCCAGGCCGGCGGTGGTGTCGTCGTTGGGCGCGAAGACCAGCCGGTGCAGCCGGGAGCCGTACCCGGGGCGCATCAACCGCTCGCCCGGCGTCGTCGACAGGAGCAGGAACAGCGCCTGCCGTACGCTCTCGTCGCCCTCGGTCATCGCCAGGCCGCCGGCCGCGGTGAGGGCCGGGCCGCCGCCGCGCCCGGCGTCGAAGCCGGCCCCGACGAAACGGAACGCCCTCACCGGTCCGCCCCCAGGAACCGCTGGCGGGGATCCCGGACGGTGTGGTGGACCAGCCCCGGTGGGGTGCCGTCGGTGAACCCCTCCAGGTGCGACAGCAGGATCCGCTGCCCGTCCACCCGCAGCCAGTCGCTGTAGCCGACCCGGACGCTCACCGTCTTGCCGCACGGCTTGATCGTCGGCCCGTAGTTGGGGCAGGCCGTGATGTCGCGGCCCTGCGGGTCGTCGTCGACGAGCACGGGTACCCCGGTGATGGTCACCCACCGCTGCGAGGGTCGGTTCTCGACCCGACCGTCGTGATCGCAGGTGATCACGGAGTCACTGTGGATCCAGCGCATCAGCCGCCTCCTTCGTGGTGGGCGCGGGCCAGCGCACCGGCCTGCCGCGCCGCGGTGGTCGGGTCCTCGCTCGACTCGGCATGCAGGAAGTCCACGCTGCGGGCGCGGACCACCATGGCCCGGCCGGGCGCGGAGATCACCAGGTCGGACGCGGCGTGCAGGGTGGCCAGGTCGGGGGTCAGCTCCAGGAAGCTGCCACCCTCGGTGGCCAGCCGCAGGCTGCGCCGCACGTCGTCGACGACTATCGACTGCCCGCCGGCGGTGCGCATCGTCCAGCGGCGGGCCTTCCCGTCGTCGATGCCCGCGTCGTACGGCTCGACGGCGCCGAACAGCGAACCGAGCACGATGCCCGAGGCCGGTTCGCCACCGGGGAGCACCACGAGCACCGTGTCGTCCGGATCCGGCAGCGCCACCAGCCCCTTGCCCCGCCCCGCGCCGGGGCAGAGCACGGCGAGCCAGCCGACGTCCAGGTCCCCGTACGTCGGCAGGGTCAGGCGGACCCGACCCAACCCGTCGGGGTCGGCGACGTCGGTGACGGTGCCGAGGGTCACCACCGCCGCGCCGGGCGGGGCCGCCGGGATGGTCGGCGGCACCGTGGAGAACCGGGTCAGATGTCCGTTGCCGTCGACCGTGTGCACCACCTCGGTCAGCACGTACGTCCCGGCGACCGGGTCGGGCACACCACTCAACTCGACCCGACGGCCCGGCCGCAGCGCCGGGTCGCCCTCGGCCACCCCCTCGGCGGTGACCAGGGTGGCCGCCCGGCTGTCCAGCCGCGCCTGGGCCAGCGCCGCCAACTCGTCGTCGCTGCGGCCGGGCTGGTCGACGGCGGTGCGGACCCCGCCGGCGCCGACGTCGGCCGGGTCCGGTCGGTCGAACGCCGGCCGGCCGCACCGCGCCTCGTCGACCCGCTGGCTGATCACCTCGGCCCGCTGCGGGTGCCAGCCCAACGCGGCGCTGGCACCGCTGGCCTGGTCGGCGTTCGTGGCCAGGCGCAGGGTGTGCACGCTGGTACCGAGGGCCAACGCGACAGGGTCTCCGTAGCCCGCGAGGGTGACCAGCCGGAGCGTGTCGCCGTCGGCGGCCAGGTGCAGCCCGGCCCGGCCGGCCACCTCGCACAACAGCTCCAGATCGCTGTGCCGGTGCTGTGCCAACCGGTCCAGCCGTGGCCCGTCGACCTCCGCGCTCACCGTCAGCCCCACCGCGTCGCACAGCTCACGGGCCAGCTCGACGGCGGTCACCGAGGTGAAGACCCGCAACCCCTGCCGCTTGCGCAGCCGGTGCAGCGGGTCGTACGCCCGCAGCCGCAGCACTGCCGCGCCGTCGCCGGCGTACTCGACCTCCACGGCCGTGACCTCCCCGCTGAACAGGGTGTCGGCCTGGTCGGCGAGCCGGACGTCGAGTGCCGTGCCGGGGCGTACCGCCGGCTCGAACGCGCCGACCCCGACGGAGGTGGCCAGCACCAGCTCCGCCTGCGTGGGTTGGTTCAGGCGGGCCGCCACCCGCAGCGAGCGGATCCGTTGACGAACCGCGCCGGTCAGCTCGGCGCCGTCCAGCAGGACGATCAGGGCCCGGGGTGCGAGGCTGGTCACGGCGTACCCCCGGGGTTGCCGGGACCACCGCTGGTCGTGACCGGTGCTGCCGCCGGGTCGGTGAGCGCGGCGCCGACGAACGAGGCTCCCGTGCGTACCGCACCGGCCACCGTCCGAGCCATCCCGGCCACCGTGCCGGCCAACGTCGACCCGACCCCCGGGGGACCGCCGGTCGGGCTGCCACCGGTCAGACCGTCGCCGGCCCGGGTCGCGGCGGTCGGCGGTACGGCGAGGGTGGTGCCCGGCGGCACCGCGAGCGGGTCGGTGATCCGGTTGTGTTCGGCAAGCAGACGCCACCGCAGCGGCGAGCCGAGCGCGTCGTTGGCGAGCAGGTCGAACCGTACGCCGGAACGGCCCGGCTCCGCCGCGCCGTCGCCGGCCGCGATCACCGCGGTGCCCGGGGCGGCGGTCGGGGTGCTCGCCGCGGCCAACTCCTCGGCGAACCCCGCCTCGGCCTGGTCGGCGGTCTCGGCGGCGCGGACCAGCTTCATCCGCAGCCAGGAACGCCGGGGCGAGCCGGTGCCGGTGAACGCGTCGAACCGCTCCGCCACCGCGACGATCACGCCGGGCACGTTCCAGGTCTTTCCCCACACCAACCGGACCAGCGGCGGACGCAGCCAACCATGCTCGACTGCCGAGTTCTCGGCGAGCATCCACAGCGGACGGGTGAGCACCCGGACGTCGGCCGGACGCACCTGCGCCTGGACGAACTCGACGTCGAAGAGCAGGTCGAGTACCAGTTCGGTCCGGCCGCCGCCGGTGAAGACAAGCGGGTCGTCGGCCAACTCGGACCCGGTGAGCTGCCCACCGCCGGCACCCCGGTGGCGTACCCCGGCGAGCCGGGTCACCTGGACGGTCTCCGGGTTGAGCAGGCAGTCCACCCGCTCGCCGGAGGAGTCGATGAGGAACGCGACGCGCTCCATCAGCCACCCGCCTGTTCCCGGTCGAGTCGACCGAGTTGGGCGGTGTCCAGCGCGTCGGCCGGCACGGTCCACAGCGTCGCGTCGTCCGGCAGCGCCGGCCACCGGTCGGGCACCGGCGAGCCGACCGGGGTCGCCGCCCGTGGTTCGGTGCCGGTCGACCGCCCACCGTCGCTCGGGTCGTGCCACCCGCCGCCGGTCCAGGTCCGGCCGCCGGGCGCGGCGCTCTGGTCGACGTACCGTCCGAGCGGTGCTCCGCCCGGTGGCCGGGGCCGTGCCGCTTCGTCGGGCAGTGCCGGCCAGGGCCACTCGCCGGTGGCGGGTCCGTCGATCGTCGTGCCCCGGACACCTGACGGCACTGTGGAGCCCGCCGACCCGGGCCACGCCGTGTCCTCGTCGGCCGGGTCGGGTGCCGGCCCCGAACCCGCCGCGACGCCCGGTCGCGACGTCCGGGCCCGGCCCGGTGCCGGGCCGGCCGGAGACCCGCGTCGGTGGTCCGCCGACCCGGGTCGACTCCGGAACTGGCCGTCGCCGGAGCCGGCCGGGTCCGCGGGGACGGGCCGCGGAGCACCCGGTCCGCCACCGCCGGTGGGGTCCGACCATCGGGAACCACGGGGTACGCGGGCGGCGCGGCGCGGGGTGCGGGCGGGCGCGGACATGCCGTCACCCCACCCGTCCGGTCGCACCGACCCCTCCGGCCCTGTTGCTGCGCCCGGCCCGCCACGCCCGAACGAGGTGTCCGGCAGCGCCGGCACGCGAGGCGCCGAGCCGCCGACCGAGCCGCCGTCGCCGAGCCTCGTGCCGGCCGGGTGAGCGTCGCCGGTCCCGGTGTGGCCCGGTCCGGCGTTGCCGGTCCTCGTCCTGGCCAGGCCAGCGTCGCCGACCCCGGTGCCGCCCGGTCCGGCGTCGCCCGTCCCGGGGTCGGTTGGGAAGGCGTCGCCGGTCCCTGTGCCGGCTGGGTAGGCGTTGCCCGTCCCCGGGCCGGCTGGGTAGGCGTCGCCGGTCCTCGGGTCGGCGGCCGGCGGTGCCGCCCGGTCCGACCGCCCGGTCCGGTTCGCCGGGCGCGTCCCGCCCCGCCCCGCGAACCCACGCCCCCCGGCGGCGGCGGGGCCCGTCGCGCTGGTGCTGCCCCGCGCGCCCGTGGTGCTGCCGGACGGGCCGTGCCCGGTGGGTCCGGCAGCATCGACGCCGGTCAGCCCGGTGTCGCCGGGCTGGTCGGCGACCGGGGCGTCGTCGGAGTCGTGCGGGGACCGGGCGAGGTCCACATCGTGCAGCAGGCCGGGCGCGTGGGCGGCAACCAGGTCCAGCCAGTGTTGTGGGGGTTCGCCGAAGCGGCGCGGGGCCGCCGTCGGCGCGTCCGGCGGTGGGGGGTGCCCGGCCGGCTCGACCCATCCGGCGAGGCGCTGCACCGCCCCGGCCGCCGAGCGCAGCCGACCGGCCAGCCAGTTACGCGGGTGTCGGCGCGGTGGCACCGCCGGTCTCCAGCTCCAGGCCCTCATAGCGAAGGGTCAACGCGGCGATGGCGATCTCGTGGCTGAGCGTGTTGAGGTGCGCGCCGCGCCACCTGGTGGGCCAGGCGTCGATCAGGTTCCAGCGCAGCACCTCGGCGGTCCCTACCGAGTCGAGCAGCACCACCGAGACGTTGCGGCGGTTGAGGGTGCCCTGCGCGGTGGCGTTCACCCAGTCCCACAGCTCGCGGGAGGCGGTGAGGCCGAAGTGCAGCGTCACCGGCTCGTACTCGGCCTGGCCGGGCACCATCCGCATCCGGCCCAGGCCGTGCTCCCGGTACGGCTGCCCGGGGATGTTCACCTCCAGCCCGGTCATCTCGGTGAAGTGGCCGTTGGTGACGCCGTTGATGAGCAGCCGGAAGTTGTACGCCCGGTACGGGTCGACCGGGGCGCCGGGCTGCTGCGGGGTGGCGGGGGTGGGCATGTCAGCCTCCGATCGTCTCGGTCTCGGTGCCGCCGGCCCACTGGCTCAGCTTGAACACCACGAATTCGGCGGGCTTGACCACGGCGATGCCGATGTGGGCGATCACCATGCCGGCGTCGCGGACGTCCGCCGGGTTGGTCTCCTCGTCGCACTTGACGAAGAACGCCTCCTCGGGGCTGCGCCCGAGCAGCGCCCCGTCGCGCCACACCCGGGTGAGGAACGCCCCGATGTCGCGCCGGATCGAGCGCCAGAGGGTGAAGTCGTTGGGTTCGAAGACCATCCACCGGGTGCCGTTGGCGATTGCCTGTTCGATGGCGATGCTGAGCCGCCGGACGTTCAGGTAACGCCACTCGCTGGCCTCGGCGGCGAGCGTACGGGCGCCCCAGACCCGGATGCCCTCACCGGCGAAGTAGCGGATCACGTTGACGCCCTTGGGATTGAGCACGTCGTGTTCCGGCCGGGTGACCAGGTAGCCCAGGTCGACGGCCCCGCGTACGGGTTCGTTGGCCGGTGCCTTGTGCACGCCGCGCAGCGCGTCGGTGCGGGCCCAGATGCCGGCCAGGTGCCCGCTCGGCGGGGTCAGTTCCAACTCGCCGCTGATCGGGTCGCGAACCCGCAGCCACGGGTAGTAGAAGGCGCCGAACTCGGACTGCCGCGGCCGATAGGCTGCCCCCTCGTGGCCCCCGGAGCCGCCGGGCTGGGCGGTGCCGCCGCCGGGACCACCGGCCGCACCGCCGCCCGTACCCTCGGCGGGCTTGGCGGGTTTGCCGGAGGACGGCGTGGCGACCCGGGTCAACGCGGAGATGTCGTCGATGTCCGGCGCCGGATCGCAGATGGCGACCATGGTGCGGGTCCGCTCGGCCATGCTGAGCAGTGCCTCGTGGGACACCACGTCGTGGAAGCCGGGTGCGGCGATGATGGAGATCTCGTCGATGGCCTCCAGCAGTTGCAGGCCACCGCGACGCTGCCCGGTGCCGGTGATCGCGCCGCCCTCGCCGACGTTCACCACCCAGCAGCGGGCGCCCCCGTTGTCCAGGAAGCCGAAGACCGCCCGGGCCAGCGGGGTGCTCTCCAGCCGTTCTCCGTCGGCGAAGAGCCGCAGGAACTCCGTCCAGTTGTTGACCGGCACCGCCCGGCCCAGTTGGGCGTCGCGGTTCGGAGCGACTCCGACGAAGGCGGCGATGCTCGTGCTCGCCGGGCCGATCGGTCGGGCGCCGCTGGGGACCTCCTCGACATAGATGCCGGGGGAGAAGTAACTGGGCATCGGTCCTCCTGTGCGGGTGGGCGTCAGTGGGTCGGGGGCGCGCAGACGATGACGAGGTCGGCGTCGCCGGGGTCGACGTCGGCGGTGAGGACGAGCCCGCGCCCGCTCAGCCGGAGCCGGGCCGGGCCGGGGTGTTCGGGGTCGTGCGGGACGCCGACGAGCTGGAACCGGCCGTCGGTGTCGGTGCGGGTGGCGGACCCGGTGGCCAGAAGCTCGACCCGCATCGCGGTGAGGGGTTGGTCCTCGGGGCCGACCACCCGGCCGGTGAGGGTGCGCATCTCCAGTTGCCGCAGCCGCAACGGTCGCAGGACCGGCGGTGCGGCCGGGGTCGGGTGGTTGACCTGCGCGGGCACGTCGACAAGCAGCGCCGGGCGCGGTGCCGCGCCCAACGCCGTCCACAGTGCCGCGTCGCCAGCCGTCAGGACCACCGGGTACCTGCCGTCGGTGGTAGCGGCGGTGAGCACCCGGTCCAGTCGGGGCAGCCCGGCCGGCCCGGTCACGCAGAGCAGGTAGCGGACCGTGAACCGGTACGGTTCGCGGGCCGCGCCGCTGCAACGGGTCTGCTGGGCCGGGCGCAGCTCCAGCGGCCAGAGGGTGAGGTCCGGGGTGTCGCCGCCGGTGCCGGGTGGGCCGATCGGGACGGGTTCACCGGCCGCGCTGGTCAGCCAGGCGGCCAACTCGGCGGTGGCCGTCTCGATCGGTCCGCGCCCGTGGTCGCTCATCGCGGCGGGCTGCCCTGGATCCGGTACGCGATGGCCTCGTTCCACACGTGCGGGTAGACGCCGATCTCGAAGTACCTGGTGAACCTGTTGATCGGGGCGTTCGCGTGGTCGTGGTAGAGCAGCCAGACCGGGGCGATGGTGAACAGCACGTAGTTCGCCAGCACCAGCGGGATGTAGAGCGGGCCGAGCAGGCGGCCCTGGAAGATGTGCACGTCCTCGTGCCGTTGGATGCCGGAGCTGGCGCCGGCGCAGACGGTGCCGATGGTGGTGGCGTAGCGGGGCGAGACCCCCTCCACCACGCAGACCCGGCCGCTGCCGGCCGAGGTGGGCCGGTCCAGCGAGTGCCCGAAGATCAGGTGCACGCCCAGGTAGATGGCGCCGACGACCGTGTTGAGCAGGCTCCAGGTGTGGTCGACGACGAAGAGGAAGATGCCGCGGGCGTCCGCCGCGTACACCCCGGCGGAGGCCACCGCCCAGCCGAAGACCGCGCCGGTCAGCAGGCCCACGACGGCGCCGACCAGGAGGCCGATCGGGCCGCCGGCGAGGAAGCCGAACAGGGCGCCGAGGATGACCTGGATCGCCGCGCTGAGAACTCCGAAGACCATGACGACCCCCCTCAGACCCAGGACCGGAAGACCCGGGGCTCGCGACCGCTGGCGACCTGGGTTGGCGTCGCCTGCCGGTTGCCGGGCGGGAACTGGTTGATGCCGAGCGCGGCGGAGAAGATGACGAGCGCGTTGAAGAACGCGATGATCCACTTCTCGCCGCCGGCGTCGTCGGCGAACGCCGCGGTCAGGTAGGACAGCAGGAGCGCGATGGCGATGGCGATCCACTTGCGGAGCTTGTCGCCGCTGGGGCCGATCAGTCCGCCGATGACGTTTGTGGCGAGCAGGGTGGCGGCGCTCGCGCCGGCGATGGTCCCCAGGGCTGCCCAGGTGAAGAGATCGTTCATGACGATCCCCCTTTTCTGCGATGGTGCGACCGGGATGTGGTGGTGGTGAGGTCCGGTGCCGCCCAGAGGGAGCACCGGGGCCGGTCGCCGTCGTCTCGGGGCGGCCGGGGCCGGACGTGGCCGGCTGTGCCGGCCACCGGATGGATCAACCGGGCCCCGGGGCGCCGGCGGGCGGGCCCGGCGGTGTCGGTCCGGGCGAGGTTGGACCGGGGGCGGCCGGCGCCGTGGGGCGTCGACGTCGCAGCAGGAGTACGCCCACCGCGGCGAGCAACAGCAGGAGGAGTAGCGCACCGCCCACGATCAGCGGCCATCCGATGCCGCCCTCGTCGTCAGCGGCGGCGGCCGGCGAGGTCGACGGTCGAGGTGGCGCCTCGGCGACGGCGCGTAGCTCGGTCGGCTTGTCCTGGTTGGGGTCGACCTTCCAGCTAACCGACCGGCCGTTGACAGTGCCATTGCTGTCGATCACCCGGCCGGGGAATGTCACCGAGATCTCGAACGACATCAGCTTGAGGAACGCCTGCTGTTGCTGAGGATTCTGCTGTGCCACCTTTCCGCCGTATTTCGACGGATCGAGCGGCAACGTGAAACGGTACAAGTCACCGTCTCGGACCAGTTTTACGCTCTCCGTGTCAAAACCTGCCAGCGGTGCCTTGTGATAACTGATCTGGGAGCCGAACAGTTTGTCGTCCTGGTAACCGGTCTCTTCCCCGGCCGGCAGCGCGGGAATGTTCTGCCGCAGCTCTGCGAAGGCCGCCGGGATGTTCTTGTTTCGCGAGGTCAGCAGGGACTTCTCGGCGGTCAGCAGCAACTGCCCGTCGACTGTGTCGTCGGCGTTGACGGTGAGCCCCATGTTGAGTTGCATGCACCCGCTCAGCGCGGCGACCAGCAGGAGGCACACCGCGACGCGGAGTGCCTTACCGCGGTTGACTCTCCTGTTCATGGGCTCAGTGTGTGTGATCCATTTCACCATGAGCAGTCAGCGATCAGTCACAAGGTAGTCGCCGATTGTACCGACGTACTGTCATATGTGTCCGAGGTGAATCGGGGCGCAAATGACTACTCTGGAGCTTTGGGCCAAGAACAATTTCACGGTGGTGATCCCCCCGCGTGGGGCAGTGCCCAGCTCGGGGTGACCGCCGAGACCGCCTACGCCGCTGGCCTGCGCGGCATGCTCGGCGACGCCGCCGAGGCCGCACGACTGGTGACCGTGGGGGAGCAGGCGTACCGGGGCGGCGCACCTGCCTAAGCTGACCAGGTGATTGTTGTCGCGTGTGTGCTTCTTGTGGACCCCGACGGGCGGCTGCTGCTGCAACTGCGCGACGCCGACGCGATGCACCACCCGGACGTGTGGGGGCTGCCCGGCGGCCACGCGGAGGCGGGGGAGACGCCGGAGCAGGCCGCCGAGCGGGAGCTGTGGGAGGAGACCGGCCTGCGAGCCGACGGGCCGCTGCGCCCGATCGCCGTGCAGCCGAATCCCGAACTGGACCGGGAGATGCACTACTTTCTCGGCCGCACCCGGGCCCGACAGGAGGACGTGGTGCTCGGTGAGGGCGCGGCGATGGTCTTCGTGCCCGGCGACGAGGTGCTCAACGGTCGTCCCTGGACGCCGGGCACCCAGGAGGTGCTGACCCGGTTCCTCGCCGCGCCCGACTACACCGCGGCGTTCACCGAGACGTCCTAGCCGGCGGGAGGTCGCCAGTCGGCGTGGTGGGCCATGCCACGCAGCGCGACCCGCGGCGCGGGTGGCGTGGCGCGGGCCCGGCGCGTTCGCGGTGGCGGCCGGGGTGCGGCACGTTCGCGGTGCGGTGCGGTGCGGGCACGGTGCTTACGCGGCGCAGCCCCGGTGAGCAGGTCGGTCCCGTGATGGGAGACGATCGCCACGGGATGTCGTGGACTGGCGCAGCGGTGCCTCGGGCCGACGCTTTGGAGCTGAATCGTCTACGACATCAGGCGCGATCCGTTTACGACATCAACTCCAAAGGCGACGCGGGACCCTATGCCGGTCGACGGCGGATGCGACGGGTGGGGAGTGGGCGGGCTGGGGAGCGGGCGGGTCGGGAGTGGGCGGGTGGGGGAGTGGGCGGGTGGGGGAGTGGGCGGGTCGGGAGTGGGCGGGTTGGGCAGCGGGCAGGCCGGGAGCGGGCCGGTCGGGAGCGGGCGGGTTGGCGGCGTGGATGCCGGGCTGGTTTCGCGGCCGACCGGCCAGTGGGGGAAAGGAGGGTGGCGATGGTGAGGCTCGGTGGGCTGCGGACGGCCGGTGAACGGCTGCGAACGGCCGGTGAGCGGCTGCGGCACGGCTGGCGGCCGGTGCTGGAGGCGACCGCCGCGGCGACAGTGGCGTGGCTGCTGGCCACCCGGCTGCTCGGGCATCCGCAGCCCTTCTTCGCGCCGGCCGCAGCGTTGATCGTGCTCGGTCAGGCCCGCGGGCAACGTATTCGCCGGGCCGTCGAGGTCGTGCTCGGGGTCGCCGCCGGGGTGCTCGTCGCGGACCTGGTGGTGCAGGCACTCGGCCCGGGCAGCACCTGGACGGTCGGCACCGTCATCCTGCTCACCGTCGTCCTCGCGGTGGCCTTCGGCGCCACCGGTGTGACGCTGGTGCAGGCTGCGGTCTCCGCGCTCTACCTGGTGGTGGTCGCCCCGCCGGACGCCTCGTTGGTGCCGTTCCGCTTCGTCGACGCGCTTGTCGGCGGCGCGGTCGCGCTCGCGATCAGCCTGCTCGTCGACGCCCGGCACCCCCTCGCGCCGCTTGTCGCCGAGGTGCGGCGAACCTTCGACGAACTCGCCGGGCTGCTCGGTGAGATCGCCGACGCGCTGGACAACGGTGACGAGGCCGCCGCGTTTGCGGCGCTGACACAGGCCCGCGGCATGGACGCCCGGGTGGACGGGCTGCGCGACAAGGTGCTGGCCGCCGCTGAGGCGCTACGGCTCAACGTCCGTCGACGCCGGCACATCGGTCGGTTGAGGTCGGTGGACGAGTCGATCCGGCAGATCGACTACGCGGTCCGCAACGTCCGGGTGCTGGCCCGCGCGGGCGTGACGCTGAGCCGGCTGCACACCCCGGCACCGCCCGAGCTGGGTGCCGCTCTGCGATCCCTGGCCGAGGCCGTCCGCCAGGCCGGTGCCGCCCTCGCCGCCGACCTCGACGGCCAGGACGAGACCGCCGACCGGCACGGCAGCCGGGCCGACGAGTCGGCGTTGGCCGCCGTGCACATCGCCGGGCAGCTCTTCGGCGCCACGCCGACCCTCCCGCTCGCCATGATCATTGGCCAGGTCCGGGCAACCGCAATCGACCTGCTGCGCGGCGTCAACCCGGAGGCTGACGCCGCCGTCCTCGCCCGCGTCGACGAAGCCCTCGGCCTCCCCGCCATCTGACGTCCGCCCGGGCCCGACGCGGGTGCGGTGGTGAGCGGCAGCCGGCGGCACCGGTCGGCGGCGGGAGGCGCGGCGAGCCGCCGCCGGCCGGGATCAGGCGCTGGACCGGGCCACCAGGGTGGACGGGAAGAGGGTCACCGGAGGGGCCGGACGCCAGTCCAGCAGGGCGGTCGCCGCGGCGACGGCGATCCGCCCGACCGGGTGGCTCGCCGTGGTGAGCGCCGGGGCGGTCATCCCGGCCAGCGGGATGTCGTCGAAGCCGGCCACCGCGACGTCGCCGGGCACCCGTACACCAGCGTCGCGCAGCCCGGCCATCACGCCGAGCGCGGTCTCGTCGCTGATCGCGTAGATCGCGTCGACGTCCGCCCAGCGCCGCAGCGCCTCGCCGGCCGCCACCCGGCCGCGCGCCGCCGTGAAGTCCCCGCTGATCTCCCACGCCGGCCGGCCCGCCTGGCGCATCAGCCGACGGTACGTCTGCACGGGGCGTTGCGCGCAGGGCAGCCACCGGGGGCCGGTCACCATGGCGATCCGGCGGCGACCCGTGGCGTACAGGTGGCGCAGCACCGCGTCCGAGCCGGCGGTGTTGTCGACGTCGAAGGACGGCACTGTCGCCGAGCCGACCCCGATCGAGACCACCCGGCCGCGCAGCGACCCGGGCACCGCCGCCAGCAGGTCCTCGGTGGTGTTGACCAGGATCACCCCGCACACGCTGCGGTCCCCGGCGAGCTGGTGCAGGCCGCGGGGATCACCGAGCGGCAGCCAGTGCAACGCCACCCCGACTCCGGCGGGTGTGCACACCCGGGCGGCCGAGCCGACCACCTGGTGGACGTACGGGTCGTCGAGCACCGCCGCGCTGGCCGCCTGGGCGGCCACGACCAGTCGTACGCCACCGCCGCCACGCACCAGCGCCCGGGCGGCCGGGTTCGGCACGTAACCGAGCTGGTCAACGGCTGCCGTGACCTGTTCCCGGGCTGCCGGCGAGGCGAAGCCCGTGCCGGCGATCACCCGCGAGGCGGTGGACCGCGACACCCCGGCCATCCGGGCGACGTCCTCGAGAGTGGCCGGTCGCTGTGCCGCTGCCGTCATCATTGCCTCCCCGCGGCGACCCGTCCGGTCGGACAAACGCCTGTTCACATCATGCCCGGCCGGTCCGACAGCGATAAGGGGGCGGTAGCCGCTTGTGGTGGTAGCGCTCTCAGGTGTGCGATCGTGCCAGGAGATCACTCCGAGAAAGAGGTCAGTTCCCGTGAGCGCCCCCACCAGCAGAGCCGTAGCCCCGGACACCGCACCGCCCTCGCGGGCGGTGTTGATCGCCCGCAACGGCGTCGCTGTCACCTTCACCCTCAACGGGCTGGCCGTCGGCAGCTGGTTTTCGCGCGTGCCAGCGGTCCGGGAGGCGTTGGACCTCTCCGCCGGCCGGCTCGGGCTGCTGCTGCTGGCGATGAGCGTCGGCGCGTTGCTCGCCATGCCCACCGCAGGTCTGCTCGCCCAGCGACTCGGCGCGGCCCGCACCGTGACCGTGGCCACCCTGCTCGTCGCGGTCGGCCTGACCGTGGCGGGACTGGGCGCCACGATGACCGGGTCGTTCGCCGTCGTGGCCCTGGGCCTGGTCGCCTTCGGTTACGGCTCCGGTGCCTGCGACGTGGCGATGAACGTCGAGGGCGCGGCGGTGGAGCGGCGCCTGGGTCGTACGATCATGCCCCGTTTCCACGCCGGATGGAGCCTCGGCTCGGTGGCCGGGGCGGGGCTCGGCGCCGGTGCGGCCCGCTTCGACGTGGCGGTCGGCACGCACCTCGTCGCGGTTGCGGTGGTCGTGTTGGTCGGCACCGCGCTCGCCTCCCGGACGTTCCTGCCCGCCGTCGGCGATCACACCGGCGACCCGGCGGACGCCACCCCGGCGGCCCGCCGCCGAGCGCAGCTGGCCGCCTGGCGGGAGCCGCGGACTCTGCTGATCGGGCTGTTCGTGCTGGTGGCGGCGTTCACCGAGGGTGCCGCCAACGACTGGCTGGCCGTCGCGTTCATCGACGGACGGGACCTGAGCGAGGCAGCCGGCGCGGCGGTCTTCGGGGTCTTCGTGGTGGGTATGACCGCCGGGCGCACCGCGGGCACCGTGGCGCTGGACCGGTGGGGTCGGGTGCCGGTGCTCACCGGCACCATCGGGCTCGCCGTGGTCGGTGCCGGCCTGGCCGTGCTGGCCGGCTCGGGGCCGCTGGCCATCGTCGGCGTCGCGCTGTGGGGTCTCGGCGCGTCGCTGGGCTTCCCGGTCGGGATGAGCGCCGCCGCCGACGAGGAGGCGCACGCGCCGGTGCGGGTGAGCGTGGTCGCGGTGATCGGCTACACCGCGTTCCTGGGTGGGCCGCCGCTGCTGGGGCTGCTCGGCGACGAGGTCGGCACGTTGCGCGCCCTGCTGGTGGTGCCGTTGCTGCTGCTGCCGACACTGCTGCTGGTGCCGGTGCTGCGCCCGCCGCACACCGCCGAGCCGGCTCCGGCAGCCAACAAAAACTAACCCAGAACACCGCCGAGCGGTATCGGGTGCGCGGCCGACTGCGCCGCGTACCCGCCCTGGCTAGGGTCGCCGAATGTCAACCCACGAGATCACCGCCGCTGCGGCGGGCACCTGGACCCTGGGCGACCGCACCGTACGCCGGATGGGCTTCGGCTCCATGCGGATCACCGCGAACCCGGACCGGGACCGGGCGGTCGCGCTGCTGCGCCGCGCCGTGGAGTTGGGCGTCAACCACATCGACACCGCCGCGTTCTACGTCTCACCCGGCGGAACCCTGCGGGTCGGCACCGGCCCGGCCCGCTACGCCACCGAGCTGATCCGCGCGGCGCTCGCCCCGTACCCGGACGACCTGGTGATCGCCACCAAGGTCGGCTTCGGGTACGACCCGGAGGCGGGTTTCACCGAGGCGCTCACCCCGGCGCAGTTGCGCGCCCAGGTCGAGGAGAACCTGCGTCGGCTCGGCCTTGACCAGCTCGACGTGGTGAACCTGCGCCTCGGTCGGGGCGTCGGCGGGGTGCCGCTCGTCGATCGTTTCGGCGCGCTCGCCGAGCTGCGGGCCGCCGGGCTGATCCGGCACCTCGGGCTCTCCAACGTCCGGCCCGAGCACCTCGACGAGGTGGCCGACATCGCGCCGGTGGTGTGCGTGCAGAACAACTACGGGGTGGACGCCTACCGCGAGCAGGACGACTTCGTCCGGGACTGCGGTGCGCGGGGCATCGCCTACGTGCCGTTCTTCGCCCTCGCCGGCACCGGCCGGGAGAAGGGTGCGAGCGCCACCCAGAGCGAGGCGGTCGAGGCCGTCGCCCGCGCCCACGGCGTCACCCCGCAGCAGGTACGCCTGGCCTGGACGCTGCACCAGGGCCCGCACGTGCTCGCCATCCCCGGCACCACGGACCCGGACCACCTGGCACAGAACGTGGCCGCCGGGGCCCTGCGGCTGACCCCGCAGGAGCTGGCCCGGCTGCGGTGACCGTCCGGCCCGGCGTCGCTCAGGCCCGCACGACGTGCACCACGATCTCCTGACCGTCACCCACTGTGCCGGCGAAACCCTCCGACACCGCGTCCACCACAGTGAGCCCGAGCGCGAGGGTCTCGTGCGCGATGAGCTTCTGGTGCGCCGAGATCGCCGCCGCGACATCAGCGGGCGCGGCGATGGTCACCGTGATCCGGTCGGAGACCTCCAGATCAGCGTCGCGGCGGGCCTGCTGGACGAGGCGTACGACGTCGCGGGCGACGCCCTCGGCCGCCAGTTCGGCGGTGACCTCGGTGTCCAGCGCGATCGTCACCCCGCGCTGGGACTCCACCACCCAACCGGTACGCGGCACCTCCGTGATCAGGATGTCGTCCAGGCCCACCTCCACCGGCGCCCCGTCGACAGTCAGCGGGAACGTCCCGTCCGCCCGGACCCCGTCGACCAGCTCCCGCGGGTCCACCGCGGCGATGGCCTGCGCGACGTGCTGGGTGCGGTTGCCGAACCGGCGGCCCAGCGTCCGGAAGTTCGCCTTGACCCGTACGTCGATGATCCCGCTCTGGGCATCGAGCGGCTGGAGGACCTTGACGTTCAACTCGTCGCCGATGTCGTCGAGCAACGCCTGCGGGAGCACGGTGCCGGACGGTAGTCCCACAAGCGCCCGGCTCAACGGCTGACGGATCCGCAGGCCGCTCGCCTTGCGGGCGGACCGGCCCGCCTCGGCCAACGCCCGCGCCGTGGCCACCTGGGCCGACAACTCCGAGTTGATCACGTCGGTGTCGGGCCTGGGCCAGGACGCCAGGTGCACCGACTCCGGGGCCGATCCGGCACCCCGCCGGACGACCTGCTGCCAGACCTCCTCGGTGAGGAAGGGGATGAACGGCGCGAGCAGCCGGGTGAGGATGTCGAGGCACTCGTACAGGGTGGTGAGGGCGTTGGGGTCGCCCGCCCAGAAACGCTGCCGCGAGCGCCGCACGTACCAGTTCGACAGGTCGTCGACGAAGTCGGCGAGCAGTCGACCGGCGCGTGCCGTGTCGTAGTTCTGCATCCGTTCGTCAACGGCCGCGGCGAGGGCGTGCACCTCGCCGACGATCCACCGGTCCAGCACCTGTCGCTCGGCGACCGGCTGCGCCAGCTGCGGCGCCCACGTCGAGTTCGCCGCGTAGAGGGAGAAGAACGCAGCGGTGTTCCAGTAGGTCATCAACACCTTGCGGACGATCTCGTCGAGGGGACCGGGCCCGATCCGGCGCGGCGACCACGGTGAACCGGAGCAGGCCATGAACCAGCGCACCGCGTCGGCACCGTGGGTGTCCATCAGCGGGATCGGCAGCAGGATGTTGCCCAGGTGCTTGCTCATCTTGCGGCCGTCCTCGGCCAGGATGTGCCCGAGGCAGACGACGTTCTCGTACGGGGACCTGTCGAAGACCAGCGTGCCCACCGCCATCAGCGTGTAGAACCACCCCCGGGTCTGGTCGATCGCCTCGCAGATGTACTGGGCCGGGTAGCTGCGCTCGAAGGTCTCCTCGCTGCCCGGGACATGGGGGTAGCCCAGCGACGCGAACGGCATCGCGCCGGAGTCGTACCAGGCGTCGATCACCTCGGGTACCCGGGTGGCGAGCTGGCCGCAGTCCGGGCAGGCGAAGGTGATCTCGTCGACGTACGGGCGGTGTGGATCCAGCTCGGACAGGTCGGCGCCGGCCAGCTCGCCGAGCTCGCCGCGGGAGCCGACAGCTGTCACGTGGTTGTCCGGGCAGCGCCACAGCGGCAGCGGGGTGCCCCAGTACCGGGAGCGGGACACCGCCCAGTCGATGTTGTTCTTCAGCCAGTCGCCGTAGCGGCCGTGCTTGATGTGCTCCGGGAACCAGTTCGTGTGCTCGTTCTCCCGGGTCAGCTCGTCGCGTACCGCTGTGGTCCGGATGTACCAGGATGGCTGCGCGTAGTACATCAGCGGGGTGTGGCACCGCCAGCAGTGCGGGTAGGGGTGCTCGAACGGCTCGTGCCGGAACAACCGGCCGGAGCTGCGGAGGCGGTCGATGAGCAACGCGTCGGCGTCCTTGAAGAACACCCCGCCGACCAGGTCGATGCCGTCGTCGAACCGCCCGTTCGGGGCGACCGGGTTGACAAGCGGCAACCCGTAGGCGCGGCAGACGGCGAGGTCGTCCGCACCGAAGGCCGGCGCCTGGTGCACCAGGCCGGTGCCGTCCTCGGTGGTGACGTAGTCCGCGAGGACCACCCGGTGCGCGTCCGGGATGTCCACCAGGTCGAACGGCCGCTCGTACCGCAACCCCTCCAGGGCCGCCCCCGGGACCGTCGCCAGGATCTCCGCCTCGTCGCCGAGGACCCGCCGGGTCAGCGGTTCGGCGACGACGAACGTGCCCCGCTCGGTGCGGGCCAGGGTGTACGTCACCGTGGGGTGGACCGCGACGGCGGTGTTCGACACCAGGGTCCACGGGGTGGTCGTCCAGATCAGCAGGTCGACACCGCTGTGTCCGGCCACCTCCCCGCGCACCGGGAACCGCACGTACACGGACGGGTCGGCGACGGTCTCGTACCCCTGGGCCACCTCGTGGTCGGACAGGGTCGTACCGTCGCGGGTGCAGTACGGCGCGACCCGGAAATCCTCCACCAGGCGCCCGCCGTCGTGGATCCGCTTCAGCGACCACCAGACGCTGTCCACGTACTCCGGGGACATCGTCTGGTACGGGTGCTCCAGGTCGATCCAGTAACCCATCCGCTCGCTGAGCTGGACGAACTCGTCCACGTGCCGCAGCACCGAGGCGCGGCACCGGGCGTTGAACTCGGCGATGCCCATCTTCTCGATGTCGGGCTTGCCGCCGAGCCCCAACTCCTTCTCCACCGCCAGCTCGACCGGCAGGCCGTGGCAGTCCCAGCCGGCCCGGCGGGGCACCGAGAAGCCCCGCATCGTCCGGTACCGGGGAAAGAGGTCCTTGAACACCCGCGCCTCGATGTGGTGGGTGCCCGGCGTGCCGTTGGCGGTGGGTGGCCCCTCGTAGAACACCCACGGCGGGCCGTCCGCCGTCTGGGCCAGACTCCGCTCGAACACGTTGTTGGCCTGCCACCACTCGATCACCGCACGGTCCAGCCCACCAAGGTCGATCTTGGTGGGCAGTGGCACGAATGGCGACTTCGACGGACCGTCCGGCACCGACGTTCTCCCTACACTCCACAGTCCGCTCACGCGGGCATCAGCGCACTGCCCACGCGGGGACGAAGTGTCAGGCGTATGGCCAGGACTCCGCGGTACCACCCCGCTTGCGCCCCGACGTGCGGGCGCCGCTTCATTTCGCGACGTGACGTGCCGCTACGTCCGGTTCTACTGGGGCCGTTGTGCTGCCCGTTCTTCCGGAGGCTCCCCGGTGATGGCCGGATCGGTGCCGATGCCGCCCAGCATAGCTGTCCCAGCCGGGCACCAGTGGCCGCAGCGTCAGGCGTGCAGCCAGACGCGGAGCTGGCCGGTGGCGGTGAAGCCGGCGGCGAGCGCCGCTGCCAGCTCCGGGGTGGTCTCGTAGCCGACAAGCGGCGCGCCGGGCACTGTGGCGCACACCGCTCGCCAGATGTCGCAGGAGTCGTCGGTGCGGGTGAACAGGTTGGAGACGCCGTACGGGCCGTCGCCGCTGAGCACCGCTCCGCCGGTGATCGCACCCCGGGCGTCGTGGCGGGCGAGCACCCGCACCCGGGGGTGGGCCAGGAGCGCGGGGCGGAACAGCTCCCCACCGCCGTGGGCCGCCGCCCACGCGGCCAGCTCGTCGGCTGTGCCGACCGGGTCCAGCGGGGGGTCGACAGGTGGTGGCAGGGGTGGCCGGTGGATCCACCGCGCGTCGAAGAGCACCCGGAACCCGTACCCGGACAGGTCGAGGTCGGCGAAGCTGTCCTTCACCGACGCCCCGGGCCCCGCGTCGATCCGGGCCAGCAGCGCCACGGCGGCGACGCCCGGCCGCACTGTGACAGCGTCCGGGTACCACTGTGGTGAGCGGTGGGGGACCGACCAGGCGTCGGCGTCGGTCTGGCCGGTGAGCCCGTGGCTGGCGCAGACGATGTCGCACCATTCGGCGTTGTCGCGGGCCGCCGTCCGCACGTCCTTGAGCACGTCGGGCAGCCTAGCCTCGGGATCAGCCAGGGTCAGCGGAGTCGGGTGAGCAGGATCCGGCCGCCCTCATGGACGCCACCGTCGATGGCGATGACTCTGTCGTCGGCGTAGCGCAGCGCGACAGTGACATCCGACGGCGCCACGCCGAAGTGCGTGGTGAGGGTGCTGTGGCCGTGGACGAGCACGTCGCCCCCGAGCGTGCGCAGCATCATCGACACCCGGTCGTCGGGGCTGGCCGGTTCGGCGTCACGAAAGGCGCCCCGGTCGCTCATCCGAGCGCAGAAGTCGAGCCATGCCGCGGGGGCGCGGGAGCCGAGCGCCCTGCCGACCGCCGCGTTCACGGCGGCCACACGTGATCCCAGTTCCAGGTACCGGGTGGTGTCGGAGTGCACGAGCAGGAACCCGTCGACGACAGCGACCGCTGGCAGTCGCGTCATCCACTCGACCTGCTGCGGGGTCAGCTGGTGCAGGTCCTGCTCACGTCCGCCGAACCGGGCCCAGCCACCGCGAAACCCGCCGGGCTCGTCCCACCCGGGAACGGGCCGGCTGCCGAACCGGTGTGCGGCGAGTAACTGCACCTCGTGGTTACCCAACAGCGCCCCGACGTGGCCGCCCGCCGCGGCTGCGGCGCCGGCGAGCCGCCGGATGTCGTCGATGACGCCGAGACCGTCCGGGCCGCGGTCGACGTAGTCGCCGAGCAGCCACAGCCGCGCGTCACCCGCGGACCAGTGCCCGGCCTGGTCGACGAGCCCGGCCTCGCGAAGTGACTCCCGGAACTCGGACCGGTGACCGTGGATGTCCGCCGCCACGTACAGCGCCGTCATGCCGCCGCCAGCTCACCCAGGTGCACCGCGGCATGCCAGTACGGCTCGTGGCCGGGGACGGTCATGACGTACCGGGGCAGCTCGGCGGTCGACCGCCGCAGCGTCTCGTCGAGCGTCACCATGGCCGCCACGGTAGGGGGTGCCGCCGGCCGGCAGCCAATGTCTGCGCGTCTTCGGCAGGCAATCAGCGACGTAGCACGTCGAGCAGGTCGGCGCCGATCGCCTGGATGGCAGCCGCCTCCAGGGAATACCTGACGAAGTGCCCAGCTCGTTCGGCCCGGACCAGACCGGCGACGCGCAGTGCGGACAGGTGCTTGGTCACCGCGGTCTCGTCGAGGCGCCAGAGCCGGGCGATCTCCCGGGCGGACCTGGGTTCGACGGCTATCGCGCGGCACACCTCCAGGCGTGCCGGGTGAGCGAGCACGTCGAGGCGTCGCAGGGTCAGTCGCCGGTCGGCCGTGTGCTCCGGCGGCGGGAACGGGTAGTGCACCACCACCGGACGGCCCGCCTCGTCGGCGACGTAGACATGGGGGGCGCCGAAGACGGTGGGCACCAGCACCAGCCCCCGTTCGGGTACCGCCAGCGACTTGCTCTGCACCTTGTCGATGGTGACGCGGCCATCCGTACCGATGGCGACGGCGGGAGACAGGCCAGCCAGCGCGGCGGGCAGGTCGCCACGGGCGGCCGTACGTGATCGCGCCCGCACCTCACCGGCGAGCGCCGGCTCGATCCGGTGCCACTCGGCCGCGAAGAACGCCGCCCAGCACCCCTGCAGCAGGCGGACCACTGTGGTCTGTGCCGCGGCGGGCTGCTCCAGGAGCAGCCGCACCGCCCGCGTCGCGGCCGCGCCCCGCGCCCGGGACAACGCCATCAACTCGGCACCCACGCGATGGTCGGTCACGTCGGCGGACCGGCCGCCCACCCGCAGCAGCGGTCGGAGCATCGCGGCGGCGAACTGGGCGGGCGGCATCGCGCGCAGTGCCGCCACCGCCTGCGCCCAGTCGAGGGCCGGCGGCAGCGTCGGATCCGCGAACACTGTCGCGCGGACCGCCCGCACCGCGAACGACCAGGTATTCAGCTCCGCGACCAGGTCGGCTGGCAACTCGGCGAGGACGCGCGCCGCCCACTCCGCCCGCTCCGGGTGATGCTCGACGCCGACGAGCACGTGCCACGCCCAGGCCAACTCCACGATCGGCGAGACCGCGAACGTCACCGCCGTGGCCCGATCCGCGGGAAGCTGAAAGGTGATCGGCACGACCACACCCTAGGCGGCGGTGGCGGCGGGAGCGGGCGATGAGGTCGCCGCTCCCGCCTCGCTCGACGTCGTTGGCCACACCGGGGTGGCTCAGGGGGCGTAGACCAGGTCCATCGTGTCGGTGTGCCCGGACCAGCGTAGGTCGAGATGCCAGCACCCGGCCTGCGGCATGTCGATGATCGACGGACCGGGGCCGCCGGCGACCTCCCGGGTCACCCGGGTGTCGGTGCCGTCAAGCGTCGCGGTGATGACAAGGGCCGCCGGTGCGGTCGGGTCGGGTGAGGTCGTGGAGGCGCGGGCCACCCACAGGATCTTGTTGTTCGATCCGTCCTTGCGGACCTGGCGCAGCGGGTGGGCGAAGAGCACCGCCACGATGTCACCCTTTGCCCCGACGACGTGTGGCCCACTGCTGCCCCCGTGGAACCCGGTGTCCGCCCAGTCGGGCAGCGACGTCGTCTCGACCCGTGAGTGGCAGCCCGTCGCGGCGCCCGCGACGCCCGCGGCGCCTGCGGTGGTCGCGGCGCCCGCGCTGCTCGGCGTGGTGGTCGGCGCGGTGGTGGTCGGCGCGACCGACCCGCCGCCGGTCGTGGTCGCGCACCCCGCCAGCAGAAGCACCGATGCCGCCAGCAGCGACCTGCCCCGTGAACCCATCTCTACCTCCGGTACCCGTCGACAACCTCTCGCATCTTCAGGACACCGGCCGAGCCCGTCAGGTTCCCAGCTCCGATGAAACAGACCCCTAGCGCAGCGAACGGGCGATCTCGATCGCCTCGGCCTTGCTGACGGCACCCTCAAGCCGGTAGCTCACGTCGCCGTCCGCCCAGATCAGGGTCGAGGCGGCAAGCCGGGCGGTCTCCTGGCGGATCTGGCCCGAGCGGTCCACGTACGACAGCACGTGCGGACCGTCCACCCACACCGCGAAGCCACCGTTGACCTCGACCCAGCCCACACCCGCCGGCATGACCTCCTTGTGGAAGGACAGATTCAGCCGACCGTCGAACGCGTCGATGCGCAGCGCGCCGCCGTCATAGAGCAGCGTCGCGACCCGACAGGTGCCCGCCGGGTCGGGGTCGGCGACCTGCACCCGCTCGGGCGGGCCCAGCTTCGCCGGTAGCCGGATCGGGAACCGCACCGCACGTTGGGCCTCCTGCAGCCCGGTGACCCGCTGCGCGGGCAACGGCGACGCGACGCCACCGGGCAACGACGGGGTGGGCGAGACGGCGATGCTCACGCCGGCGAAGCGCAGCAGGCCGGTGACCGCGTCGGCGATGGCGGCACGGGTCGGCGGCAACACCGCCACCAGCACGGCGACGAGCACCGCAGCGACGAGCGGGCGCCACCGCCGCGCCGGTCGGCGCAGCCGGCCGCGGACCGCGGCGCGCACGTCGGGCGGCTCGGGCGTCTCCAGCCAGGCGGACAGGTCGCGCAGTTCCCGTTCCAGGTCAGCCATGCCGTACCTCCTCCCGGTCGAGCAGGCCGCGAAGCTTCGCCAGGGCCCGGGACGTGCGCGACTTCACAGTGCCCCGCGGCCAGCCCAGGGCCGCCACCGTCTCCTCCTCGCTGAGGTCGAGGAAGAACCGGCAGACGATCACCTCGCGGTCGCGTACGGGTAGTTGGCGCAGCGCCTGCACCAGGGCGGTGCGACGCTCACCGGCGAGAACCGCACCCACCGCCCCGTCCTCGGCGATCTCCGAGGTCGGGTCCGCCGCCGCGGCGCGCAGGACGAGCCCGTCGCGCCGGCCGCGCGACCGGTGCAGGTTGCGGGTCTCGTTGGCGACGATCGCGAGCAGCCACGATCGGAAGGACGACTCGCCCCGGTAACGGGACAACTTGCGGTACGCCTTCACGAACGCCTCCTGGATGACGTCCTCGGCGTCCGAGCCCGCGCCGAGCAGCACCGCCGTCCGGAACGCGGACGCGGTGTGCCGAGCGACCAGGAGGTCGTACGCCGCCAGGTCGCCGGAGCGGGCGCGGGTGACGAGTGCGTCGTCGTCCAGGGGAACCTCCGTTCGGGTCACACTCATGACACCGCCCACGCCTGGCGGGTTCCACCCTCGTCGGGTCAGCTTTCTCCCATCCGGCGTGCAGGGTATTGCCAGGAATCGGTGCTGCACTTGCGGGGCGTCGAGGAGAGGGGTTGGGCATGAGCTGGTTCAGTCGCCGGTCACGGGGTGCCGAGGCGACCCCGACGAAGCTGGACCGCGAGGCGACCCGGGACGACCTCGCCGCGCTTGAGGCGTTCGTCCTGAGCCGGCGCGGGGTGGAGTTCTACCTGGAGCCGGAGACCACCGCCACGGACACCACTGTGGTGGCGATCGCCCACGACGGGGAGTGGATCCGTCGGCGTACCGGCACGCCACGGGCGGCGGGATCCATCGCCCGCAAACACGCGGTGCCGTTGTACGAGGCGGGCCGGACCGGCTACCCGGAGCGGATGCGGGTGTGGAACCGCGCCCACCCGGAACGGCACGCCCGCTGAGGCCGGTCCGCTCAGGCGGGTCCGACCGCCGCGCGGGCCTGCTCAAGCGTCATCGGCTCGGCGTGACTCGACACGTACCAGTGGTAGGTGTCGTCGAGCAGCCGTCGGACCAGGCCCAGGTCGAGGTCGTCGTTGGGGCGGCGCAGGTGCGCCGGCGGGGGGTAGAAGCAGTCGCCCAGCAGCATGACGCCCGAGTCGGGCACCAGCACGACCGTCGAGTCCGGTGCGTGCCCGCCGCCGACGTGGCGTAGCCCCACCCCGACCGGCAGTTCGTCCCGCTCGGCGAAGACCCGGGTGGGCGGCAGGATGGTGAAGTCCGCCCAGGAGTCCATGGCCCGGGCCCGGGCCCGAAAGCTCGGGCCGAGGCGGGGCTCGGCGCGGACCTGCTCGTCCAGGTAGCGGTGACTCCACGGTCGGGCGGCTTCGGCGCGCAGCAGCGGCACGGCCGTCTGGTGCCCGACGATCTCGACTCCCGGCCACGCGCAGGCGCCCCAGACGTGGTCCCAGTGGTGGTGGGTGTAGACGAGCCAGCGCGGCGGCGGCAGCCCGGCGGCGGTCAGCGCCGCCTGGATGTCGCGGGCGTGCCCGGGGCTCTGCCCGGCGTCGATCATCACACTGCCGCGTTCGTCGGCCACGACGGCGACGCCGGCCTGGACCGCCGCTGGGTCCGGATCACCTGGGCAGAGCCAGACCCGGCCGGCGAGCCGGTGAAATCGCATGGCGACGATGGTGATCGACCTCCGGGATCGATTGCGGACGTTGCTGCGGTGGTCGCCGATCCTAGGTGACCGCGCCGCCTGACACCGCCCTGCCGGCCGACCGTCGCAGGTCAGCGCGGGTGTGCGCACCCCGCTCGGCGTCACCTGACGCACCGCGGGAACGGCCGCCCCGCCGCGCGCGGCACAGCAGAGAAAGCGAGATGCCGCATAGGCCGGCGCCATTGCCGGGCGCGACTTCGTGGCGATCATTATCGGCGTATGTCAATGGACTGCGCCCGCTTGACGGCCTCGGGGTCGACGTTGACCGGCGGCGCGGCGGTGTGGCAGCATTCGCGGCCTGACGGCAGTGAAGGAAGTCGGTGCGAATCCGACGCGGTCCCGCCACTGTCACCGGGGAGCGATCCCCCCTCGTGAGTCACGGCCGTGTGTCTGCGGTTGGAAGGCCGGGGGAGAGCGTCGATCCGGAAGCCAGGATACTTCGGCCGTCGGGACGTACCCCAGGGCGTGGACACCCGAGGAGGACCCGATGACGCACGGCGTCGCACACATTGACGACAATCGCCACGACAGGTGTCGTGGGCGCCGCACCGCGCCCACGACCGGCCGCGCCGGCATCCAGAGCGCCGGCCGCGCCGGCGGGCTCCAGGTCGGCCGAGCGGGCCACCGGTCCCGCTGAGCTGAGCGCCCGGCGCCGACCGACCCCCCGACGTCCGCGTCGACAGGTCCGGTCGCGCCGTCGTACCGGCTGACGCCGCACCCACCCGCTTCGTCCAGGTCGCCTCAGTGGCCGCCGGGGCGTCACTCTCCGGAGCCTGCCGTGCGCATCCTGCTGCTCTCCACCGCCGACACCGACCTGCTCGCCGCCCGCGCCAGCGGCGCCGACTATCGGCTCGCCAACCCCGCCCGCGTCGCCGCCGACGAGGTGCCCGCCCTGCTCGACGGGGTGAACCTCGCCGTCGTACGCCTGCTCGGCGGTCGACAGGCCTGGCCGGACGGTCTCGCCGCGGTGCTCGCCACCGGTGTGCCGACGGTGGTGCTCGGTGGCGAGACGCTGCCCGACGCGGAGCTGATGGCCATCTCCACAGTGCCGTCCGGGGACGTCACCCAGGCGCTCGCGTACCTGGTCGAGGGTGGGCCGGACAACCTCGGGCAGTTGGCCCGGTTCCTCTCCGACACGGTGCTGCTCACCGGCGAGGGGTTCGCCCCGCCCGCCCGCACCCCGGCGTACGGCGTGCACGGCGCGCACCTGGCCGACCCGTACCGGCCCACGGTGGGGATCGTCTTCTACCGGGCACACGCGCTGGCCGGCAACACCGGCTTCGTCGACGTGCTGGTCGACGCGGTGCGGGAGGCCGGCGGCAGTCCGCTGCCGATCTTCTGCGGCTCGCTGCGGGGGCTCACCGCCGACAGTGGACCGCTCGGGCTCTTCGCCCGCTGTGACGCGCTGCTGGTCACCGTCCTCGCGGCAGGTGGCGCGGTCGCCGCGGACGCCTCCGGCGGCGGCGACGAGGACGCCTGGGACGTCGGCGCCCTGGCCGCCCTTGATGTGCCGATCATCCAGGCGCTCTGCCTGACCAGCACCCGCGAGCAGTGGGCCGGCAGCGACGCCGGGCTGTCCCCGTTGGACGCCGCGATGCAGGTGGCCATCCCGGAGTTCGACGGCCGGATCGTCACTGTGCCGTTCTCGTTCAAGCAGATCGAC
The DNA here is from genome assembly GCF_040649135.1 of Micromonospora sp. NPDC049047. Classification (NCBI taxonomy): domain Bacteria; kingdom Bacillati; phylum Actinomycetota; class Actinomycetes; order Micromonosporales; family Micromonosporaceae; genus Micromonospora; species Micromonospora sp. NPDC049047. Next base: position 398,555 of record NZ_JBEZEY010000001.1, read on the forward strand.
GCCGACGGCCTCTCCGTCTACGTCGCCGATCCCGAGCGGGCCGCCCGGGTCGCCGGGATCGCGGTGCGTCACGCCCGGCTGCGGTACGTGCCCAACGGTGACAAGCGGGTCGCCGTGGTGCTCAGCTCGTACCCCACCAGGCACTCCCGGGTCGGCAACGCCGTCGGGCTGGACACTCCGGTCTCGGCGGTCCGGCTGCTCGCCGCGCTGGCCGAGGACGGCTACGACCTGGGCGACGGCCCGATGCCCGACGACGGTGACGCGTTGATCCACGCGCTGATCGCCGCCGGTGGGCACGACGTGGAGTGGCTCACCCCGGAGCAGTTGGCCGCCGCCGAGGCCCGGATACCGGGGGACACGTACCGGCGGTGGTTCGACAGGGTCCCCGCCGAGCTGCGCGAGCGGATGCGCGAACACTGGGGTGAGCCGCCCGGCCAGCTCTACACCGAGAGTGGGGACATCGTCCTCGCCGGGCTGCGCTTCGGCAACGTGGTGCTGCTGATCCAGCCGCCGCGTGGGTTCGGGGAGAACCCGATCGCCATCTACCACGACCCGGACCTGCCGCCGAGTCACCACTACCTGGCCGCGTACCGCTGGCTGGCCGCCCCTGTCGACGACGGCGGCTTCGGCGCGGACGCCGTCGTGCACCTGGGCAAGCACGGCACCCTTGAGTGGTTGCCCGGCAAGGGCCTCGGCCTGGCCGCCGGCTGCGCGCCCGACGCGGTCCTGGGTGACCTGCCGCTGGTCTACCCGTTCATCGTCAACGACCCCGGCGAGGGCACCCAGGCCAAGCGCCGGGCGCACGCAGTGGTGATCGACCACCTGGTGCCGCCGATGGCCCGCGCCGAGACCTACGGCGACCTGGCCAAACTGGAACAACTGCTCGACGAGTACGCCACAGTGCAGGCCCTCGACCCGGCGAAGGTGCCGACCGTGCGGGCGCAGATCTGGGACCTGGTCCGCGCCGCCGAGCTGCACCACGACCTGCACGCCGAGGCGATGCCCGACGCTGACGACTTCGACGACTTCGTGCTGCACCTCGACGGGTACCTGTGCGAGGTCAAGGACGTGCAGATCCGCGACGGGCTGCACATCCTCGCCGACGCTCCCACCGGTGAACCCCGGGTCAACCTGGTCCTCGCGGTGCTGCGCGCACCCCAGATCTGGGGTGGCGCCCACGCCCTGCCCGGCCTGCGGCAGGCGCTCGCCGTCGCGTACTCCCTCGACGAGCAGGCGCTGCTCGCGGCCCCGGGCGAACGTCTGACCGTGCCCACCACGCTTACCGACGTGGTGGACGGGCCGGCCGGCACCGCCGCCGACGCGATCGACCTGATCGAGGCGCTCGCCCGGCGCCTGGTGGTCGGGATGGAGACCCTGGACTGGGCGGTGGACGCGGTCGACGCGGTGGTCGTCGAGGTGACCGGCCAGCCGATCCCGGACGTCGCCGCAGTGCTGCGCTTCGCCGCGACCGAGCTGGTGCCCCGGCTGGACCGCACCACCGACGAGCTGACGAACACCCTCGGTGCGCTCGACGGCCGGTTCGTGCCGCCCGGCCCGTCCGGTTCACCCACCCGGGGCCTGGTGAACGTGCTGCCCACCGGCCGCAACTTCTACTCCGTCGACCCGAAGGCCATTCCCAGCCGCAACGCCTGGGACGTCGGGGTGGCCCTCGCCGACTCGCTGCTGGCCCGGCACCTGGCCGACACCGGGGCGTACCCCCGCTCGGTGGGGTTGACAGTGTGGGGGACCAGCGCGATGCGCACCCAGGGCGACGACATCGCCGAGATCCTCGCGTTGCTGGGCTGCCGGCCGGTCTGGGACGACAGGTCCCGGCGGGTCACCGGCATCGAGGTGGTGCCGACCGCCGAGCTGGGCCGGCCCCGGGTCGACGTGACAGTGCGGATCTCCGGGTTCTTCCGGGACGCGTTTCCGCACGTCGTGGCGTTGCTCGACGACGCCGTACGGCGGGTCGCCGCCCTCGACGAGCCGGACGACGACAACTACCTGCGGGCGCACGTCGCCGCCGACCTCGCCGAGCACGGCGACGAGCGGCGGGCCACGGCCCGGATCTTCGGCTCGAAACCCGGGGCGTACGGCGCGGGCCTGCTGCCGCTCATCGACGCCCGGACCTGGCGCAGTGACGCCGACCTGGCCGAGGTGTACGCGGTGTGGGGCGGCTACGCCTACGGCCGCGGCCTGGACGGGCGGGAGGCGCGCGCCGACATGGAACGCTCCTTCGCCCGGATCGCGGTGGCGGTCAAGAACCAGGACACCCGCGAGCACGACATCGTCGATTCCGACGACTACTTCCAGTACCACGGAGGGATGGTGGCGATGGTCCGCCACCTGACCGGCACGGCACCGCAGGCGTACGTGGGTGACTCGGCGATGCCGCACGACGTGCGCACCCGCACCCTGGGTGAGGAGACCCGGCGGGTGTTCCGGGCCCGGGTGGTCAACCCGAAGTGGATCGCCGCGATGCGCCGGCACGGCTACAAGGGCGCGTTCGAGCTGGCCGCCACAGTGGACTACCTGTTCGGCTACGACGCCACCGCCGGGGTCGTCGACGACTGGATGTACGAGCACCTGGCCGCCGCGTACCTGTTCGACGACACGACCCGGGAGTTCCTGGAGCGGTCCAACCCGTGGGCGTTGCGCGGCATCACCGAACGCCTGTTGGAGGCCGCCGACCGGGGGCTGTGGGCGAACCCCGAACCGGCGACCCTGGACCGGCTGCGCGACACGTACCTGGCCAGTGAGGGCGATCTGGAGGACCGGGCATGACCACTTTTCCGTTCAGTGCGGTGCTCGGCATGGCCGACATGCGGCTGGCGTTGCTGCTCAACGCGGTGTCCCCGGCGATCGGCGGGGTCCTCGTGCGCGGCGAGAAGGGGACCGCCAAGTCCACAGCCGTGCGCGCCCTCGCCGCCCTGCTGCCCCCGGTCCGCCGGGTCGTCGGCTGCCGCTTCGGCTGTGACCCGGGCGGGCCGGACCCGGGCTGCCCGGACGGCCCGCATCCCGCCGACGCCGCCGCCGAGACCCGTCCGGCCCGGCTCGTGGAGTTGCCGGTGGGCGCCGCCGAGGACCGGGTGGTCGGCTCGCTGGACCTGGAGAAGGCTCTCGGCGCCGGGGTACGCGCCTTCGAGCCGGGTCTGCTCGCCGCCGCGCACCGGGGCGTGCTCTACGTCGACGAGGTCAACCTGCTGCACGACCACCTCGTCGACCTGCTGTTGGACGCGGCGGCGATGGGCCGCAGCCACGTCGAGCGGGAGGGTGTCTCGGTAAGCCACGCGGCCCGGTTCCTGCTTGTCGGCACCATGAACCCGGAGGAGGGGGAGCTGCGTCCGCAGCTGCTCGACCGGTTCGGGCTCACCGTCGAGGTGGGCGCCAGCCGGGACCCGGAGGTGCGGGTGGAGGTGGTCCGTCGCCGGCTCGCCGCCGATGCCGACCCGGCCGGGTTCGCCGCCCGGTGGGCCGACGCCGATGCGGAGATCGCCGGCCAGGTGGCCGCCGCCCGTCGCCGGCTCCCCGGGGTACGCCTGCCGGACGCCGCGCTGCGCCAGATCGCCGAGGTGTGCGCCGCGTTCGACGTGGACGGGATGCGCGCCGACATCGTCACGGCCCGTACCGCCCTGGCCCACGCCGCCTGGCACGGCCGGGACCGGGTGGGCATCGACGACGTCCGGGTGGCTGCCCGGCTGGCCCTGCCGCACCGCCGCCGCCGCGACCCGTTCGACACTCCCGGACTGGACGAGAAGCGCCTGGACGAGGCGTTGCAACGTGCCCAGGACGCCCACCCCGACGGCCCGGACGACGGCGGCCCGAACGACAGCGGCCCGAACGACGGCGGCCCGCAGGGCGGTGGGCCGGACGACGGCGGCCCGACCGGCGCTGGACCGAACGACGGTGGTCCGCAGGGCGGTGGCCCGGCCGGTCCCGGCGGCCCGCGCAGCGTCGACCCGACGAACGGCGGCCCGCACGGCGGCGCAAACGGCGTGGATCAGGGGGAACCCGAGTCGACCGGGCACTCGGCGAAGCGTGACGGCACCGGCCCGCACGGACGTGTGGACGGCGGCGACGGCTGGCCGCAGCGTCAGTCGGGCGACCAAGGCGACGACTGTCGGCCGCCCCTCTCGGCGGACGACCGGGAAGGTGACGGCCGGGGCGCGGGCAGCCGCGACGGCCGAGCACGGGCGGCCGATCACGACGAGCCGACAACTGGCGGTGGGCGGACCCAGCCGGTGGCCGTACCCCGGGGTGGGTTGCGGGCGCGGGTGCTCACCGCGCCCGGCGTGGGTGACGGGGTGCCCGGCCGGCGTTCCCGGGCCCGCACCGGGCGGGGGCGCACCACCGGGGCACGGGTGCCGACCGGTCGGGTCGCGGCCCTGCACCTGCCGGCGACGGTCCGCGCCGCCGCGCCACACCAGGCCTCCCGGGGGCGGCTGACCGGCCCGCTGCGGTTGCGCCCGGACGACGTGCGGGAGGCCGTCCGCGAGGGCCGCGAGGGCAACCTGGTGCTGTTCGTGGTGGACGCCAGCGGCTCGATGGGTGCCCGGCAGCGGATGACAGCAGTGAAGGACGCGGTGCTCGCCCTGCTCACCGACGCGTACCAGCGGCGGGACAAGGTCGCGGTGATCGCCTTTCGGGGAGCCGGCGCGCGGACGTTGTTGCCGGCCACCTCGTCGGTGCTGGCCGCCTCGACCCGGCTTGCCGAGTTGCCCACCGGTGGGCGTACGCCGCTGGCCGAGGGGTTGCTCGCGGCCACCGACCTGCTGCGGGTGCAGCGGCTGCGCGACCCGTTGCGGCGTCCCCTGGTCCTCGTCGTCACGGACGGCCGCGCCACAGCGGGAAGTCGCCCGCTGGACCGTGCCGCCACGGCGGCGGCGGTGCTCGCGGCGACCGGCGCGCCCTGCGTGGTCGTCGACTGCGAGACCGGTCCGGTCCGCCTGCACCTGGCGCGTCGGCTGGCCACCCAGTTGGGTGCCTCCCACCACCCGCTGGCCGCCCTCACCCACCCGGACGGCGCCGCGCTCGCCGGCCCGGCGCTCGCCGGCCCGGCGTGAGCGACGACGGACACCGATGACCGAGCCGGACCACACGATCGCGCGAACGGGAGACCGCTGATGCCGCAGGGACAACCGAGCGTGGTGCCCGCCGACGGGTTGACGACCCGGCAGCGGCGGCACCGGCCACTGCTGATGGTCCACACCGGACAAATGAAGGGGAAGTCGACTGCCGCGTTCGGGTTGGCGCTGCGGGCCTGGACGGCCGGCCTGCCGATCGGCGTGTTCCAGTTCGTCAAGAGCGCCAAGTGGCGGGTGGGCGAGGAGCAGGCCTTCCGGGCCCTCGGCGAGGTGCACGAGCGCACCGGCCAGGGCGCACCGGTGGCCTGGCACAAGATGGGCGAGGGCTGGTCCTGGATCCAGCGCGGCGGCGACGCCGACCACGCCGCCGACGCCCTGGAGGGCTGGCGGCAGATCCAGCGCGACCTGGCCGCCGAACGCTACGGGCTGTACGTGCTCGACGAGTTCACCTACCCGATGACGTGGGGCTGGGTGGACGTCGAGGAGGTGGTCGCCACCCTGACCGACCGGCCCGGCTTCCAACACGTGGTGATCACCGGCCGCGACGCCGACCCGCGGCTGGTCGCCGCCGCCGACCTGGTGGCCGAGCTGACCAAGGTCAAGCACCCGATGGACGCCGGCCAGAAGGGCCAGAAGGGCATCGAGTGGTGAGCACACAGTGGGCGCCGCCCCGGCTGCTGGTCGCCGCGCCGGCCAGCGGCCACGGCAAGACGACAGTCGCCACCGGGCTGCTCGCCGCACTGCGCCGTCGCGGCCTGACGGTCAGCCCGCACAAGGTCGGCCCCGACTACATCGACCCCGGCTACCACGCCCTCGCCGCCGGAAGACCCGGGCGCAACCTCGACCCCTTCCTGGTCGGGGCCGACCGGATCGCCGCCCTGCTGCGCCACGGCGCGAGCGTCCCGACACCCGCCGACATCGCCGTCGTCGAGGGCGTCATGGGTCTGCACGACGGCGCTGTGGGCCGGCGCGACTACGCCTCCACCGCGCACGTCGCCCGGCTGATCGACGCACCGGTGCTGCTGGTGCTGGACACCACAGCGCAGGGCCGCTCGGCCGCCGCGCTGACCCTGGGCATGGCCGCCTTCGACCCGGCGGTGCGGATCGGCGGGGTGATCCTCAACCGGGTCGGTTCACAGCGGCACGAGAAGCTGCTCCGCGACGCCCTCGCCGAGGTGGACGTGCCGGTGCTCGGGGCCGTCACCCGCGCCGCCGAGGTGGCCGCGCCGGCCCGGCACCTCGGGCTGGTCCCGGTCGCCGAGCGGGCCCCCGAGTCCCTGGCGATCGTCACCGCGCTTGCCGAGCTGGTCGAGGCCACAGTGGACCTGGCCGCCGTACTCGACCTGGCCCGCAGCGCCCCGCCGCTGACCGCCCCGGCGTGGGACCCGGTCACCGCGGTCGGCGGGCCGGCCGGTGCCGGGCGGCCGGTGGTCGCGCTCGCCGGTGGTCCGGCCTTCACCTTCTCGTACGCGGAGACCGCCGAACTGCTCACCGCGGCCGGGGCGGACGTGCGCACCGTCGACCCGCTGCACGACCCGACGCTGCCCGCCGGCACCCGCGCGGTGGTCGTCGGCGGCGGGTTCCCCGAGGCGTACGCCGAGGCGCTTGCCGGGAACACCGCGCTGCGCGCCGAGCTGGCCGACTTCGACGGGCCGATCGTTGCCGAGTGCGCCGGGTTGCTCTACCTCGGGCGGTCCCTGGACGGCGTACCGATGTGCGGTCGGCTGGACCTGACCGCCCGGATGACCGGCCGGCTCACCCTCGGCTACCGCGAAGCCGTGGCGGTCACCGACTCCCCGATCGCCCGTGCCGGTGAGCCGGTACGCGGCCACGAGTTCCACCGCACCACCACCGACCCTGGGCACGGTGACCGGTCGGCGTGGCGCTGGGACGACGCGGAGCACGGCTTCGTCAGCGGTCGGGTGCACGCCTCCTACCTGCACACCCACTGGGCCGGTCACCCCGCCGCCGCCCGCCGACTGGTCGAGGCGTGCCGATGAGCGCGCAGCGCGCCGACGCGAGGCCGACCATCGAGGCGGGTCCCGCCGATGCCACGCTGACCGGTGTCGGTGTCGGCCCGGGTGACCCGGAACTGCTCACCGTCAAGGCGGTGCGGATCCTGCGTGACGCCGACGTGGTCTTCGTACCCGTGATGGCGGACCGGGTCGCGCCGACCGCGACCGCCGCCGCGACGCCGGCGGGCGCGGACGCCGGGCGGGCCGAGACGACAGTCCGCGAGCACGTGCCGGTGGACCGGCTGCGCCGGCTGCCGTTCGCCCTGGACGACCGGGGTGGGGTGACCGCCCGCCGGGCGGCGGCCTGGGATCACGCGGCCCGGGTGGTGGTCGAGACGATCGACGCGGGCGCGCGGTCGCTGGCGTTCGCGACAATCGGGGACCCCAACGTCTACTCCACCTTCGGCTACCTGGCGCAGAGCGTCCGGGCGCTGCGCCCGGCGGTGCGGGTGGCCACAGTGCCCGGCGTCACCGCCATGCAGGAGTTGGCGGCGCGCAGCGGCATCCCCCTCTGCGAGGGGCGCGAGCCGCTGACCCTGCTGCCGGCCACCGCCGGACTGACGCTGTTCGCCGACGCGCTCGCCGGGCCGGGCACCGTGGTCGCCTACAAGGGCTGGCGGCGGCATCCGGAGCTGCTCGCCGAGCTGCGCCGACAGGGCCGGCTCGCCGACGCGGTGCTCGGGCGCAGCCTGGGTCTGCCCGGTGAACGGATCGGCCCAGTCGACGACGCCGAGCACGACCTGCCGTACCTGTCGACGCTGCTGGTGCCGGCCCGCCGCGACCACCGAGGAGGAAAGCTGTGACAAGCGACGGCACTGTGTGGTTCGTCGGAGCCGGCCCCGGGGCGGCGGACCTGCTGACCCTGCGGGCCGCCCGGGTGATCGCCGCGGCGGACATCGTGATCTGGGCGGCCAGCCTCGTGCACGCCGACGTGCTCGACCACGCCCGGCCCGGCGCGGAGATCGTCGACTCGTCGCAGCTACCGATCGAGGGTGTCCTGCCGCTCTACCGGCGGGCCGCCGAGCAGGGGCTGACGGTGGCCCGCATCCACTCCGGCGACCCGGCGCTGTGGGGCGCGGTGCAGGAACAACTGGACCTGTGCCGGGCGCTCGGCCTGGCCGTCGAGATCGTGCCCGGGGTCTCCTCGTTCACCGCGGTCGCGGCGATCGTCGGGCGGGAGCTGACAGTGCCCGAGGTCGCCCAGTCGGTGATCCTCACCCGCCTGGAAGGCGGCAAGACCCCGATGCCGCCCGGCGAGCGGGTCCGCGACTTCGCCCGGCACGGCACCACAATGGCGCTGTTCCTCTCCGCCGCCCGCTCCGGGCAGGTGCAGGCCGAGCTGCTGGCCGGCGGCTATCCGGCGGACACCCCGGCCGTCGTGGCGTACCAGGCGACCTGGCCCGACGAGCTGGTCGTGCGCTGCACGGTGGGCACCCTGGAGGCGACTGTCAAGCAGCACAAGCTGTGGAAGCACACCCTCTTCCTGGTCGGGCCGGCACTGGCTGCCGAGGGCACCCGCTCGCACCTGTACCACCCCGGGCACTTCCACACCTTCCGTCGCGCCGAGCCGGCCGCCCGGGCCGAGCTGCGCCGCCAGACCGGCGTCCGCGCCGGGGAAACCGGCACACAGTGACGTACGCCGAACCGCCGCTGCGCGAGCCGGACCTGCCGCGCACCGCGAAGGTCCGGCCCACGGCGCTGCGCACCGGCTGGACCACCGGCGCCTGCGCGACGGCGGCGGCCAAGGCGGCGGTCACCGCGCTTGTCACCGGCGAGGTCCAGCCGGACGTGGAGATCGGCCTACCCGCCGGACGCCGGGTGCGTTTCCCGGTGCACCGCTGCGAACTGACCGGCACGCCGCCGGTGCGGGCCGAGGCGGTGGTGGTCAAGGACGCCGGGGACGACCCGGACGTCACCCACGGGGCCGAGCTGACCGCCACAGTGGACTGGATCGACGCCCCCGGGCTGCGGCTGGCCGGCGGCGAGGGCGTCGGCACTGTCACCAAACCCGGCCTCGGGCTGGCCGTCGGCGGTCCGGCGATAAACGACACCCCCCGCCGGATGATCGGCGCGGCGGTCGCCGAGGTGGTCGACCTCACCGAGGTCGGCGTCCGGGTGGTGATCAGCGTGCCCCGGGGCGAGATCATGGCCCGCAAGACCACGAACCGGCGACTCGGCATCCTCGGCGGCATCTCGATCCTCGGCACCACCGGGATCGTCCGTCCCTTCTCCACCGCCTCCTGGCGGGCAAGCGTCGTGCAGGCCGTGCAGGTGATGTCCGCCCAGGGGGAGCGGACCGTGGTGCTGTGCACAGGTGGGCGCACCGAACGGGCCGCCCGCGCGCTCCTGCCCGACCTGCCCGAGGTGTGCTTCGTCGAGGTCGGTGACTTCACCGGGGCCGCGGTGACCGCCGCCGTGGACGACGCGATGACGGGTGTCGTGTTCGTCGGCATGGCCGGCAAGCTTGCCAAACTCGCGGCGGGCATCCTGATGACCCACTACACCCGCTCGAAGGTGGATTTGTCCCTGCTCGGCGCGGTGACCGCCGACGCCGGGGGCGATCCGGCGCTTGTCGCCGCGGTGACCGAGGCGAACACCGGGCGGCACGCGTACGAGCTGTGGGAGGCCGCCGGGCTGCTCGAACCGGCCGGCGACCTGCTCTGCCAGCGGGTCCGCCAGGTGCTACGGCGCTTCGCCGGGCCGACCGTCACAGTGGACGTGGCGATTGTCGACTTCGCCGGCACGCGCGTCGTCGCCTCGTCCGGTCGGTGGTCCCGATGACCCGGCCGGCCGGCGTCACAGTGGTCGGCCTGGACGCCGCCGGGGCACCGCCGCATCCCGCGCTCGCGCCGGTGCTGGCCGCCGCCGGGCTGGTCGTCGGGGCCGCCCGGCACCTGGCCGCGGTGCCCGTACCGGCCGGCGCGCAGACGGTCGCCCTCGGGCCGCTCGCTCCCGCCCTGCACCGGTTGGCCGCCGCCGTCGCCGCCGGGGTGCCGGCCGTGGTGCTGGCCAGCGGGGACCCCGGCCTGTTCGGCATCGTCCGGCGGCTGCGCGCGGCCGGACTGCCGCTGCGGGTGGTGCCGGCGGTGTCCAGTGTGGCCGCCGCGTTCGCCAGCGCCGGTCTGCCCTGGGACGGTGCCGCAGTGGTCACCGCGCACGGCCGCGATCCCCGACCGGCGCTGAACGCGTGCCGGGCGCTGCCGCTCGTCGCGGTCCTCACCGCGCCCGGCGCCGGCGCCGCCGAGCTGGGCGAGGGTCTGATCGGCTGGTCCCGCCGCCTGCTTGTCGCCGAGCACCTGGGCACCGACGCCGAACGGATCCGCGCGGTGACCCCCGAGCGGGCCGCCACCGAAACCTGGGCCGACCCGCACGTCCTGCTCAGCCTCGCCGCGTCCGATCCGGCCGACGCCGCGCCCGACCTGGCCGACGCCGCGCCCGACCCGGCCGACGCCGCGCCCGATCCGGCCGGGTCCGCCCGTGATCGGTTCGGGCCGGGTGGGATGCGCGCGGACAACCAGCCGGCCGCCGCCCCGGCAGAGGGCTGGGCGTTGTCGGAGAGCCGGTACGCCCACCGCGACTCCATGATCACAAAGTCGGAGGTGCGTGCCCTCGTCGTCGCCCGGCTGCGCCCCCGCCTGGGCCGGCTGATCTGGGACGTCGGCGCGGGCAGCGGCTCGGTCGGCATCGAGTGCGCGCTGCTCGGCGCGGCAGTGCTCGCCGTCGAACAGGACCCCGGGGCCGGCGCGACCATCCGGGCCAACGCCACAGCGCACGCGGTGCACGTCCGGCTCGTCACCGGCCGAGCCCCACAGGTGCTGGCCGGCCTGCCCGAGCCGGACGCGGTATTCGTCGGCGGCGGCGGGGCCGACGTGCTCGCCGCAGTGGTGGCCCGCCAACCCGAGCGCGTGGTGCTCACCCTGGCCGCCCTGGACCGGGTAGCGCCGGCCGTGAATCTGCTGCGCGCTGCCGGCTACACAGTCGAGGGCAGTCAGCTCAGCGCCGCCCGCCTCGCCGACCTGCCCGGTGGGTCGATCCGCCTCGCGGCCACCAACCCGGTGGTCGTCCTCACCGGGGAGCGCCAGTGCCTGACCCGACCGTGACCTCCCGCATCGGCCTGGTGGCGGCCACCGCCGCCGGCCGGCGACACGCGCAGACCGTCGCCGCCGCCTGGCCGCACGCGCGGCTGGTGGCGGGGGAGAGCGTCACCGACGCGCTGCGGACCGCCTGGGCGCAGTGCGACGCGGTCGTCGCGTTCCTGGCCACCGGGGCCGTGGTACGCGTCCTCGCGCCACTGCTCGCCGACAAGCGCAGCGACCCGGCGGTGGTCGTCGTCGACGAGGCGGCCCGGCACGCCGTGGCGCTGCTCGGCGGGCACACCGGCGGCAACGACCTCGCCGAGCAGGTCGGCGCCCTGCTGGACGCCCGACCGGTGATCACCACCGCCACCGACACTGTCGGCCTGCCGGGGCTGGACACCCTCGGCTGGCCCGTGCGGGGCGCGGTCGCCGCGGTGTCCCGGGCCATCCTGGACGGTGAGCCGGTCCAGGTGATCGCCGACGCCCAGTGGCCGCTGCCCGCCCTGCCGCCGAACGTTCAGCCCCGGCCGGTTGTCGCCGCGTCCGCCGCCGGCACCGGTGCCGCGTCCGCCGACACCGGTGCCGCGTCCGCCGACACCGGCGCCGAGTCCGCCGCCGAGTCCGACAGCGGCGCCGAGCAGGGCAGCGGTTACCGGCTGTTTGTCACCGACCGGGTGGTGCCGCTTGACGGTCGGACCGCAGTGCTGCGCCCACCGTCGCTTGTCGCCGGGGTGGGGGCGAGTCGGGGCGTACCGGCCGCCGAGGTGGCGGAGCTGCTGCACCGGGTGCTCGCCGAGGCCGGGCTCGACCCGGCGAGCCTGCGCTGTCTGGCCACCGCCGACATCAAGGCCGACGAGGCGGGCATCCGCAGCACCGCCGACGCGCTCGGCGTACCCCTGGTGACCTGGCCGGCGACGCGGCTGGCGGCTGTCGACGTGCCGCATCCCAGCGAGGTGGTCCGCGCCGCGGTCGGCACGCCGAGCGTCGCGGAGGCCGCGGCGCTGCTCGGCCCGGACGGCCGGCCCGGCGACGCCACGCTGCTTGTCGGCAAGACCGCGACGGCGATGGCCACAGTGGCGGTGGCCCGGCACGCTCCGCGCGGCCGGCTCGCCGTGGTCGGGCTCGGGCCGGGCGCGGCCGACCTGCGCACCCCGCGCGCGGTGGCCGAGCTGCGGCGGGCCGCCGTGGTGGTCGGCCTGGACCAGTACCTCGACCAGGTGCGGGACGTGCTGCGGCCGGGCAGCCGGGTGCTCGCCAGCGGGCTGGGCGCGGAGGAGGCCCGGGCCCGCGCCGCCGTCGCCGAGGCCGTCGCCGGCCGGGCGGTCGCGCTGGTCGGGTCCGGCGACGCCGGGGTGTACGCGATGGCCAGCCCCGCCCTGGAGTACGCCGACGAGCGGATCGACGTGGTGGGTGTGCCCGGGGTGACCGCCGCCCTCGCGGCCGGGGCGCTGCTCGGTGCGCCGCTCGGCCACGACCACGCCTACGTGAGCCTGTCCGATCTGCACACGCCGTGGGAGGTCATCGAGCGGCGGGTGACAGCAGCCGCCGAGGGTGACTTCGTGACGCTGTTCTACAACCCGCGCAGCCGGGCCCGGGACTGGCAGCTCGGCAAGGCGCTCGGCATCCTCGCCGCGCACCGGCCACCGGACACCCCGGTCGGGGTGGTGCGCAACGCCAGCCGCCCCGGCGAGTGGGTGCACGTGGCGACGCTTGCCACCCTCGACCCGACGGTTGTCGACATGTACAGCGTCGTGGTGGTCGGCAACAGCGACACCCGGGTGGTCGCCGGCCGGATGGTCACACCCCGGGGGTACCGGTGGCGGTCGTGACAATCGGCGCCTGCCAGGGCTGCGGCGCCTGCCTGTTGACCTGCCCCACGCACGCGATCCGGCCGGTCGCCGGCGGCCTGACGGTACGCGCCGACCGGTGCACCGGCTGCCTGGAGTGCCTGGAGATCTGCCCGGTCGACGCGATCCGCGTCGTTTCCGACACTGGTGAGGGAGCCCGATGAGCCGGGTGGTGCATCCGATCGAGGTCGAGTCGTACCGCATCCTGCGCGAGCGCGTCGACCTGTCGCACCTGCCGCCGCTGACCCGGGCGGTGACCGAACGGGTGGTGCACGCCAGCGCCGACCTCGCGTACGTCGACGACCTGGTCTGCGACGAGGCCGCCCTGGAGTCGGGGCTGGCCGCGCTGCGCGCCGGGGCGCCGGTGGTCACGGACGTGGCGATGGTGGCCGCCGGGATCACCCGGGCCGGCCTGGAGTTGGTCTGTCCGGTCGCCGACCCGGCCGCCGCCGAACTGGGCCGCTCGGCGGGGATCACCCGCTCGGCGGCGGCCGTGCGGATCGCCCTGGCCCGGGTCGGCCCGGGCGCGGTCTGGGTGGTCGGCTGCGCGCCGACCGCGCTGATTGAACTGCTCACAGTGGACGCCGCACCGGCCCTCGTCATAGGTCTGCCGGTCGGCTTCGTGGGCGCCGCCGAGTCGAAGGCGGCGCTGCGGGCCAGCGGCCTGCCCGCCGTGTCGAACGTGGGCGAGAAGGGCGGTTCGGCGGTCGCCGCCGCCGCCCTCAACGCCCTGCTCTACAGCGAGGAGAAGTCATGACCGGGTTGGTCATCGTCGGGCACGGTACGCGCAGCGCGGCCGGTGTCGACCAGTTCGCCGCACTGGTCGAGCGGGTCCGTCGTCGCGGTGACATCGGGGACGTCGAGGGCGGCTTCATCGAGCTGTCCCGCCCACCGCTTACCGACGCGGTCGGCGCGCTCGTCGCCCGCGGACACCGCGCGCTGGTGGCGTTGCCACTGGTCCTCACCGGCGCCGGACACGGCAAGGGCGACATCCCCGCCGCGATGGCCCGGGAGCAGGAACGGCACCCCGGGCTGAGCTACCGCTACGGTCGCCCGCTCGGCCCACACCCGCTGCTGCACACCGCCCTCGAAGAGCGTGTCGACGCCGCACTGGCGGGCGCCGACCGGGCCGGCACGTGGGTGGCGTTGATCGGGCGGGGCTCCACCGACCCGGACGCCAACGCCGAGGTCGCCAAGGTCGCCCGGCTGCTCTGGGAGGGGCGCGGCTACGCAGGCGTCGAGCCGGCGTTCATCTCCCTCGCGTCTCCGTCGGTGCCGGACGTGCTGGAGCGGCTGCGCCGGCTCGGCGCGCGGCGGATCGTCGTCGCGCCGTACTTCCTGTTCGCCGGGGTGCTGCCGGACCGGATCGTCGCCCAGTCGGCGGAGTTCGCCGCCGCCCACCCGGACCTGGACGTGCGGGTCGCCGAGGTGATCGGCGACTGTGACGCCCTCGCGGATCTGGTGCGCGAACGCCACGCCGAGGCGCTGGCCGGGGACATCCGGATGAACTGCGACACCTGCGCGTACCGGGTGCTGATGCCCGGCTTCGCCGACAAGGTCGGTCGCCCGCAACGCCCGCACGACCACCCCGACGACCCGGTCGGCCACCACCATCACCACGCCCATTCCCACCAGCACGACCACGGGTCGGTAGCGGTGGTCGGTGGCGGGCCGGGCCCCGACGACCTGATCACGCTACGCGGGAAGACGCTGCTCGACGCCGCGGACGTCGTCGTGGTCGGCAGGTTGGCCCCGCAAGGGCTGCTCGCCGGGCTGCGCCCCGACGTGCTGGTCATCGACGCCGGCAAGGTGCCCCGTGGCCCGTCGATGGCCCAGGAGACGATCAACGCGGCCCTGGTGTCACACGCCAGAGCCGGTCGCCGGGTGGTCCGGCTCAAGGGCGGTGACCCGTACGTCTTCGGGCGCGGCCACGAGGAGGTGCAGGCCTGTACGGCGGCCGGCGTGCCGGTGACGGTGGTGCCCGGGGTGAGCAGTGCGCTCGCCGCACCGGCCCTGGCCGGCGTGCCGGTCACCCACCGGGGCGTGGCGCACGATGTCACAGTCGTGTCCGGGCACCTGCCGCCCGGGCACCCCGACTCGCTCGTCGACTGGGCGGCGCTGGCCCGCGCCCGGGGCACCGTCGTGTTGCTGATGGCCGTGGACACCATCGCGAAGATCGCGTCAGTGCTGATCGAGCACGGTCGGGCCCCGCAGACCCCGGTGCTCGCGGTGCAGGACGCGGGGCTGCCCGGCCAGCGGTCCGTGCCCGCCCGGTTGGACGAGATCGGCGCGGTCGCCGCCCGGGAGGGCATCGGTCCGCCCGCCGTCTTCGTGCTCGGCCCGGTGGTCGCTCTCGCGGCCACCGGGCCGAGCGCCTGACGGCTATTCGCTGCGGGCGGTCTCCGGCCCGGTGACGCGTTCCAGCAGCGGCATCGTGGAGGCGATGACGCCGAGGCAGGCGACCAGTCCGACCACGACGATCACGTAGAAGCGCGGCTGGGGCGCGATGAGCGTGTAGTGCATCTGCGCCCGCAGGAACAGATGCGCGGCGAGCAGGCCCATCCCGATGGCGACGGCGGCGACGGCGAGCATCGGTACGGCACTCTCCAGCGCCACCACCCGACGCAGCACCCGCACCGGAGCGCCGCTGAGGCGCAGCAGGCTGAACGGGCGACGGCGTTCGGTCAAACCGCCGATGACGCTTACCGCGAGGCTGCACCCGCCGAGCGCGAGGCTGGCGATGATGATGACGTTGGCCAGTTGTTCCCAGCCGCGCAGCGTGTCGGCGAAGTCCGACTCGAAGTCGCCGGGCACGTTCGGCCCCACCCAGAAGGTCGGGAAGGCGACCTCCAGCACTGTGCGGACGCGCTCGATAGCGGCAGCCGAGCCGTCCGTGCCCACGACGACCGAGCTCACCGGCAACCGCTGCAGCCCGTCGAGGGTGAGCGACGCGGCGGGCCAGACCGTCGCGGGCGACGCCGACTCCCGCCAGCGGCTCAGGCCCATCGGCACCTCGATGACGCTCGCGCCCTCGGCGCACCTGCCGTACGCGCTCGGCAGGTCGGCGCACGCGATCACCCCGCCCTCGCCGCCGGTGTTGATGTCCGGGGCTTCCCGGATGGCGGTCGCGGACCGCACGCCGGTGATCGCGTGCAGGTCGGCGAAGAGCGTGTCGGGCACCGATGACGCCTTCTCGTCGAAGACGGTGTTCACAGTGCCCGCGTCGGTCGAGCCGATCGGGGCCGGGCCGCGTTCGTCGACGATCGTGGTGATCACGCCGACGGCGACACTGGTCACGAACAGCGCGAGCATGATGCCGCTGATCGCCCGGAAGCCGGCCTTCGGGTTGTCGGCGAGCCGCCGCGCGGCGATGAGCGTGGCCGGACGGTTGGCGTATCGGGCCATCACCCGGGCGCCCACCATCGTCAACCACGGGCCGGCGAAGACGAGACCGGCCATGATGAGCAGCAGGCCGGGCAGGAAGATCGCGGTCTGGCCGTCGGACGTCTCGGGCCGGTATCCGAGGGCGAACACCAGCACGGCGACGCCGAGCACCATCGGGATCAACCGGTACGCGCGCGGCGCGCGGGGGGTGACCCGCCGGGTGACGCCCAGCGGCGAGATCCGGACCCGGCGCAGCGAGATCTGGGCGGCCAGCGCCGCGCCGGCCGGGACGCCGAGCGCCACGAGCAGGACGTTCAGCAGGCCCAGGGACATGTCGCCGGGGAAGAACGGCATGCCGGTGAACGGGATGCCCGCGAGCGGCTCGCGGAAGGCGTAGAACAGGCCGAAGCCGACGGCGGTGCCGGCGACGGCGGCGGCCGCCGCCTCCACCGCGGCGACCGTCGAGATCTGCCGGGGTGTCGCGCCCACCAGGCGCATCGCGGCGAAGCGCTGCTCCCGGCGGGCGGCGCTGAGCCGGGTGGCGGTGCCGATGAAGATCAGCACCGGGAACAGCAGCCCGCCGGCGACCACGCCCAGGATCAGGTTCACGGTGGTCTCGGGGAGGGCGGGGGTGTCGCCGACGCTGGTGACCTTCTTGGCGGCGGGCAGCGCGGCGACCTGGTCGGGGGTGCCGCCCACGATGATCAGCAGGGTGTCCGGCGAGGTCAGCGCGGCCGGACCGACAGTGCCGAGGCCACGCCCCGGGTAGCGGTCGCCCAACTCGGCGGTTGGCCGTGCGGCCAGCAACTCGCGGAGCGCGGGCGAGGCGAAATACTCCCCGGCTGCCGGAACGCGCGGGACGCCGACCGGGGTGGGCGACGTCGGACCGGTCGCGGCGACGTCGATGCGGATGATCTGCTTGCCGCGGAAGTAGTCCTGACGGGTCGACCACCACAGCGGGTCGACGTCGCCGGCCGAGGCGTTGGGATACATCGAGGCGTACCGGGTGAGCTGGGCGTCGACCGCGTTGACCCCGGCCAGGGTGGTCAACAGCAGCCCGCTGCCGATCGCGACGGCGGCGGCGATGACGAGCAGGCGGGTGAGTGCCTCCCGGCCGCCGGCCAGGGCGAGGCGGAGCCCGAAGCGGATCATGAGGCGATCCGGTCCGGCGCGTTGACGCGCCCGTCGCGCACCATGACCTCACGGTCGGCGTACGCGGCGATCCTGGCCTCGTGGGTCACCAGGATGACAGTGGTGCCCTGCTCGCGGGCCGCGCTGACCAGCAGGTCCATGACGTGCTCGCCGGTGAGCGAGTCGAGCGCGCCGGTCGGTTCGTCGGCGAAGAGCACCTGCGGCTCGGCGACCAGGCCCCGGGCCAGAGCGACGCGTTGCGCCTGCCCGCCGGACAACTCACCCGATCGGCGCTGTTCCAGGCCGTCCAGTCCGAGGCGCGCGAACCAGGCGCCCGCCTTGGGCAGCGCCTGCCTGCGGTGTACGCCGCTGAGCAGCAGGGGCAGGGCGACGTTCTCCACGGCGGTCAGCTCGGGGACGAGCTGGCCGAACTGGAACACGAACCCGAACCGGTCCCGGCGCAGGCTGCTGCGTTCGGTCTCGGCCATGGTGTGGACCGTGGCTCCGTCGAAGAGGATCTCGCCGGAGTCGGGCACCAGGATGCCGGCCAGGCAGTGCAGCAGGGTCGACTTGCCCGAGCCGCTGGGGCCCATGACGGCGAGGATCTCGCCCGCGTCCACGGCGAGGCTGGCTCCCCGCAGGGCGGGGGTCTGGCCGAAGGCGAACGTCACGTCGCGGGCCTCGATCATGACGCTCATCGCCGTACCTCCTTGCGCAGGGCGTCCAGGCGGGCGCTGGTCATCTCGATCCATCGCAGGTCCGCCTCCAGGTGGTACAGGCCGTGGTCGGCGAGCAGCGCGTCGACAAGGCTGCCGGCGCGCTTGATCTCGGTCAGCTCGCGCATCCGGTGCAGGTGCGCGCTGCGCTGGGTGTCGAGGTAGTCGGCGGCGGGACGGTCGAGCATCAGCGCGAGCACGACCTTCGCGAACAGCACCGTCTGCAGGTGCGGCTCCGGGTCGACCGGCTGGGTGAGCCACTGCTCGACCTCTGTCGCGCCGACATCGGTGATGACGTAGCGCTTGCGGTCGGGGCCGGAGCCGGGGGCGACGTCGCTGATCACCACCTTGCCGTCGCGGGCCAGGCGGCTGAGGGTGGAGTAGACCTGGCCGAACGGCAGTGGCTTGCCCCGGCCGAAGAAGGCGTCGTAGTCGCGCTTCAGGTCGTAACCGTGGCTGGGCTCCCGTTCGAGGAGGCCGAGAAGGGTCAGTGGCACGCTCATGGGAGGAGACTACACCGAGGGTATACCTCGCGTATATACATTCGGGGTGTTCTCGTTGGACCCCTGGTCGGGGCAGCACTGTGGTCGGAGGTCAGCCGGTCAGGGCGCGGGCCACGGCGTAGCCGGCGGTGGCTGCGGCGAGCCCGGCGGCCACACTGCCCAGCACGTAGACGATCGCGAGGCCTTGATCGCCGCCCCGGGCGAGCCGCAGCGTCTCGTAGCTGAAGGTGGAGTAGGTGGTAAGCGCGCCGCAGAACCCGGTGCCGAGCGCCGCCGTCACCGCCGGACCGACCGGCCATCCGACCAGCGCGCCGAGCAGCAGGGACCCGACCACGTTGACGGTCAGCGTGCCCCAGGGAAACGCCGAGTCGTGCCGGGACTGCACGGCCCGGTCGGTGAGGTAGCGCAGCGGCGCGCCGACGGCCGCGCCCAGGGCGATGAGCAGGACTGTCATCGGGTCGCCCCGCGTCGCAGCAGTCGGGCGGTGGCGGCGTCGCCCAGCCAGACCGCGACGAGCGCCCCGAGGAGCGTGGCGGCGAGGTAGGCCAGCGCGGTACCCGGAACGCCAGCGACGATCGTCTGCTGGACATCGACAGCGTAGGTGGAGAAGGTGGTGAACCCGCCGAGTACCCCGACCCCGAGGAACGGGCGAGCCAGGGGGTGCCCGCCGCCGAGGTGCCCGAGCACGGCCATCAGTACGCCGATCAGCAGACACCCGGACGTGTTGACACCGAACGTCGCCCAGGCGAACCCCGTCGGCGGGTGCGGTACGGCGTGTTGCAGGCCGGCCCGGGCCAGCGCGCCGAGCACCCCGCCGGCCGCGATGGCGGCGAGCGTCGTCGCGGGGCGCGCGGCCAGCTCGCCCCGGTCGGCCGAGACCCGCAGGTCGACGTCGGGGTCGGTACGCGGGTCCAACGGCTCTGCCACGGGTTGTCAGCGTAGTGCGGGCGACAGCGGCGTCGCTCACCTCCCCGCGAGGGTGGCGTTCGTCAGCCCCCGCTGAGGGCGCGGCGGTCACCTTCCGGCGCGGGTGGCGTCACCGCACTGCCGCGACAACGGCGTCCGGGCCCCCTCGCCAGACCGTGCCGACCTCGCTGAAGCCGGCCGCGGTGAGCGCGGCCAGGTGCCAGGAGACCGGCGGGTTCCATTCGGGGCTGTGCCCGGTCGGGTAGATCGCGTGTCGTTGGGCGACCAGCGGGGCGAGCGTCGGGTCGGCGCCGGCCCGCTCCCACCAGTCCGACCAGGACAGCGTCGAGCCGGCGGCGTACCGGGCGTTGCGTCGGTCCCGGGCCCGGTCCATCAGCCGCTTGGTCAGCTCCGGCAGGGTGTCGTCGGGCATGTGGTCGGCGTTGACGAAGACGCCGCCCGGTCGCAGCACGTCGCGCAGTTCGGCGTAGAGCTGCCCGAGCCGGTCGGCCGGCAGCCAGTGCAGGGCGGTGGCGGTGAGCACGGCGTCGTACTCCTGGTGGGGGAGCGTGGAGCGCCACTCGGGGGTGCCGAGGTCGGCCGTGACGATGGTGGCCCGTTCGGCCAGCGAGGCGGCGGCGATGGCGAGCAGCGCCGGGTCGAGGTCGACAAGTGTCGGCTCCGCGGCGGGGAAGCGGGCGAGGGTCCGCAGCGAGATGCTGCCGGTGCCGCCGGCCAGGTCGAGCACCCGCGGCGGCCGGCCGTCGAGGACCGCGTCGACGGTGTCGAGCATGGCGGTGAACCGGTGTTCCCGGTCCGGGAGGTAGGCCTCCTGCTGACGGTCCCAGCTCTCCTGCCAGGCCCAGGGATCCACAATGTAAGGACTCATGTCAGGAAGGCTAGTTACGTTGCGACCGCGTTGTCCAGACCTTGTTGCACATAGTTTGCAACTGCGGGATGATGGCAGAGCGATGATCAGAGTGACGCCGGGTCGGGCACCAGCCTGACCCGGCGTTCTCCTGTCGACGGCTCAGACCGCCGCTTTCACCAGGGCCGCGTCGGTCTCGGTCGGCTCGCTGCGACGGGCCAGGCGCAACGCACCCAGCAGGACGCCCAGCCCTGCCAAGGTGAGCGCCGCCCCGGCCCAGATCGGCGAGGTGTAGCCGAGTCCGGCGGCGATCGTCACCCCGCCGATCCAGGCGCCCAGCGCGTTGCCGAGGTTGAACGCCGCGATGTTCGCCCCGGACGCCAGGGTCGGCGCCTGGCTGGCGTAGTGCATGATCCGCATCTGCAGCGGCGGGACGGTGGCGAACCCGAACCCGCCCATCAGTACCAGCGAGATGACGGTCAGCACCGGGTTCGACGCGGTGAGCGCGAACCCGACGAGCACCACGGTGAGCACCGCCAGCACGGTGACCAGGGTGCGCGACAGTGACCTGTCCGCGGCCCGGCCGCCGAGCAGGTTGCCGGCGAAGAGCCCCGCGCCGAACAGGACGAGCAGCCACGGCACGGTGCTGCTGGCGAAGCCGCTGACCTCGGTGAGCGTGTAGGCGATGTAGGTGAAGGCGCCGAACATGCCGCCGAAGCCGAGCACGGTGATCACCAGCGACAGCCAGACCTGCGAGTGGGTGAAGGCGCGCAACTCGCCGCGTAGGCCACCGGCGGGCCGGTCGGCGTTCGTGCTGTCGCCGGCCGGAATGAGCAGGGCCAGCCCGATCAGCGCGACCACCCCGATGGCGGTGATCGCCCAGAACGTCGACCGCCAGCCGAAGTGCTGCCCGAGGAAGGTGCCGAAGGGGACGCCGAGCACGTTCGCGATGGTCAGGCCGGCGAACATCATCGCGATCGCGCCGGCCCGGCGGGCCGGTGCCACGAGGCCGGCGGCGACCACGGCGCCGATGCCGAAGAACGCGCCGTGGCAGAGCGCGGCGACGATCCGCCCGGCCATCATCACGGCGTAGTCGCCGGCGACAGCGGAGAGCAGGTTGCCGATGATGAAGAGCACCATCAGGCCCAGGAGCACCGGCTTGCGCGGCAGCCGGGTGACGGCCGCGGTGAGGGCGATCCCGCCGACGGCCACGCTCAGCGCGTAGCCGGAGATCAGCCAGCCGGCGACCGGTTCGGTGACCGCGAAGTCGGCGGCCACCTCGGGCAGCAGCCCCATGATCACGAACTCGGTGAGCCCGATGCCGAAGGCGCCGATCGCCAGCGCGATCAGGCCGGGCGGCAGGGACCTGTGGGGTACGGACATGGTCTTCCCATCGGGGAGGGGGCAGATATGCGGCGCGTGCAACTACCCGCGCCGGCAACGAAATACTTGCACACGCCGGATATCGGCGCAAGCGTGCTAGCCTGGGGTCGTCGAGATCACCCCCGAGGAGGGCCGGCATGGGCATCGCCGACGACGCGGTCGAGATCCGCGCGCAGGGCTGGCGCACCCTCGCCGCCCTGCACGGGTTGATCGAGACGTCCCTGGAACGGGCCTTGCAGGCCGACCACGACCTGTCCGTCGTCGAATACACGGTGCTCGACGCACTCTCGCGGCAGGACGGCTGGCACATGCGGATGAGCCAGCTCGCCCGCGCCGCCGCGCTCTCCGGCAGCGCCACCACCCGCCTGGTCACCCGGCTGGAGCAGCGCGGCCTGCTCACCCGCATCCTCTGCGCCGACGACCGGCGCGGCATCTACACCGAGTTGACCCCGGCCGGCTCCGACCTGCTCGCCCAGACCCGCCCCACCCACGACCGGGTGCTCACCGCGGCGCTGGCCGAGGCCGAGGCCACCCCCGAGTTGGCCCCACTCGTCGACGCCCTGCACCGGCTGCCGGCCGCCCGCTGACCGCCCCGTCAGCCTCGACGCCGGCGGGCGTACGGCCTGCGGACTCCGCAGCTGTCGCCGCACTTTCAGTGCGTACCGTGCGGGTGGAGCGGCGGCGTTCCCGCCCGGACGAGGTGGAGCGGTCGATGGGCAAGATGCGCCGCATCGGCGACCGGCGACCGGCGACCCTGTTTCGTCTCCTGTAGAGCTGCCCCAGATCTGGGGCAGGTGCGCTGGTCCCGGTGGGGTGGGCGTCCTGGGGACCGGTGGGTGCGCGTCCTGGGGGCCTGCCCCGACGCCGCTGCGGACCTAGGATTCGGGCCATGCGCGTGCTGGTGGTCTCCGCCCCGCTGGTCGGTCATGTCTTCCCGCTGGTGCCGCTCGCGGTCGCGCTGCGCGACGCCGGCCACGACGTGCTGCTGGCCACCGGCGGCGATGGTCTGACCGCCGCCGACGCCGGGTTGCCCGTACACGACATCGCACCGGGCTTCGACTTCGGCCGGATCGCCCTGAGGGTCTTCCCTCGCCATCCGCTGATCGCACGCGCCGAGATGGCCGGCACCGCCGGCACCCGGGGCGCCGGCCTGCTCTTCGGCGCGCTCAACGACCAGCTCACCGACCCGGTGGTCGCGCTGGCCGCCCGGTGGCGGCCCGACCTGGTGCTGCACGAGCCGTTCGCGGTCGCCGGCGCGGTGGCCGCCGCGCGCCTCGACGTGCCGGCCGTACGCCAGGAGAACGCCCTCTTCGACGGCCGCGACCTGGTCCGCGCCACCACCGCCCGGCTCGGCGCCGCCCTGCGCCGACACGGTCTGACCGAGCTGCCGCCACCCGCCGCCGCCCTCGCCGTGGCCCCGCCCAGCGTCGCCACGCAGAGCGGTTGGCCGATGCGGTACGACTCCTACGTCGGCGGCGGTGAGCTGCCGGCCTGGCTGCGCGAACCCGGTGAGCGGCCCCGGATCCTGGTCACCCGCAGCACCCTGACCGGCCCCGGTGACCGGGGGCCGATGCCCGCCGTGGTGGCGGCTGCCGCGCAGGTGGACGCCGAGATCGTGCTGGTCCGACCGGACCAGCGGTCGGCTCGCTCGCTGCCCGGCAACGTGCGGGTGGTCGACTGGATCCCACTCGACGCGGCATTGCCGGCGAGCGCGGCGCTGGTCCACCACGGCGGAGCGGGCAGTGTCTTCGGCGCTCTCACCGCCGGTCTGCCCCAGCTGGCCACCGTCGGTCCCGGGGACCGGCGGCACAACGCCGAACTGGTGGCCCGTCGCGGTGCCGGCCTGGCGCTGCGCCCCCGGGACATCACCGCGCCGGCGCTGACCCGTCTGCTCGACGACGGCGACCTGCGTACCGCCGCCGGGCAGGTCGGCCGGGAGATCGCCGCGATGCCGCCGCCGACGGACCTCGTCGCACGGCTGGCGGCGTTGGTCTGACCGCCGCCCCGCGTGGCCCCACCGGCCGTGCGGTCGGCTGCGGCAGGATGACGTGATGCGACACGTCGTGCTGTTCCACTCCGTGTACGGGTTGCGGCCCGCCGTGCGCGCCGCCGCCGACCGGCTGCGGGCCGCCGGGCATCAGGTCAGCACCCCCGACCTGTACGGCGTACCCGCCACCGACACCGTCGAGGAGGGCTTCGCGCTACTCGACAAGATCGGCCAGGAGGTGGTGCTCGACCGGGCCCGGACGGCGCTCGCCGAGCTGCCACCCGAGACGGTGCTCGCCGGCTTCTCGATGGGCGCCGGGGTGGCCGGGGCGCTGCTGGCCGAGCGCCCGGACGCCGCCGGTCTGCTCCTGCTGCACGGCACCGGTGGGGCACCGGACGCGGTCCGGCCCGGCTTGCCGGTGCAGCTGCACCTGGCCGACCCCGACCCGTACGACGCACCGGACGAGGTCGAGGAGTGGCAGCAGGCGCTCACCGGCGCCGGTGCCGACCTGACGGTCTTCCGCTATCCCGGTGCGGGGCACCTGTTCACCGACCCCGACCTGGCCGAGCATTCTCCGGACGCCACAGCGGCGACCTGGCCGCGGGTGCTCGCCTTCCTGGCCGCTACCTGACTGCCGGCGGGCGGCGTCCCGCCGCAGCGCGGGGCAGCACCCGACACCTCGCGTTCGATAGCGTGGCGGCACTATCAAGATCTTGAGCGGGGTGGGCAGTGCCGACGACAGCTTTCGACGAGTACGAACGGTCGCGCTGGGCCGGACGCGCGGCGGCGTTCGACAACAGTCTCGCCGCCCTCTGTGCCCATCCCGCGCCATCGTTGCTGGACGCCGCGCACGTCGCCGCGGGCACGCGGGTGCTCGATGCCGGCACCGGCTCCGGGACCGTGGCCGGGCTGGCGGTCGCCCGGGGCGCCACAGTCGTGGCCGTCGACGCCGAACCCAGCATGGTCGAGATGGTGCGCGGCCGTGTCCCGTCCGCCGAGGTCCGCCTCGCGGCCCTGCCCCACCTGCCGTTCCCCGCCGGGCACTTCGACGCGGCCGTGGCGAACTTCGTGATCAATCATGTCGGTGATCCGCTTGCCGCGATAGGCGAACTGCGACGGGTCGTCCGGGCGGGAGGCCGGATCGCGGTGACGATCTGGCCCGACCCGCCGCCGGAGGCGCAGCGGTTGTGGGGCACGGTGTTCGACACCGCCGGGGTCGACCGGCCGACCTCGGTGCCGTCGGTGGACGCGGAGCGGGACTTCCCCCGTACCCCCGACGGGTTCGCGGGTCTGTTGGACGCCGCCGGTCTCGCCGACGCGCGCTGCGACACGATCACCTGGGCGCATCGCACCGACCCGGAGGCCTGGTGGAGTGGCCCGGCCAACGGCATCAGCAAGCCAGGTCTGGTGCTGCAGCGTCAGCCGCCGGAGATGGTCACCCGGATCCGGGCCGCGTACGACGAACTGACCGCCGCCTACCGCGACCCGGACGGCCTGCTCGTACTGCCGACCGCGGCGCTGCTGGCCTCGGCGTCCGTGCCGTGACCGGGCCGTCGACGCGCCCACCCGGCCGACCGCGACCGCCGGCGGACCGTCAGGCGGTGGCGGCCAGTCCCGCTGCCCGGCGGACCGGCGGTGGGCCGGGTACGGCGCGTGAACCATCGGGCGGCACGCCGTCACCGGTGCGCACACCGGGACCGGCTGACTCCGGCCCGGCCGGCACCGCACGAATCGCCACCGGGGTCTGGTCGACGTCCGCGGACCAGTGACCGCCCGGGTTGGTTCGCGGCGCGGTCGGCGGCACCCCACCGGCCGGCGCGACGGCCCGGAGCCGGTGGACGTCCGGCGCCCGGTTGGTGCTGCGGGGCGGCGCGGCCGGCGGGGTCGCCATCGTCGGGGTGGGCAGGCGGGGCGGGGCGGGTGCCGGCGGCGCGAGGGCGGTGTCGAGGCCGACCCGGGAGCGAACGCTCTCGAGGCGCACTACCGCGGCGCCGTGGGTGGCCGCGCCGCCGCCGACACGGGCGGCCCCAGCGGAGTTCACGACAGCGCGACTCGGCCGCCGCAGGTCGGGACGGGCGGTGTCCTGCCGTGGGGTGTCGGCGCTGCGGCGGGTGAAGATGGCCCGCAGCGCGCGGGGCAGCCGTTCGGTGGCGACCTGACGCAGCGCGGGCGACGCGAACGCGTACCCGTCGGCGTGGTGGGGGAGCAGCAGTCCGGCCGCGACCAGCCGGTGCAGTGCCGGTGCGGACCGGCCGGGCACCCAGCCGAGCGCCCGGTCGAGCGCCGCGCCGGAGATCACGCCGCCGAGGACGCCGGCGGCCATCAGCACCGCCCGCTGCTCACCGTCGAGCTGGTCCACCTCGGCGCCGACGGCCCGGCGCACCGCCTCGGGCAGCGGGAGCGCCGCCGGGTCCGCCCCGGCCACTATCGACGCCACGTACGCCGTCGCGTGCCCGGGCCGCCCACCCACAAGCGGCAGCAGCCGGTCCACCAGGGTCGGCGGTTGACCGGACCGGGTCAGCAGATGGCGCAGCAGCCGCCCGGCCTGCACCGCGGCCAACGGTCGGATCGGCACCGGGCGGGCCACTCCGGGCGGGGTGTCGGCCCACTGCGGTTGGTGCAGGGTGACCACGGCCAGTGGCAGCCCCCGTGCCGTCGCCGCGCCGAACAGCGCCCGCAGAAACGCGCTCACCGCGGGCGCCGCCCGGTCCACGTCGTCCACGGCGACGATCAGCGGCACCTGGGCGGCCAGGCTCAGCAGGACGTCGCGGCAGATCGCCGCGCCGGCCATCGCCGCGGCGGAGCCGTCCGGGTTGGTGAGCAGCCGCTGCAGGAGCGGGACCGCGCTGGCGACCCGCGCCGGTGGGAACAGGGCGCTCAGGGCGGCGACGAGCCGGTCGTGGACCGCCGCCGGTCC
Organism: Micromonospora sp. NPDC049047; assembly: GCF_040649135.1. Taxonomy (NCBI): domain Bacteria; kingdom Bacillati; phylum Actinomycetota; class Actinomycetes; order Micromonosporales; family Micromonosporaceae; genus Micromonospora; species Micromonospora sp. NPDC049047. The sequence goes on from NZ_JBEZEY010000001.1 coordinate 425,372, forward strand.
GTCACCGCGACCCACCCCGACGACACCGCGGAGCAGCTCGGCGACTGGTTCCAGGACGTGCTCGGGGTACGGCTGGCAGGCCGTCGCCGACCATTGCACCGGCCTGCCGTCCACAGTGGTTAGTCCGCGGGTCAGCTCGTGCAACAGGCGACTGCGGCCACTGCCGGTGGGCCCGACCAGGGAGACCCAGCACGGGGTCTGCTCTCGGACGGCCAGGCTCAGCTGGTCTCGGATGGTGGCCAACTCGCGGCGCCGACCGATCAGCGGGACGTCGTGTCTGTCGATGCCGGGACGCACCGGCCCGACGGCGTGCCAGACCGGCGCTGGCGACACGCGGCTGGCGACCGCCAGCCGACGCTTGGTGATCAGACCGGCGGTGGCCTCCGCGGTGGCCGCGCAGAGCGCGACGGCGCCCGGTGGCGCGTACTCCTGTAGGCGGGCCGCGGCGGTGATCACCGCGCCGCTGGCCACCCCGTGCCCGCCGCTGACCGCGCCGCGCAGGTCGACGATGACCTCGCCGGTGGCGACCCCGACGCGTACCCGGGGGCGGATGTTCCCCACCATCGGCCGGCAGTCCAGCGCGGCCTGGATCTCGAGTCCGGCGCGCACCGCGCGGTACGCGTCGAAACCGTCGGAGTGCCGAGCGCCGAAGAGCGCCATCACGGCGTCGCCGATGTACTTCTCCACCACTCCCTGCCAGCGGTGCAGCACACCGGCGACGGTGTCGAAGTAGACGCGCTGCAACGCGCGGACGTCCTCCGGGTCGAGTTGGTTGACCAGCGCCGTCGAGCCGACGATGTCGGCGAAGAGCACCGTGACCGTGCGTCTCTCCTCCGGTACGGGCCAGTGCGGGCCCGCGGGCCGCCGCGCGTCGCCGACGATGATGCTGGTAGCGGTGGTGGTCATGGCTTCGCACCAACCCTTCTCCCCGCTGATGCCTGGTGACCTCAGGAGACTGGCATCGCTGGTCTGACGGCGGATCTGCAGAACGACGTATGTCGGCCACCTGCCACCTTTAGTCGCGAAGTCGACGCGAGGAGTACCACAACCGGCAGTTGGCCATAGAACGGGCCGGGGGCAAGTGATTAGGCTGCGTGCCATGGTCAGCGATGTGGACACCGCACCGCTCGTGGGCCGGACCGAGCTGGTGCGGACGGTTCGGTCCGCGCTTGTCGCTGGCGCCGCACACGGGCAGACCGCCGCCGTCTTCCTCAGCGGTGAGAGCGGTGTGGGCAAGACCCGACTGTTGGGTGAGGTCGGCGACGTGCTGCGTGCGCAGGGCGCCGTGGTGCTCACCGGCAGCTGTCTCGACATCGGCGACGCCTCCCCGCTGCACCCGCTGTTGCAGGCGCTGCGCCGCTTCGACGCCGATCTGTCCACCGCGCACCCGCGCACCTCGGCCGCGGTGCGGGGGCTGTTGCAGGTGTTCGCCGACGAGACCGCAGGGCCGGACGGCGCGGGCGCGTTGCTGGAGCGGGTCAGCCGCGGGCTGCACCTGATCGCCGAGGGCAGACCACTTGTGCTGATCCTCGACGACCTGCAGTGGGTCGACCGGAGCACCCGACAGTTGCTGCTCTACCTGCTCGCCGGGCTCGGCGACCTCCAGCTCTCCGTGTTGGCGGCGGTGCGGGCCGAGTCGTTGCAGGGCGCGCACCCGCTGCGTCGGGTGCTCACCGAGCTGCGTCGGCTGCGGACGGTGCGGGTGCTCGACCTGGCACCACTGGACCGGGCCGGCACCGAGAAGCTCGCTGCCGCAGTGGTCGGCCGGGCACTGCCCGCCGAGTCGGCCGAGCAGATCTGGCAGCGCAGCGGGGGCAACCCGTTCGTCATCGAGGAGCTGGCCCGCGACCTGCGCGACGGCCGCGACGGCCTGTCCGAGACACTGCGGGAGATCTTCCTCGACCGGGTCGACGCGCTGCCCCAGCACGCGCACGCCGTGGTGCACGCGGTGGCCGCCGGGGTGGAGCCGGTCCAACACTGGCTGCTGGCCCAGGTGCTGGGGTTGCCGGAGCACGAGCTGATCGAGGCGGCGCGCGCCGCGGTGGCCCACCGGCTGCTTGTCGGCGCCGACGACGGTTACCGGCTGCGGCACCGCCTGGTCGCCGAGGTGCTCGCCCACGAGCTGTTGCCGGCCGAGCGTTCCGGGCTGCACCGCCGCTACGCCGAGGCGCTGACCGCCGCGCCGGGTGAGCTGCACCAGGCCCGGCTGGCCCACCACTGGCGGTTGGCCGGTGAGCCGGCGCGCGCGTTGCCGGCCGCGGTGGCCGCGGCCCGGGAGGCCGAGCGGCTGCACGGTTACGCCGAGGCGCACCGGCACTGGTCGGCGGCGTTGCAACTGGCCGCCGACCCGGGCCCGCTGGCGGTGGACCGGGTCGAACTGCTGGAGAATGCCGCCGAGGCGGCCCACCACTGCGGCGAGCACGCCCGCGCGCTGGCCCTGTTGGAGGAGTTGGCCACGCTGCGCGGCGGCGAGCCGAGCAGCGCGCTGCACATCCGTCGGGCCCGCTACCTGGCCGCCGCCGGTCGTTCCGCGCTGGCCGAGGAGGAATACCAGCGGGCGCTGACCGCTGCCGACTGTTCCCCGCGGGACCAGGCCACCGCCGCCGCCCGCCTCGCCGAATTGCTGCTGCACCTGGGCCGCTACGCCGACGCCGGCCGGCGGGCCCGGGAGGCGCTGGCCTTGGCCGCCGAGGTGGCGGGCTCCGCCACCGAGGTGGTGCTGGCCAGCGCGGCGCTCGGCTTCAGTGACGCCTACCTGGAGGACCCGGAGGCGGGGCTGGCGGTGATGCGCGACGCCCTCGACACCGCCGAGCGCGCCGGCCAGCCCGAGGATGTGGCCTGCGCGTACCTGCACCTGGCGGAGCTGTTGACCGGGCCGCTGAACATCCTGGAAGAGGGTGTGGTGGTGGCCCGGCGTGGCGCCGAGCGGGTCGCCGAGCTGGGTCTGGGCCGCACCTGGGAGACCCGGCTGCTGGCCGTCGCCATCAACGGGTTGTTCCGGGTGGGCCAGTGGGCCGAGGCGGAGAAGGTGGTCGCCGCCGCCCTGCGGCACCGACCGTCCGGCGCGGACGCTGTCGAGCTGCTGCTGGCCCGCTGCCGACTCTCGGTGGGCTACGGCGACATCGACGCCGCCAGCCGCGACCTCGACGCGGTGGCGACCCTGCTCGCCGGAGGCGGGGCGCGGCACGTCATTCCGCTGCTCACCCTGCGCGCCGGGCTGGCCATGTGGGAGGGCCGGCACGACGTGGCGCGGCTGGCGGTGCAACGTGGCCTCACCGAGAGCCGTTCCGACGACGTGACGATCCTGTCCGCGCTGGTCTGGCACGGCCTGCGGGCCGAGGCCGAGGCACACGCCAGCCGTACCGTGGCGGTGGACCCGACAGTGGTACGCCGGCTGCGCGACGTGACGGACCGGGTGGCCCGCAAGAGCGTCGGCGCGGCCGGTCCGGTGCGGTCGGTGGTGGACGGGTTCCTGGCACTCTGCGCCGCCGAGGTGAGTCGACTCGACAGCAGCGACCCGGACCTGTGGGCCGCCTCGGTCGCCGAGTGGGATCGACGCCACCACCCCTACCCGGCGGCGTACTCGCGGCTGCGGCAGGCCGAGGCGCTGCTGGCCCGCCGCAGTCGGCTGGCCACCGCGGGCAAGTTGCTGCGGGAGGCGTACCAGGTGGCGCAGGGGCTGGGCGCGGTGCCGCTCACCTCGGAGATCCGCGAGCTGGCCGGGCGGGCCCGGGTGCCGTTGGAGGAGCACGAGGCCCTCAGCGCTACCCGGGCAGCCCCGACCGAGGCGTCCGACGACGAGTTGGCACTGCTCACCGCCCGGGAGCGGGAGGTGCTCGCGCTCGTCGCGGAGGGCCTGACCAACAAGGAGATCGGGCAGCGGCTGTTCATCAGCGAGCGGACCATCGGGGTGCACGTGTCGCACATCTTCGACAAGCTCCAGGTCCGTACCCGCGTCCAGGCCAGCGCGATCCAGTTACGCAACGTCCGAAGCTGACGATGCGTACCGTCCACCGGTGCGTGTGCGCGCCGGGATACGTCGTTCTACTGATTCGGCGGGTGGGTGTCGGCTGAGAGGCTGGGCCGCGTCGACGACGGCACGGGGGATGCCGCCGACCACTATGGAGGAGACATGGTCGAACTGGTCTGGGGGCCCGTGCACCGCGACATCGTCGATCTGCTCGCCGACCATCCCGCGGACGTGCCAGCAGTGGTCGATCACCTCACCAAACTCCAGGACATGTTGGTGCGGTTGCCCCCGTTGGGCGCCAGTTGCCCGCTGGCGGACTTCAACAGGCTCTACCTCACCATCACCAGCAGCGTGCTGGACGGGTTGTACGACGATCGGTTCGTCGACCCGGCCTTCCTCTCCCGGCTCGACGTGGAGTTCGCCGCGCGGTACTTCGACGCGATGCGGCTCTGGACCGACTCCAGCCCCGGCACTCCGAAGGCGTGGTCGTGCCTCTTCGAGCGGATGCGTGGGCCGGATGCCCGCCCGCTGCCGTCGGCGGCGGCCGGGGTCAACGCGCACATCAACTTCGACCTGCCGTTCGCGCTGGTGACCACGTTCGACCACCTGGAGTCGGAGCCGGTCGACGGCAGCGATCAGCACCACGACTACCTGGAGATCAACAAGATCTTCGCGGACAAGATCCCCGGTCTGCGCCGGGGCTATCTGGAGCGGTGGCAGCTGCTCATCGACATGCTCAACGGCGACATCGACGACTGGTACCAGGGGGAGCTGGTCGAGTACACCCGCGATGTCGCCTGGCGTAACGCGCAGAAGATCTGGCGGTGCCGGCACGATCCGGACGCCCGCGAGTGTGAGCGCACGCGGTTGGACGACAACGCCGCGGCGCTCGGCCGGCTACTGCTCTCCCCCCTGGGAGCGTTTCTGCAGTAGTCGGGACGGGGGGTCCCCGCGTTCCGCCCCGTGGGGGGTGGCCGGAGCGCGGGGACACGTCCCCCACCAGATCCACCCACCCCGGGTGGCCGGCCGTGCCCGGTCGACCCGGGAGTCACAGCCGGTCGGCCGCGGGGGTGCCGACCGACTGCCAAGCCGGTCGGCCCGCGGGGGTGCCGACCTGCCCCACCGTCGGCCGGCCACGGGGGTGCCGGCCGACGGTGGGGTCCGGGGGAGTCGGGGTCGTCCCGACGATGGCGGGCTGTCGGGGGTGTCGGCGGGCTCGTAGCGGGTACGCCCGCGCCATGACCGTCCTGGCCCGGCGCCGGCCCGCCGCCCGACCCCGGCCCGCGCGGCCCGGCCCGCTGCGGCCAGGCGGCCCGGTGCCGCGACCCACCATCCGACCTGGTGCGCGATGACCGGTGCCGAGACGCGGTTCGCGTTCCGCTTCGACCCGCTGTTCCGGCCGGTGCTGGCGCTGCTGGGGGTCCGCCCGGCGACGGCCTGGGTCGCTGTCACCGGCCGGGAGCTGTTGATCCGGTACGGGCCGTGGCGGCTGCGGACCGAGCGCGGGAACGTGACAGCCGTCGAGCTGAGTGGCCCGTACCGCTGGTGGCGGGTGATCGGACCGCACATGTCGCTCGCCGACGCGGGCGCCAGCTTCGGCACCAGCACGGCCGGCGGGATCTGCCTGCGTTTCGGGACGCCGGTGCCGGCTGTGGTGCCGGGCGGGCGGCCGCGACACCCGGCCGCCACGGTGACCATCGCCGACCCGCCCGCGCTGGCCCGCCTGCTCGCTGTTCCGGACCTGTCCTGAGCTGGCCATTCACCTGCCCGGTTCCGCCGGCCGGGTCCCGCGCCACCGCCTACCGTCGGATCAGGACCTGTGAGGGTGGGACTGGCGATGGGTGACGAGCACCGGGCGAAACCACGACGTTGGAGCGGACGCCGTCACGCGCCCACCGGGCCGGACCCGGCTCTGCGGGCGGCCCGCGACCCGGCCCGCCCGCACCGGGGCGGCCGGCCGGGTGTCGTGGTGCCCGAACGCGTGGCGACGCCGGCGCGCTCGACGCCGCCGGCCAGTCCGCTGCGCCGGTGGCTGTTCCAGCACCAGGTGCAGCCACCCGGGCCGGAGGCGGGCGAGGGACAGAACCGCAGGCACGCCTGGTGGCAGGTGATGTGCCTGACCGGCGTCGACTACTTCTCGACGCTGTCGTACCTGCCGGGTATCGCGGCGGTGGCGGCCGGTGCGCTGTCCCCGCTGGCGACCCTGCTGATCGTCGTGCTCACCCTGTTCGGCATGCTGCCGATGTACCGGCGAGTGGCCCAGGAGAGCCCGCACGGGCAGGGGTCGGTGGCCATGCTGGAGCGCCTGCTGCCGTTCTGGCGGGGCAAGATCTTCGTACTCGTGCTGCTCGGCTTCGTGGCCACCTCCTGGATCATCACGATCACCCTCTCCTCGGCGGACGCCACAGTGCACCTGTTGGAGAACCCGTACCTGCCGGACGCGCTGCACGGCCCCGCCGTCCCGGTCGTCGTCACCGTGGTGCTGCTGCTCATCCTCGGCGGGGTGTTCCTGCTCGGCTTCCGGGAGGCGGTGGTGGTGGCCATCCCGCTGGTCGCCGTCTTCCTGGCGCTCAACGCGGTGATCGTCGCGGTCGCGGTGGCCCGGATCGTCGGCGACCCGGGCATCGTGTCGGACTGGACCGCGGCGCTCACCGCAGGCGGCGGCGGGCCGGGCCACGTGCTGCTCACGGCGGTGCTGGCGTTCCCGCTGCTGGTGCTGGGCCTGTCCGGTTTCGAGACCGGGGTGAGCATGATGCCGCTGGTCCGGGCCGACGGGGCGGACAAGCCGGCCCGCCTGGCCGCAAGGATCCGCAACACCCGGCGGCTGCTCACCACCGCCGCGCTGATCATGTCGGTCTACCTCGTCTCGACGACCTTCGTGACCACGGCGCTGATCCCGCAGGAGGAGTTCCGCCCCGGCGGGGCCGCCAACGGGCGGGCCCTGGCGTTCCTGGCGCACGCCCACCTGGGGGAGGCCTTCGGCACCGTCTACGACGTGAGCAGCGTGCTCATCCTCTGGTTCGCCGGCGCCTCGGCGATGGCCGGGCTGATCAACATCGTGCCGCGCTACCTGCCCTCGTACGGCATGGCGCCGGAGTGGGCGCGGGCGGTGCGCCCGGTGGTGATCGTCTACACCGTGGTCAGCGTCGCCATCACCGTCGCCTTCCGGGCCGACGTCAACGCGCAGGCCGGGGCGTACGCGACGGGCATCCTGGCGATGATGGTCTCCGGTGCGGTGGCGGTGACGATCTCCGCGGTCCGCCACCGCCAGCGCGCCATCGCCATCGGTTTCACGGTGCTGACCCTGGTGCTGCTGTACGCGTTGCTGGAGAACGTCATCGAGCAGCCGGACGGGATCACCATCTCCGCGCTGTTCATTCTCGGCATCATCGTGGTGTCGTTGGTCTCCCGGGTCACCCGGACCACCGAGCTGCGCGCCGAGCGGATCGAGTTCGACGAGCCGGCCCGTCGGTTCATCACCGAGTCGCTGGCCCACGACGGGCAGCTGCACCTGATCGCGAACAAGCGGCAGAGCGGGTCGGTGAAGGAGTACACGGTCAAGGAACGGGCGCAACGGGGGATGAATCCGGTGCCCGGGGCGGCGGACGTGCTCTTCCTGGAGATCGACGTGGTCGACCCGTCGGAGTTCAGCCAGGTGCTGCGGGTGCACGGGATCGAGGCAGGTGGCTTCCGGGTGTTGCGGGCCAGCAGCCCGGCGGTGCCGAACGCGATCGCCGCGATCCTGCTGGCCCTGCGCGACGCCACCGGGGTGCGGCCGCACGCGCACTTCGAGTGGTCCGAGGGGAGCCCGATCGCGCACCTGGCGCGCTATCTCATCCTCGGTCGGGGTGACACCCCGCCGGTGGTACGGGAGATCATCCGGCGGACCGAGCGGGACCCGTTGCGCCGTCCCGGGATCCATGTCGGCGGCTGACCGGCGACCGTTTGGTGGGTTCAAAGATGAATAGGGGCACTATTCACGTTCACACCTTCCTGTCCGTATTGCAGACCTATCGTGACGTTTGGTGGTCGACGCTACGTCGAGCCCCCCGCGCCCGGATCGGCGCGCGGTCACGTCTTGCAGGCAGGAAGGCAGGCACCTTTGATGTCCACGTACCACGGGGGAGACCGCGAGATCCGACCCAGACGCCGGTCCCGATGGTTCCTGGCCAGCGGGTTGCTGGCGGGGAGCCTGGTCGTGGGAGCGGCCGGCGTGGCCGGTGTGGCCGCTGCGGCCGACCGTCACCTCGCCCTCCCCGGTCTGGGCCGGCTGAGCACGGCAGCCGGCAACGACGACGACCGCCGGCCCGGCGACCGGGGCGGCGCGGAGCGCGACCCGGACAGCGCCGAGCGGGGCCGCGCACCCGGCCCGGGCACCGGCAAGCGGGGCGTGGTGTCGGTGCCCTGCGACGCCGCGAAGCTGGTCGCGGCGCTGGTGACGGCGAACGCCGAGGGCGGCGGGGAACTGCGGCTCGCGCCCAAGTGCCGCTACCTGCTCACCGAGGCGTTCCACGAGACCGACCAGTACGACGGGGGGATCCGCGACGCACGGGAGGCGGCCGACGCCGCGGAGACCCCCGGCGACGCCGACGCCCCACCGCACAACCCGGCCGACGACACCGCCGGCCTGCCGGTGATCTACCAGAGCATCACGATCGACGGCGCCGGCGCCACCATCGCCCGGGACGCCCAGGCCGCGCCGTTCCGCTTCTTCACCGTCCGCGACGGTGGCGAGTTGACCCTGCGCGACATGGAACTGCACAACGGCCGTTCGGCGATCGAGGGCGGCAGCGTGCACGTGGTGCACGGGGCCACCGCGGTGGTGGAGCGGGTCACCGTCTCGCAGAGCACCTCGCTGTCCCCGGAGGGCGGCGGCGGTGGGATCTTCAACGACGGCAACATGGTGGTCAGCGACTGCACCTTCGTGGGCAACAGTGCCTCCGGCGCGGCGGGCAAGGGCGGGGGCCTGCTCAACGGCGGTGTGCTGACCCTGAAGCGCTCCGAGTTCCGCAGCAACAGCGCGAACGGCTACGGCGGCGGGCTGGGCAACTACCGCGGCGCGGCCGACGTGGAGAGCGTCTCGTTCACCCAGAACAGCGCGGGCCAGGGCGGCGGTCTGGCCAGCTTCTCGGCCCGCACGAAGGTTTCCGACACCGAGTTGCTCAACAACACCGCGCAGGTCGGCGGCGGCGCGGCGAACTCCGACGCGGTGCTGGTGATGCGCAAGATGACCATCCGCGGCAACACGTCCACCGTCAACGGTGGCGGCATCTCCACAGTGAAGGGCCTGACGCCGATCGACGACAGCGTTGTCGACGGCAACACCACCCACGGCGTCGGCGCCGGGATCTACGCCGAGAAGTCGAACCTGCTGGTCCGCGGCAGTGACGTGACCCGCAACGAGGCGGTCGGCGCGGCGTCCACCGGCGGTGGCATCTACGCCTCAGCGGGTTCGGTGGCGATCTACACCAGCAAGGTCACCCACAACGCCTCCACCGTGAAGCCCGGTGGCATCTCCGCCATGCACGCCCAGGTCAAGATCGACGACGAGAGCGTGGTCGTCGAGAACGAGCCGACCAACTGCGAGGGCAGCCCGGTACCGATCGCGCACTGCTTCCGCTGAGCAGACCGACGCGCCGGCGCGGCGCGTGGCCGGCCGCCCGGACGATCACCACGATCGTCCGGGCGGCCGTCCGCTGTCCCGCCCGGCCGTCGCGGGCGGTCGTCGCCTCGTCCCGTTCGACAGTCCGAGCGTGCGGGCGGTGGCCGTGCCGGCTGCGTCAGGACCTGGCCCGCAGCCGGGCGGAGAGGGTGCCGGCGAAGAAGTCGAGGAAGCCGTCCGGGTCGGGGCCGGCGTTCTGCAGGACGATGTGATCGAAGCCGGCCTCGACGTACGACTGGACCTTTGCCACGTGCGGCTCCGGATCCGGGCCGACGGCGAAGAGCTGACGGATGTGCTTCTCCTCCACGTGCGCGCTCGCCGCGTCGAAGTTGACAGGGTTCGGCAGTTCGCTCATCACCTTCCAACCGGTAACCATCCACCTGCTGGTCTGCATCACCGCCCGTACCGCCTGCTGCTCGTCACTTGCCCACGCCAGGGGGACCTCGGCGTAGCGCGGGCCGGAGCCGCGGGCCCGCCGGTAGTGCTCGACGATCGAGGCGTCCGGTTCGGTGGCGAACAACCCGTCGCCCAGCTCGGCGGCGAGCTGGGCCGACGCCTCGCCACTGGCCGCCACCGCGATCACCGGCGGGGTGTCCGGCAGGTCGAAGATCCGGGCGTCCTCCAGGTGCAGGTGCCGGCCTTCGTAGGACTGGTAGCCGCCCTGCCAGAGCAGTCGGATGATCTCCAGCGCCTCGCGCAGCCGTTCGTGTCGGCCCCGGACGCTGGGAAAGCCCGCTCCGACCACGTGCTCGTTGAGTCGTTCGCCGGCCCCCACCCCGAGGGTGAACCGCCCGTCGGAGACCAGCGCCATGGTCGCCGCCGCCTGCGCGATGATCGCCGGGTGGTAGCGGACGGTCGGGCAGGTGACGCCGGTGGCCAGACCCAGGGTGCTGGTCTTGGCGGCGATGGCGCCGAGCACGCTCCAGGTGAACGAGGAGTGGCCCTGCGCGTCCAGCCAGGGGTGGAAGTGGTCGCTCATCTCGACGAAGTCGAAACCAGCCCGTTCGGCAAGCACGGCCTGCCGGATGATCTCCTGAGGGCCGTATCCCTCCGCGGCCAGCTTGTAGCCGATCTGCATGCCACGCTCCCGTTGTCGTCGGCCGACTGACGCGGGGGCGGTTCCCGACCTCCGCGCCGACAAACCCCGACGACACCCGCAGGCCAGCCCCCTAGGATGCCGTACGGGGTGTGTGAGCCGAGCCGCCCTCCGGGCAGACCTCGGCCCGTGCCCCGGGGTCAGGGGGCACGGGCCGAGGTACGTCTGGGTCCTACTTGGAGGGCTCCGGCAGCTTGCAGTCGACCTTGGGGTTGGCGCCGATGTAGTTCAACGGACCGGCCACGATGGTGACCAGGATGGTGCCGGCTTCGGCGCAGTTGGTGTCGTCGCCGCTGTAGTAGCCACGCTGGCCGGCGGCGATCGCGCCGATCAGCAGCCAGATCACGACGATGACTCCGAGTATCGAGGTGCCGCGCATCGCTGCCTCCTGAGGAAATGTGGTGGATCTGAGGTGCAGTCGTTGTACCCAATTGGGTCGTGCGGCTAACGGCCACCGGAACGGGGCCGGGCCGGATCCTCCGTCCGGCCGATGCCGTTCGCCGTTGCGTACCGCCCGGGGTCGGCCGCTCGCACGTGGAAACGCGTGTCGGCTATCGGATCGGCGACCGACCCGGCCGTCGTGCCGTCCGCGGACGTAGAACTGCCTCACGGCCCCGCCGAGGAGGACTCATGGAAGCCCGGACACCGCCCCTGTACATCGACCGCCCCGAGGACGTCGCGGTCGCGGCCCGCGCGCTGGCTCGCGGCGCGGTCGTCGCGGCGGCGTTCGCCAACTTCTACGTCATCGTCACGCGCCCCGAGGCGGACACCGTCCGCCGGGTCAATCTGGCCAAGGGCCGCCCAGCCCAGCAGGTCGGCAGCATCACCACCGCGATCGGCCGGATCCCGGGGATGTTCGACTGGACCCGGATCTCGCCGCGGCTGCCGGTCGGTCGGGTGCGGGCCCTGATGGACGCCCTCTACGGGGCGGGGCCGTTCGGCTTCCGGGGGCCGGCGGCGGAGCGCCTCCCCGGGCACCTCACCCAGGTCGACCAGGGGCTGCGCACCACCCAGGTGATCGCCCCGGGCCTGACCTGCCCGTCCAACGTCTTCTTCGAGCGGGCGCTCGCCGAGACCGGATCCGACCACCTCTACATCACCTCGGCGAACCGGTCCCGGCATCTCACCGGCGCGGCGGAGGAGCCGGCGCACTGGAAGGCCGGCGCTCTCGCCGCCGACTTCGCACACCTCGACGACCTGGTGGTGCTCGCCCACCGGGACGAGTCTGCGGCCCGCGCCGCGTACCCGGGCTATCTCACCACCTCGGTCACCCTGCTCTCTTTCCACGCGCCGGAGGGCGAGCTCGAGGAGCCGCCGGTGCTCACCGTCGACCGGCACGGGTCCCTGCACCTTGACGACGTGCGCCGCGCCGCCGCGCCGCTCGGGTTGCAGGTGCGCCTGGGCGGCACCGCCGGGCAGCGGCTGCGGGTCCGCGCGTACGCCGGGGCGCTGGTGTGAGCGGTTACCGCGTCGGCCTGGTGGTACCGAGGCGGCGAGTCTGAGCGAGCCGGACAACGTCGCGGTGGGGCGCATCCCCACCGCTCGACTGGTCGAGCTGGCCGAGCGACTGGACGTGACCGACGTGGACACGGTGGTGCTGTCCGCCTGCGTCCAGCTGCCGTCGTTGGTGGCTGCTCGCCGGGTCGACCGCACGCTGAGGTGGGCCGGTGCTGGCCGGCCGGTTCAGTGCGGCGGGGACGGGGCCTCGGGTGGTTTGCCGTAGCTGCGCCGGAAGTCAGCGTAGGCCACCCCGATCAGCACCAACAGGGCACCGATCGAGGCGAACACCGGCGTCAGGTACAGCACCGCGGGCGCGATGGTCAGCAGCGCCAGCACACCGCCGGGCCGGGATCGGGACACCCTGCTGAACACCTCGTACTCGAAGGAGGCCCGGCCGGCCAGGAAGAGGGCCGGACCGCCGAGGATCACCGCCGCCCAGGCCGGCGGCGTCGGCCCGGTCGTCGCGTGCAGCACGAGGTCGAACCCGGAGGCCGTGGTGACCACCCCGGCGACCATCAGCAGATGGGTGTACGGCGCGGTGAACAGGAACTTGCTCGGCGACCCCGACCCCTTGATGGCCTGCGGGAGCAGCTGACCGGACTTGTGCACGTAGATCCGCCAGAGCAGCAGTGTGGTCAGGAACGCCACAGCGAACGCACCGATGTTGTGCACCTCGCTGTGAGCGGCGCTGAACATGGTGCCGATGGTCAGGATGGCGTCGCCGAGGGCGATGATGAAGAACTGCTGGTAGCGCTCGGAGAGATGCTCCGCGGTGACGTTGCGCTGGGGTTCGGGCACCACTCCGAGCCCCGGCACCGGGTACGCCAGTCGGAAGCCGACGTAGTCGATCGCGAGCGCGATGGCCCAGCACGCCAGGCGGGCGTCCTTGCTGACGAACGCACCGATGATCCAGGGGATCGCGGACACCGCGAACCAGACGAAGATGCGTGCCGCGCGGCGTTGGGTCTGTGGTTCGCGGCGGACGGCCGGCATCAGGAACAGCCCGCGCCCGAGGTGGATCGAAACGTAGGTGCCGGCGAACACGAGCCCACGGTCGCCGAACGCCTCCGGGATCGCCGTGGTCATCAGCAGTGCGCCGAACATCACGGCGCTGATCAGCAGCTTGATCTCGGTGCGTTCCGGGTTGTACAGGTCGGTGACCAGGGTGGTGATCACCCAGGTCCACCAGACGGCGGCCAGCATGATCAGTGCCTGTCCGGCCCGGTGCCAGTCGAGCTGGTTGACCAGCCCTCGGGAGATCAGTGCCAGGGCGACCACGTACACCAGGTCGAAGAAGAGTTCGAGGAGGGTCACCCGGCGCGGTGCCGCCGGGTCACGCACCGGGGACCCGGGCTCCGGCGCGGCGAGGTGCACTGTCTACTCCTGCGGAACCGGTCGACGACGGACCTGTCCGGCCCACCTGAGCGGACGGTAACCAGCTGTCGGCCGCGCGGCTGCGGATTCGCCGGGTCTTCCCCCAACCGGGGACTATCGACTCGCGTTCCCGCAGGCCGGGGTGTCCGGGGCGGCCCGATGCCCCGACTTCCTTGGACTCCGGGCCGGTTGTGGCGAGCCTTCCGGTCCCGGAGCCCCGGCCCACGGTCGCGTCGGACGGTGGGCCGGGGCCTCGATCCAGGTGTCAGGCCTGGTTGCCGTTCGACAGCACGGCGGCCATCTCGTCGCCCGCACCGGCCAGCACGCGGGCCTGCTGCGGCCAGGTGGCCAGCGCGGGTGCCGCGCGCAGGCCGGCGGCCCGGATCAGCTCGCGCAGCGCCGCCTCGTCGAGCGCACCGAGCTGGCCGTACGTACGCACACCGGCGTCCTGCAGGGCAGCCGCCATCTTCGGCCCGATGCCCTGGATGCGGCGGAAGTCGTCCGCCGGACCGGTCGGGTCGGTGTCCGTGTCGCTGGCGTTGTCGACGGCCGGGTCGACCGGCGGCGTCGCGGTGTCGCTCGGGAGGTCCGCAGGCGTGGCCGCCACCGGCCGCACCGACTCCGGCTCGGCGTCCAGCGACTCCGCTTTGGTCGTCCCGGTGCCCACCGCGCCGACGTTCACCAGGTCGTCGCCCACCGCGTCCACGCCGTTGGTCCGCACCGCGGTGCTCTCCGCAGCGTCGGCGTCCGCCGTGTTGGCGTCCGCGTCCTTCGACTCCGCGTGCACCGCGCCGTCGGTCACCGGTGCCTCCGCCGGCACCTCGTCGGTCGCCGCATCGTCCGTCGGGGTCGCCGGGGCCGGCTCGTCGGTCGGGGTGGTGTCGAGCGGCGTGCTGTCGGCGGACGGGAGGTCGTCCGCGGGCTGGCGGGGGGCGATCACGGCAGCCGGGGCGGGCTGCTCGTCGACCGCTACCGGCTCGGGGGTCGGCTCCACAGTGGGCTCCGCCGGCAGGTCAGCCGGGTCGGACTGCTCGGCGGCCGGTACGGGCGGCGGGGCCTCGGTCAGCGCCATGTCACCCGGGTCGACGGTGCTCGGGGCGTCCGCCGGTACCGCCACTGGCGTGGGCGCCGAGCTGGCGCCGTCCGGGCCGGTGACGGCGGCGGGCGCGCTCACCGTGTCCACCGGCGCCGGTTCGTCGGCGACCGCGGTCGGCGCGGCGTCGATGGTGGCCGCGGGCCGGGCCTCGTCGGTGGTGGCTGCCGGCGTCGGCGTGGCGATCACGGCCAGGCCGGCGACGGGATCACCGTCCACTATCGAATTGCCCTGTACGCCCCGCCGGCCGCGCAGCAGCCACCCGGCGGCCAGGCCCAGCAACAGTGCCAGTACCACTATCAGCGAGTGTCCGATAGACCACGCCACGGCGAACCTCCCTCTCAGCTCGTTGGAAAAGTCACGAGAAAAACTCGCCGCAGCTTCGCATACGCGTATTTCCGACGACAGACAGGATCGGCAGCAGATGTCCCGTTGGGGACTGTCACCTCAGACGGTGCCCGCCGAGTCACCCAGCGTCGCGCCGACAGGCGCAAAACCGGGATGACGGCGGCACCGGGAGAACGACGGGGGTGGGAACCCCACGGGGCCGGACACGACGGGACCCGGGCCGGCGGGGACGCCGGACCCGGGTCGACAGGCCGATACCGGGCTCAGTCCTGGTCGCCCTCATAGGTGTGGAAGTCGTCGACGAACCGGCGACGCAGCCGCGGCACCCGGCTTGTCACTCCGAAGTAGCCGCGTGCGCCGAGCAGCGCGAGTCGACCCACCACCGGCCGGTACATCCGGTCGTCGCCGCTGGTGCCGCTGCGGTTGAGTGATTCGGCGACCCGGGCGAAGCCGTACGGCACCATCGCGGCCTCGTAGTCGGCAACCGCCTGGACCAGCGTCTTGTCGCCGGTGACGGCCTGGCCGAGCTGGTCGCAGAGCAGGCGGGCGTCCCGAAGCGCGGTGTTCGCGCCCACCCCACGGCCGGGGGTCATGGTGTGGATGGCGTCGCCGAGCATGGTGACGGTGGTGCTCTTCCAGGGCGGCGTCGGCTCGGACGTGGACACCCGGATCGGCAGGGCACTCGCTGGGTCCGCGCGGGTCAGCAACTCCCGCAGGTTCGGGTGCCAGTTCGAGGTGAGGTCCAGGGCGACGCTGATCAGGTCCTCGCCGCGACGCTCCAGCACGTCGGCCGGGAAGCGGCGGCCGGTGCTCCAGATGATCAGATTGATGTTGTCGGTGGTGGTGTCGTGGGACAGGCCGGGCCAGCTGCGCAGCAGGGCGGCGTCGGCGTCGCTGACGTCGGGTTTGACCGCACGCCGGGCGTCCCACTTGAACTCCATGACGTGCAGCACGCCCATCATCCCGCCGACGCCGAAGATCAGCGAGATGCCCTGCCGGACCCGCTCCGGGACGAGACCACGGGTGTGCGGGGTGAGCGGAATCCGGGTGGCGATGTTGATCGTGCCGGCGTCGCGGGTGACGGCGTGCGGCAGGTACTGCCGGCGTACCGCAGAGTGGGTGCCGTCCGCGCCGACAAGCAGGTTGCCGGTGGCGCTGGTGCCGTCGGCGAAGTACGCGGTGACCGTGCCGTCGTCGCGCTGCTCGTAGTGGGTGAAGGTCTTGTCGAAGTGCACCACGTCGTCCAGGCCGGTGAGCAGCACCTGGCGCAGCACCATCCGGGCCACCGAATGTTCGGTGCGCACCGGGTCGGCGTTCGGTCGTAGCGCGAACGACGCGGTCTGGCGCAGCCCCTGGGTGACCACGTTGAAGTAGTGCGGTGGCCGCGCGCAGGTGACCAGGAAGGTGGCGAACAACTCCGGGGGCAGGCACTGCCGCAGGGCCCGGCTACCGGTGGGGCCGATGCCGACCCGGTAGCCGAGCAGTCCTTCGGTGCGGTCGCGGTGCCGTTCGTAGACGGCGACGCTGATCCCGGCCCGGCGCAGACCGTGCGCCAGGCACAGTCCGCCCGTGCCGGCGCCGATGATCAGGACGTGCGGTGGGGCGGCGGGCATGTCAGCCGGCCGGGTGCGCGGCTGGCGCGTCGGTGCTGGCCGGACGCGTGCCGGGCACGTCGGCGTTGGCCGGGCGCGTCGCGGAGGCGTCGGTGCTGGTCGGGCGGGTGGGGGACGCGTCGGTGCTGGCCGGGCGCGTGGGGGACGCGTCGGTGGCGTCCCACCGGTAGAAGCAGCCGGCGATCGCGTCCCGGGGGGAGCGCCAGGTCGGCAGGTACGGCGACGTGTGGGCGGAGAGCCGCTCGTTCACCTGTTGGAAGAGTGGGTGGTTGCGGGCCGCCGCGAGCGCGTCCGGGTCGACGTCCGAGGTCTCCAACAGGTGTACGCACAGGTCGTGCAGGCAGTACAGGGATCGGTGCGTGACGCCGGTCAGGCCGGGCAGGTCGGTGGCGTCGGACTCGGCGAAGATCTGTGCGACCCGCCCCTCCGCGCCCGGGATGATCCGGCTGACGATCAGTAGACGACTCATGGGACCCCTTCCGCCGGTGGCTCTCCGATCCTCGGACCGGCGCCACGTGCTCTGTGCGCCTACCGTGCCGCAGCGTCTGTCACATCACCGTCACGTCCGCCGGGCCACTGGTGACGGACGGTCGGTCACGGGGTCGCGGGTGGCCTGGCGGATCGGGGCCAGGGTGTCGTCGAGCAGGGCGCTCATCGCGGGACTCGGCTCCAGACTCAACTCCCGACGCAGCAGGTCCCGGTAGACGTAGAAGGCGTGCACGGCCTCGAAGGCGTTGCCCTCGGCGAGGTGGATGCGGACCACCAGCCGGTGCGGCGTCTCCCGTAGCGGCTCGGCGGCCATCGCCTCCAGCGCGGCCTCGAGGGCCTCGCCGTGCCGCCCCGCGCTCAGGTGCTGCCCGGCCACCTGTTCCAGCATGTGCAGGCGAAGTTGGCGCAGTCGCTCCCGGTCCAGCAGCACCCAGTCGTCGTACCAGCCGGGCAGCAGGTCGTGGCGGCCGGCGGCGAGAGCTCCCGCCGCGATCCGCGGATCGTCGCCGTGGCGGACCCGGGCCGCGGTGCCGACCAGGTCGTCCACGTCGAGCCGGACCGTCGGGTCGAGCCGTACGGTGTCGCCGGCCACTGTCATCGGGCAGCACGGGTCCTGGCGGAGCCGCCACAGCGCGGTGCGCAGCGAGGACAACGCCCGTTCCTCCGACGCGTCGGACCAGAGCAGCCCGGCGAGTTGGCTGCGGGTGGCACCGGGGCGCAGGCCGATCAGGGCGATCACCCGTTGCAGCCCGCGCGGGACCACGACCGGCACCGCCCCGCGCAACAGTCGGAAACCACCGAGCAGGTGCAGTGCGACGCCGTCGCCGGGCGGCTCGCCGGCGGTCGGCACGGACGGGTCAGCGGTCACGGCGGCACCCCCTGCGGAACGCTCGTCCCGACTGTCAGCTGTGTCCCGGATTGGTCGCCCGGGACGCCACTGTCGGCCCCGCCGGTGCAGGCGCGGCCCCACGGCTGCCGGGCGCGGCCCTGCCCGCCGAGGCGGCCGGGCTGACCACCACGAAGATTATCAATAGCGGTCACGGTGAGTCAACGACGCGGCGGCCGTTCTATTGGCGACAGTCAACCTGAGATCGGTTCTGAACTGCGAAAACGTGCACCGGGTTGGCTGCTTTGGGTGTGGCGCGCGCATAGCTGGTACACAGGTTGCGTCAACGCAGCGTCACCATCATGCGTCGCTGGCCGATGCGGCACGGTGACGCCGCCGTGACGAGGACTGCCGCATCGTGTCCGCAGTCGTCCAGCGCGTCCGGGGCCACCCGTCGCCGGCCGGACGCCGTGGGGGGAGGCCCAGGATGGACCGATCACTGATCGTCGCGAAGGTGGATCCGACCGCCGAGGAGCGGGTCGCCGAGATCTTCGCCGAGTCGGACGCGACGGAGCTGCCGCGCCTGGTCGGCGTCCGACACCGTTCGCTGTACCGGCTGCACGATCTCTACGTGCACCTGCTGGAGACCGAGCAGCAGGCAGCGGACGCGGTGGAGGGCGCCCGGGGCCACCCCGAGTTCATCCGGGTCAGCGAGCGCCTACGCCCGTACGTGTCGCCGTACCTGCCGACCTGGCGCTCGCCGCGCGACGCGATGGCGCGGTGCTTCTACCGGTTCGACGCCCCGGACACCCGGCGGCGGTCGTGACCTCCACCGCACCACGGGAGGAGCAGCTCTGGTCCCGCTGCGCCGGCTGCGCCAGCCTGCTCTACCGCAAACGGTTACGCCGCAACCTGGATGTCTGCCCCGAGTGTGGCGAGCACGCGCGCCTCGGCGCTCCGGAGCGTCTGCGTCAGCTTGTCGACCCGGGGTCGCTGCGTCTGCTGCCCAACCAACTCCCCGAGACGGACCCGCTCTACTTCGTCGACGTGCTGCCGTACCCGCACCGGCTCAGCGCCGCCCGTGCCAGCACCGGCCTGGCCGAGGCGGTCGTCTGTGCCACCGCCACCATCGGCGGGCACCCGGCAGTGTTGGCGGTGATGGATTTCCGGTTCCTGGGCGGCAGCCTGGGCTGCGCGGTGGGGGAGCTGATCACCCGGGCCGCCGAACGCGCACTCGACGACGGCGTCCCGCTGATCCTCATCACCGCCTCCGGCGGGGCGCGGATGCAGGAGGGCGTGCTGTCGTTGATGCAGATGGCCACCGTCAGCCAGGCCATCGCCGCGCTACGCGAGGCGGGCCTGCTCACCGTGAGTGTCCTCACCGACCCGACCTACGGCGGGGTGGCCGCGTCGTTCGCCACGAACACCGATCTGGTGCTCGCGGAGAGCGGCGCGCGGATGGGCTTCGCCGGCCCCCGGGTGATCCGCCAGGTCACCGGCCGGGCGCTGCCGGAGGGCTTCCAGAGCGCCGACGTCCTGCTGCGGCACGGACAGGTCGACATGGTGGTGCAGCGCCGGTCCCTGCGCGCCCGGCTGGGGGCGCTGCTCGCCGCCACCCGGGCCACCCGACCGGCCCGTGCGCCGGTACCCCGGCAGGAGCCGGCGCCGCGCCACGAGCGCCTCGGCGAGGCCGCCGCGACCCCGGCGGGCACGCCGGGTGCGGTGGACTACCCGGCGGTACGCGACGCGTGGGACACGGTCCGGCTGGCGCGACACCCCGGGCGACCGACCACACTGGACTACCTCGACTCGGTCTTCGACGGGTTCCTGGAGCTGCACGGCGATCGGCTCGGCGGAGACTGTCCGGCGGTCGTGGGCGGGGTGGCGCGGCTGGCCGACCGGCACGTGATGGTCATCGGCCACCAGAAGGGGCACACCACCGCCGAGTTGGTGGCCCGCAACTTCGGCATGGCCAGCCCGGCCGGGCATCGCAAGGCGCTGCGGCTGATGCGCCTCGCCGCCCGGCTCGGCCTGCCCGTGGTCACGCTGGTGGACACCCCCGGTGCCGACCCCGGGGTGAGCGCCGAGGAGCAGGGCCAGGCGGCGGCCATCGCGGAGAACATCCTCACCCTCACCGTGCTGCCCACCCCCGTGCTGGCCGTGATCACCGGTGAGGGCGGCAGCGGCGGCGCACTGGCCCTCGCCGTCGCCGACCGGGTGTTGATGTTGGAGAACGCCGTCTACTCGGTGATCAGCCCCGAGGGATGCGCGGCGATCCTCTGGCCGGACCGGTCGGCGGCGCCGCAGGCCGCCCGCGCTCTCCGACTGACCGCGCCCGACCTGTGCCGACTCGGAGTGGTCGACGAGGTCGTACCGGAGCCGTCGAGCGCCGCGCACGACGACCCGGCGGAGACCGCCCGCCGGTTGCGCGCCGCCCTGCTGAGCAATCTGCTGCCGCTGCTGGACGTGCCGCCCGCCATGTTGGTTCGCCTGCGTCGACAGCGCTTCCGCCGGTTCGGGGCGGCCCGTGCCGGTGCTCGGGCGGGTGCCCGATGACCGCCGGGGACACGAGCGTGTCGAGCGTCGAGGCACCCTCCGACGACGGGGTGGACGGCGAGGAGGCGCTCGCCG
This sequence comes from Micromonospora sp. NPDC049047, assembly GCF_040649135.1. NCBI lineage: Bacteria > Bacillati > Actinomycetota > Actinomycetes > Micromonosporales > Micromonosporaceae > Micromonospora > Micromonospora sp. NPDC049047. The sequence continues at coordinate 445,974 of NZ_JBEZEY010000001.1, forward strand.
TCCTGCGTCGGCAGGCACACCACCTGATCGCCGAACTGGCCGGGCCGGTGCGCCGGATCCGGCTGCGCAGTGGGCCGGCGGTGCTGGAGGTCGAGTGGCACCCGGAGGAGCCGACCCGAGCGGACGGGCCCGCCGCGTCGACCGGGGCGCAGCGACCTACCGTCGATCCGCCGGGGGCGCCGGTGCGGGCCCCGGCGCCCGGACGGGCCGCGGTGCGGGCACCCATCGTCGGCACCTTCTACCGGGCACCCGAGCCCGGCGCGAAGCCCTTCGTCGCGGTGGGTGACCTGGTCCGTCCGGGCCAACCGGTCGCCATCGTCGAGGCGATGAAGCTGATGAACGAGGTGAGCGCCGACCGCGCCGGTCGGGTGGTCGCGATCCTCGTCGAGGACGGCCACCCGGTGGAGTACGACCAGCCGCTCGTCGAGCTGGACCCGGCATGACGGCGCGGGGTGGTGGACCATGTTCGAGACCGTGCTGATCGCCAATCGGGGCGAGATCGCGCTGCGGGTGCTGCGCGCCTGCAAGGAGTTGGGCGTGCGCACGGCGGTGGTCTACTCCGCGGCGGACGCCGACTCGGCGGCGGTCCGCCTCGCCGACCAGGCGGTCCGGATCGGGCCCGCGTCGAGCCGGCGCAGCTACCTCAACGCGGCGGCGATCGTGGAGGCCGCCCGGCAGGTGGGCGCGCAGGCGGTGCATCCCGGTTACGGCTTCCTCTCCGAGGACGCCGACTTCGCCGAGATCTGCGCGGACAACGGGCTGATCTTCATCGGCCCACCACCGGCGGTGATGGCCGCGCTGGCCGACAAGTCCTCGGCGCGGGCCCTGCTGAGCCGCGCCGGGCTACCACTGTCGCCGGGCAGTGTCGCACCGGTGCCGACCGCCGCCGCGGCGGCGGAGGTCGCCAACGCCGTCGGGTACCCGGTGATCGTGAAGGCCGCGGCCGGCGGCGGCGGTCGGGGCATGACCGTCGTGCGGACGCCCGGCGAGCTGCGCCGGGCGTACACGCGGACCCGGGCGGCGGCCCAGGCCGCGTTCGGCGACGACCGGGTGTACGTCGAGCGTTACCTCACCGAGGCGCGCCACGTCGAGGTGCAGGTGCTCTGCGACTCCCACGGCAACGGTGTGCACCTGGGCACCCGGGACTGCTCGGTGCAGCGCCGGCACCAGAAGCTGGTCGAGGAGGCGCCCGCTCCGGCGCTGTCCGCCGCCGTCCTCGACACCATCGCCGAGGCCGCCCTGCGGGGTGCGCTGGCTGTCGGTTTCGTCGGTGCCGGCACGCTCGAGTTCCTTGTCGACGCCGACGAGAAGTTCCACTTCCTGGAGATCAACTGCCGGATCCAGGTCGAGCATCCGGTCACCGAGATGGTCACCGGCATCGACCTGGTGCACGAGCAACTGCACATCGCCGCCGGGGTGCCACTGCGCTTGCGGCAGGAGGAGATCCGTCTGCGGGGCGTCGCTGTGGAGTGCCGGGTCAACACCGAGGACCCGGCCCGGGACTTCGCACCTACCCCCGGCCGGTTGACCCGGTTCACCCCACCCGGCGGCCCGTTCACCAGGGTGGACACCCACGCCAGCGCCGGCTACCTGGTCGGCCCCTGGTACGACTCGCTGCTGGCCAAGGTGATCGTCTGGGCGCCGGACCGGGAGTCGGCCCTCAACCGGCTGGAACGGGCCCTCGGCGAGTTCGACATCGCCGGACCGGGCGTACACACCACCATCCCGTTCGTCCGGCGCGTGCTCGACGACGCCGGATTCCGCAAGGGCCGCTACACGACCGGCCTGGTCGACCGGCTGCTCGCCGCACCCGACGCGACGACCGCGCAGCGGCCGACGGCCACCCCCGCCCCACGCCCCGCCGCCGCGGCGGAGCCCGACAACACCCTCAGGAGGACCCGATGACCGTCACTCATGGTCGCCCGATGACCGCCGAGATCACCGACATCCTGGTGGCGCACTGTGGGCTGGACCCCGACGCGGCGGCCCGGGCACCCGCCGCGTCGCTCGAAGAGCTGGGGATGGACTCCCTCGCGCTGCTGGAACTCTCCGCGGTCGTCGCCGACCGGTGGCAGGTGAGCATCCCCGAGCAGGCCGGGGCGCTGAGCATCCCGGCGGTGGCCGACCTGGTGGCCCGCCGCGTCGACCCACCCGGGCACACCGAGAACACGGTGCTCATCGACGCGCCGCTGCCGCTGGTCTGGGAGGTCACCAACGACGTGGCGAACTGGACCGAGCTGTTCACCGAGTACGCAGTGGTGGACATCCTGCACCGCGAGGGGCACACCGTGCGGTTCCGGCTCACCATGTATCCCGACGAGAACGGGGTGTCCTGGAGCTGGGTCAGCGAGCGCACCTCCGACCCGGTGAGCAGGCAGGTCCGGGCGTACCGGGTGGAGACCGGGCCGTTCGAGTACATGCGGATCCACTGGCGCTACACCGAGGAGGCCGGCGGCACCCGGATGACCTGGACGCAGGACTTCGCGATGAAGCCGACCGCGCCGGTCGACAACGCCGCGATGACCGAGCGGATCAACACCAACAGCGTCATCCAACTCGCGGTGATCAAGGATCGGGTGGAGCGGATCGCCCGGCAGCGCGCCGACCAGGGCGTCCCGGTGGCCGGCGCCGACACGACGGAGGCCGACGATGAGTGACCTGAGCACCCGGCCGATCGCCGCCGGGGACGTACCCGCCGACCGTCGACGCGGTGGTGAGCTGCGGGTGTTGCTCGGTCCCCGCACCGTCGGCAGCACCTCCGGGTTCCTCGGGGTCGCCACCATCGCGCCGGGGGAGCGGATCGCCGAGCACTACCACCCGTACAGCGAGGAGTTCCTGTACGTGGTGCGCGGCGCGATCACCGTCGACCTGGACGACCAGCCGACCCTGCTGGCCGCCGGTGAGGCGCTGTTCGTACCGGTGAACGTGCGGCACCGACTGCGCAACACCGGTGTCGAACCGGCCGAGGTGGTCTTCCACCTGGGCCCGCTCGCACCCCGCCCGGAGCTGGGGCATGTCGACACCGAGCTGGCCGAACAGCGCGGTGGGTCGTGAGCGCGAGTCGGGCGCCAGCCGTACCGTCGCGAACCGGGGTGCCGTCGTGACCGCACGCCGCACTGTGGTGACCGGGATCGGGGTGGTCGCCCCCGGCGGCGCGAGCCGGGACCGGTTCTGGAAGACCATCACCGAGGGGCGGACCGCCACCCGGCGGATCAGTTTCTTCGACCCGTCGGCGTTCCGGTCGCAGATCGCCGCGGAGTGCGACTTCGACCCGGGCGCCGCGGGGCTCACCGACGCCGAACGGCGCCGCGCCGACCGGTACGTGCAGTTCGCGCTGGCCTGCTCCGTGGAGGCCGTCGCCGACGCCGGGCTGGCGCTCACCGACGCCGAACGGGACCGGGCCGGGGTGGTGCTCGGCACCGCGGTGGGCGGCACGATGGCGCTGGAGCAGGAGTACGTCACCGTCAGCGAGCACGGCCAGCGCTGGCTTGTCGACGCGACCCGCGGTGGCCCCTACCTCTACCAGGCGCTGGTGCCCAGCAGCCTCGCCGCCGACGTGGCCTGCCGGCACGGGCTGCACGGCCCGGCGCAGGTGGTGTCCACCGGCTGCACCTCCGGCATCGACGCCATCGGCTACGCCCACCAGTTGATCGTGGACGGTGAGGCGGACGTGATGCTGGCCGGGGCGGCGGACTCGCCGATCTCGCCGGTCACCGTCGCCTCGTTCGACGCGATCAAGGCGACCAGCCCGGACAACGACGACCCGGCGCACGCCTCGCGCCCGTTCGACGCCGACCGGCACGGGTTCGTGCTGGCCGAGGGCGGGGCGGTGCTGGTGTTGGAGGAGTTCGGGCACGCCCGCCGGCGGGGCGCGCACATCTACTGCGAGGTGGCCGGCTACGCCAGCCGCAGCAACGGTTACCACATGACCGGGCTGCGCCCGGACGGGTTGGAGATGAGCCTCGCCGTCAGCGACGCGCTGAAACAGGGGCGGGTTCTCCCCGAGCAGGTGTCCTACATCAGCGCCCACGGCTCGGGCACCCGGCAGAACGACAGGCACGAGACTGCCGCGTTCAAACGGGCCCTGGGCCAGGCCGCGTACCGGGTGCCGATCAGCTCGATCAAGTCGATGGTCGGGCACTCGCTCGGCGCGATCGGGTCGATCGAGATGGCGGCCTGCGCCCTCGCCATCGAGTTCGGCGTGGTGCCCCCGACGGCCAACTGGAGCACCCGCGACCCGGAGTGCGACCTGGACTACGTACCGAACGAGGCTCGGGAGGTCCCGGTGGACGTGGCACTGTCGGTGGGCAGCGGGTTCGGCGGCTTCCAGTCGGCGATGGTGTTCCGCAGGCCGATCGGGCCGGTGGCGGCGTGAGCGCCGCCCAGGAGCGTGCCGGCGTGAGCGCGCCTCAGCAGCGGGACGGGATGAGCGTCCCCGCGGCCCGGGCGGTGGTGACCGGCATCGGGGTGGTCGCGCCCAGTGGCATCGGTGCGGACGCGCACTGGGAAACGGTGCTGGCCGGCACCCGACGGACCGGACCGATCACCCTGTTCGACCCGGCCGGCTATCCGACCCGACTCGGCGGTGAGGTGCCCGGCTTCACCGCCGACTCGTACGCCGACAGTCGACAGGTGGTGCAGACCGACAGGTGGACGCACCTCGGTTTCGCCGCCACCCGACTGGCGTTGGCCGACGCCGGCCTGCCCGAGCGGGCCCCCGACCCGTACGGCTACGCGGTGACCCTGGCCAGCTCGTCCGGAGGCAACCTGTTCGGCCAGCGGGAGCTGCAACGGCTGTGGGGCGGGCCGTCGCGCACGGTCGGGGCGTACCAGTCGATCGCCTGGTTCTACGCGGCGAGCGTTGGGCAGCTCTCCATCCACCACCAGTTCAAGGGCCCCAGCGGGGTGCTGGTCGCGGAGTCCGCCGGCGGGCTGGACAGCCTCGCGCACGCTGCCCGGGCGGTACGCCGGGGCACCCCGGTGGTGATCGCCGGGGGCACCGAGTGCCCACTCAGCCCGTACGCGTTGGCGTGCCAGCTGCGCTCCGGGCTGCTCAGCGACGTCGCCGATCCGCAGCGCGCGTACCGACCGTTCGACGCCTCGGCAAGCGGCTACCTGCCCGCCGAGGGGGGCGCGGTGTTCGTGGTGGAGGAGCTGGGGCATGCCCTCGCCCGGGGTGCCCGGGTCTACGGCGAGGTGAGCGGGTGGGGTTCCACCCACGACGCCGCGCACACCACAGCGGACAGTGCCGGCGACCCGGCCCAGTACGCGCGGGCCATGCGGCTGGCCCTGGACCGGGCCGGCGTGGTCGCGGGCGGGATCGACGTGGTGCTGCCCGACGCCCTCGGGGTGCCCCGCTACGACCGCAGCGAGGCCGAGGCGTTACGCGCCGTGTTCGCCGACCGGCCGGTGCCGGTGACGACGCAGAAGCCGCTGACCGGGCGGGCGTACCAGGGCGGGTCGGCGTTGGACGTGGCCACCGCGCTGCTGGCCTTCGCGCACGACACGCTGCCCGCGTCGGCCGGCCCGGAAGAGGTCGCCGAGGGGTGCGAACTCGACTTCCTGCGCGAGCACCGCCAGCCGCGCAGCCGCCTCGCGTTGGTCTGCGCGCGGGGTTTCGACGGGTTCAACAGTGCGCTGGTCCTGCGCGGGGCGGTGCCGATGAGAGGAGAGACGCCATGAGTGGACAGCGGGCGCGGGTGGTGTTCCTGGTGCGGGTGCCGGTGCCCCGCACCGAGGAGTTCCTCGCCGCCTACGAACAGGTGCGGCACCTGGTCGCCGACGGGGTACCGGGACACCTGGTCGACCAGGTGTGCCGCTCGTCGACCGACCCGGAGCAGTGGTTGATCACCAGCGAGTGGGCGACCCTCGCCGACTTCGAGGCCTGGGAGCGCAGCCCCGAGCACCGGGATCTGGTCCGCCCGATGCGGGAGTGCTTCACCGACGCCCGCTCGCTGCGGTTCCACATCCACGCCCAGACCCCGGCCCTGGTCTGACGAAGACGGGAACCGCTGACACACCGCGTTCACCGGATGGCAATGCGCGACGGTCAGTGTGCCGTCGTCCTGGGTGGACGGTCATAATGGGCCGCATGGTTGCCTGGGAGTACGCCCTGCTCGTCCGCCGCTATCAGGGACAGGGCCGCAATTTCCATGTCTCGTTCGTCTGGTACGCCCCGGACGGGTCCCGCAAGGACATCACCGCCTACGGTGACACCGCCATCGCGCACCTCAACCGCGCCGGCCGGGAGGGCTGGGAGCTGGTCTCCGCCGCCGAAGACGTCAACAACGTCCAAGGCAGCACCGAAGTCCACCGCTACCACCTAAAACGCCCCCTCCCCTAACCCACCCCCACCCCCACCCCCCACGCCCCACGCCCCACGCCCCACCCCCGCCCGGGTCGATCATGGAGTTGTGGTGGTGGACAAAGCGCGCTATCCGCCCCGATTCGGGCACCACAACTCCATGATCGACCCCGCAGGGGGCGGGGGTCAGGTCAGGTTGATGGCGGGGTAGAGGGGGTGGGGGGCCAGCAGGTCGGTCGCCTGCCGGGCGATCTTGTCGGCCAGGTCGGTGTCGAGAACGTACTTCGCCTTGGACGGGGTGCCGTCGGCGTTGGCGCCGGCGGTGGTCTGGGTCAGCACGGTGTGGATCAGATCCGCGGTCTGGTCCATCTCGGCGGTGCCCAGGCCCCGGGTGGTCAGGGCCGGGGTGCCGATCCGGATGCCGGAGGTGTACCAGGCGCCGTTCGGGTCCTGCGGGACCGAGTTGCGGTTGGTGACGATGCCCGAGTCGAGCAGCGCCTGCTCGGCCTGCCGGCCGGTGAGCCCGTAACCGGACACGTCGATCAGCACCAGGTGGTTGTCGGTGCCACCGGTGACCAGCTTCGCGCCCCGGCTCAGCAGCCCTTCGGCGAGGGCCTGGGCGTTGTCCACGATCCGCTGGGCGTAGTCGGCGAAGTCGGGGCGGCGGGCCTCGGCGAGGGCGACGGCCTTGGCGGCCATCACGTGCGGCAGCGGACCGCCGAGCACCATCGGGCAGCCCCGGTCCACCTGGTCGGCCAGCTCCGGCTGGCAGAGCACCATGCCGCCGCGTGGGCCGCGCAGCGACTTGTGGGTGGTGGTGGTGACGATGTGCGCGTGCGGCACCGGGTCGAAGTCGCCGGTGAAGACCTTGCCGGCGACCAGACCGGCGAAGTGGGCCATGTCGACCATGAAGGTGGCGCCGACCGAGTCGGCGATCTCCCGCAGGATCCGGAAGTTCACCTTGCGGGGGTACGCCGAGTAGCCGCCGACCAGGATCAGCGGCTTGAACTCGCGGGCCGCCTCGGCCACCCGGTCGTAGTCGATCAGGCCGGTCGCCGGGTCGGTGCCGTAGCTGCGCTGGTCGAACATCTTGCCGGAGATGTTCGGCCGGAAGCCGTGGGTGAGGTGGCCGCCCGCGTCCAGCGACATGCCGAGCATCCGCTGGTTGCCCAGCTCACGGCGCAGCGCGAACCAGTCGGCCTCGGTGAGGTCGTTGACCTGCCGGACCTGGGCCTTCTTCAGGGCGGGGGACTCCACCCGGTCGGCCAGCACCGCCCAGAAGGCGACCAGGTTGGCGTCGATGCCGGAGTGCGGCTGCACGTACGCGTGCGCGGCCCCGAACAGCTCGCGGGCGTGCTCGGCGGCGAGCGCCTCGACGGTGTCGACGTTCTGGCAGCCGGCGTAGAAGCGGCGGCCCACGGTGCCCTCGGCGTACTTGTCGCTGAACCAGTTGCCCATGGCCAGCAGGGTCGCCGGGGAGGCGTAGTTCTCGCTGGCGATGAGCTTGAGCGACTCCCGCTGGTCGGTCAGCTCGGCGCCGATGGCGTCGGCCACCCGCGGCTCGACAGCCCGGATCACCTCAAGGGCGCTACGGAATGCGGTGGACTCGGCGTTGTGCGACATGCGACCTCCAACAGACGTGCGGGAAGGCCCAGGCGCTCGGCAAACGTCCTCGTGACGGGGCCGCTCCCCGATGGTTGTCCATCCCCACGCGCCAGTAACGGCCCGCGCCGATCCTACCGGGCCGGCCGGGGCCGTCCCGGGCGACCTCCGGACGCCACCCGCCGGGAGGGTTGGGCGACCGCCGTGGGGGCACCCCCTTGACGGGCGGGTACGCCACCCGCGGGAGAGGAGTCACCAATCATGACCACACCGACCACCGACCGGCCGCTCGCCGTGGTGACCGGGGCGTCCAGCGGAATCGGGTACGAGCTGGCAGTGCAGTTCGCCGAGCACGGCTTCGACCTGGTCGTGGTCGCCGACGACGACGGCATCTCGACCGCTGCCGAGAAGCTGCGCCGTGACGGCGGCCCGCAGGTCCAGCCGGTCCGCGTCGACCTGGCCCGGGAGCAGGGCGTGGAGGAGTTGGCCTCGACGATCGCCGCCACCGGCCGCCCGGTGGACGCCCTCGCGCTCAACGCCGGCCGGGGCGCCGGCGGCGCCTTCGTCGGCGGCACCGACCTGCGCGACGAGCTGGAGATCGTCGACCTCAACGTGCGCTCGACTGTGCACCTGGCGAAGCGGCTGCTGCCCGGCATGGTCGAGCGGGGTGCCGGCCGGGTCCTGTTCACCTCGTCGATCGCCTCCACCATGCCGGGGCCGTTCCAGGCGGTGTACAACGCGTCGAAGTCGTTCGTGCAGTCCTTCGCCGAGGCACTGCGCAACGAGTTGAAGGACACCGGCGTCACGGTGACCGCGCTGATGCCCGGGCCCACCGACACGGAGTTCTTCGAGCGGGCCGACATGCAGGACACCCGGGTCGGCTCCGGCTCCAAGGACGACCCGGCCACGGTCGCCGCGCAGGGCTTCGAGGCGCTGATGAAGGGCGATCAGACGGTCACCGCCGGCTCGTTCGTGAACAAGCTGCAGACCGCGGCCGGCAAGATCATTCCGGACAGGCTCAAGTCCGAGCAGCACCGGCACATGGCCGAGCCGGGCTCGGGCAGCTGACCCCTGGTGTACGACGAAGGGCCCGACATCGTGCCGGGCCCTTCGTCGTGAGCAGGCGTCTCAGGCGGTCATCGCGTCCATCGCCTTCTTGATCGCCTTCGGCGCGGTGGGGGTACGCGGAGCGTCCGCCCGCAGCGCGATCATCCGCTCGCCGATCTCCTGCAACTGCTTGCGACCCAGGGCGTCGCGGACCTTCGGGAACCACTCCTCCTCTTCCTCCTCGACGTGGTGGGTGACGTTCTCGATCAGCACCGTCGTCTTGGCGTTGAAGCGTTCGTCGGTGGCGTCCATGCTGGCCAGCTCGGCGCAGAGCACGTCGGCGACGTGGTGCTCCTCGTACGACTCGAGGATGTCGTCCTCCAGGTCGGGCAGCAGGCGGCGGACCTCCGGGTACATCACCTCGTTCTCCAGATAGGTGTGCACCGTCAGGGCCTCGAGGATCTGGTTCACCAGCTTCTGGCGCTGGTTCGCCGGCCCCTCCTCGGCATCCTGGAAGGCCTTGAAGAGACGGCGCATCTCCTTGTGGTCCTCTTTGAGCAGGACGATCGCATCGGTCGACACGGGCATGACCTCCCTGGATCTCGGCTGGTGGAAATCCGGTACCCAGCAGGTCAAATGTGGAAACAGCGGATATCGGGCGATCAGACCATGGACAGTGTGCCGGGAATCTCGTCGAGCAGTTCCCGGGCGAGGAAGCCGATCCGGCCGTACCGGGGGATCAGCCGCTGACCGCTCACCGCGTGCGCGAACGAACCCCAGCAGGCGGACTGCGCCGGGTCGGCGCCCCGGGACAACAGCCCCGCCAGCAGCCCGGCGAGCACGTCCCCGCTGCCGGAGGTGCCCAGCCCGGCATCGCCGCTCTCCTCCCGCCACCGTCGCCCATCCGGCGCGGCCACGTGCCCGTAGAGCGAGACGACCGCCTCGTACCGGTCGGCCAGCTCGGCCGCCTCGGCGTCCAGATCGTCGCCCGGTTCCCGGCCGAGCAGGTGCTCGGCCTCGGTGACGTTCGGGGTGAGCACCACCGGCCGGCCCGAGCCGACAAGCAGCTCCGGTTCGTGGCTGAGCGCGCCGAGGGCGTACGCGTCGATCACCAGCGAGGTCCGCGGCCGGGCCGCCTCCAGGACCAGACCCAGCAACCGCCGCGTCTCCTCGATCCCTCGCAGCCCCGGCCCGACGGCCACCACGTCGGCCTCGGCGACCAGCTCGCCGAGCTGCCCGTCCCGGTCGGCGGCGACCGCACCGGCGGAGGTCTCCGGCAGCCCGACCACCAGCGCCTCGGGCACCTGGATGCTCAGCGTGGCGGCGGTGGACTCGGCGGCGGCGAGCTGGAGCACCCCGGCGCCGGCACGCAGCGCGGCCACCCCGGCGAGCAGCACCGCGCCCGGGGTGAAGCGGGAACCACCGACGATCAACACGGTGCCCCGGCTCTCCTTGCCGCCGGCCGGTACCGGTAGCGCCCAGTCCCGCAGCAACCCCGGCGTGATCACCTGCACCTCAGACCGGTTCGGCATGAATCTCGTCCTCCCTGGTCGGCTGGGCTCCCTGCCGCCGCAGGTGGCCGACCTCGTTGAATCCGCCAAGTGTCAGTCGGCCGCCCGCGTCGGCGGACCAGTCGGTGATCGAGCAGTTGGCGATCACGTGCTCCCGGGTGAGCGCCATCAGGTCCGGCTCGGTCAACCCCTCCACCAGGTAACGCAGCAGGAAGACGAGCGCGTCGTGACCGAACAGCAGCACCCGCTGGCCCTCGTGGTCCCGGCGCAGGTCGCCGAGGAGGGTCCGCAGCCGCAGCGCCACGTCGGTCCAGGACTCCCCGCCGGGCGGCCGGTAGTAGAACTTGCCGAGCCGGGCCCGGCGCTCGGCCTCGTCGGGGTACCGCCGGCGCACCCCGTGCCCGGTCAAGCCGTCGAGGATGCCCAGCTCCCGGTCGCGCAGCCGCTCGTCCCGGCTCATCGGCACCCCGGTGCCGTGCAGGGCCAACTCGGCGGTGCTTACCGCGCGCAGGTACGGCGAGACCACCGCCACGTCCGGGCGGCGGTCCGGCGGCAGCCCGGTCAACCACCGACCGGTCGCGCGGGCCTGCTCCGCGCCGGTGGGGGAGAGCGGCACGTCGGCGTCGCGGTGACCGAGCCCGATCAGCTCCTCGCCGGACGCCTCGGCGCGCGTCGCCGCCACGTTCGCGGTGCTCTCACCGTGCCGGATGATCCAGAGCGTCGCCAGTTCCGCCATGCCGACCCCCTACCCGGGTGTCGGTGGCGGTAACCGTGTCCGGTCAGCCGCGCCGTTGCAGCAGGGCGACGGTCAGCCCCTTCACGCGGGTCAGCCGGGCCAGTTGGTACCGCTCGCCGAGCAGGGCGGCCCGTTCCTTGGGCAGCCCCGCCAACGGCGCGTCGGTGACCGTCGGCAACACCAGCCAGAGCCGCGGCTCGTCGCGCAGACAACTCGCCGGGTCGTCGCAGTCCGCGCCGGACAGCTCGTCGCGCTGAGCCGCCGTCCGCTTCTGGAAGACGTTGCGGGGGGAGACGTCCGCCGGAAGGTAGTACCGCACCCCGGGTTCGGTCATCCACCACCAGACGCCGCCCACGACGAGGCCGTCACCGGGCTCGTAGCCGGCCTCGATGACCCGGGCCGCCTGGGAGTAGGACAGTGGCTCGAAGGCGCGGGTCCGCGGGTACGTGTACCAGCCGTGCGAGTACTCCCCGCGCAGCGCGAGCTGACCGGGCACGGACAGCGCGGCGACGACCACCAGCCCCGCCGCCATCAGCGGGGCCCGGCGCAGCGCGGCGATCCCGGCGCCGGCCAGCACCGCCCAGGCCGGCAGCAGGAACAGCAGGTACTTGGAGAAGAAGTAGTTGATCTCGCCGGTCGAGGCCAGCAGGATCACCGGCACCGGCAACACTGCGACAAGCACCGCGCTCACCGTCCGGTGCACGGCGTCGCGGCGCAGGTGGGTGAGCAGACCCGCGGTGGCAAGCGCGGTCACCGCGACGGCGAGCAGCGTCGAGCCGTACGCCTGCTCCCAGACCGTCCAGGGGGAGAGGTCCGGGATCCAGCTGATCTGCCGGCCCGCCTGTTTCATGCCGCGCAGGATCACCGGCGCGGCGATCGCCACCCCACCGAGGGCACCGAGCGGGAACCAGGCAAGCGACCACCAGTGGCGCTGCCGCCAGCAGTGGATCAGAACGGCAGTGCCGTGCCCGACCAGGAGGGTCAGCGCCACCACGTTGACCAGGCCGATGCCGGCCACCGCGAGCGCGTACGCCACCCAGCGCGGCCACCCGGGCCGCTCCAGCGCGCGGAGCAGGAACAGGGTGGCCGCCGCCGCGGCGAGGACGACGAAGGCGTACGAGCGGGTCTCCTGCCCGAACCGGGTGACAGTGGGCACCAGCGCGAAGACGAACCCGGCCGCGACACCCGTCGGGTGGTCGAACAGTCGCCGCCCCACAAGCGCCACGCTGGCCGTGGCCAGGGCCATGGCCAGCGCCGACGGCAGCCGTACCGCGATGGGGCCGGTGCCGAACACCGTCGTCCAGACGTGCATGAACAGGTAGTAGGCCCCGTGCACCGCGTCGACGTTCGCCAGCATGGCCCGGATCTGTCCGGTGGAGCGCGTCGCCACGTCGATGGTGACCAGCTCGTCGTGCCACATCTCCGGGCTGCCCAGCCGCCACCCGACGGCGAGCGCGGCGAACGCCGTGGGCCAGAACCAGACGCTGAGCGCCAGCCGGCGGGCGAGGGGGACCGGCTGGTGGTCCGGCCCGGCGGGCAAGGGTGGGGTCCTCCCGCCGGTCTGCGCGGGCTGCGCGTCCGTGGCGACGGCGCGGTTCGACATCGGCGTCCGATCGGGGGGCGGGGTTACGGGGCGCGACGATGATAGCGCCCGCCCCGGGCCGGCCCCGGGCGGCGATCGGTGGGGTCGGGGTGGGCGCGTCGTCCGGTTCGGCGCTGGCCGATCGCGGGGGTGAGCCTGATAATGTGGCCGCGCCCGTCGCGCATTCCCACCACGCACAGTGAGGCCTACCGACCCAATGATTGTCGACATTATGCTGCCGTACTACGGAAGCGTGCCCCTCATGCAGGCGGCGGTGCGCAGCGTGATGGCGCAGAGTGACCCCGGTTGGCGCCTCACAGTGGTCGACGACGGCACCGAGCCGGGCGTGCCCGAGTGGTTCGCGGGCATCGATGACGAGCGGGTCCGGTACCAGCGCAACGAGCACAATCTCGGGATCACCGCCAACTACCGCAAGTGCGTAGGTCTCGCTGAGCACGAGTACCTGGTGATGATGGGCACCGACGACATCATGCACCCCAACTACGTCGCGACGGTGCGATCGGTGATCGAGCAGTACCCGGGCGTCGGCATGGTCCAGCCGGGGGTGGAGATCATCGACGCCAATGGCACGGTGGTCAACACCATCGTCGACGAGGCGAAGCGGCGGATCTACGCCCCCCGGATCGACTCCCGCGAGCTGATGGGCGGCGAGGACCTGGCGGCCAGCCTGCTGCGCGGCTGCTGGTTCTACTTCCCGTCGATCTGCTGGCGGACGGACGCGCTCAAGGCCGTCGACTTCCGCGAGGAGTTCCAGGTCATCCAGGACCTGGCCCTGGTGATCGACCTGATCCAGCGCGGTGAGCAGATGGCCGTCGACAACACCCTCTGCTTCCAGTACCGGCGGCACGCGGTGAGCAAGTCCGCTGCCGACGCGGTGAACGGCTCCCGGTTCACCGAGGCGCGGGCGTTCTTCCTCGACGTCGCCCGGCGGATGGACGAGCAGGGGTGGCCGCGGGCGGCGCGGGCGGCCCGCAGCTACACCTCGTCACGCCTGCACGCCATCACCCTGCTGCCGACGGCGGTGCTCTCCGGCAAGATGTCCGGCGTACGCAGTCTGTCCCGGCACGCGTTCGGGCCGGGCCGATGACCGACGACAGCCAGGGAGACGCCATGACCGTCAGACCACGACGTCCGGCGGGAGACGCCGTAGCGCCCAAGCGGGTGGTGGTGCTCGGCGGCACCGGCTTCCTCGGCCGCCCGATCAGCCGCGCCCTGGCCGATCAGGGTCACACGGTGGTCGCCGTGGCGCGTACCCCGAAGACCATCGGCGCGGGTGTCGAGGTCCGGTCACTGGACCTGGCCGCCGCCGACATCGACGAGATCACCGCGGTGCTGCGGGACCTCGACCCGGACGTGGTGATCAACGCGGCGGGCGGGATGTGGGGCCTCACCGAGGCGCAGATGCTCGCTGTCAACGTCACCCTGGTCGAGCGGCTCCTGGCGGCCGCGGGCCGACTGCCAAGGCGGGTCCGGGTGCTGCAGATGGGCAGCGTGCACGAGTACGGGCTGGTCCCGGTGGACACGTCGATGCCCGAGCAGCTGACCCCGGCGCCGGTGATGCCGTACGGCGAGTTCAAGCTGCGCTGCACCGAGGCGGTCACCGCGGCGGACCGGCAGGGCCTGATCGAGGGCGTCACGCTGCGGGTCGGCAACGTCATCGGTGCCGGCCAGCCCGGCCACAGCCTGCTCGGCGTGGTCGCGGGCCGGCTGCGCGACGCCCAGCGGGCCGGCGAGCGCGCCCGGTTGGAGTTGGCACCGCTCGGCTCCCGGCGTGACTTCATCGGTCTCAGCGACGTGGTCGCCGCCGTGCAGTTGGCCGCGACCCGTCCCGAGGCGGCCGGTCGCGTGATCAACATTGGTCGGGGGGTGGCGGCCAGCGCGCGTGATATGGTCCGGCTCCTCATCGAGGTGAGTGAGGTGCCGACCGACCTGATCGAGGCGGAGCAGACCGGTCCCGCCGAGACCAGTTGGCAGCGGCTGGACGTCGGATCGGCCGCCGCGGTGCTCGGCTGGTCGCCGAGCGATGACCTGCACACCGAGATGAAGCAGTTGTGGGAGCACGCCGGCGCCGAGGTGCCCGCCTGATGCCGAGAGGTGCCTGACCGCATGACCACCCCCGCTCTCATCCGGTCCCGCGGCACACTGGCCGACCTGCTCTCCGGCCGCAGCAACGGCATCGGGCTGATCCGGCTCTGCCTGGCCGTCGGCGTCGTGCTCTCGCACTCCAAGCCGCTCGGCTTCGGTGCCCACGACCTCGGTTACTACCTGACCGGTCGGCAGACCAACGTCGGCACCATGGCCGTGTACGGCTTCTTCGTGCTGTCCGGCCTGCTGATCACCCGCAGCGCCCGGCGTACCGGCATCATCAGGTACGCCTGGCACCGGGCTCTGCGGATCTTCCCCGGGCTCTGGGTCTGCCTGTTGATCAGCGCGTTGGTGATCGCTCCGCTCGTCATGTTGCGCGAGCACGGCAGCACCGCAGGCTTCTTCGACAACGCCTGGGACCGGGGCGGCCCGTTGGCCTACCTGCGGGCCAACTGGTGGACCGGTGTCCGCCAGTACGGCATCCACGACCTGTTCACCGAGACCACCCCGTGGGGTCAGAAGGTCAACTACAGCGTCTTCAACGGTGCGCTGTGGTCGCTCAAGTACGAGATGTTCTGCTACGTCGTGGTGGGCGTGCTGGCGGTGACCGCGGTGCTGCGTAACGCCCGCCGGTTCGTGCTGTTCCTGACCGTCGCCCTCTACACGAGCATCGTGTACGACTGGGTGAGCTCCGGGCACTTCAGCGGCCCGGCGTCGACGGCGAGTTGGAGTTTCACCTCGCCACTGGTCGGCAAGATGACGTTCTACTACATCGTCTACCTGGGCTTCCTGTTCGCCGTCGGCGCGACCCTCGACCTGTACCGGGAGCGGGTGCCGATCAACGACGCGCTGGGCATCGGCTCGGCGGTGGCGCTCGGGTTGTCGCTGCTCTTCGGTGGCTTCTTCGTCATCGGGCTGCCCGCGTTCGCGTACCTGCTGGTCTGGCTGTCGGTGCGGATGCCGCGTCAGTTGCACTGGGTGGGGCGCAAGAACGACTACTCGTACGGCATCTACATCTACGGTTTCGTGTTCCAGCAGGTGATGACCAGTCTCGGTTGGAGCCGCTGGGGCTACGTGCCGTTCGCCGCGATGTCGGTAGCGGTCGCCTTCGCCGCCGCGTTCGTGTCCTGGAAGTTGGTCGAGCGGCCGGCGCTGCGGTTGAAGGACTGGACGCCGGGCTTCGTGGCCCGCCGCTCCGCGCAACGGGTGCCGGTCGAGCAGCAGACAGCTGTGGCCGAGGAGCCGCCCGCGACGCCGCCGGCACACCTCGACGGCCCGACCGAGGGGCTGCCGCAGCATCCTGGCACGCTGGTCCCGGGCCGGTAGCCCCACCGGGCCGCCGCCACGCCGTACCCTCGGGGGCGTGGCCACGGCGGCGGAGGAGATCCGGGTGGGGGAGCGGCTGGTCCGCGTCTCCAGCCCCGACAAGCCGTACTTCCCGGAGCGTGGGCTGACCAAGCTCGATGTGGTCCGCTACTTCCTGGCGGTGGGTGACGGGATCCTGCGCGCCCTGCGGGACCGGCCGACGATGCTCGAACGCTGGCCGCGCGGCGTCTTCGACGGCGCGACGATCGCCACCCGGCAGACCAACCGCGGCGACGCGTTCTACCAGAAGCGGCTGCCGGCGGGCGCGCCCGAGTGGGTGCGCACCGCCCACATCACCTTCCCCAGTGGCCGCACCGCCGACGAGATCGCCCCGAGCGAGTTGGCGGTGGTGATCTGGGCGGCCAACCTGGGCACCCTGCGGTTCCATCCGTGGCCGGTCAGCGCCGCCGACGTGGAACGCCCCGACCAGCTGCGCATCGACCTGGACCCGCTGCCCGGCGTCGGCTTCGAGCAGGTGGTGCCGGTGGCGCGGGAGGTCAATGCCTTCCTCGCCGAACTGGGGATGACCGGCTACCCGAAGACCACCGGCGGACGCGGCCTGCACGTCTACCTGTCGATCGAGCCGCGGTGGAGCTTCGGCGACTGTCGGCGCGCGGTGCTCGCCCTGGGTCGGGAGATGCAGCGCCGGCTGCCGGAGCTGGTCACCACCACCTGGTGGCGCGACAAGCGGGACCGCCCGGTCTTCGTCGACTACAACCAGATGTCCCGGGACCACACGATGGCCTCGGCGTACTCGATCCGACCGACACCGCAGGCCCTGGTGTCGGCGCCGCTGACCTGGGCGGAGCTGGACGACGCCCGACCGGAGGACTTCGACGTGCTGTCGATGCCGGCCCGCTTCGCCGAGCGCGGCGACCCGCACGCCGGCCTGGACGGCGACCGGCACTCGTTGGAGCCGCTGTTGGAGCTGGCCGACCGGGACGGGCTGGAGGCCCCGCCCGTCCGGTGACCCGCCGCCGACGTCACCGCGCGGTGATCACCGGTTTCAACGCGGCGCCCACCTGGGGCGCGAGGGTCGCCGAGTAGGTGGCGCTCAGGTGGTGCGCGTCGCGCCAGACGAGCACGCCGCCGATGACGGGGGCGCACCGGTCCGCGGGGCAGATCCAGTCGTTCAGGTCGATCAGGTGGGCGCCGGTGAGCCCGTCGGCCGCCGCCTCCTGGGCGGGACCGCCCCCGCGACCCAGGGCCTCGGTCCGGGCGGTGGCGCACTTCGTCAGCCGGTTGCGGTTCTTCGACACGCACTCGGCGATGTCCTTCAGGTGTAGCGGCGTGTCCCGCAGCACCACCACCGGCACCCCCTGCGCGATCATGCCGCCCCAGGTTGAGCGCAGCTCGCGGGCCAGCGCCGACCGCCAGTTCGCGGCCGACTCACCACGGACCGGGTACTCGGCGTTGGTGACCACCAGCAGGTCGGGGCGGTCCTCGCCGAGCAGCTTCTGCCGCACCGACTCGTTCCACTGGGTGCAGGAGGAGTAGGGCCTGTCGTTCAGGGATATCTCCGCCGTCAGGAACGGGCAGCCGCCCTTGGTGTAGGTGGCCAGGCGCCACCCGTTGGCCTCCGCCGCCAGCCGCATCGCGGGGACCCACTGGTCGGCGTGGGAGTCACCGGCCAGCGCGATAGTGGTCGCCGAGTCCGTCTTGCCGAAGACACACACCTCCGGTGTGGCGGATTCCAGCGACACGTGGCAACTCTTCGCCGCCTGCAACAGCGGTGCGTCCCGGGCGGCGCGTGCCGGGTCGGGGACTATCGAGTCCACAGTGTCGACGGGCACCCCGGCGCGACTGGTGCGGGGGGACCGGCCGAGGGCCGCGGCACCGGGCGCGGACGGTGGCGCTGCCGCCGGGGCGCTGGCGCCGGGCACCTGGCCCATGATGACCGACGAGGCGGGTGCCGGGCCGTCCGTCGACGGAACGGCCACCTGGAAGGTCAGGCCGGCGAGCGCGGCCGCAGCGGTGCAGACGGCGCCGATGCGCAGGGCTGCGGAGGGCCGGTCGGCGAGGGCCGGTGAGCGCCGGACCGGGTTCTCGATGAAGTGGTACGTCAGCGCGGCGGGGATGGCCGAGACGGCCACGACGGCGAGCGCGGCGCCGACGCCGAGGTCGCCGACGTGCGCCTGCGCGGCGACCAGCACCGGCCAGTGCCACAGGTACAGCGAGTACGAGATCCCCCCGACGTAGCGCAGGGGTTGCCGGCCGAGCAGGAGCGCGGGTCCGGCGCGACCGGCGGCCGGCCCGAACGCGATCACCGCGGCGGTACCGAGGGTGGGGCCGAGCGCGGCGTACCCGGGGAAGCCGGCCTCGGTGGTGATGAGCGCGGCCGAGGCGCCGACGGCGATCAGCCCGGCCCAGGCCAACGGGACGGCCACCAGGCGCGGTGACCGGCCCCACCAGACCGCCGTGACGGCGACGGCGCCGCCGAGGGCCAGCTCCCACATCCGGGTGGTGGTGACGTAGTACGCCGAGGCGTCGGTCGGTGAGACGTACAGCGCCCAGGCGAACGAGGGGACCGCGATCAGCGCCAACCCGAACAGGTAGCGACCGCGGCCCGCCCGTCCGTGGTGACGGGCGAACCAGCCGAGGCCGATCAGCAGCAGGGGCCACACCAGATAGAACTGTTCCTCGACGGCGAGGGACCAGAAGTGCTGGGCGATGCTCGCGGCGTCGTTGGCGGCCACGTAGTCGGCGGACTCCCCGGCCATCCGCCAGTTCATGGCGTAGCAGGCGCTGGCGATGACGTCCCAGGCCGTGGCCGCCCAGCGCCCCCGGGGCAGGAAGACGTAGGTGAGCACCAGGGTCGCGAGGAGTACGGTCGCGGCGGCCGGGAGCAGCCGCTTCGCGCGGCGGGCGTAGAAGTCGGTGAGGGACAGCCGCCCGCTTCTGTCGAGTTCCGCTAGCAGCAGGCCGGTGATGAGGAACCCGGAGATCACGAAGAACACGTCGACGCCGACGAACCCGCCGGGCAGGTGCGGCACCCCGGCGTGGCCGAGGAGCACCAGCAGCACGGCCACCGCCCGCATGCCTTCGATGTCCCCACGGAAGGACCGCGCGCCGGTGGGTCCCGGCCCGGTCGACACCCGCCTGGTCGACGTCGCCCTGCTCGGCGCCGGTGCGGTGTGCCGGGCCCGCTCCCACAGATCGTCTGAGATAGCCACGTCGCGGATAGTAGTGGCGCTTCGCGGCAATTAACCCGAGTCGGGGGGTTTTGTAGGTGGGTTCGTGTTATGGCGCTACTGCCAGGGGCTCTGCGTCCCGCCGAACTCCTCGAAGACGAGCCAGGACCGCGTCGACAACACCCCGGCGATGCGCTGCACCCGGTCCAACACCACGTCCCGCAGGGCGGCGTTGTCCGGAGCCCGGACCAGCGCCAGCACGTCGTGCTCGCCGCTGAGCAACGCGACGTGCTCGACGTAGCGGACCCGGGCCAGCTCGGCCGACACCTCCCGCCAGGTGTTCTGCTCGATCGTCAGCGCCATGTACGCCGAGGTGCCCAGCCCGGCCGCCTCGGGCGCCACCTGGGCGCGGAACCCGGTGATCACCCCGTCGCGCAGCAGTCGCTCCACCCGCGCGTACGCGTTGGTGCGGGAGATGTGGATCCGTTCGGCGAGCGTGCGCACCGACGTACGCCCGTCCCGGACCAGTTCGTCGAGGATCCGCCGGTCCACCTCGTCCAGGGCTCGAACCGATCGTCCCGATCCCGCCACCCGGTCTGCTTCGTCGCCGGTTTCCTGGCTCACTGAGACCTCCTCCGGATGCCAACCGTCCCGCCTTCTGCGTGGATCTTGAGTCAATCATCCGACACGCGGAAGCATAGGCTCACCACACGTCCCAGGAGGTTCCGCCGTGACGACCACTCCCCAGGCGGTCCGCAGGGCATCCCCGCGTACGCGTCGAGCGGCCACCCCGCCCGACCCGGCGCGCCCGCTACTGCCGGACGCCGAGCCGGTTCGCCTGCTCGACCCGAACGGCACACCGTTGCCCGCCCGTCCCCACTACCCGGAGCCACCCGTCGAGGCGCTGCGCGAGCTGTACCGCCGGATGGTGCTCGGCCGTCGGTTCGACACCCAGGCCACCGCCCTGACCAAGCAGGGCCGGCTGGCCGTCTACCCGTCCTCCCGGGGGCAGGAGGCGTGCCAGGTCGCCGCGGTGCTCGCGGTCCGCGACACCGACTGGGTCTTCCCCACCTACCGTGAGTCGATGGCGCTTGTTGCCCGGGGCATCGACCCGGTCGAGGTGCTCACCCTGCTGCGCGGCGACTGGCACTGCGGCTACGACCCGACCGAGGTGCACACCGCACCGCAGTGCACCCCGCTCGCCACCCAGTGTGTGCACGCCGCCGGGCTGGCGCACGGCGAGGCGTACCAGGGCCGCGACACAGTGGCGCTCGCCTTCATCGGTGACGGCGCCACCAGCGAGGGCGACTTCCACGAGGGGATCAACTTCGCCGCCGTGTTCAAGGCGCCGGTGGTCTACTTCGTGCAGAACAACAGGTACGCCATCAGCGTCCCGCTGTCCCGGCAGACCGCGGCCCCCTCGCTTGCCTACAAGGGCGTCGGTTACGGCGTGCCCAGCGAGCAGGTCGACGGCAACGACCCGGTCGCGGTGCTCGCCGTGCTCACCCGCGCGGTGGAGCACGCCCGCTCCGGCAACGGGCCGTTCCTGGTCGAGGCGCACACCTACCGGATGGAACCGCACACCAACGCCGACGACGCCAGCCGCTACCGCGACGGCGCCGAGGTCGACGCCTGGCGGGACCGGGACCCGATCGCCCGGCTGGAGACCTACCTGCGGGCGCGCGGGGTGCTCGACGACGCGGCGGTCGCCGAGGTCGCCGAGCAGGCCGAGGCGTACGCGGCGGACCTGCGGACCCGGATGAACGAGCAGCCCACGGTGGACCCGCTGAGCCTCTTCGACAACGTCTACGCCCAGCCCACCCCGCAGCTGATCGAACAGCGCGAGCAGGTTCGGGCCGAGTTGGCCGCCGCCCGCGACGAGGAGGGGCACGCCTGATGGCCACCACCATGGCGAAGGCCCTCAACACCGCGCTCGCCGACGCCCTCGCCGCCGACGACCGGGTTGTCGTCTTCGGTGAGGACGTCGGTCAGCTCGGCGGCGTCTTCCGGATCACCGACGGCCTGCAGGCCCGCTTCGGCGAAGACCGCTGCTTCGACACCCCCCTCGCCGAGGCCGGCATCGTCGGCTTCGCCGTCGGCCTGGCCATGTCCGGTCTGCGGCCGGTGGTCGAGATGCAGTTCGACGCGTTCGCGTACCCGGCGTTCGAGCAGATCGCCTCGCACGTGGCGAAGCTGCGCAACCGCACCCGGGGCAAGCTCAGTGTGCCCATCGTGATCCGGGTGCCGTACGCGGGTGGGATCGGCGGGGTCGAGCACCACTGCGACTCGTCCGAGGCGTACTACGCGCACACCCCCGGGCTGAAGGTGGTCACCCCGGCGACCGTCGAGGACGCGTACTCGCTGCTGCGCGAGGCGATCGACGACCCCGACCCGGTGGTCTTCATGGAGCCCAAGAAGCTCTACTTCGGCAGCGCCGAGGCGCAGCTGCCGACCCGGACCGAGCCGTTCGGGCGGGCCGTCGTACGCCGACCCGGCCGCGACGCCACCCTTGTCGCGTACGGGCCGGCGGTGCCTGTCGCGCTGGAGGCCGCCGAGGCAGCCCGCGAGGAGGGCTGGGACCTGGAGGTGGTCGACGTCCGCACCATCGTGCCGTTCGACGACGAGACCATCACCGCCTCGGTTCGGCGTACCGGTCGGTGCGTGGTGATCCAGGAGGCGCCCGGCTTCGCGGGTGTCGGCGCGGAGATCGCCGCCCGGGTGCAGGAGCGCTGCTTCCACGCCCTGCACGCCCCGGTGCTGCGGGTCGCCGGGCTGGACATCCCGTACCCGGCGCCGATGCTGGAGCACACCCACCTGCCCGGGGTGGACCGGGTGCTCGACGCGGTGGCCCGCCTGCAGTGGGACGACCAGCCGGACGCGCGTTGGGCGGCGGCATGACCACCGTCGAGCGGACGCAGGTCTTCCTCCTGCCCGACCTCGGTGAGGGGCTGAGCGAGGCCGAGATCGTCGAGTGGCGGGTCGCCGTGGGTGACATCGTCACCGTCGACCAGAGCGTGGTCGAGGTGGAGACCGCCAAGGCCGTCGTCGACGTGCCCTGCCCGTACGCCGGCCGGGTCGTCACCCTGCACGGCGCGGCCGGTGAGGTACGCCCGGTCGGCCAGCCGTTGATCACCATCGCGCCGCTGGACGGCGGCGACGAGCCCGCCGGACACGCCACCTACCGCGAGGAGGAGCGCGCCGGCTCCGGGAACGTGCTGATCGGCTACGGCACCGGCCACGGCGGCCCCACCCGCCGTCGACGTCGACCTCGGCTGACGCTCGCCCCCGAGCCGGCCGACACCGCGCGGACCGACACGGCTCCGACCGGTGGTGCCTCTCCGACCGGTGGTGCCGCCCCGAGCGGTGGTCCGGTTCCGGCCGGTGGTGCCGCCCCGGCGGTGGCCGCCGGGGCTGCCGCTGGCGCGGGGGACGCGCCCGGTCGTTCGGCGCGGCCGAGTGCCCTGGTCATCTCGCCGATCGTGCGGCGGCTGGCCCGGGAACGCGGCATCGACCTGAACGCGGTGCGGGGCACCGGGCCCGGTGGCGTGATCCGCCGGGCCGACGTGGAGGCGGCGCTCGCCGCACCCGCCGCCCGGCTCGCCGCCGTGCCGGACGCCCCCGTCGCGCCGGTGCCGTCCGGGGACGACGACGTGATCATCCCGCTCACCGGGGTCCGTAAGGTCATCGCCGACAAGCTCTCCCGCAGCCGGCGGGAGATCCCGGAGGTGACCATCTGGGTCGACGTGGACGCCACCGGGCTGCTGGAGACCCGGGCCGCGATCAACGCGGCGACGCCCGACGCGCCGGTGAGCATCCTGGCCCTGCTGGCCCGGATCTGCCTCAGCGGGCTGCGTCGGTTCCCGCAGCTCAACGCCCGCGTCGACAGCGAGGCGCAGCGGATCGTCCAGTCCGCAGGGGTGCACCTCGGCATCGCCGCGCAGACCGACAGGGGTCTGCTGGTGCCGGTGCTGCGCGACGCCCAGCGTCTCACCACCGCCGAGCTGGCCGCCGAACTGGCGGCGACCACCGCCGCCGCGCGGGCCGGCAGCCTGCCGCCGGCCCGGCTGACCGGGGGCACCTTCACCCTCAACAACTACGGGGTGTTCGGCGTCGACGGCTCCACGCCGATCATCAACCACCCGGAGGCGGCTCTGCTCGGCGTCGGCCGGATCGTGGACAAGCCGTGGGTGGTCGACGGGCAGCTCGCCGTCCGCAAGGTGACCCAGCTCAGCCTCACCTTCGACCACCGGGTCTGCGACGGCGGGGTGGCCGGTGGCTTCCTGCGGCACGTCGCCGACTGCGTGGAGCGCCCGGCGCTGCTGATCGCCGCCGTCTGACGCGTACCCCCGGCCCCGGCGCTGCCCGTGCGGCGCCGGGGCCGGCGTCGCGTCCGGGGTCTCGCCCGGCGGCGTGGGCGGGGCCCGCATTGCGCGGCGTGGGCGGGCCGGGATCGTCTGGCGGCGTGTGCGGGCCAGGGTTTCCCGGCGGCCTCACCGGGAAGTCGGCCCCGCCGGAGCGCACCGAACGCGTCGAAGGGAGCCCGACCGTGGCCGTGGCGAACGAGCAGCTGCTGAACTCGGTCCGGGTACGACGGCCCGCCGCGGCCGGGGCGCCGCTCTACTGCGACGCCCTGGACTTCGGGTTGACAGGTGACGGCTCGACGAACGACCAGCCGGCGTTGGCCGCCCTGGTGGATCGCCTCGGAGCCGGGTACGCCTCGGACGGGCGGGCCCGGGTCATCTACTGCCCGCCGGGCATCTACTCGATCCGGGACGCCGGCACGGTGTGGCGCAGCGGTGTGTCGCTGATCGGGGCCGGCCCGGCGGCGACCCGGTTCATGTTGAGCAACGAGGGAAACCGGTCCGACCCGACTCCATTGGCGTTCTGGACGACGCTTCAGCACGGCGCCGACCGGGACCGGCACATCGCCGACTGCACCTTCTCCGACTTCCAGATCGACGGCTCCGGCGTCGCCATGGCCGAGTACAACTACCTGGCCAAGGGCTTGGGCCTGCAGTACGTGGTGCGCGGCGTCTTCCGCAACCTCTACATCCACCACACCGCGGCCAGCGGGCTGGGCTGCGACTTCCTCCAGGACTCCCTGATCGACGGCGTCGTGGTGGTCGGCTGCGGCCGGTTGGACAACGGTGAGCAGATGGGCGGCGCCGGCATCGGTATCGGCGTCGGCGGGTGGGGTCCGGTGGAACGGCTGACCATCGCCAACTGCACCGCCCTGGCCAACGGCACCAACGGGATCTTCCTGGAGTTGCAGAAGGACTACTGGGAGCCGCCCCGCGGCTACCGGATCATCGGCTGCCACAGCCAGGGCAACCGCTTCGGCATCTCCGACTGGGGCACGGACGGGCTGATCGTGTCCGCCTGCACGATGACCGGCAACCTGGAGGCCGGCTTCGACGTGTCGTCGCAGGGCACCTCGACAGTGGCCGGTCGGGGTGGGCTCGTCACCGACTGCGTCATCGACGGCAACCTGCGCGACGGGGTCAGCATCGGCAACAGCCCCGGCCCGTACGTCGTGCGGGGCAACCGGATCAGCGGAAACGGCCAGCACGGCTACCACGCGCGCGACCTTCGGCGCGGGTACCAGGGCCCGATCCGGGACGTGGTGATCGAGAGCAACGAGTTCTGGGGCAACGGGCTGGACGCCGTCCGCATCGACCACCAGATGACCGACGCCGTGCTGCTCAACAACCGGGTCCGCAACAACGGGCGGCAGTACGCCCGAGCCGCCGGCGGTGCCGGCGAGGCGGTCCGCTACAGCGAACGGAGCCTGGTGGACCGGACCGCCGAATGGCCGCACGACGGGCACCGGGGCAAGATCCTGCGGGTCGGCCGGTCCGTGGCCACGGTGGCCGCCAACAGCGGCGACGAACTCACCCTGGCCCCGGTCCGCCCGGACGCGTTCAGCGCGTGGAGCGGGGACGTGCCGCCGCCGGGCTGCGCGTACGAACTGGACCCCGCCCCCGGGCAGCGGGCCGGCATCACCATCAACGCGCCGTTCGACTCGGCCACCATCCGGGGCAATCGGATCTGGGACAGCGACGAATCCCGGACCCAGACGCACGGACTGTGGATCACCGATCGGGGCAGTTGCGTGGACTGCCGGGTCGAGGACAACGACCTGGCCGGGAACGCCGACGAGGGGATGCGACTGGACACCCCGCCGGTGGGCGGACGGTGGCGGGACAACCACGTGGACAGCGACTGGAGCTGACCGGTCCACCCGTCGGCGGTGCCGGCGAGACCGGGGAGCTGAACGACGTGCGGCGGCGGCCGGAGTGATCCGGCCGCCGCCGCTGTCGGGGGTTGGGCTGGTCAGCCGGCCAGACCGGCCACCGGGGTCGGATCCAGCACCACGGTCGCCGAGGCGGACTGCGCGGGTACGCCCGGGTCGGTCGGCGCGTCGGTGTACTCCGCGACGAACACGGCGGTCAGATTGTCCGCACCGCTGTGCCCACCGTCCAGGAAGGTGGGGATGGTGCCGGAGCAACCCGTCGAGGTGGAGAGCGGGTGCCCGTGCTCATCGTGCCCGAGCACGTAGGTGACCTTCACCCGGGAGCAGTCCACCGGCAGGTCGTCGGTGACCTTCACCTCGTACGCGACGGTCTGCCCGAACTGGAACGGCTGCCCGGCCTCCGGGGTGACGAACTCGATGACCGGCGCGGTCGGCCCGACCACAAGCGGCAGGGATGCCGAGGCGGACCGTCCGGTGCGGTCGGTCACCTTCAGCGTCGGCAGGTACGAGCCGTTCTCCGGGAACGTCCAGGTCGCGTTCGGGTTGGTGCTGTCCACCGAACCGTCGGCGTTGAAGTCCCACGCGTAGCTCAGCTTGTCACCGTCCGGGTCGGTGGTGCCGGCGCTGGAGAAGGACACGGTGAGCGGGGCCTGCCCGACGGTCGGCGTACCGCTGATCTTCGGGATCGGCGTCCGGTTGCCCCGGACGAAGTCGATCCGGGACAGCTGGGCGTCCGGGTTCTCGGCGAAGTAGCCGTCGCCGTACTCCAGCACGTAGAGCGCGCCGTCCGGGCCGAACTCCATGTCCATCGGGTTGTCCACCACCAGCGACGGCGCCACCGGACGGATGTCCTGCACGTCCCCGTCGGAGTCGAGGCGGAACTCCTTGATGTAGTCGCGGGTCCACTCGTAGAACAGCGGCACCCCGTCGTAGTACGCCGGCCAACGGGTACGCGACGTGCTGGTCCCGTCGTAGTCGTACGCCGGGCCACCCATCGGGGCGATGCCGCCGGTGCCCAGCTGCGGGAACTCGGCCGAGGGGGCAGCCGCGTACCAGACCTCCGGCTGCTCGACCGGCGGCAGCACGCGCTTGCCGGTGTTGTGCGGTGAGTCGTTGACCGGGCGCTTGCAGTTGAACTTCGCGCCGGACTCGCCGGTGGCGAAGTCGTAGTCGCGGTAGGCGATCGTCGGCGTCACGCAGTACGGCCAGCCGTAGTTCGCCGGCTTGTCGACGCGCATCCAGCGACCGTGCCCGGCCGGGCCGCGCTCCGGGTTCGGGTTGGAGGCGTCCGGCGAGTAGTCGCCCACGTACACGTCGTCGGTGCGCCTGTCGACGGCGAACCGGAACGCGTTGCGCAGCCCCATCGCGTAGATCTCCGGGCGGGTCTGCGCGGTGCCGGGCTTGAACAGGTTGCCGGCCGGCACCGTGTAGCCACCGCCGGCCTTCACCTTGATCCGCAACAGCTTGCCGCGCAGGTCGTTGGTGTTGGCCGCGGAGCGCTGGGCGTCGAACGCCGGGTTGCGGTCGGCCCGCTCGTCGATCGGGACGTACCCGTCGGAGGCGAACGGGTTGGTGTCGTCACCTGTCGACAGGTACAGGTTGCCCTTGCTGTCGAAGTCGATCTGGCCGCCGACGTGGCAGCAGATGCCCCGGTCGGTGGGCACGTCGATGATCTGCTGCTCGCTGGCGAGGTTCAGCTTCATCCCGTCCAGCTTGAACCGGGACAGCCGCAGCGCGCCCTTGAACCGCTGCCAGTCCGCCTCGGTCCCGGTCTCCGGCGCGTCCCCCTCGTTGACGCCGGGGGTGGCCGGGTCGTCCACCGGGGTGTCCATCGGCGGCGAGTAGTAGAGGTAGACCCACTTGTTCTGGGCGAAGTTCGGGTCGATGGCGACCCCCTGCAACCCTTCCTCGTCGTGCTCGTACACCGGGATGTCGGCGGCGAGGGTGTTCAGCCCGGTGCGCGGGTCGTGGATGCGGACCTCGCCGGTGCGGGAGGTGTGCAGCACCCGCAGGTCGGGCAGGACGGCGAGGCTCATCGGCTCGCCCGGGAAGTCGTTGAGTGTCACTTTCTGGAAGCTGCTGTCCGGCGGCGGGGCCGGCGCGGCGGCCGCCGCCGACGGCGGTACGGCCAGGCCGGCCGTCGCCAGCAGCAGGGCGGACGCGAATGCGGTCCTGTTCATCAGGTGAGTCCCCCGGGGTGGTTTCAGTACCGAAGTGAAGCGAGATAGTCGAAGCCGACGCGGGCGGTGTCCAGGGCGTCGGCGGGGGAGCGTGGCGCGGTGCCCGCGTCGTCGCGCTCCACGATGTACTCCTCGATGCCGGCCTCCCGCTCGTGGGCGAAGATGCGGCCGAAGTCGATGACGCCGTCGCCGAGGTCGGCGAACCCGCTCTCGACGTCGAGGTCCTTGACGTGCACCTGGCGGATCCGGCCGCGGTTGGCCCGAATGATGTCGACCGGGTCGTGCGCACCCCGCCAGGTCCAGTAGAGGTCGAGCTCGAAGTGGACCAGGCGCGGGTCGGTCTGCCCGGTGAGGATCTCGAAGCCGGTCGAGCCGTCGGTCAACGGTACGAATTCCAGCTGGTGGTTGTGGTAGCCGAACTCGAGCCCGGCGCGTTCGGCGAGCCGGCCGGCCTTGTTCAGGTCGCGCGCCAGGGCCCGGTAGACGTTGGGGTCCCGGAACGGCTGACCGTTGGCGTCCCGACCGAAGTAGGGGTGGACGATCTTCTTGCAGCCCACGATGTTGGCGTCGGCGAGGGCCTGCTCCCAGGTGGCGGCGTCGAAGGGCTGCGGGATGCCGGTGTGCCCGGAGGTGGCCCGCAACCCGGCGTCGTCGAGCGCGGCCCGGAACTGCGCGGCGGTGCGTCCGACGAAGCCGGCGTGCTCCACCCGCCGGTAGCCGATCCGGCGCAGCGCGTCCAGGGTGCCGGGCAGGTCGGCGGCGAGCTGATCGCGCAGGGTGTAGAGCTGGATGCTGATCCGGTCGACCGGCACCCGGCGGCGGCCCTGGGGCTGCCCCGCGGGTGCGGCGGCGGCCGGGCCGGCGAGCAGGCCGGCGGTGCCGACGGCGGCGGCGGAGACGGTCGCGGCGCGCAGCACTCCGCGCCGGCTGATCGGCTCGGATGCCGGTGTCGGTCGGTTGAGCTGTTGATCCATGGTGGTGGTCCCTTCCTGACGGCAGGTACGCCGTCGGCGGCGGTCGACCTGGCTGTCGTCACCCGGGCGCGCCGAACCGGCCGGAGGCGGGCTCCGGCTGGACGGTGAGGACGGCGTGCCGGTGCGGCCCGGCCCCCGTCGGGGGCGGAACACGGCGACTCGGCAGGGTGGCGGCAGGCTGATCGACGAATGGGCAACCCTCTATCTAGATCGTGACCCTACCCTTGCAGCGGGACGAAGGCAAAGCTTCGTCGCGTTCGGCAGAAGTTTCGCTCCAAATGACAAAAGCGTGCTGTCGAGGTGCGCCGGGCGGTCGGCACGGGGCGTGATCCACTCGTGTTCGTGGAATCCGCTGTGTCGTAGCGCGGTTGATGCCCCGCTTTCGGGGAAACCCGAGTCGATCATGGAGGGTCGGGTTCGGTGGGCCCGGTTCACGGCGCGCGCGACCGCGCGGGAGGGTCGGACGGGCTCCTTCGGCGCGGTTCACCGCAACCGCCACGACGGGTTGTCTTCCGGACAGCCGGTGTCGCCCGCGTCGAAGCAGAGCAAACGGCACGACAGGTGCTGGTGAAGCTCCTGTTCCACCAAGCGGAACATTGTCGGAAAACTGTGCCGACAATTGCGCCGACGATTATTTCTAAATACCGCAATCGCCCACGCCGGGGAAGCGAGAATGTCGGCATAGGGAAGTCGAAAACGGGGGGACTGAACATGACGTGTAGGCGGCGATTGACGCTGTTGGCGGTAACCATCGCAGCCGCACCACTCGTCCTGGGTGGGTGCACCGCCGACCGGGGGTCGGCGACCGGCTCGGCCAAGAAGCACGCCGCCCCGCCGGAGCTCGTCGTGACACCGGGCGACAAGGCCCGGGACGTCCCGGTCAGCGCCGAGGTGGGCACCGTGGTCAAGGGTGGGCGGGTCACCGGCGTACGCCTCACCGACGACAAGGGCAAGCAGGTCGGGGCCGAGCCGCGCGAGGACGGCTCGGGCTGGGTGCCGAACGCACCGCTGCAACCGAAACGGACCTACACCGCCGAGGTGACCGCGACCGGGGACTCCGGTGCCACCACCACCCGCACGACCACGTTCACCACGATGGCCAAATCCACCAAACCGCAGATCACCAGCACCCTCTATTTTGTGGGCAATCGGACGTACGGCACGGCGATGCCGGTAACCGTCGCGTTCGACCCGGGAATTCCGAAAGAGGCCAGAGCGGATGTTCAACGGCGGTTGTTCGTAAAGACGAACCCGCCGCAGCCGGGCACCTGGTCGTGGCTCGAGGACGGCACGCAGGTCTATTACCGGGCGCCCGATTTCTGGAAGCCGGGGACCACGATCAGTGTGCGGGCCGGCCTGGAGGGCCTGCCGATCGGCAAGGACCGGGTCGGCGACGTCGAGCGGACCGCGACCTCCAAGATCGGACGCCAACTATCGCTGGAGATCGACAACGCCACCAAGCAGATGACAGTGCTGCGGGACGGCAAGCAGATCCGCCGGATACCGGTCAGCATGGGCAAGCCGAGCACGCCAAGTTCCAGCGGCAAGATGGTGATCATGGAAAAGCACGAGCGGACCACCTTCGACACCCGGGGTGAGCCGAACGGTGGCTACGTGGTCGACGTCGACGACGCCCAGCGCTACACCTGGGGTGGCGAGTTCATCCACTCCGCGCCCTGGTCGGAGGGCGAGCAGGGCTACACCAACACCTCGCACGGCTGCGCGAACGTCTCCGCCACGGCCGCCGACTGGTTGATGGGGGTGACCGAGGTCGGTGACCTGATCACCGTCAAGGGCACCGAGGTGGAGTTGCAGCCGGGCAACGGCTGGACCGCGTGGAACGTGAGCTGGGACGAGTTCGTCCGGGGCAGCGCCCTGCCCGTGCCGCCCGGGCTCAAGCCCGCGCCGGCCGCCCCGGCGCACCCGGGCGCGGTGGCCGGCGGTTCGCCCGCCCCGGCACCGTCGGTGAGCGGACGCTGAGGCACCGGGCCGACCCGCCATCGCGGTGGGTCGGCCCGTTCGCCGTGCGGGCAGCCCGGGCCGCGTCGGGGTCGGCCACCGCCCGACACGACGGGCGTGAGCCGGGCGCGCACTACAGGGGTACGCGGGCCACGCCGGGCCCGATGAGGCTGCCCAGCCAGAGTTGGTCGCCGTGCTGTCGTACCCCGGTGATCATCCAGTAGTTCCCGGCGGGACCGTGCAGCGTACGACGGACAGTGCCCTCGCCGTCGACGAGCGCGACGAGCCCGTAGCGGCGCGGCTGCGGCTGCATCGCGTCGGGCAGCAGCGCGGCGAGCTGGCGCAGCCGCGGGTGCGGCAGCAGCCGTTCCGCGATGGGCACGCGAGGGCTGGGCAGGGCGATCCAGTACGTCCCGTCGCCCACGGCGGAGAGATTGTCCGGGTACGCGGGCAGGTCGGCGAGCACCCGCACCCCGCCGCGCAACTCCACCCGGAGCAGTCGGTGGGTGGTGGTCTCGACAAGCATCAACGCCGACTCGTCCGGGGTCAGCGCGATCCCGTTGGGAAAGTACAGCCCCTCGGCCACCACCTCGGTGCGCCCGCTGCCCGGATGATGGGCCAGCACGCGGCCGTTGGGGCGATGCTCCAGCAGGTCCCGCTTCCAGTGCGAGACCGGAAACCGGTCCGACGAGTCGGTGAAGTAGACGGTGCCGTCGCGGGCCACCGTCGCGTTGTTGGCCAGGTGCACCGGCGACGCGGTGCCGGTCAGCTCGCGGACCGCCCCGTCCGGCGTGACCCGCAGCAACCCGCGGTACGCGTCGCAGACGATGAGCGCCTCCCCGGACGGGTCCGTCTCGATGCCGAGCGGCCGGCCGCCGGTCTCGGCCAGCAGCAGTCCTCGGGTGCCGGCCGGCGCGTCGGCGGGCCACCACCAGAGGTTGCCGTCCTCGTCGCCGCTGATGACCCGGCCGCTGGGGTCGATGACCACGTCCTCCGGCCCGACGGCCCCCTCGGGCAGGGGCAGGAGGTCGACCTGGTCGAGCCGGCGGTCCGTGGCCGCCCACACACCGTTGAGCGGAGGCGGGACGGTGGCCGGTTCGCGGACGGGACGGATCAGCCGTGGCGGTCGGGGCCGGGGGATCACCATCGGGTCATTCTCCACCGCCGATGCCCCGCGTACCCGAAGCGCCGAGCACGCGGCGCGGCACCGGACGTCCGGTCGACCGCGGGGCCGCTGGCCTCCACCCCTAGGGGGATGAGGGGCACCTCGGGGGATGACCCTGGGCGTACCCGGAATCACTCCGCCGAAGGGCGAAACTGTCGGTGGTGGGGGCTAGATTTCACGTCATGGAAGAGCGCAGCAACCGGATTGACGTGCAGGTCAGCGTGGGTGACCAGGTGGTCCAGGTGCGGGTGGCCGGCGAGGTCGACATCGCCACCGTTGCCGCGTTCCGGTCCGCTCTGTGGTCCGTGCCGGCGCGGCCGGTCGTGCAGCTGGAGATGTCCGGGCTGCGCCTGCTCTCCGCGGCCGGGGTGCGCGCGTTGCTCGGCGCGCACCTGCGTGTCCGGGCCAGGGGCGGCGAACTGGTCCTTGTCGATCCCACCCCGGTGGTGGCCCGGGTGCTGCGCGCCACCGGCCTGCACCGGGTGATGCCGATCCTCGAGCCCGCCCGGGTGGTCGAGGCCGCCCGTCGTCAGGTGCCAGCCGACCTGGTCGCGATCGTCCGTCGTCCGCCCGCCGCGGCCGGTGGCCTGGTGCTGGCCGCCTGAGGCTGATCTGGGGCGTGGCGTGCGTCAGGGGGTCGTTCGGCATCGAGCCGAACGACCCCCTGTCACGTTCGATCAGCGCACGCCGAGCAGGTCGACGACGAAGATCAGCGTCTCGCCCGGCTTGATGACGCCGGCGGCGCCGCGGTCGCCGTACCCCAGGTGCGGCGGAATGGTGAGGCGACGACGGCCGCCGACACGCATCCCCACCACGCCCTGGTCCCAGCCGGCGATGACCTGACCGCCGCCGAGCGGAAACTCGAACGCCTCGCCCCGGTTCCAGGACGAGTCGAACTCGCCGCCGGTGGAGTGGGACACGCCGACGTAGTGAACGCTTACCAACTGACCCGGCTCGGCCTGCGGGCCGTCGCCCACGGTGATGTCCTCGATCACGAGGTCGGCCGGCGGTG
The DNA here is from genome assembly GCF_040649135.1 of Micromonospora sp. NPDC049047. Classification (NCBI taxonomy): domain Bacteria; kingdom Bacillati; phylum Actinomycetota; class Actinomycetes; order Micromonosporales; family Micromonosporaceae; genus Micromonospora; species Micromonospora sp. NPDC049047. Next base: position 478,901 of record NZ_JBEZEY010000001.1, read on the forward strand.
CACCCTCGATCGGGCCCACCTCGGGCTTGCCCGATCGGGCGCCTGCTGCCTGGTTCATGCGGGGATCTCCTGCCGTGTTGGGTGATGTCTCCGGTCACCGTCGATCCTGCCGGATAGCGCCTCACCGATGTGCGGCGGACCCGCCACCTGCCCCGACACGTTTCGAAACCGACCCCGGGCCACCTGGCGCACACGTGTCGGCGGGCGCCACCGATGGTGACGCCCGCCGTGCGATGGTGCGGGGGTGCTCACCGCAGCCAGGGAACCCGCGCCACGATCGGCAGCCTCGCCCAGAGCTTGCCGAGGCCCCAGGTGTCGCCGGCGTTGAGCAGCGCCAGGACCGCGAGCACCGCGGCGTAGATCAGGTGGTCGTCCATGAAGAGGTTGTTCTCCGGAGGCAGGACGGCGGTCCACATGAGGACCAGCAGCAGCCCACCGGCCACGGCTGCGACCCGCATGCCGACGCCGAGCAGGAGCGCGATGCCGATCCCGGCGAGGCCGGCCATGAAGAGCCAGTCGGCCCAGGCGGCGCCGGCGATGCCGGTGTAGACGTCCTTGAACGGGCCGGCGACCCCGAAGGTGAGGAAGCCCTTGGTGGGGCTGCCGCCGTTGATCCAGGCGTTCTTCGATTCCGTCTCGTGGCCGAGGCCGAACAGCTTGTCGAGGAATGCCCAGAGGAAGATCCAGCCGAGGGCCATCCGGATGCCGGCCAGGACGTACCGGGTGGCCTTCTCTCGGGTGGTGCCGGTCGCCGGAGCGGTGGTCTCGGCGGTGGTCCGCCCGATCGTCGCGGTCATGGTGTCCACGTCCCTTCTCTGCCTCGCACCGCGCTTCCCGGTGACATCTCCATCAGACGCTCTCGGCGGCGCCCTCGGCAGGGCCGACCGGTCCGCACCGGCCCGGGACCTTGGACCCCCAACGGCCCGGGCCGTCGACCCTGACCCGGGCCGCCGTCCGGCCGTAGCGTCCGAGGTGGAGGTACGAAAGGGAGGCTGTGATGAGGACCTGGCAGGTGGGTGACGTGATGACCCGGGAGGTCGTGACTGTGGAGGCCGGGACCCCGTACCGGGAGATCGTCGATGTGCTGCTGCGCCGCGGCATCAGTGCCGTGCCGGTGATCGACGGGTTCCGCCGGGTGTTGGGTGTGGTGTCCGAGGCCGACCTGCTGCACCGGATCGAGCGAGCCGGTGAGCCGACGCAGCGGCGGGTCTTCGAGAGCCGGCGTCGGCGCGACGCCCGCGGCAAGGGCGAGGCGTTGCTGGCCGGCGACCTGATGACCGCGCCGCCCGTGACCACCGGCGCGTCGGAGGCACTGTCCGCAGCCGCGCGGCTCATGGACCATGAGCAGGTCAAGCGACTGCCGGTCCTGGACGACCTCGGTCGGCTGGTCGGCATCGTCAGCCGCGCCGACCTGCTGAAGGTGCACCTGCGCTCCGACGCGGAGATTCGTGCGGACATCGTCCAGGAGGTGCTGCACCGGGTGCTCGCCGTGCGGGACGGTCTGGTGACTGTCGAGGTCCGCCACGGTGACGTCACCCTGGCGGGCCGGTTGGACCGTCGCTCCGCCGTCGACCTCGCCGGCCGGCTGGCGGGCCAGGTGAGTGGCGTCGTTCGGGTGACCAACGCGATCGCCTACGACGCCGACGACACGGCCATCGATCTCGGGCAGATCATGCCGGTCGCCTGAGCGATTTCAGGCCGCTGCCGCTGCCGCTGCCGCTTGCGGGTCGGCTACGCCGTTGCCGGGTTGCGACTTCAGCGGAGCGCCGACGGCGCCGGGGCGGCTCGCATAGGCTCGGGAACGCCGGCCGGCGGGGCAGCGGGGCGGTGCGCCATGGTCGATGCGGGGGACGCCGGTGGCTGAGGCGACGGTCGCGGTGCCGCTGTGGGCCTGGGCGGCGGTTGGCGGGTTGCTCGCCGTGCTGCTGATGGTCGACGTGTTGGCGCATCGTGACAACCACGTCATCGAGTTGCGCGAGGCACTGCTCTGGAGCGCCGTCTGGGTTGGCGCGGGTCTGCTGTTCGGGCTGGTCGTCTGGTGGGGCCTGGGCGGCGATCCGGCCATCGTCTACTTCTCCGGCTACCTGCTGGAAAAGGCGCTCTCGGTGGACAACGTCTTCGTCTTCGCGCTGCTCTTCGGCTATTTTCGGGTGCCGGCCGGTTACCAGCACAAGGTGCTGTTCTGGGGCGTTGTCGGGGCGTTGGTCTTCCGCCTGCTGTTCATCCTCGCGGGCGCGGAGCTGCTGGACCGGCTCACCTGGGCCGGGTTCGTGCTCGGCGCATTCCTGGTCTGGACCGGCTGGCGGCTGGCCGTACGCGGAAAACCCGACGTCGACCCCGACCGCAACCGGGCGGTCCGACTGTTCCGCCGGATCGTGCCGACCGACGCCAGCTACCACGGCGACCGCTTCACCGCCCGGGTCGGCGGGCGCCGGGTGGCGACCCTGCTGCTGGTGGCGCTCGTCGCCATCGAGGCCACCGACGTGGTCTTCGCCGTCGACTCGGTGGCGGCGATCCTCGCCATCACCACAAACACCTTTCTCGTCTGGACGGCCACCGCGTTCGCCGTACTCGGGCTGCGCAGCCTCTACTTCTGCCTCGCCGGCCTGCTGCGGCACTTCGGTCACCTGCGCTACGGGCTGGCGCTGCTGCTCGCGTTCGCCGGGTTGAAGCTGATCCTGGCCGAGACGCCGGTGGGAAAGCTGCCGGTCTGGTTGACGCTCGCCGTGGTGGTGCTGACCCTGGCGGTCTCCATCGCGTCGAGCGTCGTGGCCGAGCGCCGGGCCCGGGCCGGCCGTTGACCTGACGGAGCCGGACGACAGGCTCAGGAGTGGGCCGGTTCGATCCGGGCCGTCACGTCGAGGTGTGCCGGTTGGCAGCCGGCCGTGGTGGCGAACCGGCGGACGGCGTCGTGGACGTGCTCGCGGACTCCGGCGGTGCGGGCATCGCTGGTCAGATCCACTCGGACCCACACGTCGGGGCGCGGCGGCGTGCCGGTGAGCACCACCCGGGCCCGGTGCACCCCGGGTGCGCGCAGCAGGTCCCGTTCCAGCGCGCGTACGAGCACCTCGGTGGCCAGCCGGGTGCGACCGGGCAGGCTTCCGGTGCGGCTCAGAGTGCCCCGCAGGACCCGGTCGGGTCGGCGTAGCGCCCGGTACAGCAGGCGCTGGCCGGCGACGGCGGTCAGCAGCCCGGCGACCGCCGCGGACAGGGTGCTCCAGGGCGTCGCGACCCGCCACGCGTCCACCGGGCCGCCGCCGAGCAGGACCGCGTCGGGGTCGACGAACGGCAGCGCGCCGGAACCGACTGCCAGCGCGGTCACCCCGCCGGCCACCAGCAGCAGCGCGACGATCGTCCACAGCAGGCGGTGCGCGGCGTCGGTCATGCCGGTCGCCTGTGGGGCAGCAGCCGGACGTCGGCGCGGTCGGCGCGTGGCGAGGCGAGCTGACGCAGTTCCTGGCGTACGGCGAACTCGACCTCGGCGCGGGCCGCCGGGTCGCCGGTGGCACGCAACCGGGGCCGCCACCGGTCGCCGTGCCGCCGGACCCGCACCCGGGTTCCGCGTACGCCCGGCACGGTGTCCGCCGCGTCGGTCAGCCGGCGTTCCACGCACCGCCGGTGCAGGTGCCAACCGTCGCGCTCGTCGACTCGCAGTCGGACCGGCGTCCACCGGCGCAGTTGGGCGACCAGGACGAGCAGGCCCAGCAGTACGGCGGTGCAGGCGGCCGCCCGTACGCCGGGATCGTGCCACCGGGTGGTGGTCAGCGCGCCGTACCAGCCGGGGCGAAGGAGCAGCGGCGTCGGGCGACCCAGCGTGGTCAGCAGCATCTGCGCGGCCAGCAGGATCCCGCCGGCGAGCAGGGCGAGGCCCAGCAGCGCGGACGCCGCCCGGTTGGCGGTCGCTGTGGTCAGCTCGGGGCGGGCGATTGGTGTGCGCGACGCGGCGTCGTCGTCCGAGCCGGTCACCACCAGGTCCCGCACCGTGATCGTCACCGTGGCCACCGCGCGACCGGTGCCGGCGAGCACCTGTTCGGCGACCGTCCGGCGGACCGCGTCGGCGACGGCGGGCACGCTGTGGCCGTACTCGATGATGAGGTTCAGGTCGAGGCCCACGGACCGGTCGCCCACGCGGACGGTGGCCGGGCGCACGTCGGACACGCCCGGCACCCGACCGGCCGCGTGGGCCGCGATCCGCCAGACCTCCGCCGCGCCGGTTTCGCTGGCCGGGCGCGGTCCGCCGGGCGGGTCGGCGCTCGGGGCGCGACGGGTGAGGGTGGGGCGTTGGGGAAGTCGGTGGTGGCGTCCCGCCGGGTCGGCGTTCGGTCGGCGGCGGATGGTCGGATCACCGGCGGGGCGAAGCTGGCGAGGCCGACGCGGGCGCTCCCCGCTGGGTCGGCGAGGACCCTGCCCACGCGCGGCGAGGGTGCCGAACTGTTGACGCGACATGCTCTGACCTCCCAGCCGGTCCGCTACCGGGGACCTCGCTGGATACACGCCGCCCGGTGCTCTGGAACACGAACAAGGTGTGATACAGATCACAGGCCCTTGGCGAGTGCTGGAGTCGCCCGTCAACCCTCGGCCGGCTTCTACAACGTTGCAAGAATCCGTCGTCCGCTCCGCGCGCCGGCTGGGCACGCGGCGTCGCCGGCCTTGACGCCCGACGTCGATCGGAGCGAGGATCCAGTGACATACGTCGATGACGGGGGCTGTTGATGAGGAAGCGGATCGTCCGACTGACAGTTGCCGCGCTCGCCGCCGCCTCGGGTGTTCTCGCCGTGGTCCTCCCGGCGTCCGCCGCCAGCGGATGCGCGGCGCAGCTCCAGGTCCGCTTCCAGTACCCGTCGATGCTGCGCGGCGACCTCACGGTGCTGAGCGTCGGCCAGCCACTCACGGACTGGACGTTGAGCTTCCCGCTGCACTACCCGACCGAGCAGATCAAGAACGTCGACGGTGCGCGCTGGGAGCAGCACGGTGGTGAGGTCACGATCCGCAACCTGCCCGGTGTCACGTTGCCGGCCGACCAGCAGGTGTCCTTTCCCTTCGTCATGACGCACGGGGTGCGGGCCGCAGACCTTCACGCTCAACGGCGTCACCTGCACGACCGTGCTGCCCAGGCCCACGCCGACGCCCCCGTCGAGCCCGCCGCCGGTCTCTCCGAGCCCACAGCCGAGCGGATCACCCAGCCCTGGCCCCGACCCGAACCGGCCGACCGTCGAGATCACGAGCCCGCAAGGCGGGGACCACTTCTTCGCCCCGGCCACCATCACCGTGGAAGCCACCGCGACGCCCGCGCCCGGCCGGCGGATCACCCGCGTCGAGTTCTTCGGCTCGACCTTCCAGGTGGATACCCCGCTCGGCACCGACACGACCGCGCCGTACACCGCCCAGTGGCGTGACCTGCCGGCCGGCTACTACAGCTTCTACGCCAGGGCGTACGACGACCAGGGCGCGACGCAGACGGACGGGATGTCGGTCGTCCGCGTGTTGACACCGGGCGAGGAGCGGCAGGCACCGTACGTCAGCGTGGTGCGCGACCAGCTCTGGGGCATCTCCCCGGTCATCGACGCGGCCGCCCCCCGACGCCTGACGCCGCTCGTGCGCACCGGTGCGGAGGCCCGCTGCGTGCAGGGGCGCGGCATCTGGGACGGCCCGGTCGACGACGCCGCCGTGGCCAGGCTCGTCGCACGCGGCGTCCAGGCGGTGTACGTCCCGCTCAACGAGGCGTGCTGGCTCGGCCTGTCGTACGTGGATCCCCGCTACGGCGGTGAGCCGTACCGGCAGGAGATCGTCGCGTACACGCAACGCTTGACGGTCGCCGGCATCACGCCCGTCGTCGCGCTCGGCTGGAGCCACGGCCGCTACACCGGGCCGGGGGCGACCTGCCGGGACGAACGTGCCGTCTGCGCCAAGCCGATGCCCGACGCCGCGCACGCCATGGACTTCTGGGAGAGCGTCGGTCTGACCGCCTTCGGCGAGACCGTGGTGTTCGACCTCTTCTCGGCGCCGTACCCGGATCGGGCGATCGCCGACCCGACCCTCGCCTGGACGTGCTGGCGCGACGGTGAGGTGGCGTGCTCCGCGCTTGGCTATCCGACGGTCGGCATGCGGCTGCTGCTGGCCGCGCTCCGGAGAGGTTCCCCCAGTGTGCTGCTCGCCAGTGGCCTGAACGGTGGCAACGACCTGTCCCGGTGGGCCGCGTACGTGCCGGACGATCCGGTCCACAACGTCGCGGCGGCCTGGCGGCCGGCGACGCCCGGGGCCTGCCACCCGCCGACCCTGCCGCAGGCGCCCGTCGTCGTCACGACTGTCTGCCGCTAGGGCGCCGGGCGCGGCACTCCGGCAGCCGGCCGGGCCGCACCACCGGGACGGTTGATCGACCGCCTAGACTCGGCGCGGTTCGACCGACCGGCGGATGGATCAGGCAGATGACGAGCAGCGTGGATCGCGGCTGGCTGCGGGCGATGCCCGCCGATGGTGGACGCGACGTTCTCTTCAGCCGTGCCGGCCACCGGGTGTACGGGACGTGCCGGCTCAACGAACTGGTGCAGGGGCGTCCGCCGGGCGTCACCGGCAGCCAGTGGGGGTCCGCCAGCCGGGCGGCGTTCGACCTCGTGGTCAGCGACGCCGCCACCGGGCGGCCGGTCGTCGCCGTGGCGATCGGCCCGGTCCCGCCTGCCGGGTCGGCCGAGCAGCGCGCCGAGCGCCTCACCGACGCCGTGAGCGCTGCCGTCGAGCTGCCCGTGCTGCGCGTCGGGTCACCGACGTTGCGGGCCGCCGAGCACGGCCGGCGCCTCGTCGAGTACGTGGTCGACGCGCGCGCCTTCGCGGCGGGTGCCGCCGTGGCGGGCACCGACGACGAGCCCGCCCCGGTGGGCTTCCGCGACATCCTCGGGCGGCTTCCGGACGGCCGGACCGGTCCGGTGAACGACCTCGGCGCGCTGACCCGCGCGGCGGCTGTCGAGGCGTACGTGGCCGGGCGCCTGGCCGACCCGATCGTGCGCGGGCTGCACGTGCACTGGACCGAGGGCCCGGCGCAGGGCTGGAGCTGGGTCCAGGTGCGCCCGGACGCGTGCCTGATCGAGCGCGTCTCGGTGACCGCGCAGCGCTTCTCCTGCGGCGTCGACGTGGCCCGGCTGGCCGAGGACCTGGCGACCGTGGCGATCGGCGAGCGGCTGCGCGCCGTGCGGCCGGACGGCCCGGACCTGCTGGCGCGCGCGGACCTCACCACGGAGATCGTCGCGCTGAGCCAGCGGCGGGACGAGCTGGTGGGTGGTTTCGCGTTCGACCACCTCTGCGCGGACTGACCGGCCCACTTTCCCGCCTGACCCCTGTTCCGCAGCCGATCCGTTCGGACGCGGAGCAATTTTCTGTGCGCGCGTTGAACCTTCCCCGTCGCGGTCCCGTACTCCTGCGCGAACGAACAGGATCTCCCCATCCGCGTCCACCGGGCGCGGGAGACGGTGCGGAAAGGGCATCGTCGGCCATCGACGCAATACCCGGGTAGGTCACGGTGTTCACCGCCGTGGCGTGCCACCTCACATCCGTCGGTCCGCCGAGGGCAGGAATCCACTACCGGATCGAGAAGGAGAGCAATTCGATGCGCAGGTCCACACGGGCGCGCCGGTCATCCGGCAACGCGCGGAGCAAGCGTCTGCTGGCGGTTGTCGGCACGCTCGTGGTCTTCGGCGGAGTCGTCGCCGTGACCCAGATTTCGTCGGCCCAGGACCGGCGGACAAATACGCCGCGTCCGGTTTCCGGGCAGTGCGTGGAACCGAGCCCGGGTTCGACCGCCCCGGCTGGTGGCACCTCGACCAGCCGGACCTGGCAGAACGGTCGCTGGGTGCGTAATCACTGGGGTGACGGGCAGCAGACGGTACCCGAGTGTGAGGACGGCAAGGACGGCACGGTGGGCACCGGCACGGCCATCGCCTGCCCGGATGTGTCGGCGAAGTTGCCGCAGGTGCCGGCCCAGGCGCGGGCCGAGGTGGACCGCGGTCTCGCCCAGTTGCAGGCCCAGATCGCCGAGGCGGACCGCCGGCTGGCCGCCGAGGGCAACAAGGGAGAGGCGTTCGTCCGCAGCGCCATCCTGCAGCCGCTGCGGGACAAGCGGCGCGCCGTGCTGGACCGGATGACGACAGCGATCGACCGCTTCGGGCCCCGGCCGCAGGGTCTCGCCCAGCTCGCCGACTGTCAGGTGCAGCCGACCGGCAACGGCGGTGGCAGCAACGGCGGTGGCCCCACCAACGGCGGCGGCAGCAACGGCGGTGGCCCCACCAACGGTGGCGGTAACAACGGTGGTGGTAACAACGGTGGTGGTAACAACGGTGGCGGCAACGCTCCCGGGGCCGGGCTCGGCGTGCTGGCCAACGACTGCGACGAGAGCCGGCTCCAGCCGCACGACGGTTTCCAACTCGGCAACCGCTGCGTGAGCACCGAGTTCGGTGAGGTCGGCGCGGCCGCCAACAACCCGTCCCTGCTGATCACCCAGTTCCCCGACCAGGTCGGTCGCAACCAGGCATTCACCCTCCGGGTCAGCACCCGCAACCTGGTCCGGGACCGCTTCCTGGCGGCCGGGCAGGGCGGCTACTACGTGGAGAGCTCGCTGCTCAACGACCAGGGCCTGGTCCGCGGCCACTTCCACACCGCGTGCCGGATGCTTGACAGCCTGACCACCCCGCCGGAGCCGCAGGAGGTGCCCGCCTTCTTCGTCGCGACCGAGGACGGCCGCGGTGGTGCCCAGCCCGACGAGGTGACGATCCAGATTCCGGGCCTACCGGAGTCGGGGACCGCGCAGTGCTCGGTCTGGGCCGGCGACGGCTCGCACCGCCTGCCGATGATGGAGCGGGCCAACCAGACGCCCGCGTTCGACTCGGTGCGTATCGACGTCAACTGATCCATCTGCGCCGGCGGTGGCCGGTCACCCGGGCGACAACCCGGGTGACCGGCCACCACCGTTTCGTGCCGGGACAACCCGACGGGGTCCCGCCAGCACAGCGGGACCCCGTTTGGCTACTCGCGCGTCAGCGCGCCTTGTACGCCTCGACGACCTCTACCGGGATCCGGCCCCGCTCGGAAATCTTGTAGCCGTTGTTGACGGCCCATTCCCGGATGGCCCGGTTCTGCTCCCGATCCATTCCGGCCCCGGTGGGTCGCCCCGGCCGCCGGATCGATCGGGTGCTCTCCACCGGGCCGCGCCCGATCCGCCGACCCGCATTGATGTACGGATCCAGTGCCTTGCGCAAGACGCCGGCATTTTCGTCCGAGACGTCGATCGTGTAGGCCACTCCGTCGAGACTGAACTCGACCGTCCGGTCGGCCTTGCCGCCGTCGAGGTCGTCGGTCAGGACCGTGATTACTTTTCTCGCCATTGCCGATTACTCCCTGTGTGCGGCGGGATGTGTCCAAAGTCTGACCTATCACCCCGGTAATCCGCAACAATATGCCAACCATTCGGCGCGTCGTGATTCCGTTACCGAGAAAACCGTGAATGGGCTCGTTGGACGGGGCCGCAATCGTCGAGGAGGCCGCTGTGCCCGGCCACGGCGGCCGCCTCGGACCGGTTGGACACCCGCAACCTGCGCAGCAACGCGGCGGTCATCCGTTTCACGGTCCGTTCCGAGACGTGCAGTTCTTCGGCGATGTCGACGCTCGTGCGGCCGGCCGCGATTGCCCGCAGCAGCCGCCGTTCCTCAGCGTCGAGGTCGACTGACGGGGCGTGGGTGGGCCGCAGCATGGCTCGCAGCAACTCGGCGGGCAGCACCGCCCAGCCGTCGAGGACGGCCAGCAGTGGGGGCAGCAGTTCCTCGGGTTCGCTGGTTTTCGGCAGAAATCCCTCGGCGCCGGCCCGCAGCGCCTCCAGCGCTGGGCCGGGGTCGACGGAACCGGACATCGCCACCACCCGTACCCGTGGGGTGGTCCGCCGGATCGCGGCCACCGCCCGGACCCCGCCGGGAGCCGGCATGTGCAGGTCGACCAGGGCCAGGTCGGGCCGCCAGTTGTTGGTCAGCGCGGCTGCGGCGGCGGCGTCGCCGGTCGAGGCGACCACCTCGGCCCGGCCGTCGGTGGTGATCGGGAGCAGCAACTCCAGCCCGCGGACGAAGAGGGGGTGATCGTCCACGACAACGAGTCGGATGGTGGCGGCTCCCGGCATGTCTGCGCCGTTCCCCAGCGGGTACGGATCATGCGGGTACGCACCGAACGAGGGGAGTCGGGTGGATGCGCGCACGCCAGGGTCTGCGGGGTCTGCTGCGAGGGTTGCGCAGAATCGAGACGTGCTCGACTGACCTGCGGCTTCCGGGAGGCGATCCCGAGTTGCTGTTACGGGTGTTGTGTCACGAGTTCCGGACGCCGATCAGTAACCTGACCTCGCTGACCCGCGCGCTGGCCGACGAGCGTCGCGAGCTGACCGGCGCGGACCGGCGGGCGATCACCGAGTTGGCCCGTGACCAGGCTGCGCACCTGCAGAGCCTGCTGCGTGACGCGACCGCCGGCACCGGCGCGCTGGCGCTGGCTCCCGGACCGGAGCCGGTAGTGCCGCTGGAGGGCATCCTGCGCGAGGCCGTCGCGCTGGTGCCGGCCGGTCGGCGGCGTGCCCGGGCCACCCGGCGGGCGGCCTCCTGGCCGGTGCCCGGCGGGCGGACCCGTCAGGTGCTTGTCAACCTGGTGGAGAACGCGCTGCGGCACGGGCCGGCCGAGGGGCAGGTCGGGCTCTACGCCGCGCTGCGTGGTCCCGGCCTGAGCATCCTGGTCACCGACGAGGGGCGGGTGGACGACGCGCTGCTGGCGGCGCTGCGTCGTCCGGTGCCGTCCGTCGGGATGTCCGGGTTGGGGTTGTGGATCGTGCGGCAACTCGTGGCGAGGGATGGGGGGACGCTGCGGGTGCACCGACTGCGGCCGCGCGGTGTGGCGCTGGAGGTCCTGCTGCCCGTGGCGCGGCCGATGGTCTGACCCCGGGGGGACGCGGCTCGGCCCGACCGGGTCACCGGAAGGGGGACGCCTCGCTGTCAGCTTTCCGGTACTGAGGAGGTCAGATGTTCAGTCATGTCAAGGATCTGCAGTTCGAGGCCAAGCCGGACGGTCCGGACGCCGCGTTCGCCCGCCGGTTGCAGGAGGTCCTGGGCGGCAAGTGGGGCGAGATGACAGTTGCCAACCAGTACCTCTTCCAGGGCTGGAACTGCCGGTTGCCCGGCAAGTACAAGGATCTGCTGCTCGACGTCGGCACCGAGGAGATGGGCCACGTCGAGATGATCGTCACGATGATCACTCGACTGCTGGACAACGCGCCGCTGTCGCCGGCGGAGGGCGTTGCGGCCAACCCCGGGGGTGCGGCGGTCTTCGCCGCGTCGAACCCGGCGCACTTCATCCATGGTGGTGGAGGGGCGTTGCCCGCCGACTCCAACGGGGTGCCGTGGAACGGCTCGTTCGTCACCGCGAGCGGCAACCTGCTTGCCGACTTCCAGCTCAACGTCACCGCGGAGGCGCAGGGTCGGCTCCAGGTCGCCCGGCTGTTCAACATGACCGACGATCCCGGCGTCAAGCAGATGCTGCGCTTCCTGCTGGCCCGCGACACCATGCACCAGAACATGTGGCTGGCGGCGATCGAGCAGCTCAAGGAGGATGGCCTGGAGGACATGCCGGTGCCCGAGGCATTCCCGGACTCCGACGAGTTCACCGAGGAGTTCGGCTACACCTACCTGAGCTTCTCCTCGGGTACCGACGCCTCGCAGGGACGCTGGGCGTCCGGGCCCGCCCCGGACGGTAAGGGCGAGTTCCGGTACGGCGACAGCCCGCGGGCGAACGCCCCGGAGCCGGTGCTGCCGCCCGGGGACCCGCGCCTGTACGGCACCAACCCGGGTGTCGCCGGCTCGGTGGTGAACACGGTCAAGAACAAGCTCACCTGAGATGCCGTGGCGGGCCTCCCACCGGTTCGAGGGGGCCCGCCGGACCCCCGGTCAAGTGGTCTGGGTCACAGTCCGGAACAAGGGGAACGCTTTGTTACTTGAGCCAGACACGCTCAAGTCAACGTGATGGCAGGTGTTCCATGGCAACTCTTCCGGTACTTCCACTGACCGACGCCGTGCTGCTGCCCGGGATGGTCATCCCGGTGACCCTCGACCCGTCCACCCAGGCCGCCATCGACGCCGCCCGCGCGACCGGCGACCGCAAGCTGCTCGCCGTGCCCCGCATCGACGGCGAGTACGGCCCGGTCGGCGTGGTCGCCACCATCGAGAAGGTCGGCCGGCTGCCCGAGGGCGAGCCCGCCGCCGTCATCCGTGGCCTGTCCCGGGCCCGGATCGGCTCCGGCGTGCCCGGCCCCGGCGCCGCGCTCTGGGTCGAGGCGACCGAACTCGACGAACCCGCCTACGCCGGCAAGGCCCGCGAACTCGCCCGCGAGTACCGCGCCCTGGTGACCTCAGTCCTGCAACAGCGGGGTGCCTGGCAGGTCATCGACGCGGTGGAGCGGATGACCGACCTGTCCGAGTTGGCCGACTCGGCCGGTTACGCGCCGTGGCTGACCCTGGAGCAGAAGATCGAGCTGCTCGCCGCGCCGGACGTCACCTCCCGACTGGAGCTACTTGTCGGCTGGGTGAAGGACTACCTGGCCGAGCAGGAGGTCACCGAGCAGATCAACAGTGACGTCCGCGAGGGCCTGGAGAAGTCCCAGCGGGAGTTCCTGCTGCGCCAGCAGCTCGCCGCGATCCGCAAGGAGCTGGGTGAGGACGAGCCGGACGGCTCGGCCGACTACCGGTCCCGGGTCGAGGCCGCCGAACTGCCGGAGAAGGTCCGCGAGGCGGCCATGCGCGAGGTCGGCAAGCTGGAGCGGGCCAGCGACGCCTCCCCGGAGGCGGGCTGGATCCGCACCTGGCTGGACACCGTGCTGGAAATGCCGTGGGGCACGCGTACCGAGGACAACACCGACCTGGGCGCGGCCCGGGAGGTGCTCGACGCCGACCACGCCGGCCTGGCCGACGTGAAGGACCGCATCCTGGAGTACCTGGCGGTGCGCAACCGGCGCGCGGAGCGCAACCTCGGTGTGGTCGGCGGTCGCGGCTCCGGCGCGGTGCTCGCCCTGGCCGGTCCTCCCGGAGTGGGCAAGACCAGCCTCGGCGAGTCAGTGGCCCGGGCGCTGGGGCGCAACTTCGTCCGGGTCTCCCTCGGCGGTGTCCGCGACGAGGCCGAGATCCGCGGTCACCGGCGCACCTACGTGGGGGCGTTGCCCGGCCGGATCGTCCGGGCGCTGCGCGAGGCCGGCTCGATGAACCCGGTAGTGCTCCTCGACGAGGTGGACAAGCTGGCCGCCGGCTACGCCGGTGACCCGGCCGCCGCCCTGCTGGAGGTGCTCGACCCGGCGCAGAACCACACCTTCCGGGACCACTACCTGGAGGTCGACCTCGACCTGTCCGACGTGCTGTTCCTGGCCACCGCCAACGTGGTGGAGTCCATCCCCGGCCCGCTGCTGGACCGGATGGAGCTGGTCATGCTGGACGGCTACACCGAGGACGAGAAGGTCGCCATCGCCCGGGACCACCTGCTGCCCCGGCAGCGGGAGCGGGCCGGGCTGACCGCCGACGAGGTGGAGATCGCCGACGAGGCACTGGCGCTGATCGCGGGGGAGTACACCCGGGAGGCCGGTGTCCGGCAGCTGGAACGTGGCCTGGCCAAGATCCTGCGCAAGGTGGCGGTGGCACTGGCGACCGACCCGACGCCGGTACGCGTCGGCACCGACAACCTCGCCACCTACCTGGGACGGCCGAAGTTCACCCCGGAGTCGGCCGAGCGTACGGCGGTGCCCGGTGTGGCCACCGGCCTCGCCGTCACCGGCGCGGGTGGGGACGTGCTGTTCATCGAGGCGACAAGCATGGAGGGCGAGCCGGGGCTGACCCTGACCGGTCAGCTCGGCGACGTGATGAAGGAGTCGGCGCACATCGCCCTGTCGTACCTGCGCTCCAACGGGCGGCGGTTCGGCATCGACCCGAACGTCCTGGCCGGACGCCGGATCCACGTCCACTTCCCGGCGGGCGCGGTGCCCAAGGACGGCCCGAGCGCCGGCATCACCATGGTGACGGCCCTGGCGTCGCTTGTCACCGGCCGCCCGGTCCGCCCCGAGTTCGGGATGACCGGCGAGGTGACGCTCTCCGGACGGGTGCTGCCGATCGGTGGGGTGAAGCAGAAGCTGCTCGCCGCGCACCGGGCCGGCCTCACCGAGGTCATCATCCCGGCCCGCAACGAGCCGGACCTGGACGACCTGCCGGCCGAGGTGCGTGAGGCGCTGACCGTGCACACCCTGGCCGACGTGGCCGACGTGCTCGCCCTGGCGCTGCGCCCGGCCGACGTCGAGGCGCTTGACGGTCCGGCGCTCTTCACGGTCTGACGCTGCGATCACAGGGATCCCCGCCGGCTGCGCAGCCGGCGGGGGTCCTCCGGTACGTGGGCAGAGGTCTACTGTGCCGCGTGAAGCGTCAACTACCTCTCCGCCGCGAGGCGGCCCCCTGGAGGAACCCCCGTGAACCTGGTGCTCTGGATCATCCAGATCCTGCTCGCCGTCGTCTTTGCCGGCGCCGGCTTCGCCAAGCTGACCCAGCCCAAGGACAAGCTGCGCGAGATGATGCGGTGGGTGGACCCGGTGCCGCCGACCCAGGTCAAGGCGCTCGGCGCGGTCGAGCTGCTGGCCGCCGTCGGGCTGGTGCTGCCCCCGCTCACCGGCATCGCCACAGTGCTCACCCCGCTCGCCGCCACCGGGCTGGTCATCGTCATGGTCGGCGGCATCCTGGTGCACCTGCGTGACCTGAAGAAGCAGGACACGCCGCAGGGGCGGCGGACCGAGATCCAGGGCGCGATCACCTGCGCGGTGCTGCTCGTGCTCGCCGCAGTGGTGGCGTGGGGCCGGTTCGGCCCGTACTCCTTCTGATCCGCAGCGCCGGCGACCGTCGTACCCCGGCGGTCGCCGGCGGCGCGCTCAGCGCTCGTCGCCGCCGCGGTCGCGGCGCACCGTGGCCTTGCGGCCCTTGATCGTGCTCTGCCGCAGCCCGGAGATCACCTCGTCGGCCACCCCCTGCGGCACCTCCACCAGCGAGAACCGGTCGGCGATCTCGATCGAGCCGATGTCGCGGCCCCGGATCCCGGTCTCCCCGGTGATCGCGCCGACCAGATCCTGCGGGCGCACCCCGGCCCGCCGGCCCAGGCCGACGAAGACCTGGACGGTGTTGCCACCGCCGGAGCGGGAACGCCCCCCACCCCGCCGGTCGCCGCCCCGGCCGCCGGACTCCGGACGACCCTCGCGGGGTCCGCGTACCGGCACCTGCGGGATCTCCTCCTCGTCGTCGGAGCCCGGCGAGGTCACCTCGTGGGCCAGCTTCACGGCGGCGAGGGCGACCTCCATCAGGTCGAACTCGTCGGTGAGCGTCTCCACGATCACCCGGTACGGGTCGAGGTCGTCCTCCAGCAGGCTCTCCCGCAGCGCCGCCTGGGTCAGCTCCAACCGGCGGGTGCGCATGTCGGCCACGGTGGGGATCTTGTCGATGGTGATCCGCTGGCCGGTCACCCGCTCGATGGTCTTGAGCATCCGGTGCTCACGCGGCTCGGCGAGGGTGATCGCCACGCCCTCGCGGCCGGCCCGGCCCACCCGCCCGATCCGGTGCACGTACGACTCCGGGGCGGACGGCACGTCGTAGTTGACCACGTGGGTGAGCTGCTCGACGTCCAGCCCACGCGCCGCGACGTCGGTGGCCACCAGCAGGTCGGCGGTGCCCGCCCGCAGCCGGCCCATCACCCGGTCGCGCTGCTCCTGGCTCATCCCGCCGTGCAGCGCCTCGGAGCGGTAACCCCGCCCGTTCATCGTCTCGGTCAGCCGGTCGACCTCCTCCCGGCTGCGGCAGAACACGATCGCCGCGGTGGGCGACTCGACGTCCAGCACCCGACCCAACGCGGCAGGCTTGTGCGCCCGGGTCACGATGTACGCGCTCTGGCGCACCCGGGGCGCCTCACCGGCGACCGGCTGCTCCCGACCGATCTCGATCCGGACCGGCTCGCGCAGGTGCTGGCGGGCCATCCCGTCGATGCGCGACGGCATGGTGGCCGAGAAGAGCACCGTCTGACGCTGCGCCGGAGCGTGCTCCAGGATCGCCTCGATGTCCTCGGCGAAGCCCATGTCGAGCATCTCGTCGGCCTCGTCGAGCACCACAGTGGCCAGCCCACCGAGGCGCAGGGTGCCCCGGGCGATGTGGTCCAGGGCCCGGCCGGGGGTGGCCACCACGACGTCGACGCCGCTGTCCAGGGCCCGCAACTGCCGTCCGATCGGCTGCCCACCGTAGATCGGCAGCACCCGCGCACCCAGGTCCTTGCCGTAGCGGTGGAACGCCTCGGAGACCTGCACCGCCAACTCCCGGGTGGGCACCAGCACCAGCGCCACCGGGTCGCCGTCACGGCGGTGCGGCGTCATCAGGTTCAGCAGCGGCAGCGCGAAGGCCGCCGTCTTGCCGGTGCCGGTGGCCGCCTGACCCAGCAGGTCCCGACCCTCCAGCAGCGGCGGGATCGCCTCCCGCTGGATGGGGGTCGGCTCCTCGTACCCGAGGGCGGCGAGGGCGCCCAGCAGCTCGGCGCGCAGCCCCAGCTCGGTGAAGGCGCTCACCTCGTCGGTGCCGCCGGGGGTGGCGTCGATCGGTGCGTCGGTCGGTGCGTCGTGCTGTGCAGGTGCGGAACTCATGTGCCAAGCCTTTCATCACGCCGTCCGGGCCGTTGCGCCGACCGCCACAAGAGCGCGACAAGCGCCCACCGGCACCCCCACCGGACCCACGCGACAACTGTGAAACTGCTGCCTCCGCGACTCCTGAGGCAGCAGTTTCAGCATTCTTGCGCGAAGCGTGCCCGTTCGGCCCCGGCGGGCGGCGCCGTCAGACGGCGCCGGTCAGGATTGCCAGGATCATGATGCCCCCGAGCGTCGTGTCGAGCACGATGCACGTCTCCGTGTACCAGCGCGGCACCACCCGGCCGGTGCGGTGGTGGACCACGTCCCACCCGGCGTGCACCAGCCAGCCGAGCGCCACCAGCCACGCCGCCGTCCGCCCCCCGACCCCGACCGCGACAAGCGTCACCGCGACCCAGACGGCCAGGCCGACGAGTTGGGTGGCGAGCACGCCCGGCCCGTGCAGGGTGCGTCGGACCAGGCCGATCAGCAGGTACCCGCCGGGCAGCACCAGCATCGTCCACGGGTTGAGCACCGTCGGGTCGAGCCACATGTCCACCGTCACCAGCAGCGCCAGCCCGGTCGGCCAGCGGTGGGCCAGCGCCACCACTACCGGATGCCGGCGTACCGCCACCGGCGTCTCGTGCCGGTGGCGCACCGCCACCAGCACCATCGCCGGCACCATCAGTAGGTGACCACCGAGCATCAGGGCGTCGGCATCCAGCCGGCCGGCCCAGAACGGTGCGAGCACCAACAGGAACGGCACGTACATCGCCGCGGCCATCTCGACGACACCACGCCAGTGGTGCGCCCGGTAGCGCATCCACACCGTCATCCCGACCGTCATGTTCGTGGCCATCACCAGCGCGGCGACGTCCGGGCGACCCAGCGTCCCGGTGAGCCCGAGCAGGGTGCCGGCCACGTCCCACAGGGGCCCGAGCAGCACCATCCCGACGACCATCGCCAGTGCCATCTCGGCGAGATGCCACCACAGCCGCCGCGTGCCGGCGCCGGGCACTGCCGGCAGCGGCCCAGGCGGTGGTACGACAATGCTGTCCGCGTACACCCGTGTGTTTTCCATGCCGTTGACCCTGCCGGTGTCCCGGCGCGGTCGGCAGGCTCGTCCGTCACCGGAAAACCGTGCGGACCGCACGGTCCGACCGTGACATCTCGCATGGGTGGACCGGGTGACGGGCGGTCCTAGGATCGGTGCGTGGCGAGCGAGGCGGTGACCCCCCGGGCGGACCGCCGGCTGCACCGGGCTCGGCGGGCGACCCTGCTGTCGCTGGCCACCGGCGTGTGGGCGACTGTGCTGCTGCCCGCGGTAGGCCTGACCCGGGAACCGTCGACCGGCCGCGTCGCGCTCGGCGCGGTGGGGATCCTCGTCTTCACGGGCGGCCAGACCGCTGTGCTGTACGCGGCGGTCACCCCCTGGCTCGCGCAACGGTGGCGGCGTCGCGCCCAGGTCGGCCTGGTCGTCGTGGCGGCGCTGACAGTGCCGCTGGTGGCTCCGGTCGCGGCCGGGGTCTGGCCGACCTGGGCGTGGATCGGCGCCGCCCTGGTCGGCATGGCCCCCCTGCTGGTCCGCCTCCCGGGCGCGCTGGCGGTCACCGCCGGCACCCTGCTCGTGTCGGCGGCGGTGGCGTGGTGGACCGGCGGGTCCGTGGGGCGGTCCCTTGCCGTGACCGGTGGCTTCGGCGTGGGGGCGGCGGCTGTCAACTGGTTCCAGGTCTGGTTCTGGGACCTGCTGGTGGAGGCCCGGCAGGGGCAGGCCGCCCAGGCCCGGCTGGCCGCCGCCGAGGAGCGGCTGCGCTTCGCCCGCGACGTGCACGACGTGCTGGGGCACAGCCTCACCGTGATCGCGTTGAAGGCCGAACTCGCCGCGCGGCTCGCACCGGTCGACCCGGAGCGGGCCGGGCGGGAGGCCACCGAGGTGCAACGGTTGGCCGCCTCCGCGCTCACCGAGGTCCGCGAGAGCGTGCACGGCTACCGGGCCGTCGACCTCGCTGAGCAACTGGCGGCCGTGGCGGACGTGCTGCGCTCCTGTGGGGTGCGGTGCACGGTGCCGCCACGTGTCGACCTGCCCCAGCCGGCCGCCACCGAACTGGCGGCGGTGCTGCGCGAGGCGGGCACCAACGTGCTGCGGCACAGCCGGGCCGAGTGGTGCCGGATCCACATCGACCGGGACGAGAAGAGGGCCAGGATGACGATCGCCAACGACGGGGTCGACGACAGCGGCCCGGACGAGCACAGCCACGGTCTGCGCGGTCTGGCCGACCGGCTGGCCGCGATCGGGGGAGAGTTGCGGGTCCGCCGGGAGGAGCGGGTGTTCACACTTGAGGCGACAGTGCCGGTGCCGTGGTGATCCGGGTCCTGCTGGCCGACGACGAGGACCTGATCCGGGTCGCGGTCGCCGCGTTGCTCGGCCTCGAACCGGACATCGACGTGGTGGCCCAGGCCGCCGACGGGTCCACGGCGGTCACCGCGACGCTGGCGCACCGCCCGGACGTCGCCGTCGTGGATCTGGAGATGCCGGGCCTGGACGGCATCGCCGTCGCCGCGGAGCTGGCCCGGGTGCGTCCCGAGTGCGCGGTCGTCGTGTTGACCGGGCACGGCCGCCCGGGGCACCTGCGCCAGGCGCTGACCGCCGGGGCGCGGGGCTTCGTGCCCAAGGGCTCGCCCGGTGGCGCGCTGGCCGACGTGATCCGCCGGGTGCACGCCGGCGGGCGGTACGTGGACCCGTCGCTGGCCGCCGACGCGCTGACCCTGCCCGCGTGCCCGCTGACGCCTCGGGAGTTGGAGACGCTGCGGCTGGCCGAGTTCGGCGCGCCGGTCGCGGTGATCGCCCGCCGGGTGCACCTGTCCACCGGCACCGTTCGCAACCATCTCTCCGCGGCCGTGCAGAAGCTCGGCGCGGCCGACCGGGCCGAGGCGGTCCGCGCCGCCAGGGACAACGGCTGGCTCTGAGCCGGCCGGTCCCCGGGTCGCGGGCGGCGTCAACCCCGTGTCCGGCCAGGACGTCGCACTGCGCCGAACCCGGTGACGAGGGGGCCGCGGCCCCGATCGGCCCGGGCGTCGCGGAACGCCCGGCTGGCGTGGAGCGGTCGGTCGCTCGGATAGGGTCGCTGGGCCGTCGCCGGAGCGGGGAGGGTTCGATTGCGATACGTCGGCTACTTCACCGAACTGCCGCACGGGGATTCGTCGGGGCGCAGCCTGCGCGACGCCCGAGGCGAACTGCCCCAGCACCTTGTCGCCCCGGCCGTCCGGTATCTCACCGGCGGCGCGCCGCTCGCCGCGGCGGCCTGCTACGCGTACGACGAGCTGGACCCGGCACGGCCGGAGATCGCGCCCCTCGCCATCCTCACCGACGGTGACTGGTCGTGGCCCAGCGACCTCCCGTACTACGTGCAGAGGTACCGGGTCGGGCTTCCGGCAGACTTTCTGCACCACGCGCAGGCCCTCGGCTGGAATCCGCCCCGGTTGGGCATCGAGCAGCTCGAACGACTCTCGGAGCAGTGGTGAACGGCGCCGACTGGCGGCGTCAGTTCGGCGGGCCGAGGATCGTCCACGGAGATCTGCCCCTGCGGATCGACGGGGTGGTCAAGCCGTGGGCGATGGCCGTCGGCCACAGCACGCTGCACCTGCGGGGCATCATCGGCGACCAGGAGGAGGACGACGAACTCCGGGTGCTGGACGTGGTGTTCCGCGATGTCTCCCGGATCTGCGTGCCCGACGTGTGCCGCCAGTTCGCGCTCCGGGTGGCGTCCGCCGAGCAGCAGGCCGCCGAGGAGGAACGCGTCGGGGTGCGGTGGCCGTACGGGAAGATGTTCCTCCTCCACCACGACCGGAGCACTGACTATGTCGTGGCCGGCCGGGTCTACTGGGCCGAGGTCGGGGTTCCGCCGGCTGCCCCGTCCCCGTTGTTGGCGGAGCCTGGTGACACGGTCGTCCCCGATGAGATCTTCTTCGCCTGAGCGGACGACGCGGCAGCGCTGTGGCGCCAGCGTCCGGAGCCGACCGGGCCGTCCGGATAGCGTGAGCGCGTGCGTACCGTCGAACTGGTCTGCTCGCCCGGGTTGGAAACCGCGGTCCGGGCGGTCTGGCAGCGGTTGGTGGCCGCCGGGCTGCCCAGCCTGGCGCGCAACATCCACCCGACCAACCGGCCGCACCTGACCCTCGCCGCCGTCGACGAGTTCCCGCCCGGGGCCGCGTACCGCCTGGCCGAGTTGTTCGACGCCGCACTGCCGGTGCCGGTCACGCTCGACCGCGTCGTGGTGCTCGACGGCAGCGCCCCGCTGGTGTGGCTGGTCCGGCCGACGCCGGCGCTCACCCGGCTGCACGCCGCCGTCTGGGACGTCCTCGCCGAGGCCGACGGGCACCGCCCGTGGCACGCTCCGGGGGTGTGGGTGCCGCACCTGAGCCTGGCCCTGCGGTTCCGCGACGCGGACCTGCGGGTGGCCCGCGCCGTCGCCGGTGGGCAACGCCCGACGGGGGAGTTCTCCGCCGCCCGCAGCTACGACGGAACGGACCGGACGGTGACGCCGTTGACCCGCCTCCGCTAGGGTCGGCGCGTCGTCGGCCGAGCGGGGGATCCGGGTGCGGAACATCGACTCCCACGACGGTCAGCTGCGCGACGCCGGTGTCCCGGAGCAGTGCTGCTTCTGCGGGCGGCTGTCGCTCGGCCTGGTGGGTCAGGACTACTACCTGGCCCCGTATCTGCTCGGCTCGGACCGGTCCGGCACCGACGACCGGTACGGCCAGTCCCACCTGCGGTGCCTGCGGGGGAGGAGATGCCCGACCGGAGCCGCTCACGGAAACGAGCGCGGTGCGGATCCCCTCTTTCGGCGCTGGCAGACATTGGGGGATCATGGTCGCCATGGACGCTGTGGACACGGGGTGGGTCACCATCATTACCTATCCGAACGCCCGGGGCTGCCCGCAACCGACGGCGGCCGTACGCGCGTGACTGCGTGATCGGGGCATCGACTGGATGCCCTTCGTGGCGGACGCGATCGCCGTCGATCTGAGTTGTGGTGTCCGCGATGACGGTCGATGGCACGGCTGGGTCGGCATCCGTGTCCAGGCTGCTGCGCTGCGCGGACTCGGCCTGCACCCGGACCAGCCGACCGCGACGGCCGCCAACCCGAGCCCGCCCGCCTGGTGGCATGCGGCCGCGGAACGCCACGCTCGTCGGGCCGGTGGTCGTCAGTGAGCGGGCGACGCGGCTGTCCGGCGCGCGCCGGACCCGGAAGATCGGTGCGCCGCCCGTCGGGGCGATGATGACGGCATGAGTGATGGCACCCAGGGCCGCGCGATGGCCGAGCTGGCGGGCCTGCTGGCCGACGGCACCCGGGCCGGTATCTGTCTGGCGTTGCTCGACGGCCGGGCCTGGACGGCCGGCGAGCTGGCCCGGCGGGCCGGGGTCGCGCCCTCGACGGCAAGCGACCACCTCACCCGACTGGTGCACGGCGGCCTGCTGGTCGAGGAGCGGCAGGGCCGCCACCGCTACCTGCGGCTGGCCGGGCCGTCGGTGGCCCGGCTGATCGAGGAGCTGGCCGGGCACGCGCCGGCCGCACCGACCCCGTCCGGGTCGTTGCGCGCGTCAGTGGTCAGCGCCGCCCTGGCGTACGCCCGGACCTGCTACGACCACCTGGCCGGGCGGTTGGGTGTGTTGATGTACGACGCGCTGGTGGCCGACGGACGACTGGACCGCTCCAGCGGCCTGACGGTGACCGCCGCGGGCTGGGCGTGGGCGGGCGAGCTGGGCGTACCGGTGACTGCCCTGCGCGCCGCTCGACGCCCGGTGGTCCGCGACTGTCTGGACTGGACCGAGCGGCGCCCGCACCTGGCCGGAGCGCTCGGCGCGGCGCTGTGCGGCCGCTTCACCGACCTGGGCTGGATCACCCCGGGCACCGGTCGCGCGGTCCGGCTCACCCCGGCCGGTCGCACCGCCCTC
This sequence comes from Micromonospora sp. NPDC049047, assembly GCF_040649135.1. NCBI lineage: Bacteria > Bacillati > Actinomycetota > Actinomycetes > Micromonosporales > Micromonosporaceae > Micromonospora > Micromonospora sp. NPDC049047. The sequence goes on from NZ_JBEZEY010000001.1 coordinate 501,538, forward strand.
GCCGAGTCCCTGGACGTCCCTACGGCCGCCCTCGCGCCCGCCCCGTCCCCGGCACCCGCCAGCGGCCGCGCCTGACCCGTCGGCCGGGCCCGTCGGCCGGGGCGGGATCGTTCGGCGCGGACCGAACGATCCCGGTCCTACCGTCGAGCCGTGACTGACACCTGGCCCGACCTCCCACCCGCCGCCGGAACACCGCAGTGCGGCCCACCCTCGTTCGCGCCGGAGCGCGGTTGGTGGGTTACGCGGCACGCGGACGTGCGGGCGGCGCTCACCGACCCGGCGTTTCGGGTTCCCGCTGTCGACAGCGGTCCGCCCGGCACGCTCGCCTGGCTGCGTGCCTCGGTGAGCAGGTTCAGCGAGCCGCCCCGACACGCCGAGCGCCGGTCGATAGTGGTCGGCGCGCTGACCACGTTGGACCCGGGCGAGCTGCGGCAGGAGGCGGCCCAGCGGACCGCTGCCGTCCTGGACGAGGCCGGCGACCGCCTCGACGTGATGCGTGCACTGGCCCGGTCGGTGCCCTTGCGGGTGCTGGCCGGGCGGCTCGGTCTCGCCGAACCGGCCGCCGCCGGAACGGCGGTCGCTGTCGTCGCGGCGGCGTACCACCCGGGGGTTGACGTGGCCCTGGTCCGGCGGGCCGACCGGGCGGTCGCGACGCTGCTGGCGGCGCTGCCGCCGGCCGCGCCGGAGGTACGCGCGAACCTGATCGGCCTGCTGGTCCAGGCGTGCGACGCGACCGCCGGTCTGATCGGCGGCGCCGCCCACCACCTGCTGCCCGGGCTGGGTGGTGGCCCGTCGCCGGCGGTACCGACGGCGGAGCTGCTGGCCGAGGTGCTGCGGCTGGACCCGCCGGTACGGGCGACCCGGCGGGTCACCGTGGGCACGGTGCGACTGGGCGGGCGGGAACTGCCGGCGGGCAGCCCGGTGCTCCTGCGCTTCGACGCGGCGAACCGTGACCCGACGGTGTTCGCCGAGCCGGCGGCGTTCCGGCCGGGCCGTGCCGGTGCCGGCCTGCTGACCTTCGGTGCGGGGGAGCGCGGCTGCCCCGGCGACCGGCACGCGCTGGCCCTCGCCACCGGGGTGCTCGACGTGCTGCGCGCACGCTGCCGGCGCACCGGCGCCCCGCTGTGCCACGAGCCGCACCCGACCCTGACGGTGCCGAAGACCCTGGAGGTGAGCGTCCGATGACCGACCGGTGTGCGGAGTTCCGCGCCCTGCATCACACAGGCCGACCGCTGTTACTGCCGAACGCCTGGGACCACGCGTCGGCGGCGGCCCTCGCGGCGCGCGGGCACCTGGCGATCGGCACCACCAGCCTCGGGGTCGCCGCCGCCGCAGGACGGCCCGACGGCACCGCGGCCACCGCCGTGGAGACCCTGGATCTGGCCCGTCGGCTGGCCCGCCTGCCGGTGCTGCTCAGCGTCGACGTCGAGGCCGGGTTCGATGACGACCCGGCGGCGGTCGCCGGGTACGTGGCGGAGCTGGCCGGGTTGGGTGTGGTCGGGATCAACCTGGAGGACGGGCGCGCCGACGGCACGCTTGCCGATCCGGAGTGCGTGGCCGACAAGGTCGCGGCCGTGAAGGCGGCGGTGCCGGACCTGTTCGTCAACGCCCGCGTCGACACGTGGTGGCTGGGGGTGCCGGAGCCGTTGCCGCAGACAGTGGCCCGGGCCCGGGCCTACCGGGCCGCCGGCGCGGACGGGATCTTCGTGCCGGGCACCGTCGACCTGGGGACGCTGCGCGTGCTCAGCGAGTGGGTCGACGGTCCGCTCAACGCGCTGTACCAGCCGGGCGGGCCGACGCTCGACGAGCTGGGCCGGGCCGGGGCCGCCCGGGTCAGCACCGGCTCGCTGCTGTTCCGGGCGGCGCTCGCCGCGGCGGTCACCGCCGCCGACGCGGTCCGGGCGGGCGGGCCCGTCGCTGCGTCGGGGCTGTCGTCGTACGCCGAGGTGCAGGGCCTGGTGCCTGCGGACGGCGAATCCGGCCAGCGGGACAGCCGCTAGGCAGGTGCGGGACGCCACAGGCCCACCTCGAAGGCCTCGCACAGCCCTCGGTCGAGGCCGGCCACCTGGGCCCACCACCGACTCTTGACCCGCAGGTACTCCTCGGTCATGTAGTCCCGGTCGAGGATCTGCTGGTACGCGGCGACCGCCTTCATCTTGGCGCACCAGACGTCAGTGACGTCCACGAAGAAGGTCGGTCGGAAGTCGGTGGTGGCGAAGGTCGGGTGGCCGAGCAGGAGCATCGTCGGATGACGGCTGCGGCTGACGGTGATCCGCACGGCGTGGCAGATCGCGTTGTGGTCCTGGTTCTGCCCGGCGCCGGGGCCGTGGGTGATCACGACATCCGGGCGGCGGGCATCGATCAACGCATCGGTGAGGGTGACCAGGTCTCCGTCGGTACGCAGGTCGTTGGAGGCCAGGTCGCCCACTTCGCCGGAGGCCCCGAGCAGCTCGCAGCAGGCGTCGAAGGCCTTGTCCCGGCCCTGCCCCCCGTGCGACAGGGCGGCGACGTGGACGCCCATCCCGGCCTGGGTCATCCGGGCGATGGTGCCGCCGCAGAGCAGCGCCTCGTCGTCCGGGTGGGCGACGATCACCAGAGCGGTGCGCAGTGTGGTCGTCGCGAAGGGATTCGCCCCGTTCGCCGTCAGCGAGGTCGGTGCGGTGTCGTCAGCCATTGACGAAGTATGGCGGCAATCCGTCAGCGTCTGATCACGCGCAGGTACCTCCCGTGCCGCCGTTCGGCGTAGCGGTGAGCGCGAGGTCCGGCTCCGTTAGGGGTGAATCGGAGGATTGTTCGATCCATCCCAGTCCGGCTGATTACGGTGGGTTTCAGGGCGATCCACCCAGTGCCGCGAGCGGAGAAGGGACCCCCGTCATGCGAGTGCCCAGCCGTAGTCCGGGACAGCAACCTGGTTCGCCCGTCTCACCCACCGCGCCGCCGCGCCGCCGGCCCACCGGCAGCACCGCGCGCCGCCGGCCAGCCGTCGAGCCCGACCTGGCCGCCTACCGGGCCGCCGTCGCCGAACTGCTGATCGAGGTCGGTGCCCTGGCCGACGCGGCGAGCACCCGGGCCCGCCAGGTGCTCGTCGACGAGCGGCTACGGGAGCCGGCGCTGGCCGCAGTCCTCGACGCCACCCCGCAGGGGCTGATCGGGGCCCGCGAGACGTTGCTGCTGGAGATGGCCCGCTACCAGCCCAACGAGCGCACCTCGGCGGCCGACCTCAGCGCGCTGGTGCGGATCTACCTGCTCTCCCGCATCGACGTGCTGTGGTGGCAGGACGCCCCCACGTTCGTCACCGACGACCAGGTGAACGGCAGCGCCGAGCTTGTCGACCTGGAGTGGCTGCGTCGCCGCGACCTGCTGCGGTTCCGCTACCAGGAGCAGCCCGCGACCCTGCTGGGCCGTGCCGCCCGCGGCCTGCGACGCCGACTGCGCCCGGACGCCACCCCGCAGACCGCCGGACTGCTGTTCCGTCGCGCCCGCCGGGAGGTGGTGGCGTTGCTCAACGACCTCGCGCGGGAGTTCGCCGCCGCCGCGCCGCCGAACACCCCACCGCTGTGGGTGACCAGCCTGGTCCGCAGTGCCGAACACCAGTACCGGCTGCGCCGGCTGGGCTACGCCGCGATGCTGCCCAGCGGGCACTGTCTCGGCTACTCGGCAGACGTCGAGCTGAGCTGGTTCGAACGCTTCGGTGCGCGCCAGGCGCTCGCGGAACTGCTGCTGGCCCGACAGGAGGCCGGCGAGATCAACGTGATCGACGAGGGGCAGGCGTGGCACCTGTGCCTCGCGCCCGCCGCCCGGCGCCGGCTACGCCGCGCGTACGAGGCCGAGATGGGGGTCTGAACCGTGTGCGGCATCGCCCTGAGCATCGGACCCGAGGCCGATCCGGCGACCTTCCGCCGGATGCTCGCCGTCCTGGCCCCGCGCGGCGAGGTCACCGAAACCCGGTCCGAGCGCGGGCTGCTCGCCGGCACCCGCCGCCTGCGCGTCGTCGACCGGGATCGGGCGGTGCAACCGTGGACCTCGACCGACGAGCGCTGGCTGCTCTGCTTCAACGGGGAGATCTTCAACTACCGGGAGCTGCGCACGCAGCTGACCCGGCTGGGTCAGGCGTTCCGCACCGAGAGCGACACCGAGGTGCTGCTCGCCGCGTTCCAGCAGTGGGGCGAGGCGGCGGTGACCCGACTGCGCGGCGAGTACGCGTTCGCGGCCGTCGAGCGGAGCACCGGCCGGGCCTACCTGGCCCGCGACCCGCTCGGGGTCAAACCGCTGTACCTGTCGCGTCGGCCCGGCTGCCTGCAGCTCGCCTCCGAGGTGAAGGCGCTCGTCGGGCACGGCGCACCGATCACCGAGGTGCCGCCGGGGCACCACGGCTGGGCTGAGGTGGATGGGCCGGTCCGCCTCAACCCGTACGTCGACCTGCTCACCATCGGCGCGGGCCTGCCGCTCATCGACGACCCGGACGAGGCCGCCCTGCTCGTTCGGGCCGCGCTGAGCGACGCCATCCGGATGCGGGTGGAGACCGACCTGACCGTCGGGGTGGTGCTCTCCGGTGGGCTGGACAGCTCACTGACGCTGCGGCAGGTACGCGACATCCACCCGGACTGCGTCGCGGTGACGGTCGGCGTCGCCGACAGCCCCGACGTCGCGTACGCCCGGCGGCTCGCCGCCGACCTCGACGTGCCGCACGTCGTGGTCGAGCTGCGCCCGCGCGACATCCGGCTCGCCGACGTGCGCGAGGCGATCCGGATCTCCGAGCTGACCGAGTACGGCGACATCATCAACGCGGTGGTCTCGGTGCCGATCTTCCGGCGCCTGCGGGAGTTGGGCATCAAGGTGGTGCTCACCGGTGACGGCTCGGACGAGTTGTTCGGTGGATATCCGATGTACCACCAGGTCGGCCCGGCCGCGGCCCGCCGGCTGTTCCTGCACCGGATCCGCAACCTGTGCCGGACGGAGTTGCAGCGGGTGGACCGGGCCGCGATGGGCCACGGCGTGGAGGCCCGCGTGCCGTTCCTCGACCTCAGCGTGGTGGAGCTGGCGATGCGGCTGCCACTGGACCTGAAGCTGCGCGACGGGCAGGAGAAGTGGATCGTCCGGCGGGCGTTCGCCGACGTGCTGCCCGACTACATTCTGCGCCGGCCGAAGAACCCGATGTCGTACTCGTCGGGGTTGCACGAGCGGGTCCGCCTGTACAAACCGCTCTTCGCCCGGCTGCACCGCTCGTTCGGCTACGACCTGCAGGAGCCGGTGCGCCGCGACTTCGACTCGGTGCTGAGCCGGTGCGGCAACGACCTCGACCGTGCCATCGCCGACGGGCTCGACCGGCCCGACTACACAGTCCTGGAGCATGCCCGCGATCTGGTCGGTGCCGCCAGGTGGAACGCCGCGCCGATGGTCCGTCGACTGGTCGGCCCGCGCCCGGCCCGCCGCTCGTCGGTCGGTTGACCCCACGCTTGACTCTGACACCGTGTCAGGGACGAGCGTGAGGGGATCATGTTCACCATCGGAGACTTCGCCCGGCTGGGCCGGGTGTCGGTGCGGATGCTGCGCCACTACGACAACGTCGGGTTGCTGCGTCCGGCCGCCGTCGACCCGCACACCGGGTACCGGTTCTACCGCGCGGACCAGCTGCGCCGGCTCAACCGGGTGATCGCCCTGAAGGACCTGGGCCTCACGCTTGAGCAGGTGCGGGTCATCGTCGACGACGCCGTCGACGTGGTCGAGTTGCGCGGAATGCTGCGGCTACGCCGGACCCAGTTGGAAGAGCAACTGGCGGCGGACGCCGCCCGGTTGGCAGCGGTCGAGGCGAGGCTCCGGATGATCGAGTCGGAGGGAACCATGACTACCCAGGACGTCGTCCTGAAGGAAGTTCCACAGGTGCGCCTCGCGGAGCTGACCGCTGTCGCGCCGAGCTACCAGGGCCAGGACATCGGCCCGGTGATCGGGCCGCTCTACCCGGAGCTGTTCCGCCGGCTGGCCGCCGCCGGCATCACCCCGACGGGGCCGGCGATCGCCTGGTACGAGCCGGCCGCGCCGGGTGACGGCGACGCGGTGCTGGTGCACGCCGGGGTGACCGTCGCGGCGTCGACAGTCCCCGACGTCGAGGTACGCGACCTGCCCGCGCTGGGCTCCGCCGCGACGATCGTCCACCACGGCGCGATGGCCGACGTCGAGCAGAGCATGCAGGTGCTGGCCCGATGGATCGACGACAACGGCTACCGCGCCGACGGCTTCGCCCGCGAGGTGTACCTGGACTACTGCGCGGACGAGCCGGAAAAGGGCGTGACCGAGATGCAGCTCGCGGTGCACCGGGACTGACCCGACCCTGCCGTCGGGTCCTCGTGGCGGGGACCCGACGGCGGCGGGCTGGGGACCAGCCCGCCGGTGCCGCCCTGGGCAGCTCAGCTCACCAGCAGCAACGCGCCGACCGCGGCGAGCGTGCCGGTCACCGCGAGCAGGGTGCTGCTCAGCACGAAGCGGGTCGACGGCACCGTCACCCCGGCCGCCCGGCACCGCTCGAACCACAGCAGGGTGGCGAGCGAGGCCCAGGGCGCGGCCAGCGGGCCGACGTTGGTGCCGATCAGCAGGGCCAGCAGGCGGGTGTGGTCGGTGGCCGGCAGCACCGCCTCGCCGGCCAGGTAGGCCGGCAGGTTGTTCACGCCGTTCGACAGCAGCGCCCCGGTGCCGCCGGCCCGCAGCGCGCCGAGCGCCCCGTCGTCGGCGCCGAGCAGGCCGGCGACCAGGTCGTCCAGCCCGTGCTGACCGAGGGTCTGCACCACCAGGAACAGCCCGACGACGAAGAGCAGCAGCCGCACCGGCACCAGCCGCAGGCGCAGCGTGGCGGGGGAGCGGACGACGAACCCGACAAGCACCAGTGCGAGCGCGACGGCCGAGGCGAGACCGATCTCCACCCCGGCGAGGATGCCGGCGACGAAGAGCAGGCAGCCGGCGAGTGCGACGCGGTGCAGCACCGGGTCCGCCGGCAGGTGCCGCTTCGGCGGTACGAAACGCCCGCCGGCCGGTCGGTCCCGCCGCCACCACACGTACCAGAGCAGTGCCATGGTGACCGTCACCGCGGCGAGCTGCGGCAGCGCCATCCGCTCGGCGTAGGCCAGTGGGGTCAACCCGACCCGGTCGGCGGCCAGCAGGTTGGTCAGGTTCGACACCGGCAGCAGCAGGCTGGCGGTGTTCGCCAACCAGACGGTGGTGACTGCGAGCGGGGCGGCCGGCACCCGCAGGTTGCGGGCCAGGGCGAGCAGCACCGGGGTGAGCAGCACGGCGGTGGTGTCGAGGTTGAGTACGAGGGTGGTAAGCGTGGCCAGGCCACCACAGAGCAGGAACAACGCCGCCCACCTGCCCCGGGAGGCGATGGCCAGTTGGCTGGCCAGCACGTCGAAGACACCGGCCACGGCGGTCAGTTCGGCGAGCACGATCACGGTGCCGAGAAAGAGCAGAAGCGGCAGGACCCGGTGCAGGGTGGCGGTGGTCTCCGCCGCGGGCAGCAGCCCGCTCAGCGCGCAACCCACCCCGAGTGCCGCGAGGACGACGGCCACCAGATCAAGCGGGTGGGGTCGCCAGCGGCTGGTCGGCTCGGGCGGTGCGTCGGCGACGGCGGCAGGCTTCACGTCTGACCACGTTCCCACGGCTGCCGGTCTGTCGCCCGCCGTGGTGACCAGCCCCACGATCGCGGCGGCCGGCCGCCGAGGGGACGTGGGCGGACCTGCCCGAACAGGGCCGGGTCCGGCCCCCCATGGATCGGGGGACCGGACCCGGTGCGGTGTGGTGCCTACCAGCCCAGGTAGCTGGGCTGGGTCTGCACGTTGAGTTCGGGGTAGCGGGTCAGTTTGGCCGTCCAGGTCCGCCAGTCGTTCAGCTCCAGGACGTCCAGGCCCTTCACCATGTCGTTGGAGTAGATGTGGCCGTTGTAGTAGTACGCGGACCAGGTGCCACCGCCGACGAGCCTCTCGGTCGAGAGCGGGCCGCGCTCCCAGAAGGCGATCTCCTTCGGGTTGGCCGAGTCGGTGAAGTCCCAGACCGAGATGCCGCCCTGGTACCACGCCTGGACCATGATGTCCCGACCGAGCACCGGGACCAGCGAGCCGTTGTGCGCCACGCAGTTCTCGGTGTCCGCGTTGGTCCGGGGGATCTTGTAGTAGCTGCGGAAGGTCATCGTCCGGGCGTTACCGCGGCCGGCGATGTCGTAGATGGCGTCCGCGCCCCGGTTGGGTCCGATGGCCTCGTTGCAGGTCGCCGCCCCGCCGCCACCCAGCTCGTCGGTGAAGACCACCTTGGTGCCGGAGTTGTTGAAGGTGGCCGAGTGCCAGAACGCGAAGTTGACGGTGTCCCGGACCCGGTTGATGACCCGGGGCGCCTCCCGGTTCTTGATGTCGAGCAGGATCCCGTCACCCATGCAGGCGCCGGCGGCGAGGTCCTTCGACGGGTACGCGGTGATGTCGTGGCAACCGGTGGTCGCCGAGCCCGGCCCGCCGGCGAAGCCGCCGTCCGGGAAGAGGTTCGGCGTGGCGACCACTGCCGCGTCGGTCGGCTTCTTCAGTGGCACCTTGATGATCGAGATGGAGTCGTGCGGCGGCTGGCAGTCCGGGAACTCGGCCCGCGGGCTGTACGACGACACGTACAGGTAGACGGCCTTGCGGTCCTTGCCCGGCACCAGGGTGTGGGTGTGCGAGCCGCAGGCCGTCTCGACGGACTTGATGTAGCGCGGGTTGGCCTTGTCCTTGATGTCGAAGACCTTGATGCCCTCCCAGGAGTCCTTCACGTCCGCCCCCTGCGCGGTGCTGTTGCAGGAGTCGTCGCTGCGTGACGAGTCGGTGGAGAGGAAGAGCAGGTCGCCGTGCACGGAGATGTCGTTCTGCGACCCCGGGCAGAGCACCCGGGCCGTGACCGTCGGGGCGCTGGGCCGCGAGATGTCGTAGATGACGAAGCCGTTGTAGTTGCCGGCGAACGCGTACTTGCCCTGGAAGGCGATGTCGCTGTTCGTCGCGTCCAGGGGGGCGACCTTTGGCACGTTGGCGATCTGACGCAGGTTGGGACTGCTGACGATCTCGTCGACGCCGGGGATCGCGGCGGCGGGCGCCGGCTGCGGCGCCACCTGGGCGTTGCTGGCCGGGGCGACGAGCGCGCTGGCGACGAGGAGGCCGGTCGTCGCGAGCGCCACGATGCGCAGGTGTCGTGGCCGGGGCAGGTGGAATTTGATCATCGGCGAGGCCCTTCGCAAGGGGGAGATGATTGTCGACACCTTACCGTCCTGCGAAGATCGTCGATGTGATGGGGGTCACATTAAAGTGACTCCATCAATGGGTAGCATCGCGATGACCTCGACTTCAGGGAGTGGCCCATGACCGACCGGCGCGCCCGAACCCTGGCGATTGTCACACTGGCCGTCATGCTCGCGCTGGTGGCCGTGGTGGTGACCCGCGCCGGCGGCGACGCCGCGACGGGCGCCGCCGGGTCGGCCTCCGCACCCGCCACCCCCGCGCCCACCTCGCCGACAGCCAGCCCGGTCCCCACCGACCTGACCGTCATCGCGCCCGGCCGCCCCGGTGAGGTCGCGGCCACCCGCGCGGCCCACGAGGTCCGCGACGCCGGCCCCGCGCCGCACAACTCCTTGGACGTCTGGTTCGTCCGGATGATGATCCCGCACCACGCGCAGGCGCTCGAAATGGCGCAACTCGCCGGTGACCGCGCTGCCGACCCCGACATCCGGGCCCTCGCCGAGCGCATGCGGGCCAGTCAGGAACCGGAGATCGGCATGATGCGGGGCTGGTTGCAGACCCGCGGCCTCCCGGCGGAGGTCGCGGGGCACGACCACGGCACCATGCGCGGCATGCAGTCACCCGAGGCGATGCGGCAGCTCGCCGCCAGCCGTGGCGCGGCCTTCGACCGGCTCTTCGTCCGGATGATGACCGAGCATCACCAGGGCGCCATCGAGATGGCCACCAACCTGCTCACCGTCGGGTCCGACCTCACACTCAACGAATTCGCCACCTCGGTCGCCACCGAGCAGACCGTCGAGATCGACCGGATGCGCGAGGTCCTCGACCGGTGAGCCGGGCCGGTCGGGCCGACCGGCGGGATCACCGCACGGTCCGGCCCGGCCGAGGCGCGCTGGCCACGCCTGCCGGCACGTACGCTGGGTGACCGTGAGACGCACGATGTTCGGTCGCCCGCTGCGCGGCGTCGCCTTCGACGTGGCCGTCTCCGCCGTGGTGGCCCTGATCGGCCTGGCCGGCGCGGCGAACCTGGCGGGCGGCTGGGCGGCCGCGATCGTCTGTCTGGGCATGGCCGTGGCGCTGCTGTTCCGCCGGGTCCGCCCGGGCGCGGTGACGGTGGTGGTCGCCGTGCTCGCCCTGGTGCAGGTGATCGCCCGCTGGGGTCCGCTGCCCTTCGACGTCGCCGTCCTGATCGCGCTCTACAGCGTGGTGAAGTACGGCGATCGGCTGCGCACCGGGGTGCTCGCCGGCGTGGTCGCCGCGGTGGGCGCGGTGCTCGCCGCCGTGCAGACCCCCGGCGTCATCGTCTGGTGGATCACCTCGGTGTGGTACGCGCTGGTCACCGGTGCGGTGTGGCTGGTCGCGCTGAACGTGCGGACCCGCCGGCTCTACGTACTCAGCCTTGAGGAACGGGCCACCACCCTGGAACGCGAACGGGAGGCCGAGTCCCGGGCGGCGGTCGCCGAGGAGCGCACCCGGATCGCCCGTGAGCTGCACGACGTGGTCGCGCACAGCCTGGCGGTGATGATCGTCCAGGCCGACGGCGCGCGGTTCATGCTCGACCGTGACCCCGCCCAGGCCCGCACCGCGGTGAAGGTGGTCGCGGACACCGGCCGCTCGGCGCTTGAGGAGATGCGCCGGTTGGTGGGCGTCCTGCGCGACGCCGGCCCGGCCGGCGGCGACGGGCTCGTGGCCGCCGCCGACCCGGAACACCGGCGCCTGGCCCTGGCCGAGCTGCCCGACCTGCTGGCTCGCTTCGGCGACGCCGGGCTGCACATCCGCAGCACCGTCACCGGCGAGCAGCCGGCGCTGCCGCCCGGGTTGGAGCTGACCATCTACCGGGTGGTGCAGGAGGCGCTCACCAACGCGCTCAAGCACGCCGGCGTCGGCGCCGGCGTCGAGGTCGTCCTGACCCACACCGTCGGGGCCGTCGTGGTCCGGGTCCGCGACGACGGCCGGGGCCGGCCGCTGGTCAGCCCGGCACCGTCCGGCGGTCACGGTCTCCTCGGCATGCGGGAGCGGGTCACTGTGTACGACGGCACCCTCACCGTCGGCCCCCGGCCGGCCGGGGGCTGGCAGCTCGAAGTGCGGCTACCGCTACCGTCGGAGCCGGCAACGGAGGTGATCGCGGCATGACGGTCCGGGTGGTGATCGTGGACGACCAGGCGTTGGTCCGCGCCGGGTTCCGGATGGTGCTCGAGTCCCAGCCCGACCTGGAGGTGGTCGGGGAGGCGATCGACGGCGCGGACGCCCTGCGGGTGCTCTCCCGCACCGAGGCCGACGTGGTCGTCATGGACATCCGGATGCCCACGATGGACGGGGTGGAGGCGACCCGGCGGCTCTGCGCCGACCGGCCCGCGGGCCCGCCCCGGGTGCTGGTGCTCACCACCTTCGACACCGAGGCGGACGCGTTCGCCGCGCTACAGGCCGGGGCGAGCGGGTTCCTGCTCAAGAACGTCCCGCCGGAGGAGTTGCTGGCCGCGATCCGGGTGGTGGCCGGGGGCGACTCGGTGGTGGCCCCGTCGATCACCCGGCGGCTGCTGGACCGGTTCGCCGGGCAGCTCGGCGCCGCACCGAGCGCGGACCCTCGCCTTACCCAGCTCACCGAGCGGGAACGGGAGGTGCTGCTGCTTGTCGCCCAGGGCCTGTCCAACGCGGAGATCGCCGCCCGGGTGCACGTGGCCGAGGCGACGGTGAAGACCCACGTCGGTCGGATCCTGGCGAAGCTGCACCTGCGCGACCGGGTCCAGGCGGTGGTCCTGGCGTACGAGAGCGGGCTTGTCACACCCGGCGGATGACGCCGCGTACGACCTGGGTCGTAGTGGGTGATGGGCGCACCGCGACCCGCGGCGCAGGCAGGTCGAGCGCGCAGGTGGAGATCGACTGACCAGCTCCGGCCATAGCGTCGGAGGGGTCCGATCCGTCACCTGCACCGGGAGCTCCGCATGATCCGCCTGACCCTGCGCTCGTTGCGTGCCGAGGCGCTGCGCATGCTGCTCTCCGCGCTGGCCGTCGTGCTCGGGGTCGCGTTCGTGGCCGGCACCATGATCTTCGTCGACGGGATGCGCGCCGGGGCGTACGAGCGGGCCGGCACCTTCGACCGGCACACCGACCTGGGTGTCTACTCCGCCGGCCGGGAGGCGCTGGCCCCCGCCCTGGTCGACCGGGTGCGCGCGGTCGACGGGGTGGCCGCCGCGGCTGGTGAACTGACGGACACCGCCGGGATCCTCGGCTCCGACGGCCGTCCGGTGCTCGGCTTCACGATGCTGGTGGCCATCCCCACCGAGCCGGCGCTGCGCTCGTACGACGTGGTCGCCGGCCGCCTGCCCGACCGGGCCGGGGAGGTGGTGCTCGACGCGCCGACGGCGGCCGAGGAGGGCTTCGCCCTCGGCGCGGAGGTGCGGGTCGGCGGCGGTGGCGGCGCGGCCCGCCCGTACACCCTGGTGGGCACCGTCGACGTGGCTGGCACCGTCCGCGACGTCGGGGGGCCGTTCGTCGGCCTGGTCGGGCCGGACGCGTTGGCCCTCACCGGCCAGCGGGGATACGGCCGGATCATGGTGGCGGCCCGTCCGGGTGCCTCCGTCGCGGCGGTGACCGAGCGGGTGCGGGACGTGGCTGGCGGCGAAGCCCTCGTGAAGAGCCGGCAGCGGATCCTCGACGAGGCCGTCGAGGAGGCGGTCCGCAGCGCGGACCAGTTCCGGATGCTGCTGTTGATCTTCGTGGGGGTCGCCGTGGTGGTGGCCGGCTTCGTGATCGCCAACACCTTCGCGATAGTGCTGGCCCAGCGCACCCGGCGCACCGCGCTGCTGCGCCTGATCGGCGCCACCCGGGGGCAGGTGTTCCGGGCCGCAGTGCTGGAGTCGGCGGTGCTCGGACTTGTCGCCTCCGCGCTCGGGGTGCTGCTCGGGGTGGCCCTCGCCGGCGGGCTGCGGCTGCTGCTGTCCGAACTGGACGTGTTGGGCACCGGAGCCCTGACCGTTACCGGTTCGACAGTGCTCACCGGTCTGTTGCTGGGCACCGCGCTCACCGTGTGCGCCGCCCTGCTACCGGCCTGGCGGGGCACCCGTGTCGCGCCGGTGGCCGCGCTCACCGACGCCGCGGTGCAGCCGAGCCGGGGCGCCGGCCGGCTCCGGTTGGCCTTCGGCGCGGTGCTGCTGGCCGTCGGTGTCGCCGCACTGGCCGGTGCCGCCAGCGCCGGCCAGCTGGTGCTGGTGGCGGCGGGTGGGGTGCTCACCTTCTTCGGGATCGTGCTGTTCGGGCCGGTGCTCGTCCCGGCCCTGGCCCGGGTGTTCGGCTGGCCGGTCCGGCGCGTCCTCGGGGCGACCGGCGCACTGGCGGTGGCCAACACGGTCCGCAATCCGCGCCGGGTCGCCGCTACCGCCACCGCCCTGGTGATCGGGATCGGACTGGTGTCGGCCTTCATGGTCGGCGCACGCAGCACCAAGGACGGCATCGAACGCAGCGTGGATGAGCAAGTCGGGACGGACTTCGTGGTGAGCGGAATCGGTCAGGATCTCCCGGCTGCGCTCACCGGTGAGCTGGCCGCCCGTCCCGAGTTGGGGGTGGTGCACGAGCAGCGTCACACTGTCGTCGACGACGTCGAGATCCGGGCGGCCCACCCGGCGCTCGTCGGCCGGACCCTGGGCGCGGTGCTGGCCGGCGACGCCACCCGGGTCGGTCCCGGGCAGGTGCTCGTACACCAGGAGTTGGCCCAGGCACGCGGCCTGCGGGTCGGCTCCCCGGTGACAGTCGCGGACCGGCCGTTCCGGGTGGCGGCGGTGGTCACCGACGACACGCCGGCCGACGGTGCGCCGGCGGGTCACGTCATCGACATGGCCGACGCGGACTTCGCCGCGCTCTTCCCCGGTCAGCGGGGTTTCCTGGCCGAGATCGACCCCGCCGCCGGGGTGAGCGCCGAGCAGGCCCGGGACGTGATCGAGGGGGTGCTGGCCCGTTATCCGACGGTGAACCTGATGGACCAGGGCGCGTACAAGAACATGCTCACCGGCACCGTGGACATGGTGCTCGCGTTCGTCACCGCGCTGCTCGGCCTGGCCGTGGTGATCGCCCTGGTCGGCGTGGCGAACACGCTGAGCCTGTCGGTGGTCGAGCGGACCAGGGAGAACGCCGTGCTGCGGGCGGTCGGGCTGACCCGCGCCCGGATGCGGGCGGTGCTCGCCGTCGAGGCGGTGCTGATGGCGCTTGTCGGTGCGGTGCTCGGTGTGGGGCTGGGCACCGGCGTCAGCGCCTCCGCGATGGCCCTGTTGAGCCGCCTCGGCGGGGACTTCCACGTGGTGCTGCCGCTCGGCCAGCTCGGGCTGATCCTGGGCGTCGCGGTGCTGGCCGCCCTGCTCGCCTCGGTCCTGCCGGCCCGCCGGGCGCTGTCCCGCCCGGTCGTCGAGGCGCTCGCCGACCAGTGACGACGCCGCGGCCGGCCGGCCGGCCGTCGACGGGTGTCACCGCCCGGTGCCGCCGGCCGGGACGGGAACGGACGAGGTGCCGCCGGCCGGGGCGGGAACGGACGAGGTGCCGCCGGCCGGGGCGGCAACGGACATCCGCCGGCCGGTCCCGCCGTCTTGCGCGGCGGCGGGACCGGCCAGCGGTGCCGGGTCTAGAGGCGCTCGACCATCGGGCCGACGCACCGGTTGCGGGTGTCGAAGACGTAGCGCGCGTGCCGGACCACCAGGTCGTAGTCGAAGGTGTCGTGGTCGGTGACCACCACCACCGCGTCGGCGGCGCGTACCTCCTGCTCGGTGAGCCCGACCACTGTCACCCCGGCCGGGATGTGGTGCGCCTCGGCGTACGGCTCGACCGCGTGTACCTCGGCACCGAACCCCCGCAGTCGGAGGGCCACGTCGACCGCGGGGGAGTCGCGCATGTCGCCGGTGTTCTTCTTGTACGCCAGACCGAGCAGCAGCAGCCGGGCCCCGCTGACGGCCCGGCCGTCCCGGTTCAGTCCCGCCATGATCCGTTGGCAGACGTGTTCGGGCATCTCGTGATTGATGTCGTTGGCCAGTTCGATGAAGCGGAACTGCCGGCCCAGGCGGCGCTTGACCTGCCAGGACAGGTAACACGGGTCGATCGGCAGGCAGTGCCCGCCGACTCCGGGCCCGGGCCGGAACGGCAGGAAGCCGAACGGTTTGGTCTCGGCGGCGTCGATCGCCTGCCAGACGTCGATGTCGAGGTGGTGCGAGAGCATGGTCAGCTCGTTGATCAGTGCGATGTTGACCTGGCGGAAGGTGTTCTCGATCAGCTTGGTCAGCTCCGCCACCCGGGTCGAGCCCACCGGCACCGTGCGGTCCACGAGCCGCTTGTAGAACTCGTCCACCCGGGCCAGCGAGGCCGCGTCCACGCCGGAGACCACCTTCGGCGTGTTCTCCAGCCGCCAGGTCCGGTTGCCCGGGTCGATCCGCTCCGGGCTGTAGCCGAGGTGGAAGTCGCCGGGACTACTCAGTCCGCTCGCCGACTCCAACAGTGGGCGCAGCAGCTCCTCGGTCGTGCCGGGGTACGTGGTCGACTCCAGGACCACAGTGCACCCCGGCCGGACGTACGGACCGATGCCGACACCGGCCTGCTCGACGAAGCTCAGGTCGGGGGTGCCGTCGCGCAGTGGGGTCGGCACGGTGATGACACAGATGTCGAAGCCCTCGGCATCCGTGTACTCCGTACTGGGGTGGTATCGGCCGCTACCCAGGGCGCGGCCCAGCCGGTCGGTCGGGATGTCCTCGACGAACGACTCGCCGGAGGCGAGACGCTTCACCCGGTCGGCGTCGACGTCGAGGCCGACCACGTCCAGCCCCGCCTCCACCGCGCGCATGGCCAGCGGCAGCCCGACGTACCCCTGACCGATCACGACCAGCTTTTCAGCGTTCACCCGGGCTCCCGCAGCAGATGGTGGATATGACCTGCCGAGGAGCCTAGAGGGGCGTTGGGTGACGCAAGTCCGTTTTGGGGATATCGGTGCTGGTGGGACTATCCGCGCTGGGCGAACCCGGAGCGCTCAGTTGCCCTCCGGTACGTCCGGACCACCGGTCGGCAGGCCGTCCGGCGGGGTCGTCGGGGGCACCGACGGCGGGGTCGCCGGGGTGCTCGCCGGGCTGCTGGTCGGCGGGGTGGTGAGCGTCGGCGCCCCGGTTGGCGTCGGCGGGGTGCTCGTCTGACTGGGTCGCGTGCTCGGCGTAACGGGAATCGACGCCGACGGCGAGTTGCCGGGCGGCGCCGCCCGGTCGGGTCGGGTCGGACCACCGGTGGCGACCTGCTCGTTGCCCGCCGGCAGCTCCAACGGGCCACTCGGCGCCACAGCCGGCGAGGTGGTCGGCAGGTTGACCGCCGGATCGTCGCCGGTACCCCGCGTCGCGCCGAGCGCCGCGCCGAGCCCGACAAGGGCGACGAGCACTGCCACCCCCGCGCCGACCAACGGACCCCGCCGACGCTCCCGCCCGACCTGCGGCCCACCTGCCACCGCCGCGCCAACCGGCCCGTCGGTGCGGGTGCCCGGCCCGGCGTCGCGCAGCGGAACGGCCCCGGCCAGCGCGGTCGGCGGCTCGCCGCCGGTGACCGCGGTCCGGGCCGCCTCGGCCATCGCCGCGCCGCTGCTGAAACGCTCGAGTGGGTCCTTGGCCAGCGCCCGGTACACCAGGGCGCGGACCGCCTCCGGAATCTCGTGCGGCAGCTCCGGCGGCTCGTCGTCGAGGTGTCGGACGGCCACCTGGAGCGGGTTGTCGCCGGTGAAGGGCGGACTGCCGGTGAGGCAGCAGTAGGTGACCGCGCCCAGCGCGTAGATGTCGGTGGCACCGCTTACCGGTCGACCGGCGGCCTGCTCGGGAGCCATGTAGAGGGCGGTGCCGGGCACCGCGTTGGTGCTGGTGATGCTGGTGATGTCGAGCGAACGCGCCACGCCGAAGTCCACCAGGACGACGGTGCCGTCCTCGAGCACGAGCAGGTTGCTGGGCTTGACGTCGCGGTGCACGATGCCGCCGCGGTGCGCCGCGTTCAGCGCCGAGGCGGCCTGGGCGACGATCGACATCGTCTCGGCCACGTCGAGGCGGCCGGCCGTCTCGATCCGCTTGGACAACGGCTCGCCGGCGACGAACTCCATGACCAGGTAGTCCGCCCGACCTGCGCCGTCGGGCAGGTCGTCGGCGCCGCAGTCGAACACCTGCACGATGCCGGGGTGCCGCAGCGCTGCCATGATCCGCGCCTCGGCCCGGAACCGGGCGATGAAGTCGGGGTCGGAGACCAGGCTCGGCAGCAGCACCTTGACCGCGACCTGCCGGCCGAGGATCAGGTCCGAGGCAAGCCAGACGTCGCCCATACCGCCCGTGGCGACCCGTTCGTCCAGGCGGTACCGACCGCTGAGCACGACCTCCGATGACAACACCGCAATACCGTACCCAGAGTGGCGCGCGGGAGCGCGACACGGGCCGTCCGCCGAACGAGTGACAGCATCGGCACCGGCCGGTTGACCTCTGTGGACGCCGCGTTCTTGTGACGGTGTGGAAGCGTTCGGTGACGAAAGGTGACATATTTCGGCCCGCCGATTCCCCGCGCTCACCGAGACGCCGTGCCGCAGTCTGGTTTGCGCGCTCTGGTCACAGGCGGTGACGATGACACGCCGGCCCGCAGAGTTGATAATTGTCACTCTTCCGTGACAACGTGCCGGCTTGTCGCCTCGGTGGCCCCGTCCTAGCGTTAGCCCGGCTCGGCGCCTCCGGTCACCTCGACCGTCGACGCGCGGAGCCGATCGACCCTGGCGTCGGCCACCAGGCATCCCGGCCGACGACCTCGGTCACGGGTCGGAGCAGATCGGCGGAGGGCGGTGCGGGGGCGGATGTGTGGCGGTCGGACGAGTCATACCGCGTGCTCTGCCGCGCCGCGGCTACGCGGGGCGGGGCGAGCCGGACCCGCCACGGGTCGCGGATGACAGCCGAGCTGTCGGAGGCGGTCAGCGCGGCGCAGGCGGGGGACGAGGACGCGTTCCGCCTGCTCTACCGCAGCCTCCAACCGGGCCTGCTGCGCTATCTGACCGCCCTGGTCGGCTCGGACGCGGAGGACGTCGCTTCCGAGACCTGGCTACAGATCTCCCGGGACCTGCCCACCTTCACCGGTGGCGAGTTCCGCGCCTGGGCCGTCACCATCGCCCGTAACCGGGCGATGGACCACCTGCGCCGGCTGCGCCGCCGACCGTCCCTGCCGGTCCCGGTGCACGCGCTCGTCGACCTGGCCAGCACGGCGGACACCGCCGAGGGCGCCAGCGAGACGATCGGCACCGAGACCGCCCTGGCACTGATCGCCACGCTGCCACCCCGCGAAGCCGAAGCGGTCCTGCTCAGAGCCGTGATCGGATTGGACGCGGGATCAGCCGGCCGGGTGCTGGGCCGTCGGGCCGGCGCCGTCCGGACCGCCGCCCATCGCGGTCTGCGACGGCTCGCCGCCCTGCTGGAAAGGCAGAGCGGCGAGCCGTCGGCCGAGGTCGACGGGGTGCCGCTGCCCCGCACCGGTGGCAGCCCATCCCTGCGGGCATCGCACGCCGAGCCGGCGGACGGCTGACGTGAGGGGATTCTGGATGAACCCGTTCCGGCGCGTCGACAATGCCGAAACCGAACGGCTGCTCGACGCGGCCCGCGCTGACGTTCATGCCCCGTCGGACCAGGTCGGCCGGGTCGACACGGGGTCGTCGCCGGTGGCCGTACCCGCTGCGGATCCGGTGGCCGGCCTGCTCGCCGCGGCCGCCGGCCCGGCCCGGCCGGGCGAGTTGGCCGGCGAGGATGCCGCGCTTGCCGCGTTCCGGGCGGCTCGGGCCGCGCCGGCGCCGTCCGTGCCCCGCCGGCCGCACCGTCGCCGCCTCACCACCGGCGCGGTGGCCTGGATCGGCGCGCTGGCGGCCACCGCCACGGCCGGCGCCGCCTTCGCCGCGGTCACCCGGGACCGGACGCCGGAGCCCGTCGCACCGGCGCCGTCGCGGACCTCGTCGAGCCCCGATCGCAGCGCATCCACCGCTGGCGAGCCCGGTCGATCGGTGCCGCCCGGCCCGCCGTCGCCGGGTCAACCGGCACCCGGCGCGCCGGTGCCGGACCCGCCGGTGTCCCGCCCGCCGTCGCCGGGCCCGCCGTCGAACCCTGGCCCGCCCGCCGGCCAGTTGCCCGGGCTGTGCCGTTCCTGGCAGGCGAAGAAGCCCGAACACCGGGAGTCAGCGCTACGGACGCCGGCTTTCGAGTCGTTGGTGGCCGCCGCCGGCGGCGTCGCCGAGGTCGCGGCGTACTGCCAGCGGTTGGCGCCCGAACCCAGGCCGTCCGAGCCGGCGAAGCCCAAGGCACCACCGCCGTCGGCGGGCCACCGCGCTCCCAGGTGAACGGTCGGCGCGTTTCCGTTCCGCCCTGCGCGGGAACTGCGTCTGTTGGACAGAGGTGGGTGGCGCTGGCATGGCCCCGACGGTGTCGGTGGGTGGGTTTACGGTGGCACCGTGTCCCAGAGTCGGCAGATGGAGGGGGGTCCCGACCGTTGGTGACGTCACCCGAGCTGGACCGCAGCGCCATCCTGCGCGAGTCCGGCGCCGCGAGCCGGCACCTCGCCCGGATCTGCTTCAAGACCGGCCCACCGACGCTCACCGGCGTCGAACTGGAATGGACCGTGCACGACGCCGCCGATCCCGCCCGCCCCGTCGACCCGACGCGGCTACGGGCGGCGCTGGGGCGGCACAGCCCCGCCACGCTTGATGTGACAAGCCCGGCCGAGCCGCTGCGACACGGCGGCCTGGTGACCCTCGAGCCGGGCGGCCAGTTGGAGATCTCCACCCCGCCCCGCCCCTCGGTCACCGCCTTGATCCTCGCCACCGAGGCCGACATCGCCCAGGTCACCGACCTGCTGGCCGCCGCCGGGCTGATCCTGGGCCGCAGCGGCATCGACCCACACCGACGGCCCCGCCCGGTGCTGGAAACTCCCCGCTACCGCGCGATGCGCGGCGCCTTCGACAGACACGGCGCCGCCGGCCGCACCATGATGTACAGCACCGCCGGCCTGCAGGTCTGCCTCGACGCCGGTGAGCCCGACCAGGTCCCGGCACGCTGGGCGGCCGCCCACGCGGTCGGGCCGCCACTGCTCGCGGCGTTCGCGTCGGCCAACCGGCACGCCGGGCGGCGCACCGGCTGGGCCTCCGCGCGGATGGCCGCCTGGTTGGCCATCGACCCGGCCCGCACCCGCCCGGTCTGGACGCCCGGCCGCATCGACGAGGACCCGACCGCCACCTGGATCCGGTACGTGCTGGCCGCACCCCTGCTCTGTCTGCGCCGGCACGGCCCGGACTGGACCGCACCGCCCGGCGTGACCTTCGCCGACTGGCTGGACGGCGCGCTGCCCCGCCCGCCCACCACCGACGACCTCGACTACCACGTCAGCACCCTCTTCCCGCCCGTGCGCCCGCGCGGCTACCTGGAGCTGCGCTACCTGGACGCCCAGCCCGAGCGGGGCTGGCGGCTTCCGCTGGCGGTGCTCAGCGCCCTCTTCACCGATCCGGGCACGGTGCGCGCGGCGCACGAGGTCGCCGCGCCGGTGGCGCACCGCTGGTCGGCCGCCGCCCGGCACGGCCTGGCCGATCCCGCGCTGGCCGCCGCCGCGGCGGCGCTGCTCGACCTGGCGCTGCGCACCCTGCCCCGGCTGGACCTGCCGGCCGGCATCCACGACGAGATCCAGCGCGGCGTACGACGGCGGTTGGCCGCAGCGACGAGAGGACGGGACAGGTGAACGCGAGGAGTGCACCGGGGCCGCGAGCGAAGGGCAGCGTGATGAGCGCGAGTACGACAGAACACCCCGACGGGGAGCGGCTGCGCGACCGGATCGCGGGGGAGTTGGCGCGGGCCCGGGCTCGCACGACGTTGCTGACCGAGGTGGTCGACGACGAGGATCTGCTGCGCCAGCACTCACCGCTGATGTCGCCGCTGGTCTGGGACCTCGCCCACGTGGGCAATCAGGAGGAGCTCTGGCTGGTCCGTGACGTCGGGGGCCGCGAGCCGGTCCGGTGCGACATCGACGAGCTGTACGACGCGTTCAAGCAGCCGCGACGGGACCGTCCCACGCTGCCGCTGCTGCCGCCCGCCGAGGCGCGTGCCTACCTGGGCACCGTCCGGGACAAGGTGCACGACCTGCTCGAGCGGGTGGCGTTCACCGAGCGGCCGTTGGTCGCCGACGGGTTCGCCTTCGGCATGATCGTGCAGCACGAGCAGCAGCACGACGAGACCATGCTCGCCACCCACCAGCTGCGGTCGGGGCAGGCGGTGCTGCACGCCCCGCCGCCACCCGAGCCGTCCGCCCGGGTCGCTGGCGAGGTGCTGGTGCCGGCCGGCGAGTTCACAATGGGCACCGACACCGACCCGTGGGCGCTCGACAACGAGCGCCCGGCACACCGGGTCGAGCTGCCCGCGTACGTCATCGACGCCGCCCCGGTCACCAACGGGCAGTACGCGGCCTTCATCGCCGACGGTGGCTACACCGATCCGCGCTGGTGGAGCGCGGCGGGCTGGGCACACCGGCTCCAGGAGCAGCTGAGCGCGCCGATGCACTGGCGCCGCGACGGTGCTGACTGGTCCTACCGGCGCTTCGGCAGGTGGAGCCGGGTCCGTGCCGACGAGCCGGTGGTGCACGTGTGCTTCTACGAGGCGCAGGCGTACGCGGCCTGGGCCGGCAAGCGGCTGCCGACCGAGGCGGAGTGGGAGAAGGCGGCCCGGTGGGACCCGGCGACCGGGCGGTCCCGCCGCTATCCGTGGGGGGATGACGACCCCACCGAGGCCCACGCCAACCTCGACCAGCGTCATCTGCGGCCGGCGCCGGTGGGCGCGTACCCCGGTGGTGCCTCGCCGTTGGGTGTGCACCAGCTCATCGGCGACGTCTGGGAGTGGACCTCGACCACGTTCGACGGGCATCCCGGCTTCACCGCGTTCCCCTACCGCGAATACTCGGAGGTCTTCTTCGGCGACGACTACCGGGTGCTGCGCGGTGGTTCGTTCGGCACCGACCGATCGGCCTGTCGGGGCACCTTCCGCAACTGGGACTACCCGATCCGCCGACAGATCTTCAGTGGGTTCCGCTGCGCCCGCGACGTCCGACCGGACGAGTCGTACCGGTGAGCCACCGCGCGCCCGGCGGCCCGGCGGGGACGGCGTCCTGATGTGTCGCCACCTGGCCTACCTGGGACCACAGGTCACCCTGGCCGAGGTGCTGTTCGACCCGGCGCACTCGCTCGTGCGGCAGTCCTGGGCACCGCGTGACATGCGCGGCGGCGGCACCATCAACGCCGACGGGTTCGGGGTCGGTTGGTATCCGGGCGACGGTGAGCCGGTGCGCTACCGACGGGCACAGCCGATCTGGAGCGACCCGACAATCGCCCAGCTCGCGGCGGTGACCCGCACCGGCGCGTTGCTCGCGGCGGTGCGCTCGGCCACCGTCGGGATGGCGGTGCTCGACGGCGCCGCCGCGCCGTTCGCCGAGGGCCGGTGGTTGTTCAGCCACAACGGCGTGGTCCGCGGCTGGCCGGACGCTGTGGTGCCGCTCGCCGCCGGGCTGCCGGTGCGTGACCTGCTCACCCTGGACGCCGCCACCGACTCGGCGTTGCTCTGGGCACTCGTGCGGCATCGGCTGCGCGCCGGCGACGACCCGGCCGAGGCGGTCGGGCGGACGGTGGCGGAGGTGGCCGCGGCCGCGCCCGGATCGCGGCTCAACCTGCTGCTCACCGACGGCCGCCGGGCGGTCGCCAGCGTGGCCGGCCACGCGTTGTCGGTCCGGGAGACGCCGGCTTCGGTGCTGCTCGCCTCCGAGCCGCACGACGACGACCCCGGGTGGCGGGCGGTGCCGGAGGGGCACCTCGTCACTGCCACGGCGGGCGAGGTGCGGGTACGCCCGTTGCCGATCCGGTGAGCCGCACCTGTCGAAAACCAGTTGTTGTTCGAGGAGAGAGGCAATGCGATGACCGCGGATCCGCTGGAGATCTACCTCGAGGCGGGCGACCTGGAGCGCGGCCTGCGCGACGACGTCCGGGCCGGGCTGAGCGCCGGGCAGAAGTGGCTGCCGCCGAAGTGGTTCTACGACGCCCGGGGCAGCGAGTTGTTCGAGGAGATCACCCGACTACCCGAGTACTACCCGACCCGGGCCGAGCGGGCGGTGCTGGCCGAGCGCGCTCCCGCCATCGCGGCGTTGACCAGGGCCAAGACCTTGATCGAGTTGGGTTCCGGCTCGTCGGAGAAGACCCGGCTGCTGCTTGACGCCTTCGCCCGGCACGGCGGGCTGGGCACGTTCGTTCCGCTCGACGTGTCGGTGAGCGCGCTGACGAGTTCCACGGCCCAGATCGCCGCGGACTACCCGCGCCTGCGGGTCCGGGGCATCGTGGGTGACTTCACCCGACAACTGGACCGGCTGCCCACCGGCGGCCGTCGGCTTGTGGCGTTCCTGGGCGGCACCATCGGCAACCTGCTGCCCGCCGAGCGGTCCGGGTTCCTGACGGCGATGCGCGGCGCGCTGGAGGTCGGCGACTGGCTGCTGCTCGGCACCGACCTGGTGAAGGATCCGGCGGTGATCGTGCCCGCGTACGACGACGCCGCCGGGGTCACCGCCGAGTTCAACCGCAACGTGCTGCGGGTGATCAATCGGGAGTTGGGCGCCGATTTCGACCCGGAGGCGTTCGCGCACGTGGCCCGCTGGGACCCGGCGCACGAGTGGATCGAGATGCGGTTGCGGGCGACCCGGTCGATGCGGGTACGGGTGCTGGACCTGACCGTGGACTTCGCCGCGGGGGAGGAGTTGCGCACCGAGGTCTCGGCGAAGTTCCGCCCGGCGGGGATCGCCCAGGAGTTGGCCACCGCGGGCTTCACCACTGCGGAGTTCTGGACCGACCCCGACGGGCTGTTCGGGGTCACGCTGGCGCGGGCACGGTGAGCCGGTTCACCCACCCGGGCCCGGCCCGGCGGTGATCCGCTAGGCTGATCCCGCGAAGGGGAGTAGCCCCCAATGTCGTGGTCGACATACTGGTGCGTTCCGCATCCGGCCACGCGGCCCCGGTCTTTACGGGGCGGGCGAGACCTTCGACTCAGGCTGTTGCAGCCGGGTCGAGGGCGCCCCCGTACCTCCTCCCGGCGTGAACGGGAAGGATGTCATGGAGGGATTTTTCGCCGCGCTGGTGATCAGCTTCGGCGTCATCTTCGTCGCCGAACTGGGGGACAAGTCCCAGTTGATGGCGCTCACCTTCGCCACGCGGTTCAAACCGATCCCGGTGTTGATCGGCATCACTGTCGCCACTGCGGTGGTGCACCTGGCGTCGGTGGCCATCGGCGTGGGTCTCGGTGCGGTACTGCCCACCGACTGGATCTCCCTGGTGGCCGGTGTGGCGTTCCTCGGCTTCGGCGCGTGGACGCTGCGCGGTGACAAGCTCACCGAGGAGGAGAAGCGCAAGGCGGAGAAGACGAGCAAGACCGCGATCGTGGCGGTGTCGGTGGCGTTCTTCCTTGCCGAGTTGGGCGACAAGACGATGCTCGCGACGATCACGCTGGCCACCAAGTACGGCTGGTTCGGCACCTGGCTCGGCTCCACCGTCGGCATGGTCGCCGCCGACGCGCTGGCCATCCTGGTCGGCCGTATGCTCGGTCGGCGGCTGCCGGAGAAGGCCATCAAATACGGTGCCGCGATCCTGTTCGCCATCTCCGGTCTCTGGCTGATCCTGGAAGCGGTGAACGAGCTGACCTGAGCGTCGACTAGCTGGCCGGCGGGCGGGTAACGGCCCGAGGTGGAGCCGGCCGAGCTGTTGCGCCAGGGCGACCAGGTGTTGGTTGCCGTCGTGGAGGTGGCCGGCGCGCTTGTCATCTTCGTCGGGGCGGTCTGGGCGGCGGTGCGGTTCGTGGTCGAAGGGGTACGACACCGCACCGCCGCCCGCTTCACGCCGATCCGGCTCTCGCTGGGCCGCTTCCTCACCCTCGGGCTCGAATTCCAGTTGGCCGCGGACGTCCTGCGCACGGCGGTGTCCCCGTCGTTCAACCAGATCGGCCAACTGGCCGCGATCGCGACGATCCGAACGGCGCTCAACTACTTCCTGGGCCGGGAGATCCGTCAGGAGCAGCGGCAGGTGGCCGAGGGCGAGAGCCGACCGTGACGGGAGTGCTGATCACGGTGGTCACCGCCCTGGCGTTGGTCGCCGGCGTGGTCACCGCGCTCAGCACCGGAGCGCTGCGGTCCGCCGTCCGGGTGCTGCTGGACCTGCTGATCGCCGCCGGTCTGCTCCGGCTCGCCGGCGATCCCGGGTGGCAAGTGCTGGCCGGCGCGGTGGCGATCATCGCCCTGCGTCAGCTGCTCGGGGCGGCGCTGGGCAGCGCACGGTCGTGGTCCGGGCGACAATCCCCGGCGCGCTGCGGCGGAGACGATCAGCACCTACCGTTGGCGGTGAGAGGCGAAACCGGGAAAGCGGGAGGGTGACCATGAGTCGGCACGACGAACCGAACGAGTACGGCTACGCCGGCGGCGCCACCGCTCCCGAGCCGCCGCCCGGTGGGAAGGCCGACGAGCAGGATCGCGTCGAGGCGATAGCGGTCCCGGGCGACGACCTCACCGAACCGGCCGCGGAGGCGCTTGTCGAGGAGACCGAGGACCTGCCGCCCGCCGAGCGTCGCCGCTGACCGGGCCGCCCGCCGGGTGCGCGGTTCGCCGGTCCGTGCGGCCACCACTCACCTGGCACCGACCGACGGGCCGCTGGTAGACGTCGGGCACGCCGGCGGAATCGCCGTTGCCGTTGCCGTTACCGGCTGGATCGCCGCCGGGCTCCCTGTCGCCGTTGCCGTTGCCGTTGCCGGCGGGATCGCCGTTGCCGTTGCCGTTGCCGTCGCCGTTGCCGTCGCCGTCGCCGTCGCCGTTGCCGTCGGGCCGCTCCCACCGCGCCAGCCGGCGGTGCCTGGCGGTGCGGCGGCCGCGCACCGTGGCGGCGGTCAGCCCGGCGCAGAGCTGGGCCAGCCGCGCAGCCCTGGCCCGCCCCCGGTCCCGGCGACCGCCAGGGGGATCAGCGCCGGCAGCGGCATGCCGCCGAGGGCGGCCACCACGGGCAGCGCGGCCGACGCGGATCGCGTACCCCACCGGCGACGAACTCCCGCTTGAGTCCAGACCCACCACGCAGAAGACCGCCCACCGGCCGTCCGCCGTCGTCCCACCGGCCACGGCCGGATCAAGGTGCCAGGGCGCAACCGCCGGGCCAGGGCGCAACCGCCGGGCCAGGGCAGTCAACCGCCGGGCCGGGTGTACGAGTCGGACCAGGGCGAGTTGCCCCGGGGTGGTCGGACGGCAGGAATCCACTCGCCGACCAGGCTCACCGGCGCACCGCTGCCGACCCGGTTCCGGTTCCGGCCTGATGCCGACCGCAGGGGCCGTTCGGTCGGCATCAGAGCGGCGGTCGACTTTTCCCCCGATCTCGCCGCTGCCGAATGCCCCTCTGCCCGGTTGGTTATGCGGGGCGCACACCTGCCGACGCCAGAACTACCTAACTCCGGACATAAGCGGTAAAGCCCGCTTTAATGGTTTCACGAGTTACAGACGACCTTGGGGGTTTTCGTGAAGTTTTTTGGCGTAATCGGACCGATCCGGAGGCGCTCCTGATGGACCTGCTCCGCCAATTGCGTCACGTGCGTCGCCACTGGTGGGTCGTGCTGGTCACGGTCATGGTGGCACTGGGTGTCTCGGCGTTCCTGACCGTACGGGCACAACCCCGCTACGTCGCCTCGGTCACCTTCTTCGTCACCACCCCCAACGCCGGCGTCAGCGATGCCTACCAGGGTGGTCTCTTCCTCCAACAGCGGGTGAAGTCGTACGCCGACCTGCTCACCAGCGACCGGCTGGCGCAGAGCGTGGTGGCCGAGACCCCGGTGGGCCTCACCGCGGACGAGGTGCGTAGCCGGGTGAGCACCTCCACCGAGACCGGCACCGTCCTGCTGCGCGCCTCGGTCACCGACACCGATCAGACCCGGGCGCTGCGGGTGTCGGAGTCGCTCGCCGCGAAGTTCGTCGACCTGGTGCAGAAGGTCGAGACGACACCCGAGGGTAAGGCTCCGATCAAGATCGAGGTGGTGAGCGGCCCCCGGGTCACCGCCAACCCGGTCTCCCCGCAACCGGCGCGCAATCTCACCCTCGGCGGGCTGATCGGCCTGGTGCTCGGCGTCGGCCTGGCGATCCTGCGCGGCGTCGCCGACGTCCGGCTGCGGGACTCCGCCGGCCTGCAACGCGCCACCGGCAGCCCGCTGCTGGGCGAGATCCCGTTCGAGAGCAGCGCCCGCTCCGAGCCGCTCATCATCGGCGACGCGGCGACCTCGGCCCGCGCCGAGGCGGTGCGCAAGCTGCGGACGAACCTGCGCTTCGTGGACGTCCACGAGCCGGCCCGGGTCATCGCCGTGACCAGCGCGCTGCAGGGCGAGGGCAAGACCACGCTCTCCTGCAACCTGGCCATCGCGCTGGCCGAGGCGGGTTGGCGGGTGTTGCTTGTCGACGCGGACCTGCGCCGGCCGAAGGTCGACGAGTACCTGGGGCTGGACGCCGGGGTCGGCCTCACCGACGTGCTCGTCGGCGACGTGAAGGTCGGCGACGTGGTGCAGCGCTGGGGCGACAAGTCGATGCTGGTGCTGCCCAGCGGGTCGGCCCCACCGAACCCGAGCGAACTGCTCGGTTCCAAGGCGATGTCGGACCTGCTGCTGGCGCTGCGGGAGTCGGCGGACATCGTGATCATCGACACCGCTCCGCTGCTCGCGGTGACCGACGGCGTGGTCGTGGCCGTGCAGGCCGACGGTGCGCTGCTGGTGAGCCAGCAGGGCCGTACGTCCCGGACCCAGGTGGCCGCGGCGGCCCGCGCACTGCACTCGGTATCGGTCCGCCTGCTCGGCTGCGTGCTGAACATGGCCAAGGTGGCCAAGGCCGAGGCGTACCAGTACGAGGCCTACCGGGTGGTCGCCACGACGCCTCCGGCGTCGGTACCGGCGGAGCGGACGATGTCCGGCCGGCACAGCGACACCGCCACCGGGGTCAACGGCGTCGCCGACCACACCCAGGAACTCACCCGGCTGCCCCGATGAGCGCGGCGAGGGGTCGCAGCGACCGTTCGATCTCCTCGGCGCAGCGTCGGAAGTCGGCGGACGTACCGCCGATCGGGTCCCGAAGGTCGTCCGCGTCCGGGGCGGCGGGTTGCAGTTGTCCCCGGGCCCGCGCGACGGCGGCAATCGCCGCCCGCAACGGGTCGTCCGCCGGCTCGGCGGGCGGCTCGGCCGCCGCGGCCAGCCGACCGAACTGGCGCAGGGTGAACGTCCGATGTAGGGCGCTCGGCGCCAGCGCGGTGCAGATCGAGCGCTGGCGGCGGGTGGCGGTCAGCACCAGCGTCGCGTCGACGAGGTGTTCGGGTCGCAGAACCCGGGTCCGGAACGCCGACGCGGCCGCGTCGCTCTCGGTCGCCACCTCCAGGGCGTACGGGTGCATCGACAATCCGTCGAGCGCGTCGGTGCCGGCGCTGGCCACCGTGACGGGCCGGTCGGCCAGCAGCCGACGGGCCAGGTGCTCGGCCATCGGTGACCGGCACAGGTTGGCGTGGCAGACGAACAACACACGATCACCCATCGGTGCCCCTCTCGTCGGTGCGGACGCGCGCGGGCCCACCGGGCGAACGGTGCGTCGGTGCCGGCCGCGCGGGGAGGGGTTGTCGGAATCGTACGCGGGCCGTCCACCCGTTGCTCAGGGTGCCGCGCCGATCGCCGCCGATTCGCGGCGGATCGGAGCACCACAATGAAGATCGGCATTCTGTCCTACCACTTCCCGCCCGAGCCCGCGTTCATCCCCGGCAGCCTCGCCGAGGAGTTGGCCGCGCGCGGACACGAGGTCCGGGTGCTCACCGGGTTTCCGGACTACCCCGGCGGGCACGTCTATCCGGGCTGGCGACAGCGGTGGCACCACGAGACGCACAGCGAACGGCTTACCGTGCGCAGGGTGCCCCGCTACCCGGGGGGCGCCACCTCCGCGAGCGCCCGGATGGCCAGCTACCTCTCCTTCGCCGGCAGCGCGACGCTCGCCGCGCGCCGGTACTTCAACGACCTCGACGCGCTGTACGTCTTCCAACTCCCGGCCACAACGTTCGCCGCCGCCGGGGTGCTGCGGCTGCTCGGACGGGTGCCGACCGTGCTGCACGTCCAGGACGTCTGGACCCGCGACGGCGTCGACGAGGCGGGCGAGGGGGGCTGGGTGGCGCGGATGGGCAGCGCGATGACCCGGATCTACCGCTCCGCCGCGAGGATCGCGGTCGCGGCGCCGTCGATGCGGGACCTTGTCGTCGCCGCCGGCGCCGAACCGGACCGGGTCCGGCTGGTGCTCAACTGGACCGACGAGCGGATCTTCTATCCGGCGACGCCCGGCGCGGCCGCCCGTCAGCTGATCCGTCGAGACGGACGGTGCGTGGTCATGCACGCCGGCACGATCGGTCCGCGGCAGGGGCTGGAGACAGCGGTCCGGGCGGCCGCGGCGCTGGACCGGACGATTGACCTGGTCCTGGTCGGTTCCGGGTCGGCCGAGCGGCGGGTCCGCGGGCTCGCCGCCGAGTTGGGCGCGGACAACGTCCGCTTCGTGGAGCGCCGGTCGCCGGTCGACATGCCCGAGCTGTACGCCGCCGCCGACTATCAACTGGTCATGCTGCGTGACCTGCCGGAGTTGCGCGGCACGGTGCCCGGCAAGCTGCAGGCGGCGCTCTCCTGCGCCGCACCGGTGGTCGCGTCGGCCGGCGGCGACACCACCGAGCTTGTCGAACGGGTACGGGCCGGCCTGTCCTGCCCACCGGAGGACTGGGCGGCGCTGGCCGACCGGTTCTGGCTGGCCGCCACCATCCCGCCGCCGACGCGTACCGAGATGGGTCGCCGGGGGCGGGCGGCGTACCTGCGGGAGATGTCGCTGCCCGCCGGGGTGGACCGGATCGAGCGGCTGCTGCACGAGGCGGCGGGACGGGTCAGCGAGCCCGCCGGCGAGCTGAGAAGGAAATTCGCTTAAGGGGTCAAGAACCCAATAACGGTACGAAGTTCCCTGACGCGTGCTAAGAACGTCAGGGAACCGACCTTCTGTCCGGTTCTGCGAAACGGGAGTGTGGTGTGACGGAAAGCGAACGGCCGACCCGGCGGCGTAGCCGGTCCCGGCGTCGTCGGCGGGCGCGACTGCGTCGTGCCCTCCTCGGCGCACTGGTCGTCGGCTCGCTGCTGCTGGCGACCGGCGGTTGGATCGGCTTCCGCGGTTGGCAGGCGCGTACCCACCTGCTCAACGCCGCCGGCCTGGCTCGGGAGCTGAGCGCCCAGGTGGTGGGTGGGGACACCGACCGTGCCCAGCGGACGCTCGCCGCCCTACAGGAGCAGTCCCGCGCCGCTCGGTCGGCGACGGCCGATCCGAGTTGGCGAATCGGTAAGCGAACGCCGATCGCGGGCGACGATCTGGACGCCGTCCGCCGGATCGCCGTCGCCATCGACCAACTGGCCCGGGAGGCCTTTCCGACTCTGCTGCGTACGGATCTGACCAGCCTGGTGCCGACCAGCGGACGGCTGAACCTCGCCGGGCTCACCGCAGTGTCCACCGAGCTGACCGGGGTCAACGACTCGGTGCAGCGGACCCGCAGAGACCTGGCTGCGGTGCCGGCCGACCACCTGGTCAGCCAGGTCCGGCAGGCACTGACCGACCTGCGCGCCGAGATCGATCGACTGGCCAGCCTCACCACGGCCGCCGACCAGGGAGCCCGCCTCCTGCCGCCACTGCTCGGCGCGAACGGACCACGACGCTACCTGCTGGTCTCGCAGAACCTCGCCGAGCTGCGCGCCACCGGAGGCATGTTCGGCGCGTACGCGATGATCGAGGCCAACAACGGCGTGGTGAAGATGGGCAAGCAGGGCAGTAGTGCCTCGCTCGGCCGGTTCACCCCGGCGCTGAAGGTGCCGGCCGAGACCCGGGCGCTCTGGACCGACCTTCCGGGCATCTACCCCGCTGACGTCAACCTGTCGCCGCACTTCCCGACCGCCGCCACGCTGTACCGCGAGATGTTCCGGCGCTCGACGGGCATCACCGTCGACGGTGTGCTCGCCATCGACCCGGTGGTGTTGTCGTACCTGCTCAAGGCGACCGGCCCGGTACTGGTGCCCGGTGGTGTCCCGCTGGCCAGCGAGAAGGTCGTGCAGACCCTGCTCAACGACAGCTACCAGCGGCTGGGCCTACGACAGCAGGACGAGTTCTTCGCGGCGTCGGCCGCGGCGGTGTTCGACACCTTCTTCAAGAAGAATGTCAACCCTAGGGTGTTGTTGTCCGCATTTGACCGTGCTATCACTGAACGCCGGATATTGTTCTGGAGTGCCCGACCTGAGGAACAACGGACATTCGGTGCGAGCCGGATGGCCGGGACGCTTCCGGAACAGGACACCGTGCCGACCGTCGGCGTGTTCCTCAACGACGGCAGCGGCGCGAAGCTCGGCTACTACCTGCGGCCGACGGCAAACCTGACGGTCGGCGAATGCCGGCCCGACGGGCGTCGCGAGCTACGGCTGCGGGTGACCCTGCGCTCAACGGCGCCGAAGTCCGGACTTAGCGAATCCGTGCTCGGCCTCGGCATGGCTGGTGACCCGTACACCGTCCGAACCTTGGTGTCGATCTTCAGCCCGGCCGGCGGAGCGGTGCTCGAGGCCCGGCTCGACGGGGCCGAGACGGCAGTTGGCAGCGGCACCGAACGTCGCCGCCAAGTGGCGACCGCCAGCGTCGATGTCGCCCCCGGCGCCGAGAAGGCGTTGGAGGTCACCGTCCTGACGGCCAAGACCGGCGTCGGGCAGGCCGAGCTGTGGCTGACCCCCACCGCCAGCCCCTGGACCACCCAAGTTCATTCCGCACCAAGCTGTGACCAGTAGGAGGGAACCAATCATGCGGCTATCCCGCATCATCATGGCGCTCACGGTCGGTCTGGCCGTGGTGGCCGTGCCGACGGCGGCGGGGGCGGCACCGGCCCAACCGTCGCCCAGCGCGACCACTGACCCGCCCCAGCCGCCGCCGTACCCGCCAGCCGCAGCCTCACTGACCGTCAACCGGCCGACGATCTACATCGGCGAGACGGTCGTGCTGACCGGCACCGGCTTCGGCCCGAACGAGACAGTCGACATCTCCGTGACGGTCGCTCCGCTGGCCGCTCCGGCCGGCGGCCAGGCTCCGGCTCGCCGCAGCGACGGCAGCACCGTGGCGATGGCCCCGGTGGCCTACCAGGCGAGCGCGCCGCTGCACTTCACGGCGTACACCGACGCCCAGGGCCGGTTCACCAAGAGCTACAAGCCGTCGGTGACGGGTCTGCTGACCTTCACCGCCACCGGCCGGGAGTCCGGTCGTACCGCCAGCACCGAGCTGCGGGTGCTGCACAAGAAGCAGCCGCTGCCGGTCACCGGTGACAGCATCGGCACGCCCATGAAGCTCGGCGGCGGCCTGGTCGGCGCCGGAGCGGTAATGCTGCTGCTGACCCTGGCCTGGCGTCGCCGCCAGCGCCTCGGTGGAGCCGCGCACTAATCTCCACCCCACCGGGCCCGGCCCGGTACGCACCTGAGGCTGGCGCCCGTCGGAACCCTCCGACGGGCGCCAGCCTCTGTGGGCGGAGGATGTCCCGGCGCTGGGGGTGTCCGGTTCGGGATACGGGTTTCGGGGCATCGGTGTGCCGGGCCGTTACGTTCTGGGCGGTATGTCCGGGTCCGCCGGCTCCGCTGGGCTGTGACCGGGTGCACCCGTGGCCCGGAATCGTGGCCGGGCCGGGGTCGTTACACACCCTGACGATCGCAGCACCACCGCCCCGCCCCCGGGGCTGGAATGCGGGCCGAGGCCCGGTCGTTACAGTCCCCACGAACGACCACGCCGCGGCGGTGCCGATGGATGGGCCGCCCCCGGAATGACCCCGGCCCCCCGGTCGTTACACAGGGACCTGGCGCCGCGAGCCCCCCGCTCGCAGGCCGCCGACCCCCAAACTTTTCCCCCGTTTTTGCAGCGCCGGACGAGGTGCTCACATCCGCAGCCCTCAGGCGGGTGTCCTTACCCCCGAAGGAGCTTCCCCCATGACCACGATCATCCGTAAGAGCATGCTGTCCGTTGCTGGTCTCGCGTTCGCCGGTGGTGTGTTCGCCGGTCCGATCGCCGCCCACGCCAACCCGGTCGATGCCAAGCCCGCCGCTGCGGCGGTGCAGACCAGCGCGCCGAAGCCGCAGGGCGACCAGTCCCACATCTCCCTCAACGGTGAGCAGACCGCCAACGTCAAGGCGATCATCGCCGCGACGAAGAAGGCGGGTCTCCCCGAGCGGGCCGCCGTGATCTCGATCGCGACGAGCCTGCAGGAGTCGAAGCTGGAAAACCTCGGTCACCTCGGTGACAGGAACGACCACGACTCGCTGGGCCTGTTCCAGCAGCGCCCGTCCAGTGGTTGGGGTACGCCGGAGCAGATCACCGACCCCGCGTACTCGACGACCGCGTTCCTCAAGGGTCTGAAGCAGGTTGACGGGTGGCAGGACATGCCGCTGACCGAGGCCGCGCAGACCGTGCAGGTCTCGGCGTACCCGGACGCGTACGCCCAGTGGGAGCAGCAGGCCACCGACCTGGTCGGCCAGTACTGGAACAGCTGACCCCCACCGCACCACCACCGACCGTTGGCCGGCACCCCCCAACCCGGGGTGCCGGCCAGCGGCGTTTCCGGACTCGGCGTCGACCGTGCCTCGGGCGGGCCCGGTGTGACCCGGTCGGCGTTGACGGAGAAGCGCTGCGACGACGTGTGGGCGTGAGCGTACAGTCGGGCGGTGGAGCGTACCGAATCAATGCTGGCGCAGACCCGGCCACCTGGCGTGGCCGACGTGGATCCCGGCAGTGTGCTGTTGCCCGGCCACGACGTGCCGTTGGGTCGGTACACCACGGTGCGGCGGCTGTTGCCGCAGCGGGTCCGTCGGATGGTCGGGGCCTGGTGTTTCGTGGACCATTTCGGCCCGGACGATGTGGCGCAGCGACCCGGCATGGAGGTGCCGCCGCACCCGCACACCGGTCTGCAGACGGTGACGTGGTTGCTCGACGGTGAGATCCTGCACCGCGACAGCCTCGGCAACGTCCAGCCGATCCGGCCCGGTCAACTGAACGTGATGACCTCGGGAAACGGCATCGCCCACTCCGAGCGGTCGCCCGCCGTCCACCCGCCGGTGATGCACGGCGTGCAGCTGTGGGTGGCGCTGCCGGATCCGGCGCGGGCCGGGGCGGCAGACTTCGCGCACCACGCCGACCTGCCGCGTTGGCGCGACGGCGATCTGGATCTCACCCTGCTGGTCGGCGAGTTCGCCGGGCAGCGGTCGCCGGCGGTGGTGCATACCCCGCTGGTCGGCGTGCAGCTGGAATTGAACGGCGAGGCGCCGACGACGCTGGCGCTGCGGCCCGACTTCGAGTACGCAGTGCTGGCGATGTCCGGCGCCGCCGAGGCCGCCGAGGTGGGGTTCGAGCCGGGGGAGCTGCTCTATCTGGGCTCCGGCCGCCGCGAGCTGACGGTGCGCGGCGGTGCCGGGGCCCGGTTGCTGCTGCTGGGCGGTGCGCCGTTCGAGGAGCCGCTGGTGATGTGGTGGAACTTCGTCGGCCGCTCGCACGAGGAGATCGCCGCCGCCCGGGCGGACTGGATGGCTGGGGACGGACGGTTCGGCGTGGTCGCCGACGATGCGGCGCCACCGCTGCCCGCGCCCGCCCTGCCCACCACCCGCCTCAAGGCCCGCGACCGCTCCGGCGGCCTGCACGGCTGACGCCGCCCCACGGCGGACGCCCCACCGGCCCGCGCGCCACGGCTGACGCCCGCGCACGCGCGCCGGGTGTGACCGACGGTCGCGGGGGTAGTCGCCGGCATGCCGACCAGTCTGATCATGCCCGTGGCGGACCGGAAGCGCCTGGCACGCCGCCTTGCCGGCAGCGGGCGGGGCTTCGCCGAGCAGTACGGCTTTCGGGTGACGAACAACCCGGCGAGCCTGTTTCAGGTGCTCTACCTGGCGGTGCTGCTGGCCCGTCGGGGTGACTTCCGGCGGGCGTTGGACGGGGCGCGGGCGTTGCGCGACGAGGGCTGGGACAGCGCCGCTCGGCTGGCTCGTGCGCTGCCCGGGGACCTGGTCCGGGTGCTGCGCGCCGGTGGCCAGCGGGGCGACGTGGACGCGCTGGCCGATGTGTTGGGTGACCTGGCCCGCTCTGTGGTCGAGCGGTACCGGGGTGATCTGCGCCGCTTGCGGGCGGTGGCGCGGCACGACCCGGTCCGGGAGCGGGCGCTTCTGGCCGAGCTTCCGGGCGTGGACGGTCAGGTCGTCGAGTTGTTTCTCCGCGAGGCGCAGGCGCTGTGGCGGGAGGTGGCTCCGGTCGCCGACCGCCGGGCATTGGCCGCGGCCCGTCGGCTCGGCCTCGGCCGGTCGGCGGACGACCTGGCCGGCTTGGCCAGCGGCGAGTCGGAGCAGCTGGCCTGGCTGGTGGGGGCGCTGGCCCGGGTCGACCTGGAGCACCGGTACGCGGAGGTGACCGGCCGGCAGTGACGTGCCCTGGCCCACACTTCCCCAAATTCTGACCAAACGGAGGATGTTCTGTCGTATGGTTGGTCCCGGCAGTGCTGACCGCTCGGTTCGGGCGGGCATCCACCGCCTGGTGATCGCGACCGGTTCGGACGCGGTTCACCGCCTGGGCAGGCTTGCGTGGCGCCCTGGGTCGCGGTTCGTGACCAGGGGCGCCCGCCTGTCCCGGCCCTTCGTTCCGCCCGCCCCCGTGCCAACCCCGGGGCCGGCGCACCCCACTCAGCGGGCCAGACCGGCCAACAGGTTCACGGTCACCGCGATGATGAAGGCGCCGAACAGGTACGACACCATCGAATGCCGCAGCACGGTGCGACGCATCTCGTTGCTCGTCAGGTTGGTGTCGGAGACCTGGAACGTCGTGCCGATGGTGAACGCCACGTACGCGAAGTCGGAGTAGCGGGGCGGCTCGGCCTGGTTGAAGTTCACCCCGCCGTCCGGGCCCGTGTAGTAGATCCGGGCGTACCGGGCGGCGAACACGGTGTGCACCACGAACCAGGAGAGCACCACACTGAGTACGCCGAGGCCGCCGTGCGCCTCCCGGCTGAGCCCGGGTGGCGCGCTCTGGGCGCTGGCCACCACCAGCCCGACGGCCAGCAGACTGGCCAGGCAGGCGACGAGCAGCAGCGCGTCGCGGATCGCCCGGTTCGGGTCCTCGTGTACGGCCAGCCGGGCGGTCCGCTCGGCGTCCATCGGCCAGAGCTTGTGCCAGACCAGCACGAGCCAACTCAGCGCGCCCACGTCCCAGCCGGCGAGTGCGGCGAGCGGGAGGGGCAGCAGCAGCGCGAAGAGGCAGCCGGCGATGACGCCGACCACTGCCACCACGGCGAGTTGCGCCGCTGCCGGGAAGCCTACGTCCGGCGGTCGGGAGGGTCGGGATGCCGGGCCGGGCTGGGTCATCGGCGACGTCCCGGTGTCGCAGCCGTGGCCGTCACCGTCGGGTCAGATGCCGCGCAGGTGCTGCGAGACCCGGTTGTGCGTCTTGTCCCGGGCCTGCTCGGCGCGCTGCGCGGGCCCCACCTCGGGCGCGGCCTCGATGCCTGCCGACCGGGCCACCTCGGTGTCGTTGGCGTAGTCCACCGGCGGCAGGGCCCGCAACGCCTTCAGCACGTCCGGCGGGGCGCCCTCCCGTTCGGCCTCGCGGACCACGTCGTCCTTCGCGGCCGGGTAGTCCAGGCTCGACAGGTACTGCAGGACGTCGGCGTAGCTCGCCATGGCGTGGGCTCCCTCGGGGCATCGATGTGGTCACGACCGGCGGCGGTTACCCGTCCGCCGGCCGGTCACGCCCGACCGGCGGAGGAATCCCGGCGCCGTTTCCGCCTCCCCGCCGCGGGTACCCGCAGGCGCCGACGCGAGCCGAGGGAGTACGCGATGAACTACGACACCTTCGTCGATCAGGTTTCCCACCGCACCGCGACGTCCTCGGAGCGGGCGGTCGAGTTGACCCGTGCCGTTCTGGAGACGTTCGGGGAGCGGCTGACCGGTGGTGAGGTCCTGGACCTGGCCGCCCAACTGCCGCAGCCGCTGCAACTGGTGCTCAAGCCGAGCCCGAGCACCGAGCAGGCGGACCGGTTCGGGGCGGCCGAGTTCGTGGCCCGGGTGGCGTTGCGCGCGGGCGTGCGGGAGCCGGCCGCGCGGGACGCGGCGCGGGCGGTCTTCACCACCCTGCGGGAGGCGATCACCGGTGGTGAGTTCGATGATGTGGTCACCCAGCTGCCGCGTGACTACCGGGGTCTGGTGGAGCCGGCGATGGCGCCGGGGGCGACGCTGCGCCGGGGTTGACCGGGGCGCACACAGCTGTTTACCAGGGCAACCATTGATGTCCCGCTTGGCGTGGAGATCCGGCCTGGCCTAACCTTGTCGTGCGAGGGGAGTACTTCCCACGAACCATTCCGGTCAGTACGGCGCGCCCGGCGCGCCTCGGGTGGTTGCCCATCAGGTGATGGGTGAAGGAGACCTCGAACATGACGGTGTTCGAGGAGACCCCAATGAGCGAATTGTCGTACCTGTCCGCCGCCAGCGACCTGTCGTCGGTGGGCACACCCACGCTGTGGGCGGTCACGATCATCGGCGTGATCCTGCTGCTGGTGCTGGACTTCCTGGTCACCCGTCGCCCGCACGAGGTGTCCATGCGGGAGGCCATCGGCTGGTCGGCGTTCTACATCGCGTTGCCGCTGGCGTTCGGCGGCTGGCTCTGGTCGCGCTACGGCTCACAGCAGGGCGTGGAATACCTGACCGGTTACCTGGTGGAGAAGTCGCTCTCCGTCGACAACCTCTTCGTCTTCATGCTGCTGCTTGCCGCGTTCGCGGTGCCGGCCGTGCTCGCCCAGCGGGTGCTGCTCTACGGCATCGCCGGCGCGTTGGTGCTGCGGGCCGTCTTCATCGCCCTCGGCGCTGCGGCGTTGCAGACTCTCGACTTCGCCTTCCTGCTCTTCGCGATCATCCTCGTCGCCACGGCGGTGAAGCTGCTGCGCGACGCCCTGTCCGGGCACCAGCAGGAAGTCGACATCAACAAGATGCGGTCGGTGCGACTGCTGCGCAAGGTCATGCCGGTGGTCGACGAGTACCACGGCACCAGGATGACCGTCCGGCAGGGCGCGAAGCGGGCGCTCACCCCGTTCGCCCTGGTGGTGGTCGCGGTGCTGGCCACCGACATCGTCTTCGCCGTCGACTCGGTGCCGGCGGTCTACGGCATCACCGAGGACCCGTACCTGGTCTTCGCCACAAACGCGTTCGCTCTGCTCGGCCTGCGGGCGCTCTACTTCGTCCTGCACGCGGCGCTGAGCCGGCTGGTGCACCTCAGCTACGGCCTGGCCGTCATCCTGGCGTTCATCGGCCTCAAGCTCGGTCTGCACTGGGCGCACGGGATCTGGGACGGCGTGCCGCAGATCCCCACCCTGGCCTCGCTCGGCGTGATCATCGGGGTGCTGGTGGTGGTCACCGTGACCAGCCTGCGCGCCACTCGGGGCGGTGACCTGCCCGAGGACCGCCAGGTCGTCGCGGAACGGCACTGACCGCGCCGGGCCACGACAACCGGGAGGTACGGCGGAAAGCTCCCGTCCCCACCGGCGGGGTGGTACGACTGTGCAATGGGAATCGTGTCACCGGGCTTCCAGGGCCGGCCCCGAACGCAGGAGCCGGCCCTGCCGCCCGGCCAGTACCTGACCGAGGACTTTCCGGTGCTCTCGGCCGGCCCGACGCCCCGGGTGTCCCTGGACACCTGGGAGTTCGTCATCACCGCCGAGAGCGGCAGCGAGCACCGCTGGTCGTGGCAGGAGTTGATGGCCCTGCCGCAGGAGACGCCGCAGGTGGACATCCACTGCGTCACCCGCTGGTCCAAGCTCGGCACCACCTGGCAGGGCGTCTCGCTGGACACGTTGCTCGAGGGTGTCGACACCGGCGCGCACTTCGCGCTCGCGCACTCGTACGGCGGGTACACCACCAACCTGCCGCTTGACGACCTGCGCGGCGGCCGGGCCTGGGTGGCGCACACCTTCGACGGTGCGCCGCTGCCGGCCGAGCACGGCGGGCCGGCCCGGCTGCTGGTGCCGCACCTGTACTTCTGGAAGTCCGCCAAGTGGGTGCGCGGCATCCGGCTCAAGACGATGGACGAGCCGGGCTTCTGGGAGACCGCCGGCTACCACGACTACGGTGACCCGTGGCGCGAGCAGCGGTACCAGGGTGACTGAGCGCGCCGTGGCGACGGGCAGCCCGCCCCGCACGGCCAACCGTTGGCAGGTTGGCCGCCTGGTGCAGCGCCGGGTGGAGACACCGAGCGCCCAGACGCTGGTGCTTGAGGTGCCGGACTGGCCGGGTCACCTGCCGGGTCAGCACGTCGACCTGCGACTGACCGCGTCCGACGGCTACCAGGCGGCGCGGTCGTACTCCATCGCCGGGCCCGTCGTGGACGGTCCGGGCGGCCCGCGCATCGAGGTGACAGTGCAGCGCGTGCACGACGGCGAGGTGTCGCCGTACCTCATCGATGTCTTTGGCGACGGCGATCCGGTGGAGGTCCGCGGACCGCTCGGTGGCTGGTTCATCTGGCGGCCCGAGGAGGCCGCGCCGGTGCAGTTGGTCGCCGGTGGTTCCGGCATCGTGCCGTTGATGGCGATGA
This sequence comes from Micromonospora sp. NPDC049047, assembly GCF_040649135.1. Lineage (NCBI taxonomy): Bacteria > Bacillati > Actinomycetota > Actinomycetes > Micromonosporales > Micromonosporaceae > Micromonospora > Micromonospora sp. NPDC049047. The sequence continues at coordinate 541,479 of NZ_JBEZEY010000001.1, forward strand.
TCAGGGCCCGCCGCGCCGCCGGCAGCAAGGCGCCGTTCCGGCTGATCTACTCGGTGCGCACCCCCGTCGACGTGATCTACGCCGACGAGCTGCGCCGCCGGGTCCGCGACGACTTCGGCCTGGACATCGCCTACGTCTACACCCGGCAGGCACCCGAGGGTTGGCGTGGCGAGCCGCACCGGATCGGGTTGGCCGACGTCAACACGCACGGCTGGCCACCGGACCTGCAACCGCTCACCTACGTGTGTGGCCCGACCGCGTTCGTGGAGACCGTGGCCGACCTGCTGGTGGGGCTCGGCCACCCGTCGCGACGGGTCAAGACCGAACGCTTCGGCCCCACCGGCTGACGCACGCCCTGTCGAGGAGATCCGATGACCGAGATGTCGTACGTGGACGGCAACATGCTCGACGGCCCGATGCGCGAGCTGCTGACCGTCGACCTGAGCAGCGCCATGGGCCGCTGCGAGAACTGCGGGACGACCGGCTCGATGGCCAGCCTGCACGTCTACTCGCACGCCCCGGGCCTGGTGGCGCGCTGCCCGTCCTGCGAGGCGGTGATGATGCGACTGGTCCGTGGGCCCGATCGGGCCTGGCTGGACCTGCGCGGCACGACGTTCCTCCAGGTGCCGATGCCGATGCAGCAGCCGTTCTCCGGCCCGCTCTGAAAAACCGGCCCGGCGCCGACCACCCGGCTTGCCCGCGGCTGGGGTGTCGGTAGGTCGTCGGCGGCCTCATGGCGCTTGCGGGCCGACCCGATACTGCTGTGGTGTGGCCAATCGTCGTGACTCTGCCGGCCGATCTTCCTCGACCGGCTCTCCCGAGTCGTCCCCTGGCCGGATGAGCGCCGGTCGTTGGCGCGGTACGCCGCTCGCGGTCCGCCTGGTCGTGGCCGCCGCCGTGCTGGTCTTCGCGTACGGCACAGTGGTGCACGTGGCCCAGTTGCTCGTACCGGAGCTCGGGCCGCCGCTCGACCTGCCGGGGTGGCTCACTGTCTACTTCACCTCGCTGGCGCTGTGCGATCCGGTGGCCGCGCTGCTCCTGGCGGCGCGCCGGGCGGTCGGGCTGGCGCTGGGCTGCGCGGTGCTGGTGACCGACGCGGCGGCCAACTGGTACGCCAACTACGTGCTGGACCCGGCGGCCGGCGTCACCGCGGGCCGGATCGGGCAGGCGGTCATCACCGCCCTGGCCGTCGCCCTCGTCGTACTCACCCCCTGGCTGATGCGCTGGTTCGTCCCAGTGGTGCGACGGTGACGACACCCGCACCGCCGCGGCCTATCCCGTCCGCTGAGCGCGCACTCAGCGGCGGCCTGCCGCCGCCCGGAAAACTCGGGTGCGGCTGGCCCGGGCGCACTCCTAGGCTTCCGCCCCAAACGACCGGCGCGGTGTCCGGTCGGAGGGGAGATGGTGACGCGATGACCGCAGAACTGTTCGCGATCAGCTTCGACGCACGCGAGCCGCTGCGACTCGCGCGGTTCTGGTCCGGGTTCCTCGGCCGGGAGATCGTCGACGATCCACACGGCGGCGTCCTCCTCCTGCCCATCGGCGACCCCGACTTCCGGATCCGCTTCGTCCCGCAGGAGCAGCCGAAGGTCGTCCAGAACCGGATGCACTTCGACCTGACCAGCAGTTCGCTCGAGGACCAGCAGCGGTCGGTGGCCAGGGCGCTTGAGCTCGGCGGACGGCACATCGACATCGGCCAGGACCCGACCGACGACCACGTCGTGCTCGCCGACCCCGAGGGCAACGAGTTCGACGTGATCGGGCCGGGCAACAACTTCCTCGCCGACACCGGGCCGATCGGCGCGCTCGCCTGCGACGGGTCGCCGAAGGTCGGCTACTTCTGGAGCGCGGCGCTGGGGTGGCCGCTGGTCTGGGACCAGGACGAGGAGACCGCGATCCAGTCACCGCGTGGCGGTACGAAGATCTCCTGGGGTGGTCCGCCGTACATGCCGAACGGGGGCCGGGACCGGGTCCGACTCGACGTCGCCGCGGGAGTCGACGTCGACCGGCAGGCAGAGATCGACCGTCTGCTGTCGCTCGGCGCGACCCTCGTCGACGCCGATCCCGACGGTTCCGGCGGGCGGGTGTTGATGGCCGATCCGGACGGCGGCGAGTTCTGGCTCCGGACGCCCCGCTAGCGGCCCCCGCGGGGAGGGGCCGAGCATCAGCGCGTCAGGTCAAGCGCGGGTTGGACAAAAGGGGCACCGGTCGGTCAGAGTGGTCGGCCGTGAGATACCTGCGTGCCGGTGGTCCCGCCGCGATCCGGCGGCCCCGGTCCACCGACGTCGACGAGTTCGTCGCCGCCGCGCGGCGCAGTCGGGACCTGCACCACCCGTGGTTGGTCGCGCCGGCCAGCCCCGAGGAGTACGACAGCTACCTGAGGCGGATCCGTCGCCGGGACAGTGCCGGTTACCTGATCTGTGACCGGGCCAGCGGCGAGATCGCCGGCTACGTGAACATCAGCGGCATCGTGCTCGGCGCGCTGCGCGGTGGCTACCTGGGGTATGCGGCGTTCCTGCCGTACAGCGGGACCGGGCACGCCTCGGCGGGGGTGGCGCTGGTGATCGACCACGCGTTCCACAGTGTCGGCCTGCACCGGTTGGAGGCGAACATCCAGCCGGGCAACGAACCGTCCCGCCGGGTGGCCCGCAAGCTCGGGTTCCGCGTGGAGGGCTTCTCCCGGGACTACCTGTTCATCGACGGCGCCTGGCGTGACCACGAGCGCTGGGCGATCACCGCACCCGGTGGGCCGCCGGATGGCGGTGAGGCCACGTCACATCATTGACAGTGAAGATCCACAAAAGGTGCAAAAGCCCCATAAGCAGTGACGGCGGTCAACGGATATGATCCGTCTCGATTACCCTCAGCGAGGTGATGGTCAGCGTCGGCAACGAGCCCTGGCCGGTCCGTGTCCGTGCCGAGCGCGGCGAGGTGCTGGGCGCCGGGATGGCGCTGGATGACCGTCACGTCCTGACCTGCGCCCATGTCGTCGGGGCGGGCGGCGACACCGACGCCGCCAGCGCCGAGCCGGCCTGGCCGGTCCTTGTCGACCTGATCGGCCAACCGGGCGGCCGGACGGTCCCGGCCCGGGTCGTGCCCGGCTGCTGGTGGCCGCCCACCCCTGACGGGCGGGACGACATCGCGCTGCTCGAGTTGGCAGAACCAGCGCCGCAGGGCCCGTTCGCGCCACTGCGCCGCATGCGGGGCACCTGGGACCGCCGCGTCATCATGTACGGCTTTCCGGAAACCCTGGAACACGGCGTCTACGTCGAGGCCCGGCTCACCGGTCGGTCCGGGGCGGGACGGGAACGCGTCCAGATGCTCTCGGCGACCACCGGTCCGCAGGTCAGCCCGGGATTCAGTGGCTCGGCGGTGGTCGACGCGCAGACCGGGCACGTCGTCGGGATGGTGGTCAGCACGTACCGGTCCGGTGACCGCGACCAGGACGTGGCCGGCGGCACCGATCCGGGCAGCGGTCTGTCGTGGATGATCCCGGTCGAGACGATTCTGGGCCGCCTCCCGCGGCTGCGCGCCCAGGTGCCCGGCGAATCCTCGGTCGACCCGAGCTTCCGGTCAGCCGCCGCCACGCCGGCGAACCAGCGGGTTCTCCGGCAGCTCGCGGGTTTCTTCGGTCGCGTCTCGGCCGACCACGTGCTCGTCATCGTCATCGACCACAGCGAGTCCGACGTCGCGGCGGCGGTACGGCAGGCAGCGGTGCTCTCCAGCCGGGAGCTGCGGCCGTCGATAAACCCGGACGACGTTCCGGACGCTCCGCCGATCGGCAGCATCGACCTCGCCCTGGACGCGACCGACCGGAGCACCAAGGACGTGTCCCGGCGGATCGCCGACTGGGCCGGCGAGGCGGACGCCCCGAGCCCGGCCACGGGCCGCGACCGGGCCGCCGAGACGACGCCTCGCTCGATCATCATCAACAACATCGACGAGGCCGCCGAGCCCGAGACGCTGCTGTCCGAGGTGGTGCTGCCGCTTGTCGACCAGGCGCCCACCCGGGACCTGCGGATGCTGTTGACCTTTCGCGGCGAGTCGATCGCGCTGCGCACCACGCTGCTGGCGAGCCGTGTCGCCAGCCTCCAGGCCACCGAAGAGGCCGCCCGCCGGGCGTACCGCAGAGCAGCCAGCGTGCTCACCGACGTGCCCCGACTCCAGCCCAGGGCGACCGAGCTGCGCATCCAGCTGACCAAGCTGCGGGCGGCTGCCACCAGCACCGACGGCGACACCCTGGCCGCCCTGCTCGCCTCGACCGAGCGGGCCACCGACCGGGCGCTCGGTGCGGCAGAGTCGGTCCGCCGGGAGATCGTGGCCCGGGAGGATCTCTGGTCCGAGCTGCACGGTCGGCTGGGCGCCTATCGCGCGATGGCGGTGCAGCACCGGCTCGCCGAGGATCCGGCGCTCGGCACGGTATACCGCCGCGCTCACGACCTGCTGCTGACCGCGCCGTGCGACCTGGTCGCCGCCGAGCAGGCGGTCCGCCGCTACACCGAGGCGGTCTCGCACCAGGTTGACGGCCGACGCGGAGGGGACGGGTCGTGACCACACAGTGCAACTGGCCGGGCTGCGCCGGCACCGTCGACGAGACCGGGTTCTGTGACGTCTGCGGCCTGGCGCCGCTCGGCACCGACAGCAGCACGCCGGCCGTGCCCCCGTCCCGGTCGACAGGTCGGGACGTCTGGACGGTGGCCAGTCTCGTCTCCCTGCCGGTGCTGACCTTCTCCCCGGACGCCACAAGCGGCGCACCGCTGCGGGTGCCCGACGAGTTCCGTTTCTGCCCCAGCGGCCACCCGGTGGGCCGGAGCCGGGGCGGTCGACCGGGTCGGGACAGCGGCTTCTGCCCCTACTGCCCGACCCCGACACCGTTCAACTTCCTGCCCGGCCTGCGCGCCGGCGACGTCGTCGCCGACCGCTACCAGGTGGTCCGCTGTGTGGCCCGGGGCGGCCAGGGGTGGGTCTACCTCGCCCACGACACCCACAACGACCACGTCGATGTCGCGCTCAAGGGTGTGCTGCACGCCGCCGACGAGGCCTCCCTCAAGGCCGCCGTCGAGGAGCGACGGTTCCTCAACGCGCTGGACCACCCGAACATCGTCCGCAGCATCGACTTCGCCACCCACGACGACCCGGTCGCCGGCCCGACCGGCTACATCGTGATGGACTACCTCGACGGGATGTCGCTGCGCCGGTTGCAGGTCGCCGCCAAGGACCCCCGACAGCCGGATGTCTCGCTGCCGATCGACCACATCCTCGCCTACGGTCACGAGATCCTCGCCGCGCTTGACTACCTGCACGCGCGGGGGCTGCTCTACACCGACATGAAGCCCGACAACGTGATGCGCACCGCCGACCGGATCAAGGTGATCGACCTGGGCGGGGTCCGCAAGGCCGACAGCGGGACCGAGGGGATCGTCCACTCCGCCGACTTCTCGGTAAGCACTACCGAGTACCAGACCCGGGGGCCGACCGAGCGTTCCGACCTGTTCGCCCTCGGTCGCACGCTTGAGGAGTTGTACCGGTCCCGCACGCCTGGCCCGGACACTCCGGGCGCGGCCCCGGACGCCCTCGGCATCGAGTCGTTCAACCGGCTCGTCGCCCGAGCGGTCCGGCCGGACTGGGACCGGCGGTTCGCCTCCGCCACCGAAATGTCCGAGCAGCTCCTCGGGGTGTTGCGGGAGATCCTGGCCGGCCAGCCGGACCGGCGTCAACCCGAGCCGATCTCGCTCTTCCAACCGTCCGCCCGGTTACTGGACGCCGGGCTCGGTCTGGTGCTACCCCTGCGTACCTGGATCGACGCGGGTGACGGCACCCTGCTGGACGACGGCCGGCCCGCGTCCGTCGACGTGGCCCGTGGCCTGGCGGTGCCCCGACCCGACCCCGACGACCCCGCCGTCGACGTGCTCCGCACTGTCGACGCGTCGGACGCCCACGCCCTGCTGGGTGAGCTCGCCATGGTCGAGCAGACGTCCGTGGAGATCGAGCTGAGCAGGTGCCGGGCGCACCTCGCCCTGGCCGACCCCGAACCGGCCGCCGCGAGGCTGGCCAGCGCGGAGCTGCTGATCGGCACCCGCGCCGATGTCGACTGGCGGATCGCCTGGCACCGCGGGCTGCTCGCGCTCACCGCCGACCGGGTCGACGAGGCGGGGCAGCGGTTCGACGAGGTCTACAGCGACATCCCGGGAGAGGTCGCTCCGAAGCTCGCCCTCGGCTACTGCGCCGAGCGAGGCGGCGACCACGTCCGGGCGGCCCGCTACTACGCAGCCGTCTGGCAGCGAGATCCCTTCCAGGCCAGCGCCGCCTTCGGGCTGGCCCGACTCCGCCTGGCCGCGACCGACCGGGCCGGGGCTGTCGCCGTCCTCGACGAGGTGCCGGCGCTCTCCCGGCACCACGACGCGGCGCGGATCGCCGCGGTGCGGGTGCTGTCGTCCCGGTTGCCCGGTGGCCCGCCCACCGTCGGCGAGCTCAACCAGGCCGTCCACCGGCTGGCCGCGCTGGACCTCGACGGCGAGGCGCGCGACCGGCTGACCACTGCGATCCGGGAGATGGCCCTCGACCTGATCCGGGCCGGCGACACCGCCGACCTGGCTGGTGGCCCGGTGCTGGGTGAGCCGCCGACCGAACGCGCCATTCGCGCGTTGCTGGAGCGGTCCTACCGGGCGCTGGGCCAGCAGGCCCGACACGCCGAGCTGCCCGAACCGGTGGCGGCGGGCTCGCGCCGCTTCCGGCTGCCCGGTCGCACCGACGCCCGTCGGGCGGCCCACGACCTGCTCATCGACCGGGCGAACGCCGTCCGACCCCGCACCCGATGGTGACCGACCCGACCCGGAACGGAGCGTGAACCGGTGGATACCGCGATGCAGTTCGACCTGGAAGTCAACCAGAACAAATTCCTGCCCGTGGGCGGTCGGGAGATGCACGCGGTCCTCTCGGTGACCGGGCAGAAGGCGTCGGCCGGTGCCGACCCGCCGGTGCGAACGGATCCCTCCCGGCTGGTCGAGGTGCTGGTGATCGACTGCTCCGGGTCGATGGCCGACCCGCCGACCAAGATGGCCGCGGCGCAGCAGGCCGCCGCCGCGGCCATCAGCGTGCTGCCGGACGGGGTCCGGTTCGCGGTGATCCAGGGCACCCACGAGGCCAAGGTGGTGTACCCGGCGACCCGGACGCTCGCGGCCGCCTCGCCGGTCACCCGCAAGGAGGCCAGCGCCGCTGTCGTACGCCTCAGCGCCAGCGGCGGGACGGCGATGGGCAGTTGGCTTGAGGCCGCCCGGGACCTGCTCCCGTCCTCCGCGCCGACGATCAACCACGTGCTGCTGCTCACCGACGGGATCAACGAACACGAGACCGAGGAGGAGTTGGCGCGCGTGCTGCGCAGCTGCGCCGGTCGGTTCGTCTGCGACCCGCGGGGCATCGGGGAAGGGTGGCACCCGGCGGACCTGCTCCGGATCGCCGCCGCGCTGCACGGCACCGCCGAGGCGGTACGGCGGCCCGGCGACCTGGCCGCCAGTTTCCGGGAGTCCGTCCTCGCCGCGCTCACCAAGCTGTTGCCGGACGTCCGGATCCGGCTGCGCACAATGCCGTACGCGGAACTGGTCTTCTTCAAACAGAGCAGCCCCACCATCCAGGACCTGACCGGGTACGCCGACCGGGTCGACGAGCGGACGTGGGAGTTCGCCACCGGGTCGTGGGGTGCGGAGCGTCGGGATTTCCACCTCTTCCTCCGGGTCGAGGCGCCGGACGACATCCTGGAGCAGGACCGGTTGGCCGCCCGGGTCGACCTGGTGGTCGACGGGGACCTGCGGGCCACCGCCGCGACCGTCCTGGTGAACTGGACTGTCGACATGGCCAAGTCGGCCCGGATCGACCTCAGTGTCTCCCAGCTGACCGGGCAGGAGGACGTCCGGCGGGCCATCAACGCCGGCTGCGACGCGTACGACCGGGGGGACCGGGTCGAGGCACACGCGCAGTGGGCCGAGGCGGTGGCGCTGGCGACCGCCGCCCGGGACGAGGCCGCCCTGGCGCAACTGAGGCATCTGGTGGACATCGAGCCCGGCGGTCTCGTCCGGCTCAAGGAAGATCTCAGCCAGACCGACATCAAGGTCAGCATCGTCGGCTCGGTGCGTAACCCGACGCACCCACCGGTGCCCCCGGGGCCCGGCGGTCGCGGAGAAGATCTGCGGCGCCTGTCTGGAGAGTTCGCCGGCCGGCGCGCAACGGTGTGAGAACTGTGGCACACCGTTCACTGACGATCCCTCGGCGAGAGTACGGGCATGACGGCCGACGCGCGTACGCCCCCGCGGGTCAGCACCACCCGGCAGACCCTCGTCCGCCTGCGCGGGTGGCTGCTCGGGTTCACGGCGGTCACCCTGGCGACCAGCCTGGCGGTCGTGCTCGGTGTCGCCGGAAACGCCGACGTCGCGGAGGAGCGGTCGGTGCCGGCGATCCTGGCCAGTTACGACGCGCAGGACGCGCTGCGCAACGCGCACCTCGCGGCGGTGGACCATGTCGGCGAGGGTGGCGTCGTCCTCGGCGTCGGCGGCCCCGGGGTGGATTTCCAGCGTCAGATCGCCGCGGCCGGCCAGTTCCTCACCCTGCTGGCGGAGAACAACGCGGCCGGCGACGCCGGCACCCGGGACATCCAGACGATCGAGGCGCTGCTGGTCACGTACACCGGGCTGATCGGCCAGGCCGACGCGCGCTTCCGCGAAGCCGGGTTGCAGGCGCTCGGGGCGGCCCTGCTCCGGGACGCGGCGAGCCTGTTGGACGACATCCTGGTCCGAATCGAACGGCTCCGGGGCAAGCAACTGCTCGCCTTTGACGACCAGGCGTACAACCGCTGGACGGACGGGCACACCGCTGTCGTCTGGTTGCTGCCGTTGGCAGCGCTCGGTGTGCTGTTGGTGTGCGCGCAGGTGTATCTGACCCGCCGCTTCCGCCGGGCGGTGAACGTCCCCCTGTTGCTCGCCACGGTCGCGGTGGTCGGGATGGGGGCCGGCACCGCGCTGAGCCTCTGCTCGGCGGGCCGGCTGGACCGGACCCGCGGGGACGTCGAGTCGGTGCACAAGAGTCGGCAGTGGCAGATCAGTGACGTGGGCTTCCGGGCCGCCAACGGCCTCGTGGTCGAGGTGCAGACGCAGTGTCAGATCGGCTGCGAGGACAGCATCGGGGAGCTGCGCCTCTCATTCCCGTCGCCGTCGCCGTCGCCGTCTGTGGCTTCGTCCGGGTCTTCGCTGCCGGGGGATGCCGAGGCCGACGCCGCCATCAAGGCTCATGCCCGCGACGCGGCCGACAGCCGCTCGGTCGAGTTCGCCCTGCCGCTGCTCGCGCTCGGCATCACGGTGTTGGTGCTGGCGGGCTTTCGTGCCCGCCTGGCCGAATATGGAGATCAATCAACATGAGGGAATATGGCTGGCCGGCCCGTGCGGCGGTGGTGCTGGTCACGGTGCTGCTCGCCGGTGTCGCGCTGAACGGGTGCTCAGCCGAGCCGGTGTCGGAGGTGACGATTTTCGGGCCCTGGACCGATGAGGAACAGGCGGAGTTCGAGGCGGTACTGAAGAAGTTCGAAGAATACTCCGAAGAGGCGTCCGAAAAGGATCCCGGAAAGACGCCTCGCGTGAAGACCCGCTACGAGGGGCACCGGGATGTCAGCCAGGTGCTCCAGGTGGCGATCGAGCGAGGTCGACCGCCCGACGTCGTGGTCCTACCGCGCCTCAACGACCTACAGCAGTACGTCAATGCCGGCCGGCTGGTGCCGCTGACCAACGTGCTCGGGGCCGACGCGGCACCGCAACTGATCAAGCTGGCCCCCAAGTCCGGTTCGGACGGCCCCACGGTGGCCTACGGGGTGGCGATGGCCACCCACCTGAAGAGCGTGGTCTGGTACGACCCGGCCCAGTTGGCCACGTTCGGTCCGCAGCCACCGCGGACCTGGCCGGAACTTGTCGCGCAGACCAAGCGTCGCGCCGGTGACCAGCAGGTGCGCTGGTGCCTCGCGATGAGTTCGCAACCGGTGTCCGGTTGGCCGGGCACCGACTGGATCGAGGACATCCTGTTGCACCACTTCGGCCAGGACACCTACCAGAGTTGGACAAGCGGCAAGCTTGCCTGGACGTCGGACGAGGTCAAGAGCTCCTGGACGACCTGGGGGGAGTTGCTCGACGCCTCGTCGCCGGGCACTGACCTGGCCAGCCTCTACACCACCTTGAAGATGGCCGCGAAGGGCCTGTTGGCGGACGAGACGCCGGCGGACGGGACGCCACCTGGGTCAACCGCCGCGCGGAGGTGTCACCTGGACCACCAGGGTTCCTTCGCGATCCGCGAATACCGGAAACACGTCGCCACATCGCCAAGCCCGGCGTTCAGCTTCTTTCCGACACCGGCGCCGGCCGACAAGCTGGCCAACTCGTCGCTGCAGGAGGTCTCCGACGACGTCGCGGCGATGTTCCGGGACACCGGGCCGGCCGGGCAACTGATGAAATACCTCGCCGGGGAGGCGGCCCAGAAGGCCCGGCGCGACACAGCCGCCGAGGTGGCCTTCAGTCGGCGGACGACACCACTGGAGGAGTACAAGGACCCGGTCACCAGGGCGGTCGCGCAGCGACTGCGTACCGCCACCCTGTGTTGGGACGGGTCGGACCTGCTGCCGGCGGTGATGGCCACGGCGTTCGAGCGGGCGGTGATGGTCTACCTGAAGGATCGCAGCCGCCTGGACAGTCTGCTTGCCGAGCTTGACGCCCTCCGGGCGAAGGTGCCCGAGTCCGACTGGATGGATCTCAGCTGCGTGCCGGCTGCGAAAGAGGGGACCTGAACGATGACGGAACTGCGCAGATTCGATCTGGACGGTGGCGGCTCGGTGGTGGTCGAGGTCGACGGTCGGGGCGGTGTCGCGCCAGCCGGCAACGCCGGAAAGGTGGTCCGTGAGGCGCGGGCGACGTTCGACAGGGCGCTCTCGGAGGTCCGTGACGCCGCCTCCGCCGCACTCGGGCAGTTCCAGTCGATGGCTCACCGTCCGGACGAAGTCGAGATCACCTTCGGGGTGCAGTTGACCGCTGAGGCCGGCGCGGTGATCGCCCGGACCGGCGTCCAGGGTCAGTTGACGGTGACGGTGCGCTGGCAGCGGCCACCGACCCCGTAGGCGTACGCGCCGCGCTCGTGGTGGGCCGCAGCCGGCTCGTCCGGCTCCAGCCCAGCCGACGGGCGCTGGCGCGCGGGACGTTTGTCCCGGGCTCCGACGGGAAACGGCCCGCAATGACGAAACCTCGTGTGGTGATCGTGGGGGCCGGGTTCGCCGGTTACCACGCGGCGAAGACGCTGAGCCGGATCGCCCGGGACCGGGCCGAGATCGTGGTGCTGAACTCCACCGACTACTTCCTCTACCTCCCGTTGCTGCCCGAGGTGGCCGCCGGGGTGGTCGAGCCCAAACGGATCGCGGTGCCCCTGACCGGGACGCTCAAGGGCGTCCGCGTGGTGATCGGCGAGGCGGACCACGTCGACCTGCAGAACCGCTGGGTCGGCTTCACCCAGCCCGAGGGGGAGAAGAACCGCCTGGCGTACGACCGGCTGATTCTCGCCGTGGGCAGCGTCAACAAGCTGCTGCCCATCCCGGGGGTGACCGAGTACGCGCACGGCTTCCGTGGCCTGCCCGAGGCTGTCTACCTGCACGATCACATCGTCCGGCAGGTTGAGCTGGCCGAGCAGGCCGAGGACCCGGCCGAGCAGCAGGCCCGCTCTACGTTCGTGGTGGTCGGGGCGGGTTACACGGGCACCGAGGTCGCCGCGCACGGGCAGTTGTTCACCGACGCGCTGCACGCCCAGCGGCCCCGGCTCACGGTCCGGCCGCGGTGGATGCTGCTCGACGTGGCCCAGCGGGTGCTGCCGGAGATGGACGAGCGGATGTCGAACACCTCGCACCGGGTGCTCAACCGCCGTGGGGTGGACGTCCGGATGGGCACGTCAGTGGCGGAGGCGACCTGCGACGGGGTGAAGCTCACCGACGGTGAGTACGTGCCGACCTGCACCCTGGTGTGGTGTGTGGGGGTGCGCCCCGACCCGTTCGTCAACGAGCTGGGCCTGCGCACCGACCGGGGGCGGCTGGTCGTCGACGAGTTCCTCAACGTCCCCGGCTACCCGGAGGTGTTCGCCTGCGGCGACGCCGCCGCGGTGCCCGATCTGGTGAACCCCGGAAAGATCTGCGGGATGACGGCGCAGCACGCGCAGCGCCAGGGCAAGCGCGCGGCGCACAACATCGCCGCGTCGTACGGCTTCGGCCGGCGCAAGCCGTACAAGCACCACGACCTGGGCTGGGTCGTCGACCTGGGGGGCAAGGACGCGGCGGCGAACCCGTTGCAGGTCAACCTGGCCGGGTTGCCGGCCAAGACGGTCACCCGGGCATACCACCTGATGGCGATGCCGGGCAACCGCACCCGGGTCGGCGCCGACTGGGTGCTCGACGCCGCGCTCACCCGCTCGGCGGTCCAGTTGGGGCTGGTCCCGGCGAACGCGGTGCCGTTGGAGAGCACCACGCCCGAGGTCGCGTCCCGAGGCCGCTGAGCGAGCGGGCCGCATCCGCTGAGCGTTCCGCATCCGCTGAGCGTTCCGCACCCGCTGAGCGTCCCGCACCCGTTGAGCGGGCCGCGCCCGCGCTGGCCGGTCAGCCCTGCGGGGCGGGGTCGATCGGCCGCCGCGTACCCGGACCGGCCGGCGGCGCGGGCCGCAGCCGGCGCGGGCCGTACTCGCGCAGCAGGGTCTGCGTGATGCCGGCGGCGGGGATGGCCAGCAGCGCGCCCAGCAGGCCGGCCAGCTCCGCCGCGAGCAGCACGCTGACCAGCACGGTCAACGGGTTGAGCCGGACCGCCCAGGACAGGATGAGCGGTTGGAGCAGGTGGTTCTCGACCTGCTGGTAGACCACGAAGAAGATCAGCACCACCACCCCGGCGGTGGGGGAGTGCAGGAAACCGGCCCCGGCCGCGACCACCGCGCCGAGCGTCGCACCGACAAGCGGTATCAGGTCGGCCACCGCCACCAGCAGGGCGATCACTGCCGCGAACGGCACGCCGGTGACGGCAAGCACCACGAAGGTCAACACCCCGCACACGACGCTTATCAACAGGTTGCCGGTGAGGTAGCCGGTGACGGTGCGCGACACCTCCCGGCCCACCCGGCGCAGCCGCTCACCCTGACCGTCCCCGGCCACCGCGACCAGGCCGCTGGTGATCCGCGGTGCCTCCAGCACCATGAGGTACGCCAGCACGATGACGGTGACCAGCCCGGCGACGGTCTCGACGACGCCGCGCAGCACGCCCACCGCTGGTTGCCGCAGTCGGGTGCCGAGGTCACGGAGTTGGTCGGAGTGCTCGCTGACGTACCGCCGCGCGCCGGTGCGCTCCAGCAGCTGCCCCAGCGGGCCCTGGCCGGCGCGGGCATCGTGCAGCAGCCCCGGCGCCCGGTCGGCGAACCGGGCCAGCTCCCCGGACAACGGCACCAGGATCAGCGCGGCCAGGATCGCCAGCAGCACGAACGCGACGAGGAACACCAGCAGCGTGGCCAGCGACCGCCGCCGTACGAGACGGCGTTGCACCCTGTCGACGAGGGGTTTGAGCGCCACGGCGAAGAACGCGGCGACCACCGCCCAGACCAGCACCCGGCGGGTCGCGTACCCGAGGGCGAGCGCGAGCGCGGTAGCGAGCACCAGACCGATCACGATCAGGGTCCGGCGGGCGGTCACCCGGTCGTCGGTGTTGCTCATCCGCCGCGCCTTCCCCGCGCTCGCCGTCGGAAACCCGGCATTGCGGACGCGACGGCCGCGCTGGCCCGCCCGGGTGGACCGACGGACCTACGGGCCGTGCCGCTCAGCGGCGCTCGTCGGCGTCGGTGCGCGGCTGGGCGCCGGCGACGAACGTGTCGAGCGTGGCGCCGTGCAGCAGGCCGCCCGGCACCGGGTCACGCACTGCCGACACCGCGAGCCGGCCGACCGGCAGCCCGCCGGGTCGGGATGTCGCGGCCAACACGAGGTTGCCGTACCGGCGGCCACGCAGCATCCGCCGGTCGCCGAGCACGCAGACGTCGGCGAACACCGCCCGCACCGTGGCCACCTGCACCCGGGTGGCGACAAGCGGCGGCAGGTCCGTGACGTTCACCAGGAACATCCCGTCGGGGCGCAGGGTGCGGGCCACCTCGGCGGCGAACTCGACGGTGCGCACGTGCGGGGGCATCCGGGCGGCCCGGTAGATGTCGGCGATCACCAGGTCGTAGCAGCCGGCCGGCGTGGTGGTGAGCGACTCCCGGGCATCGGCGACCTCCACCCGCACCTGCGGCGGCAGCGGCGGCAACTCCCGGGCCACCAGCTCGACCACCGCCGGGTCGTGCTCGACGACCCGTTGCGGGGAACCGGGCCGGGTGGCGGCCAGCCAGCGGGGCACCGTCAGCGCGCCACCGCCCAGGTGCAGAACGCTCAGCGGGATGCCCGCCGGGGCGGCCGACCGCACCGCCGAGGCGATCCGCCGGACGTACTCGAAGTGCAGGTACCGGGGATCCTCGACGTCCACGTACGACTGCTCGACCCCGGCGGACAGGAGGGTCCGCCCGGTTCGCCGGACCGGGTCGGCGACCAACTCCAGCCGGTCGGCAGCGTGGTTCATGACCGGCACGCTAGTTCAGGCCCACGCCGCAGTCGGTGGGTGGCCCGGCACGGCCGACCGGCCGGCGGAGAGCGATGTTCCGCCTCCGCCGGCCGGTCGGTGTCGCCACGGCTGGTCAGCCGCCGGCCATCCCGGCCCCGACCTCGTCGATCGCGTCATCGATCTGGTGGGCGAGGTCCACGTCGAGCGCTGTCACCCCGTCGGCCTGACTGGTTCGCACGGTCAGCACGGCGGCGGTGTCTCCCGGCCGTCCGATGCTCGGGCCGCGCCCGCTGTCCTGGCGCATCCGGTCGAGCCGGTCGAGCACCCGGTCCAGGTTGTCCGGCGGCAACGCGACCACCCGGTGCAGACCCTGACTGTCGCCGGTCCAGTAGGGCAGATCGTCCAGCGCCGCGTCGATCTCGTCCGGCTCCAGGGTGGGCGTGGTGGTGGAGGCGCCCACCAGGCCGCCGCCGGCCTCCGGTGGGTTCAGCAGGTCCCGCAACCCGTCGGGTACGTGCAACGACTCGACCAGGTCGCCGTCCTGCGCGGCGAGCGCGGCGATCGTCGCCTCCGCCTGGTACCGGGCCTGCTCGGGGGTGTTGCCGCTGATCCGGCCCACCTCGGCCAGGAAGCCGGGCAGGTCACGGTGTCGCTCGATGCCGTCGACCGGCAGCACGTCGTGCAGCGACGCCGGCACCGCCGCGAGCAGGCGTTGCCGTTCGGCGGCCTCCAGGGCGAAGGCGAGGACCAGCACCGTCGCCTCGGTGCCCACCTTGGCCGTCTTGAAGTCGACCCCGGCCCGACGCCGGACCTCGTCGACCAGATCGTGGTAGCCCAGGCTGCTGACTCCGGCAGTGCCGGTCGGCGGGGACGGCTGCGGCCGCGGATTGTCGGCGCTGCCGACCTGCGGCGGTGCCGGCCCGCCGCGCGTGCTGTCCGGCTTGTGCGGTCCGGCCGCCGGTGGGCCGGTCCGCTTGCCCGCGTCGAGGCTCGTGAGCTGCTTGGAAGCGCTCAGACTGGCACCGAACTCGCTGGGCTGGCGACCCTGTTCGCGGGCCTGCCGGGCCAGCGCCCGACGCCGCTGGTTGTCGCCCTCCATCTGCTTGCGCATGGTGGCACCCCTTCCGCTGGGGATCGTGGGCTGTGACAGCCGCGTTCCCGCCGCCTTGGGCGCCGAAACGGACGCCGCCGGGCGGGTCGGCCCGGTGTCCGGGACGCTTCATCCGGCGGGGGTGAGGGGTGCTCACCCACCCGGCACGCACGATCGGCGCAGGACCGAAGTTCTTCCGAGGTACGCGGAAGGAAGGTCGTCATGAAGCAGATCGTCGAGATCGTTCCCGCCCGGCGCGGCTGGTACGCCCGCTGGCAGCTCACCCCCGAGGTCACCAGGTGTTACCCGGTGAGCCTGTGGGCGCTGCTTGAGGAGGCCGACGGGACCGGCCGGGAAGTTGTCGGGATGGACTGCATCGGCCAGTGGCCCGGCGCGGACGACAACGAGGCGGGTGGGCAGTTCGTCCGCTATCTGTACCAGACGCCTGATTCGGGGGAACCCGAGGACGTCGATCCGCCGCCGACGGGCGAGCTGCGCGAGAACGGACCTCGACTCCAGCCGATGACGACACCCTAGACATTCCTCCGGCCCCCGACCCCAGGTCCCAGGGTCGGGGGCCACCCCGGCTGCCCGGTGGCGGCCGTTCAGCCGATCGCGCGCAGGTCGGCGTCGGCGTGCTCCACGGTCAGCAACTCGGACAGACCGGTGCGGTCAAGCATCCGTTGCAGCTGCGGACCGGCCCCGGTCAGCCGCATCGATCCGGCGGCGTGGTGCACCACCAGCAGCGCGCTGAGCCCGGAGGAGTCGCAGAGGCTCACGCCGGTCAGGTCCATCAGCACCTGCTGGTCGCCGCGGACTTCGGCGGCGGCGGCGATCAGCTCGGGCGCGGAGGCGTAGTCGAGTTCGCCAGTCAGCCGCAGTCGGACGTGCCCGGCGTCGAGCCGAGTGGTCTCGATGGTCAACAGCTGGTCGGACATCCCACAATGTTCTCAGCCGTGTGCACGAATGCAAATCGAGGCCCGGCGACCGCCCGCGCGCCGCCGCCCAGCTGCCCGTTGAGGCACCTCGCCACCGGCGCTGAGATGCCGCTTCGCGCCGTCCGGCGTAGGGTGGGCTGGAGAGTTTGGACCACAGACGCCGGTTCCGGTAGGGGTTCGGGTGGACGACAAGGAGTGAGGCTCAGCTGGTGACTGCTTCCGACGTCAGGGACAGGGACCCGGGCGACGGACGGATCTTCACGCCGAGCACGACACAGCCTGCGGCGTGGGGCACCGGCATGTCACCCCGGCCCACCACCGCCCCGTCGCCCCGCCCCGCCGCGGGCGTACCGCCGATCATTCTCGACCGCGACGCCGCCGCGTCCGACTGGTTCGAGGTCGTCGAGCACCTCCGTGAGGGCCTGGTGGTCTGCGACGCCGACGGCGTCGTCCGGCACGTCAGCCCGGTGGCCCAGCGACTGCTGCCCGGGGTGACCCCCGGCGAGCTGCTCAGCGCCGCCGGTGTGCCCGGCCTGAGCGACGGCCACACCGGCGGCTTCACCTATCGCGGACGCCGACTGACCGCCCGCCAGGTGCCCCTCTCCGGCGCCCGCTGCTGCTGGTACGTCGAGGACGTCACCGACAGCGTCGGCCGCGCCGACGCGCTGCTCGCCGAGCGGGCCCGCTCGGCCTTCCTGGCCGTCGTCGGTGACAAGCTCGGCAACCCGCTGCACCCGGCCCGGGCCGCCGCCGCGATCGTCCGACTCGCCGTGCCGACTCTGGCCGAGGTGGCAGTGCTGGTGCTCGCGCCACGTGCCGGCCGGGCCCGCTGGTGGCGGGCCGCGGGCACCCCCGCCGAGGTGGACAACGGGGTGTTGACCGGCGGCGCGCTGCCGGCCGCCATCGCCGACGGGCTGACCGGGGTCGAGCCACACGCCGTGGACTGGCTGGTCGAGCAGGCGGTCGACGCCGGTTGGTTGCCCGCGCTCGCCGGCTCCGAGACTGCCGTCCGGGTCGTTCCGCTGCCGGGCCGGGACGCACCGGTGGGGGTGCTGCTGGTCGCCCGTCGCGCCCCCGACGCCTACGACGAGGCCGACGCGGAGCTGATCCGGGCGTTCGCGGCCCGTGCCGGCGCCGCGATGACCACCGCGTTGCTCTACCGCGACCAGACGGAGGTCGCCGACACTCTTCAGGGCAGCCTGTTGCCGGTCGAGCCAGCCGAGGCGGTGGGCGTGCAGTGGGGCACCGCGTACCGGCCCGCGCAGGCGGGGCTTCGCATCGGTGGCGACTTCTACGGCTCGCACCGGCTCGCCGACGGCGGCTCGGTGTTCTTTCTCGGCGACGTGTCCGGCAAGGGGGTCGAGGCGGCCGTCTTCACCGGCCAGTTGCGCCAGTGCCTGCAGGCGCTGCACCGGTTGGAGTCGCACCCCGGGCGGTTGCTGCGGCTGCTCAACGACGCGTTGCTGGAGACGACCCAGGCGCACGGCCAGGGCCGTTTCGCCACGATCGTGCTCGGCGTGGCCCGTCCGCACCGCGACGGTGGCCTCACCCTCACCATGGCCGGCGGTGGGCATCTGCCGCCACTTGTGCTGCGCGCCTCCGGCGAGGTGGAGTCGGTGCCACTGCGCGGCATGCTGATCGGCGTGGTGCCCGACCCTCGGGTCGGCGAGGTGACCGTCCGGCTGGCAGCGGGCGAGACCTGCCTGCTCTACAGCGACGGGGTGACCGAGGCCCGTGGTGGCCGCCGGGGCAACGAGCAGTTCGGCACCGAACGGCTTGTCGCCGCGGTGACCGACTGCCAACGGATGCCGGCGCCGGCCCTGGCCGAGCGGGTCGAGCAGGTGACCTGCGACTGGCTGGCGCAGGGCGATCACGACGACATCGCGGTGTTGGCGTTGCGGGCGGCCGGCCCGGGTGGGCGTACGCCGCGGCATCTGCACTCGGTGCCCGCACCGCTGCGCACCGATCCGCCCGGGGAGATCGACGCGTGACCGCCGCCACCGCGGCCGTCATCCCGAGCGACGCGTACATCGGCTACCTGGACTGCCTCACCGACGCCGACGAGGACGCCGCTGTCGACATGGCCATCGCGCTGCTCGACGCGGGCGTGCCGGCGGAGCGGGTGCTGCTGGACCTGGTCGCGCCCGCCCAGACCGAGGTGGGGGAGCGGTGGGCGCGCAACGAGTGGAGCGTCGCCCAGGAGCACGCGGCCACCCATGTCAGCGAACGGGTGGTGGCGGCGGTCGCCACGCACGCCAACCCGCGCCCGAGCGGCGGGCGGGTCGTCGTCGCGTGCATGGACGGCGAGTGGCACGCGTTGCCGCCCCGGCTGGTGGCCGAGGTGCTGCGGTTGCGCGGCTGGCAGGTGACGTTCCTGGGGGCCAGTGTGCCGGCGGCTCACCTCGTGTCGTACCTGCACCGTTATGACGCGCACGCTGTCGCGTTGGCGTGCGCGCTGCCGATGCGGCTGCCGCACGCCCATCGGATGATCGAGGCCTGCCGCCGGTCGGACGTACCTGTGGTGGTGGGTGGGCGCGGGTTCGGTGCGGACGGCCGGTGGGCGCGTCGGCTCGGGGTGGCCTGGGCGCCGGACGCGCCGTCGGCGGCTGAGCTGATCTCCGACGAGCGGGCGTTGCGGCGGGTGCCGCCGGCCCGGCTGGAGCACCTGGCCGACGACGAGTACGCAAGCCTGGTGCGGCGTCGTGGCGAGCTGATCGACAGCGCGCTGGCCGACCTGCGGGAGCGGGTGCCGGTGACGCGCACCTACACCGCCAGTCAGCTCGACTCCACAGTCAGCGACCTGGGTCACGTTGTGGATTTCCTGGCCGCGGCGGTCTACGTCGACGACGCCTCGTTGTTCACCGAGTTCGTCGCGTGGCTGTCGGGGATCCTGGCCAGTCGCGGGGTGCCGGCGGCGGCTGTGGACCGGTCCCTGGAGCACTACGCTGTCGCGTTGCGTGACTTCCCCCGGGCGGAGCGGATGGTGGCCCTGGGGCGCGTCGCGCTCGCCGACGGGGTGCGCTGAGCAACCCCGGTTTCCGCCGCTGTCGATCACCGCGCCCTGCGGTTCTCGGGGCGACCCTGCGTATACTTGCCGCACTGCAAATGTCCCACCGGTTGGTGGAGCAAGGGGGAGAACGGTGACGTTCAGCGTCAGCTACGTCGAACGCGACGGTGGTGGCGCCTGCCTGCGTCTGGCGGGTGAGCTGGACATGGGCACGTCTCCCCAGTTGACCGCCGAGATCGATCGCCTCAGGGCCGCTGGTGAGTCCCGGGTGCTGCTCGACCTCACCGACCTCACCTTCTGCGATTCGACAGGGATGGCCGTGTTCGTCAGGGGGGATAATGAGGCCGCGGCCGACGGCGGCTGGCTGCGGCTGGTCGGCGCCACCGGCCGCGTCGACCGGGTGTTGCGGATGACAGGTCTGGCCGACGTGTTGCGCTACGAGCCGGAATCGGTCGACCCCGCGTCCCACACCGCCCTCTGATGGGCTAGATTTCCCCGCCAGCGCGGTGACCGTCAGGTCCCGTTACCGCCGACCCGAGGCAGGTTAGTGATGGGCGCAGACAGCCCGCAGCCGGTACGCATCCTGGTGGTCGACGACGACCCCGGTGACGTACTGATGATCGAGGAGGCGTTGGCGGACTCCGACGTCGACAAGGTCATCGACGTGGTCAGCGACGGCGAGGAGGCGATGGAGTTTCTCCGCGCCGAGGGCCGGCACCAGCAGGCCCGCCGCCCGGACGTGATCCTGCTGGACCTGAACATGCCCCGGATGGACGGCCGGCAGGTGCTCGGTGCGGTCAAGCAGGACGAGGACCTGCGGACCATCCCGATCGTGGTGCTGACCACCTCCAACGCGGACACCGACATCGTCGGCAGTTACACCCTGCAGGCCAACGCGTACGTGACCAAGCCGATCGACCTGGACGACTTCAACGACGTGGTTCGCCGCATCGACGAGTTCTTCGGCCGGGTGGTCGTGCTGCCCAAGCGCGTCTGAGGCATCCACACCGCCGGGGCGGCGGCCGTCTAGCCGCCGCCCCGCGCGGTCGCTCTCAGGTGGTCAGCGCCGCCGCGACGGTGGTCGCCCGCTCCTCGTGCTGGGCGTACGCGTCGGGGTAGGCGGAGATCTGCACGGCCTGGGCGGCGGCGGTGACGCTCATGTCCTGCCAGCCGGGGATCTCGTTGAGTGCGCTGTAGAAGGCCCGTGCGGCGTACGAGGGGCGCATCAGTTCGGCCACCGTGCCCCAGCCGCTGCTGGGTCGCTGCTGGAACAACCCGAGCGAGTCGTGGTCGGAGCCGCTGCCCTGGTTCGGGTAGTCGGCCGACTCGGGCAGCACGTCGCTGGCCAGGTTGTAGAGGTTGCTCTCCTGCATGGCGGTGGCCAGGGCCACCACCAGGGCGCGGCGCGGCATCTTCATGTCCCGCCCGACGTCCACGATGATCTTCGCGTTGTCCATCTGGGCCTGGTCGAGGCCGGCGACCGGTCGGGGGCGGCGCGGCTTGACCGGCTTCTTGGGTGCCTGCTTGCGGGCGACGGTGGGTGCGGGGGTGGGCGTCGCCGTGGGGCTGGGCAGGACCCGCGGGGGAGCGAGCTCGCGGTCGAGCGACCGGGAGGCGCGCTCGTCGGCGACGGTGGCGCGCTCGGCGATCGCCTCGGCGAGCGGCTCCACCGGCCGGGCCGGGTCGTCCACGTTGCCCCGGGCGGTGGCGACGGCGACGAGGCTGAGGCAGCAGGTGACGCCGGTGGCCAGGGCTACCCGGATCGGGGTCGAGCCCAGCAGGGGACGCCGGGGCGATTCGGGGACGCGGTGCCGGCCGATCGTCCGTTCGGTTGAGGCGACGTCGCCCGACCAGGTGGTCGGACACGCGTCGGTCAGCTTCTGGTCGGAGGGGTCGTCGGGATGCACCTGACGAGGCTAAAGACCCAATTGCTCGATATCGCCCGTCGGTACGGTGGCCTGCGCCACAATTTGTCCCGATCTTGGGGATTCCAGGGGGCGAAGGTGGTGCAAGACCAATCAACCTCGCGCATCGGGCCAGACCGGCATTTGCGATTGGCAGGCCGATAAGGTCTCCACGGCCACCCACCGGCCGCGCCTCAGGCTCCGGCCCGGCGATCATCCGAACAGCCGACGCCACCTCAGCTGGACCGCCCATCCATCGGCGCACCTTCGAGCACGATCTGCCGATGGCCGGTGGGGCTTCGACCTCAGTGCCGACCGTTCTCCGCCGGCGTGACGGTGAGCCGATGCCGGCTCGCGTCGCCGCTGGAGAACGGCCAGAGCCGGTCCGCGTACTCCACCAGATCGGCCAGTTGGTCGCGGCTCAGGCCGGCCGACGAGATCGAGGCGTGCACGTCGGCCCGGTAGAGACCGTCGTCGTCGCGGCCCAGCTTCGCCTCCGCCCGCACCTGCACCGTGTGTGCCTCGTCGGTGATCTCCCCGGCCGCCTCCACCGCCGCGTGGTGCAGGCAGGAGGCGAAGGCCGCGGCCAGCAACTGCTCTGGTCTCAGCCCCGTGCAGTGCGCCGCCAGTGGCGAGGCCAGCGGGGTGGAGAGCCCGCCATCGTCGGTGCGTACGTGACCGCCCTCGGCGGTCGCGGTGGCCTCACGCAGCCAGGAACTCTGATCCGGCATCGCGTTTCTCCCGTCCCTCGGCAGGTCGGCTACCCGGCCGCCGGCCGCCGAAACGCGGCTGTGCCACCGGTCAGCGCCCGGCGGCCCCCTCCGCCTGGTCGAGCAGGACCACCGCCTCGGTCGCCTCGGCGGCGGCCCGTTCGGTCCACGCCGACGTCGGCACCGGCCGGCTGGGCGTCGGGATCATCATCGGCACGTACACCCGGGCGTCCACGGCCTCGGCCAGCAGCAGCGCCGCCACCATGCTGCTCGGCCGCCCGGCCGGATCGTCGGCCAGGCAGGCGTGGCACAGCTCGGCCACCTCCGGCGGCATCCCGTCGATCTCGGGCAGCGGCTCCGGTGGCTGGCAGCGGCGTACACCGAGCAGTTCGTTGATGGTGGCCGCGTGGTACGGCAACCGGGCGGTGAGGCAGTAGTAGAGCAGCACGCCGAGGGCGTACATGTCGGCGGCCGGGGTGGCCGGTGCCCGCTCCAACTGCTCGGGCGCGAGGTACGCCGGGGTGCCCAACACCATCCCGGCCGGCGTCGGATCGGGTGCCCCGGCCGGGACGGCGATGCCGAAGTCGAGCACCTTCACGCCGGACGGGGTCAGCATGACGTTCGCGGGCTTGACGTCGCGGTGCACGATGCCCTCGGCGTGCGCGGCGGCCAGCGCGGCGGCGACCTCGGCGCAGACCCGGACGGCGATCCGCCAGTCCAGCGGCCCGGTCCGCAGGTGCGCGGCGAGCGTCTCGCCCTCGGCCAGCTCCATCACGATGTAGGGCATCGGCCGGCCCGGCCAGGTCGAGGCGGTGCCGAAGTCGTGCACGCTCGCCACGTTCGGGTGCACCAGGCGGGCGGCCGACCGGGCCTCCGCGCGGATCCGGTCCACCGGGCCGTCCTGGTCGTCGGAACCGGGAAGAATGAGCTTCACCGCGACCGGCCGGTCGAGCACCTGGTCGTGTGCCCGCCACACCTCGGACATCCCACCCACGCCGATGCGCTGCTCGAGCTGGTACCGCCCGTCCAGTGTGCGCATCGACCGCTCCTCGCCCTCGCTCCGCCGACGGCGGGTGCTCCGGTCGCGGTACCCGACCGCCGAGCTGGGCAAACCGAAGCGGCTTTCGGGGCGGCCTGCGCGTGCACCGCGCTGCGCCGACGGCGGCGGGTGCGGTAGCTTGCGAGCCAGAGCCGCGTCACTGATCGTGCCGGCACGCTCACCCGAGGGGGCGCCGCGATGGGCGAGGTCACCGTACGCTTCGTCGGCGGGCCGGCGGACGGCTTGGTCCGCCTGCTGCCGACCGGGTCGGACGGCGCCCCACCACCGCGCTGGATCATGCGGCACCCGGACGGCACCGGGCCGGTGCAGCCCGGCCCCGACCACCTCTACGAACGCGACAGCCCCGACGACACGGGCGGTTGGCGCATGCGGTTCGTGCGCACCGACGCGTACGGGGTGTCCGAGTGACCACGAGGCGGGGCTGACCGGTGGCGACGCCGGCGTCCCGTCGGCCCGGCCGCACAGCCGGCTCACAGCTCCCGCAGGGGCGGGGCACAGACGTCGCGGCCACGATGGGGCCCATGATCACGAACGGGCCGGCCGCGCCGAGCCGGATCGAGCTGCGTCGCCCCGACGGCGAACCGGTCCGGGTGCTGGTGGTCGACGACGAGGCGACACTCACCGACCTGCTGTCGATGGCACTGCGCTACGAGGGCTGGCAGGTCCGCAGCGCCGGCAACGGCATGGCGGCGTTGAGCGCCGCCCGGGAGTTCCGGCCGGACGCCGTGATCCTCGACGTGATGCTGCCCGACCTAGACGGTTTCCAGGTGCTGCGCCGGCTGCGCGAGCACGCTCCCACAGTGCCGGTGCTCTTCCTGACCGCCCGCGACGCCGTCGAGGAGCGCATCGCCGGGCTGACCGTCGGCGGCGACGACTACGTGACCAAGCCGTTCAGCCTGGAGGAGGTGATCGCCCGACTGCGCGCGTTGCTGCGCCGCTCCGGCTTCGCCGTCGCCACCCGGGAGGACGCGGTGCTCACCGTCGGTGACCTCAGCCTCGACGAGGACAGCCACGAGGTACGCCGCGACGGCCACCCGATCACCCTCACCGCCACCGAGTTCGAGCTGCTGCGCTACCTGATGCGCAACCCGCGTCGGGTGCTCAGCAAGGCGCAGATCCTCGACCGGGTGTGGCACTACGACTTCGGCGGCCAGGCCAACGTGGTGGAGCTGTACATCTCGTACCTGCGCAAGAAGATCGACGCCGGTCGGGCGCCGATGATCCACACGCTGCGCGGCGCGGGCTATGTCCTCAAACCCGCCGAGTGAGCGCCGAGGGCTGCGCGCCGCCCGCCGCTGGCTGGCCGGCCGCTCCCTGCGTACCCGACTGGTGTTCGCCCTGCTCGCGCTGCTGGCGGTGGTCAGCGTCGCGATCGGTGGCCTGACCACTGTGGCGCTGCGGCACTTCCTGATCGACCGGCTCGACGCCCAGCTGGCCCCCGCGACGGCGATGCGGGGCGACCGGCCGGGACGGCCGGCCTTTCCCGGCAACGGACCGGGCATCCCACCCGGGTTGCCGTCCGGCGCGGTGGTCGCCGAGATCGCCGAGGGCCGGGTGACCGCCGCCCGGACCCTGACCACCAGCGCTTCCGGCGCCGATCCGTTCCCCGACGAGCAGTCCGTGCCGGTGGGGGAGGTCGCCGCGCTGGCGGAGCTGCCAGTCGACGCCAGACCGCGCACCGTCGACCTCGGCGATCGCGGTGACTACCGGGCCGTGGCCCGCCAGTACTGGGACGGTCGGGTACGCGTCGTCGCGGTCCCGCTCTCCGGCGTCCAGGACACCGTCTGGGCGCTGGTCGCCGCGCAGGTGGGGGTGGCCGCCGTCGGGCTGGTCATCGCCGGCGCCGCCGGTGCGTTGATCGTGCGGGCGACCCTGCGACCACTCAACCGGGTGGCCGCCACCGCCACCCGCGTCACCGAGCTGCCCCTGGACCGTGGGGAGGTGGCGCTCGCCGTCCGGGTCCCGGCCGCGGACACCGACCCGCGTACCGAGGTCGGTCAGGTCGGCGCGGCGCTGAACCGGATGCTCGGCCACGTCGCCGACGCGCTGAGCGCCCGGCAGGCCAGCGAGACCCGGGTACGCCAGTTCGTCGCCGACGCCAGCCACGAGCTGCGCACGCCGCTGGCGGCGATCCGCGGCTACGCGGAGCTGGCCCGCCGTGGCCGCGACGAGGTTCCCGCCGACGTGGCGCACGCGCTGCGCCGGGTGGAGTCGGAGAGCACCCGGATGACCAGCCTCGTCGACGACCTGCTGCTGCTGGCCCGCCTCGACACCGGCCGGCCGCTCGCTGTCGACCCGGTCGACCTGACCGCCCTGGTGGTGGACGCGGTGAGCGACGCGCACGTCGCCGGCCCCGACCACCGCTGGCAGCTCGGCCTGCCCGAGGTGGCGATCCGGGTGCCCGGCGACGCCGCGCGGCTGCACCAGGTGGTGGCGAACCTGCTGGTCAACGCCCGGGTGCACACCCCACCCGGCAGCACCGTCACCACCACACTCGCCCTCGACGCGGGCAGCGCCGTGCTCACCGTCGCCGACGACGGGCCCGGGGTGCCGGCGGAGTTGCAACCGGAGCTGTTCGAGCGGTTCGCGCGCGGCGACAGCTCCCGGTCCAGGGCGCACGGCAGCACCGGCCTCGGTCTGGCGATCGTGGCGGCCGTCGTGGAGGCCCACCACGGCACTGTCGCTGTGGAAAGCCGCCCAGGGCGGACCGTCTTCACCGTCCGGTTGCCGAATCCCACAGCTGACACATAGTCGGCGCACGGCGTCCCGCCAGCCCGGCCGCCGAGGCTGACCGCATGGACAGAACCGAGAGCCTGCTGACGGCACCCGCCGCACCCGAGTCGCCGACGGCCACGTGCCCCGAGGAGGACCCGCCGCCGACGCGCCGCTCGCCGGCCTGGGCCCGGCCCGCGCTGGTGGTCCTGCTGCTCGCCACCGGCCTGCTCTACCTGTGGGGCCTGGGCGCCTCCGGCTGGGCCAACTCGTTCTACGCGGCGGCCGCGCAGGCCGGATCGGTGAGCGGGAAGGCGTTCCTCTACGGCTCGTCGGACGCCGCCAACTCCATCACCGTCGACAAGACCCCCGCGTCGCTGTGGCTGATGGCACTGTCCGTGCGGATCTTCGGGTTGAACAGTTGGGCGATGCTCGTGCCGCAGGCGCTCTGCGGGGTCGCCTCGGTCGGTGTGCTCCACGCGACGGTGAAGCGCTGGTACGGGCCGTCCGCCGCTCTGATCGCCGGAGCGGTCCTCGCGGTCACCCCGGTGGCGACGCTGATGTTCCGGTTCAACAACCCCGACGCGCTGCTGGTCCTGCTGCTGGTCACCGGGGCGTACGCCACGGTGCGCGCGCTGGAGACGGCCAGCACCCGGTGGATCGTGCTGGTCGGCGTGCTGGTCGGCTTCGGCTTCCTCACCAAGATGCTCCAGGCGTTCCTGGTGGTGCCGGTCTTCGCCGGGGTGTACCTGCTGGCCGCGCCGACCGGGCTGTGGCGACGGGTCCGGCAACTGCTGCTGGCGGGCCTGGCGGTGCTGGTCTCCGCCGGCTGGTGGGTGGCGCTCGTCGAGCTGGTCCCGGCCAGCGCCCGCCCGTACATCGGCGGGTCGCAGGGCAACAGCATCCTGGAACTCACCCTCGGCTACAACGGCCTCGGCCGGATAACCGGCGACGAGGTGGGCAGCGTCGGCGGCGGTGGCGGGCGGCCCGGAGGCGGCGGTGGCCCGTTCTCCGGTCAGACCGGCGTGCTGCGGATGTTCGGCAGCGAGATCGGCGGTCAGATCTCCTGGCTGCTGCCGGCCGCGCTGATCCTGCTGGTGGCCGGCCTGCTGGTGGCCGGTCGCGCGGCCCGCACCGACCGCACCCGCGCCGGGCTGCTGCTGTGGGGCGGCTGGGTGCTGGTCACCGGACTGATCTTCAGCTTCATGTCCGGGATCTTCCACGCCTACTACACGGTGGCGCTCGCCCCGGCGATCGGCGCGTTGGTCGGCATCGGCGTGACACTGCTCTGGCGGCGGCGCCACCCACAGCCCGCACCGGGTGACGACGCGCCGGCCGGCTCGCGCTGGCAGCGGTGGCGTCCCCTCGCGGCCACGGCGACCCTCGCCGGCACCCTCGCGGTCACCGTCTGGTGGGCGTGGGTCCTGCTCGGGCGCAGCCCCGAGTGGTACCCGTGGCTGCGCACCACGGTGCTGGTCGCCGGCCTGCTCGGCGCGGCGCTGATCCTGCTGGTCACCCGGATTCCCCGCCGGTTGGTGCCGGTCGTCCTGGGCCTCGGCGCGGCGGCGGCCCTCGCGGGCCCGGTGGCGTACGCGGTCCAGACCGCGGCGACGCCGCACACCGGGTCGATCCCCAGCGCCGGCCCGTCCGTGGCGGGCGGGTTCGGGCGCGGCGGCTTCCCCGGCGGGCGACCCCCGGGCGGCATGGAACCCCCGACCGGCGGCCAATTCCCCGGCCCGGGCCAGTTCCCCGGCGGCGGCCAGTTCCCGGTTGGCGGCCAGTTCCCGGGCGGGGGTCAGAACGGCGGTCAGACGCCGACCGCCCCTGGCGATGGCCGACGGGCGCCCGGTGGGCAGGGACGTCCCGGCGGAGCAGGAATGGGCGGGCTCCTCGACGGCCGCGAGCCCAGTGCCGCCCTGCGTGAGCTGCTGGAGCGCGACAGCGCCGACTACACCTGGGTCGCGGCCACTGTCGGCTCCAACAACGCCTCCGGCTACCAGCTCGCCACCGGTGACCCGGTGATGCCGATCGGCGGGTTCAACGGCAGTGATCCGTCACCGACCCTCGCGCAGTTCCAGCGTCACGTCGCCGACGGCAGGATCCACTACTTCGTCGGTGGTGGCGGCTTCCGGGCCAACGGCGGCAGCTCCGCCTCCCAGGAGATCGCCGCCTGGGTCACGGAGAACTTCACCGCGCAGACCGTCGACGGTGTCACCGTCTACGACCTGAGCACCGGCAAGGACGCGTCGTGACCGCGCTCAGCGGCCCCCGCGCCGCCGTCCAGGCCCGACCCGCCGCCGGTGCGGTGCTGGACGTGGTGGTCCCGGTCCACAACGAGGAGGCCGACCTGGGGCCGTGCGTACGGCGGCTGCACTCCCACCTGAGCGAGCACTTCCCGTACCCGTTCCGGATCACCATCGCCGACAACGCCAGCGTCGACGACACCCTGACGGTGGCCCACGGCCTCGCCGGCGAGCTGCCCGGTGTCGAGGTGCTGCACCTGGACGCCAAGGGGCGGGGGAGGGCACTGTCGGCGGCCTGGTCCGCGTCGTCCGCGCCGGTTCTGGCGTACATGGACGTGGACCTGTCGACCGACCTGGCGGCGCTGTTGCCGCTGGTCGCGCCGCTCATCTCCGGCCACTCCGACCTGGCCATCGGCACCCGGCTGGCGCGCACCTCCCGGGTGGTGCGCGGGGCCAAGCGGGAGGTGATCTCCCGGGCCTACAACCTGCTGCTGCGCGGTGCGTTGGCCGCGCGGTTCTCCGACGCGCAGTGCGGGTTCAAGGCGATCCGCGCCGACGTCGCCGTCGAGCTGCTGCCGTTGGTGCGCGACACCGGCTGGTTCTTCGACACCGAGCTGCTGGTGCTCGCCCAGCGGGCCGGGCTGCGTATCCACGAGGTGCCGGTGGACTGGGTCGACGACCCGGACAGCCGGGTCGACATCGTCGCCACCGCCCTGGCCGACCTGCGGGGGATGGGTCGGCTGGGCCGGGCGTTGCTGACCGGCGCGCTGCCGTTGACCGCCCTGCGTGCCCAGTGGGGCCGAGGGCCGCTGACCGTACCGCCCGGTCGGGTGCCGGTGGCCGGCTCGACGGCTCGGGTGCCCGTCGGGTTGCCCCGCCAGGTGGCACGGTTCGCGGCGGTCGGGGTGGCCAGCACCCTCGCGTACCTGGCGCTGTTCGTGGCCACCCGGGGCGCGCTCGGCGCGCAGCCGGCCAACCTGCTGGCGCTGCTGCTGACCGCTGTCGCGAACACGGCCGCGAACCGGCGGCTGACGTTCGGCATCACCGGGCGTCGGCACGTCGGGCGGCACCACCTGCAAGGGCTGCTCGCCTTCGGCCTGGGCCTCGCGTTGACCAGTGGGTCGCTGGCCGTGCTGCACGCCGTGCACCACGCACCCGCCCGGCCGGTGGAGCTGGCCGTGCTGGTGGCCGCGAACCTGGCCGCGACCGTGCTGCGCTTCGTGCTGCTGCGCCTGGGCATGCACCACCGGCGCGGCTGAGCGGCGGCGGTCAGTCGGCGGCGGCCTCACGCACCAGCCGGCGTGCCTCGTCGCGGGGCACGCCGGTGGCCCGCAGCAGGTCGTTGGCGGCGGTACGCAGTTGGGACACGACGATCGTCCCGGAGAAGCCCAGACCCTGCCGGCACGCCCCACCTGCCTCCTGGACCGCGCGCAGCACCCGTGCGCGGGCCTGCACCGGCTCCTGGGCGGCGAGGAACTCCCGGTTCAGCAGCCGGACCGCCTCGCCCAGGTGCTCCACCGCCGCCGGCAGGTCGGCCGGCACCGGCTCCTCGTCGCGCAACGTGGTGCCGATCCGACGGACCAGACCACGGCTGTTGCGGAAGGCCCGCTGCATGTGGGTCACCCCGCCGCGGTAGGCGGCGATCGCCCGTCGTCGACGCCACCGCACCGGTGAGAACCGGACCACCTCGTCGGCGGCGTTCGCCACCTCGGTGAGCCGTTTGAGGGTCGGGTCGGCGGCGCGCATCCGCTCCAGCGTCGCCTGCGCGCGCCCGGTGTCCGCCTCCGCGAGGGCCTGCGCCGATGCGGTCATCTCCCGGGCGAACAGGTCCAGGGCGGGTTCGGCGGCCCGGCGTACCGTCCGCAGCGGGTTGATCGGCAGGACTACGAGCATCACCAACAGGCCGGCAGCCCCGCCCACCAGTGCGTTTATCGTGCGCGGCCACTCCAGGTCGGGCGCGGTCGGGGTGAGGGTGGCGATCAGCACCGCCGTACCGCCGGCCTGGGTCATCAGCGCCCCGGTGCCGCGCACCAGCACCGCGGCCGCGATCGCCAGGAACACGATCACACCGGTCTGCCACGGCCCGGTGCCGAAGAAGCCGATCAGCAGATCACCCGCGCCGATGCCGAGCACCACCCCGGCGACCAGTTCCAGCGCGCGGTGCGCGCGCCGACCCAGGGACGCCGCGATGACGGCTACGGCGGCGGCCGGCGCGAAGGTCGGTTCCGGGTTTCCGAGGACCCGGCTGGCCACCACCCAGGCCAGGGCGGCGGCCAGCCCGGCCTGCAACGCCACGATGAGGTACGTCTGCAAGCGCCGATAGCCGCCCCGACCGGCGTCCACGAGCCGGGCACGCAGCCCTCCGGGCGACCCGGCCGTCGGTGTCATGGTCGCGGTTACCCGACGCGACCGGGCGCGAACCTGTCAGGCCGGGTAGGCCATGGTCGCGGCCAGCGCCACCGCCCCCGGCAGACGGGTGTCCTGGCGCAGGAACTGCACCACCACCGGCACCGGGGACCGCAGCAGGGCGCCGTACGGCCGGTCCAGCCGTACCGCCTCCGGGTCGATCAGGTCGTTGACCCGGACGTGACGCACCCGTCGGGCGTCCACCGGCAGGGCGTACGGGCCGACCGGCTCGGCGTCCTCGTAGTAGAGGTGCAGCTCGACGTCGGCGCGCCGGTCGGTGGCGTTCAGGACGCAGATCTGGTCGAAGCCGGTGAACTCCGGCTCCGGGCCGTTGCTGGGGAACGGGATGTGCCCGCCCGGCACGACCCAGAGGCAGGCGCCGACGTCGGGCATCAGGTGTCCTCCAGCAGTCGGGCGAGGTCGGGGCTGAGGAACACACCGTCGGGGTCGAGCCGGTGGCGGGCCGCCTGGAAGTCGTCCCAGCGGGGATAGAGGGGCCGCAGGTCGCGGGCGGTCAGCCAGTGCTTCTTGCCCCAGTGCGGTCGGCCCCCGTACTGGCGGAACACCGCCTCCATGTCCCGGAAGTAGTCCTCGTACGGCAGGGACGTGTTCTGCAGGCAGGCGATGGTCGTGGTCGGCCGGCCGTACGCGTTGCTCAACCAGATGTCGTCGGCGGCGATGCTGCGCACCAGCACCCGCCAGCCGGCCACCTTCCGGTGCCGTTGCATGATCCGGGCCCGGACCTCGGCGAAGCAGGCCGGGAACGCCTCCGAGGGGAGCATGTACTCGATCTCCTCGAACCGTAGGTCCCGTTCCTGGGGGATGGTGCGGTGGCTCGGCCCGGACCGGATCTCGTGGGGCGCTCCCCACGGGCCGGAGTCCGGCACCCGGGGCGCGGCCCACACCCGCTCGTCGGCGCCGCCGTCGACCCGGTTCAGGGTGCGGATCTGGGTCTGGTCGCTGCGCGGGTACCAGTAGAAGTCCATGTTGCGGTTGGTGTGCTGCAACTCGGCGAGATGGTCGAGGGTCCACTCGACGTGGGCGCACCACGCCCGCCGGCGCAGCTCGTAGTGGGGCTGCACGTCCAGGGTGACCTGGGTGACCACCCCGAGCGCGCCGAGCGACAGCCGGGCCGCCGGCAGCAGGTCGGCGTTGTCGTCGGCCGAGATGTCCAGCACGTCGCCGGTGCCGGTGACCAGGCGGACGCCGGTCACCTGGGTGCACAGGTTGCCGAAGCCGAGGCCGGTGCCGTGCGTGCCGGTGGCCGTCGCGCCGGCGATCGACTGGTAGTCCACGTCGCCGAGGTTGTCCATGGCCAGGCCGGCGTCGTACAACCCCTCGCCGAGGGTCTTGAGCTTGGTGCCCGCCCGCACCCGGGCCCGGTCGTGGTCCTCGTCGATGACACCGGCGAGCCGGTCCACGCTGAGCAGGATGTCGTCGGTACGCGCCAACGGGCTGGACGAGTGACCGGACCCGACCGGGCGGATCGTCCGGCCGGCCTCCCGCGCGCGGACGACCAGGTCCCGTACCGCGTCCTCGTCGGTCGGCTCGGCGTGCTCCCTCGGGGTGAACGAGAGGCTGCCGGACCAGTTGACGAACCGTCGCATGCGGGGGACTACCCGGCGGCGCGACCGGTAGTCGCCGACGGCTGTTTCCCGGGTCCCGCGCCGGGTAAGCGCGCCGCGTGCCGGTCCCCGGCTTGACCAGTCCCGTGCCGGCTCCCGGCTTGCCCAGCTCTGTGCCGCCGATCGACTCGTACGCGTTCCTGTCCGACACCCACACCGGGGCGCTCGTCGGCGCGGACGGCACCGTCGACTGGTTCTGCGTGCCGCACTTCGAAGGTGACGCGGTCTTCGCGCGGCTGCTGGACCGGCGCGTGGGTGGCGCGTTCACGCTCGCGGTCGAGGGCTGTGCCGAGCCGGTCCGCCGGTACCTGCACGGCACGCTGGTGCTGGAGACCGTGCACCACGCGACCGGGGGTAGCGCGGTCGGTCAGGACTTCCTGGCGGTCCGCGCCGGCGACGCCGCCCAGCCGTTCCGCGCGGGCATGCTGCTGGTACGCCGCCTCACCGTGCGCCGGGGTTCGGTGCGGGTACGCGCCGAGGTGACGCCTCGCACCGGCTACGGCGCCCACGCCGTCGGGTGGCACCGCGACGGCGACCGGTGGGTGGCGGCCGACGCCGGGCTGGGGCTCCGCTCGACGCTGCCGTTCCGCGTCGACGGGGCGAAGCTCCGGGCCGAGGCGGTGCTGCACGCGGGGCAGACGGTCGACGTGCTGCTCGACTACGGCGCAGGCCCGGCCGAGGCGGTCGACTCCGCCGAGCTGATGGCGCAGAGCTGCCGGACCTGGCGCGAGTGGTCCGACCGCGCGGACTACACCGGCCACGGCAGCGACCAGGTACGGCACAGCGCCACCGTCCTGCGGGGCCTGTCCTTCGACGAGACCGGGGCGTTGCTCGCCGCGCCCACCGCCGCGCTGCCCGAGGAGATCGGCGGGGTCCGCAACTGGGACTACCGCTTCACCTGGCACCGCGACGCCGCGCTGCTGCTGCTCGCTCTGTTCCGGCTGGGCCACGCCGAGGAGGGCCGTCGCTACCTGCGCTTCCTGTTGACGACCTGCGCCGGCGCCGGCGCCGACCTGCCTCCGCTCGTCGGGATCCACGGGGCGACCGGCGAGGAGAGGGTCCTCGACCACCTCGACGGTTACGCCGGCTCCCGCCCGGTGCGCGTCGGCAACGAGGCCGCCCACCAGGTGCAGTTCGACACGTACGGGCACGTGCTCGACGCCGCGCTGTCGTACCAGCAGCTCACCGGCGAGTTGACAGGTGTGCAGTGGCGGGTCCTGCGCCGGCACGTCGACACGATGGCCGCCCGGTGGAGGGAACCCGACCACGGCATCTGGGAGATCCGGGGACCGCGCCGGCACTACGTCAACTCGAAAGTGATGGCCTGGGTCTGCCTCGACCGGGGCATCCGCCTCGCCGAGCTGCTCGGCGACGACCACGCGCCCGTCGACAGGTGGCGCACCAACCGCGACGCCGTCCACGCCGAGGTGATCGCGCGCGGTTACGACACCGGCATCGACAGCTTCGTGCTGGCGTACGACTCGACGCACCTCGACGCCTCGCTGCTGCGGATACCCCTGGTCGGGTTCCTCCCCGGGGACGACCCGCGGGTGGTCGCCACCATCGACCGCGTCCGGCGGGACCTCGCCGTCGCACCGGCGCTGATCCGCCGGTACGCGATCGACGACGGCCTGCCCGGCGAGGAGGGCGCGTTCCTGCTCTGCTCCTTCGAACTGGTTTCCGCGTTGGTGCTGGCGGGGCGGCGCGACGAGGCGGCAGAGTTGTTCGACCAGCTGTGCGCGTACGCCGGACCCCTCGGCTTGTACGCCGAGCAGGTCGACGCCGCCGGCACCGCGCTGGGCAACTATCCGCAGGCCTTCACCCACCTTGCGTTGATCGAGGCGGCCCTGAACCTCGACGCTGCCGGCGACCGCGACGCCTTGCACGCGTGGGCGGACCGGAGCGTGTGAATCACATCCTGTGGCGAGGCTGAGAGTCCGCCAATGTGCCCGCGACACGGATGTCGATCGGCGTACGGTGAGGGACAAGTCCGGCTTTCTGGGTCAAAAGCCTCACCGGTGTACGGCCGGGACGCCGGTTTCGAGACGGCGAGGGCAAGGAGCGATCGGTGATACATCTGGCCTACCTGGACGCGGGATCCGGCAGCCTGATCGTGCAGGCGGTCGTCGGCGGGGTAGCCGGCGCCGCGGTCGCCGCCAAGCTCTACTGGCGACGTCTCGTCGACCGGTTCCGCCGGCAACCGACCGACCAGCGCTGAGCGGACCGGTCCGACGATGGCGATCTCACCCACCGAGGTACGACCCGAGCCGGCCTCCTTCCGCGACCCCGCCAACCGGGTCTTCCACGTCGGTGACGAGGTGCTGCGCGGGCTGGACCCGCGGGCCGCCGAGCACTGGCGTGCCCTGGCCGGCAGCACGTTCTTCCCGGCCCTGGTCGCCGCGCGCAAGGTCTGCGCCACCGAGGACGCCCCGTCGACACTGGTGCCCGCCGCGACCGGCGCACCCTGGGCCGCCGTGCTGCGCCACGAGCGCATCCCGTTCGTCTCCCACCCGTACGAGTGGTCGTTCAGCATGCTGCGCGACGCCGCCCTGCTGCACCTGGAGATCCTGGAGGCCGCCCTCGCCGAGGGCTTCACCACCAAGGACGGCTCGGCGTACAACCTGCAGTGGCGCGGCGCGGAACCGGTCTTCATCGACATCGGCTCCTTCGAACCGGTCCGCGACGGCGAGCCGTGGGCCGGTTACCGCCAGTTCTGCCAGACCGTGCTCTACCCGCTGCTGCTCACCGCCCACCTCGGCGTCGACTTCCAACCCTGGCTGCGCGCCCGGGTCGACGGCATCGAGGCCGACGAACTCCGGCCCCTGTTCGGCGGTGTCCGCCGACTGCGGCCCGGCGTGCTGACCCACCTGCACCTGCACGGCGCGATGCAGCGCCGCAACGCCGCCGCCAGCACCACCGACGTCCGCGACCAGCTACGGGCCGCCGGCTTCTCCCGGGAGCTGCTGCTGGCCACCGTACGGGGCATCCGGAAACTGGTCGGCAAGCTCGACCACCGCCCGGCCGGCAGCCACTGGTCGGACTACCAGCACACCTGCGGCTACTCGGCGCGGGACCGGGTGGCGAAGGAGCAGTTCGTCGCCGCCGCGGTGGCCGCCGGCACCCGCCCCCGCCTGGTGCTCGACCTCGGCGCCAACGACGGCCGGTACTCCCGGTTGGCGGCCGGGCACGCCGACTACGTGGTCGCCGTCGAGCAGGACCCGGCCGTCGTCGACGAGTTGTACCGCAAGCTGCGCGCCGAGGGGCAACGCCGGATCCTGCCGCTGGTGCTGGACCTGGCCGACCCGTCACCCGGCGGCGGCTGGCGGGGCGTGGAACGGGCCGGCTTCGCCGAACGGGCGTCCGCCGACGTGGTGCTCGCCCTGGCCGTCGTGCACCACCTGGCGATCGGGCGCAACGTGCCGCTGCCGGAGGTCGTCGACTGGCTGGCCGGGCTGACCGCGCCGGGCGGCACCGTGGTGGTCGAGTTCGTCCACCCCGAGGACCCGATGGCCATCCGGCTGTTGGCCAACAAACCCGCAGGATTCTTCCCGGACTACCGACGCGACACCTTCGAGGCGCTGCTCGCCGCTCGGGGCCGGGTCACCGAACGGCTGGAACTGCCGTCGGGCACCCGCACGCTCTACCGGACGGTGATGAGTGGCTGAACCGGCTCCCGACGGCCCGTCGGCTCCCGATGAGCAGTCGAGCCCGGACGACCAGTCGGCCCGGGACGCCGGTCGATCGGACGGGTCGACTACCGGGCGGTGGGACCGGGGCTGGCGGGGCGAGCTGGGTCGGCTTCTGGAGGTGGTCGCCCTGGTCGGGCTGGTGATCACCCAACCGCTGCTGGACGTGCTCGGCCGCAGCCCCGACTTCTTCCTGTTCCACCGCGCCGGCCCGGCCCAGATCCTGCTGCTGACCGCACTGGTGACGGTGCTGCCCACCAGCGTGGTGGCGGTGCTCGGCGCGCTCAGTCGACTGGCCGGCAGGACCGTACGCGCGCTCACCCACACCGGGCTGGTCGGGCTGCTGCTCGCCGCCCTCGCCGTGCAGGTGGGCCGGCACGTGACGCCGCTTCGGGGCGTACCCCTGCTGCTGGTGGCCGTGCTGGTCGGGGCCGGCGGCGTGGCCGCGTACCGGCGGTGGCGGGCGCCGGGCCGGGTGCTGCGCCTGGCCGCCGCCGGGCCGGTGGCGTTCGTGGCGCTGTTCCTGCTTGTCTCACCCACCTCGGCGGTGGTGCTGCCGCGCGGCGACGGCGGCGCGGCCGGCACCGCGCAGGGCACCGGCGCGCACCCGCCGGTGGTCATGCTGATCCTCGACGAGCTGCCGTTGGTAAGCCTGCTCGGCACGGATGGGCGGATCGACGCCACGCGGTACCCGCACTTCGCCGAGCTGGCCGCCGGCTCGACCTGGTACCGCAACGCCACGGGGGTCAGCGGCTGGACCCCCAACGCGCTGCCCGCGATGCTCACCGGCCGGTACCCGGCGAAGCCGGTCGCCCCGCACTACTCGCAGTACCCGGACAACATCTTCACCGCCTTCGGCGGCCTGTACGACATCCGCGCCGAGGAGAGCATCACCCGCCTGTGCCCGCCCAGCCGCTGCGACCAACCGGTCGCCCCCGAACAGGGGCTCGGCGTGCTGGTCCGGCAAACCGGCAAGCTGCTGGGCCAACTCGCCGGGCCGACGGAGAGCGCCGTCGACCCGGAGGACTCCTACCGGGAGCAGACCCGGGCCGAGGCCGGTCTGGACGCCGCCGAGCCGGTGCCGGCCGACCCGACGTTCCGCTGGGACACCCTGGACGACAACCAACCGGCCCGGTTCACCAGCTTCCTGGCCGGCCTGAAGCCGACGCCCCGCCCCACCCTGCACTTCCTGCACCTGCTGATGCCGCACTCGCCGTGGGCGTACCTGCCGTCGGGGGCCCGCTACGACGCCCCCGAGGACCTGCCCAACGACGGCGCCGGCTGGATCGACCTGGCCCGGCAACGCCACCTCGCCCAGCTCGGCTACACCGACCGGCTGATCGGGGAAACCCTGCGGACGCTGCGCGCCAGCGGTCTCTACGACCAGGCCCTCGTCGTGGTCACGGCCGACCACGGCGTCAGCTTCCGCCCCGGCGCCCAGGGCCGGGGCATGGACGCGATCAAGGCCGCCGCCGGTGAGGTCGCCTGGGTGCCGACGTTCGTCAAGGAGCCCCGGCAGCAGACCGGGCGGGTGGACGACCGCAACTGGGAACACGTCGACCTGTTGCCGACAGTGGCCGACGAGGCCAACCTCCGGCTGCCCTGGCGCGTCGACGGCCGCTCCGCCCGACAGGCCCCCCGCACCGACGGCACGAAACACTTCTACGACCGCCCCGGCGAACCGGTCACCTTCCCCGGTGGGGTGCCCACCCCGCCGCCGCTGCCGTCACCGCACCCGCTGGTCGGCACCGAGGTCCGCGCCGGCCCGGCCGCCGGCGACGCCCGGGTCGCCGACCTGGCCGCGTTCAAGGCCACGGACCCGGACACCGGCACCCTCCCGGCGCTCGTCTGGGGGGACGTGCCGGACCGGATCCCGAACGGCACGCTGCTGGCGGTGGCCGTCAACGGCCGGATCGGGGCCGTCGTCCCGGTGGTGCCGCCCGACCCCGGCGGACGCCGCTTCGCGGCGCTGCTCACCGACGACAAGCTGTTCCACGCCGGCAGCAACCAGCTCGACGTCTTCCAGGTCGCGACGGACGGTACGCTGCGGCGCCTCGCGCTGTCCTGACCCGGCCCCGGCGCTGCCTTCGGTCCCGGTGCTGCCTTCGGCCCCGGTCCCGGTGCTGCCTTCGGTCCCGGTGCTGCCCCCGGCCCGCCTCGGTGCTGCCTTCGGCTCCGGTCCCGACTACCGGGACGGTGGGTTTCCCGGCGGCCCGGTCGGGAATCGGGTGACGCATACCTCACCGCCGAACCACGGCGGGCGTTGTCCCCGGAGCCGCAATTACGGTAGAAGCGAAGGCAATTCAACGTAGATCTGCCGGCGAAGCGAGGAACCACATGACGGAAGTCAAGCTCGATCACCCCGGTGGGCAGCTGTCGATGCCGGTACACCCAGCGGTCGAGGGCCCCGCCGGTATCGGGGTGAGCAAGCTGCTGAAGGAAACCGGGATGACGACGTACGACCCCGGTTTCGTCAACACCGCCGCTGCCTCATCGGCGATCACCTACATCGACGGCGACGCGGGGATCCTGCGTTACCGGGGGTACCCGATCGAGCAACTGGCCGAGAAGTCCTCCTTCCTGGAGGTCTCCTACCTGCTCATCTACGGTGAGCTGCCGACTGAGGCGCAGCTGACCGAGTTCACCGAGTGGATCCGGCGGCACTCGCTGCTGCACGAGGAGATGCGCCGCTTCTTCGACGGCTTCCCCCGGGACGCCCACCCGATGGCGGTGCTGTCGTCCGCGGTCAGCGCCCTGTCGACCTTCTACCAGGACAGCCTGGACCCGTTCGACTCCGAGCACGTGGAGATCTCCACGGTCCGGCTGATGGCGAAGGTGCCCACCATCGCCTCGTACGCCTACAAGAAGTCCATCGGGCAGCCGCTGCTCTACCCGGACAACTCGCTCGGGTACGTGGACAACCTGCTGCGGATGACCTTCGGCGTGCCGGCGGAGCCGTACGAGGTCGACCCGGTGATGTCGAAGGTGCTGGACATGCTCTTCGTCCTGCACGCCGACCACGAGCAGAACTGCTCCACGTCGACCGTCCGCCTGGTCGGCTCCAGCAACGCCAACCTGTTCGCCTCGGTCTCCGCGGGCGTGAACGCGCTGTTCGGCCCGCTGCACGGCGGCGCCAACCAGGCGGTGCTGGAGATGCTCGAGCAGATCCACGCCGGTGACGACGACGTCCGCTCCTTCGTCCGCAAGGTGAAGAACAA
The DNA here is from genome assembly GCF_040649135.1 of Micromonospora sp. NPDC049047. Lineage (NCBI taxonomy): Bacteria > Bacillati > Actinomycetota > Actinomycetes > Micromonosporales > Micromonosporaceae > Micromonospora > Micromonospora sp. NPDC049047. The sequence goes on from NZ_JBEZEY010000001.1 coordinate 580,702, forward strand.
GGAGGACGGCGTCAAGCTGATGGGCTTCGGCCACCGGGTCTACAAGAACTACGACCCGCGTGCGGCGATCGTCAAGAAGGCCGCGCAGGACGTGCTGGGCCGGATGGCCAAGCCGGACCCGCTGCTGGACATCGCCATGGAGTTGGAGGAGATCGCCCTCGCGGACGACTTCTTCGTCTCCCGTCGGCTCTACCCGAACGTGGACTTCTACACCGGCCTGATCTACAAGGCCATGGGTTTCCCGACCAAGATGTTCACCGTGCTCTTCGCGCTCGGCCGGCTCCCCGGCTGGATCGCCCAGTGGCGCGAGATGATCAGCGACCCGGAGACCAAGATCGGCCGCCCGCGGCAGGTCTACGTCGGCGCACCCGAGCGGGACTACGTCCCCTTCAACGAGCGCTGACCTCCGCCCGTTCGCGCCCCAGCTTCTCGCACCACCGCGCTTCTACGCACCACCGCAGGCCGTCGACCCGCTCGGGTCGGCGGCCTGTCGCCTTCGTCGGCCGCGTCGGTCTGTCGCCTTTGTCGGCCGTGCGGTCGCGCCGGCCTGTCGCCTTCGTCGGTCGTGTCGGTCGTGTCGGCCTGTCGCCTTCGTCGGTCGCGGCGTGTCGGCCCCGGCTCGGCCGCGTCGCGCTTGATCGACTCGGCTTCCTGCAAGTCGGGGCATCGGCGGCGCCGGAATACCGCGCCTTCATGAAAGCCGAGTCGATCAACGGCCGATCGCCGCCCTAGCGAGGTCAGAAGGCGGAGATGTCCTGTGCCCGCTCGCTGCGGCTCAATGCGCTGATCAGCGCGGACTGACCTCGGCGGCGTACCGCCAGCCGCACCAGCAGGTCGCGGACCGGGTCGAAGACCTCCGCCGGGAACTCCGGCGTGGGTACGCCGATGCTCACCGCGAGGTCGTCGGAGTGGACCACGATCTCCAACTGGCGGGTGAGCAGGAAGTCAGCGCGCCGCAGGGCCCAGCCCTGCCACGGAATGGGTACGACGTCCCGGGCCGCGCCGCGCGCCAGCAGGTCGCCCGCCTCCTTCAGCGCGGCGGCGGAGCGGGCGTGCAGGTCAGCCGTACCTCGGGCGGCGTCCTCCTCGTCGTTGCTCGCGGCGACCGTGGCCTCGTCGGGGATTCCTTCGGTAACCCAGGCGGCTCGCTCGTAGTGATCGTCGGCAGACTCCAGAACCGGCAGGTCGGTCGGCGTCGGCAGCAGTTCCGCCGCCCGGATCGCCTGACGTCCCAGGTGACAGGCCAGACCGCCGATGGACAGGTGCGGCAGGGCGCTGGGGCGTGACCACTGCTCCGACACCTCAGGGCGGCGGATCAGGTCCAGAGCGATCGAAGCGGCAACCGGGAACGCGGAATCCAGGGCGTCGACAGGGCGAGACATCGGCACATTCTGACAGTCCCGACGGGTCCCCGCCGCGCGGCGAGACGCGGCGGCAGCCCGGCCGATGGGGTCACGGACTGCGGTGGTGGGCCGGGGTGGTGGATCGGGGCTCGGCTCGGCAGGCCCGGATCGAGGTTGTGGGTCAGGCCTGGTCGCCGACTCCGGATCGAGGTCGTAGGCCGGAGCGGTGGACCGGGGCGGTGGGCCGCGCAGGGACGCCCCGCGCTGCGCCGGGGCTCGCGCGCCGCGCCGGGGCCCGCGTACCGGGCCGACCGGCGTCGTCGTGGCACGCTCGGCGGCCGCGAGCGCATAGTCGACTCCGTTTACAGGAAGTCGGGGTGTCCTGGACGCTAGGACACCCCGACTTCAAGGAACGCGAGATGATCAAGGCGCACCGCGCCCGCCGGGCGGCACGACCCTGAGGTCAGCGCAGCTCAGCGCAGGCCGGCGGCGGCCAGCAGGTTGCCCTCGGGCAGCGCCGGGAGGGCCCGGCCCTGCGACATCCGCCGCTCGGCCCGCTCGGCGGTGAACGCGGCGTCGGTGGCGATGGCGGCGGCGTAGCTGGCGGCGGTGCGCTGGGCGATGGCCGACCAGCCGTACTGGTCGTGGACCATCCGGCGGGCCCGGCGGGCCATCACCCGGGACCGGTCGGGGTCGGACAGCAGCGCGTGCACCGCGTCGGCGAGCCCGTCGGGGTCGTGCGGGCGGAAGGTCATCCCGGTCGTGCCCGGTTCGACGATCTCGCCGAGGCCGCCGGTTGCGGCGACGGCCAGGGGTGCGCCGGCCGCGGCGCCCTCCAGGGCGACCATGCCGAACGGCTCGTAGATGCTCGGCACCGCGAAGCAGTCGGACGCGGCCATCAACGCCGGCAGGTCGGTGCCGCCCAGGAAGCCGGGCATGGTGACCATGCCGCCGAGGTCACGGCGGTGCACCTCGGCCTCCAGTTCGGCGCGGTACGGGCCGTCGCCGGCGATCACGGCACGCAGCCCGGGGTGCCGCTCGCGCAGCCAGGGGAGCGCGGCGATCAGGTGCTGCACGCCCTTCTCGTAGACGAGGCGGCCGGCGAAGGTGACAAGCGGGCCGGTCCCGGCGAACCGGGCCCGGGCGGCGGCGACAGCGCTCGCGGGCACCCGCCAGCGGTGCGGCTCCACCCCGTTGGCGACCACGTCGACCCGCCCGGCCGGTACGTCGAACAGCGCGTTCACCTCGTCGCGCATGTACCCGGAGCAGACGATCACCCGGTTGGACTCACTGGTGAGCCACTGCTCGACGCCGTGGATGGTGCGGTTCATCTCCTCGGGCAGCCAGCCCTGGTGCCGCCCGGCCTCGGTGGCGTGGATCGTGCTGACCAGCGGGATGTCCAGGTGGTCGCGCAACGTCATCGCGGTGTGGGCGACGAGCCAGTCGTGGGCGTGGATGACGTCGTACGAGCCGGCTTGGGTGGCGCGCAGGGCGGTGCGGGTGAGGGTGTGGTTGAAGGCCATGGTCCAGGCCAGCAGGGAGTCGGTGGCGAGGGGGAACGTCACCGGGTCCTCGGGGGCGCGCAGCACGCGCACGCCGTCGGCGTACTCCTCAAGGGGTGCGCCCTCGGTGTGGCGGGTGACGACGGTGACCTCGTGGCCGGCGGCGGCCAGGGCCACCGACAGCGCGTGCACGTGGCGGCCGAGGCCGCCGACGAGCACCGGCGGGTACTCCCACGACAGCATCAGGATGCGGCGGGTCTGCGGGGGCACCCCGGCCCCGGGCTGCGCCGGCACCGTCGCGCCGGGCTGCACGGAGAGACCGGGCTGCGCGAGGTGACCGGACTGGGTCGGGAGCGGTGACCGGGAGGTCAGGGTGGGCCGGTGGGCTCGGTCCTTGGTGGCTGTGTGCTGCTCGTCGACCCGCGGGGTCACATCAATCTCCGTCCAGGCATGGTGGTACGCCGACGTCAGTGGCGGCGGAGTGAGGTGTAAGGGGTGGCGGAGGGCCAGGCGGAACGCGCGCGAACGCTTGTCCCCGGTAAAGGAAAGTGCATCGGGCCCGAGAACGCACCTCGAAAAGGGTCATCGTGACGGAGGACACCTGAGGGTGTAGCCCGCATCAGACAGGTGGTTTTCCGGCACCGCCTGAAAGGATGGATTGGCGCTGCCGGGCCGGGGGCATTACCTGCGTGCGCGCGGGCATGCGTCGGCCGGTGCGGGCACAACCATGGGCTAAGGAGCAACATGCAGGTCTGGCCGGGCGAGCGGTATCCCCTGGGCGCCACCTACGACGGGATGGGCACCAACTTCGCCATCTTCTCCGAGGTGGCCGAGCGGATCGAGTTGTGCCTCTTCGACGAGTGGGACACCGGCGCGGAGCGCCGCGTCGAGCTGCGCGAGGTGGACGCGTACGTGTGGCACGCGTACCTGCCGGGCATCGAGCCGGGGCAGCGCTACGGCTACCGGGTGTACGGCCCGTACGACCCGGCCAACGGGTTGCGCTGCAACCCGCACAAGCTGCTGCTCGACCCGTACGCGAAGGCCATCGACGGTGACATCGAGTGGGACCCGGCGGTCTACGACTACGACATGGCCGAGCCGGAGCGGATGAACGAGACCGACTCGGCGCCGTTCATGCCGAAGTCGGTGGTGGTCAACCCGTACTTCGACTGGGGCAACGACAAGCCGCCGCGCACCCCTTACCACCACTCGGTGATCTACGAGGCGCACGTACGCGGGCTGACCATGCGCCACCCGGACATCCCGGAGGAGCTGCGCGGCACGTACGCGGGCATCGCCTCCCCGCCGATGATCGACTATCTGACCCGGCTCGGGGTGACGGCGATCGAGCTGATGCCGGTGCACCAGTTCGTGCACGACCACCGGCTGCACGACCTGGGGCTGCGCAACTACTGGGGTTACAACACCATCGGGTTCTTCGCCCCGCACCACGGCTACTCGGCGCTGGGCCGGCTCGGCCAGCAGGTGCAGGAGTTCCGGGGCATGGTCAAGGCGCTGCACGCGGCCGGCATCGAGGTCATCCTCGACGTGGTCTACAACCACACCGCCGAGGGCAACCACCTCGGCCCGACGTTGAGCTTCAAGGGCGTGGACGCGCCGAGCTACTACCGGCTCAGCGAGGAGGACCGCCGCTACTTCGTCGACTACACCGGCACCGGCAACAGCCTCAACGTGCGCAGCCCGCACTCCCTGCAACTGATCATGGATTCGTTGCGGTACTGGGTGACCGAGATGCACGTGGACGGGTTCCGCTTCGATCTGGCGGCCACCCTGGCCCGCGAGTTCTACGAGGTGGACCGGCTGTCGACGTTCTTCGAGGTGGTCCAGCAGGACCCGGTGGTCAGCCAGGTGAAGCTGATCGCCGAGCCGTGGGACGTCGGCCCCGGCGGCTACCAGGTGGGCAACTTCCCACCACTGTGGACGGAGTGGAACGGTAAGTACCGGGACACCGTGCGGGACTTCTGGCGCGGTGAGCCGGCCACCCTTGCCGAGTTCGCGTCGCGCATCTCCGGCTCCGCCGACCTCTACCAGGACGACGGCCGCCGCCCGTTCCACAGCATCAACTTCGTCACGGTGCACGACGGGTTCACCCTCAACGACCTGGTGTCGTACAACGACAAGCACAACGAGGCGAACGGCGAGGACAACCGCGACGGCGAGAGCCACAACCGGTCCTGGAACTGCGGGGTCGAGGGCGACACCGACGACGAGGCGGTCCTGGCGCTGCGGGCCAAGCAGCGGCGCAACTTCCTGGCCACCCTGATGCTGTCGCAGGGGGTGCCGATGATCGGCCACGGCGACGAGCTGGGCCGCACCCAGCACGGCAACAACAACGTCTACTGCCAGGACAGCGAGCTGGCCTGGGTGGACTGGGACAACGTCGACGAGCAGCTGCTGGAGTTCGTCCAGACGCTCACCGCGTTCCGCAAACGGCACCAGGTGTTCCGCCGCCGCCGGTTCTTCACCGGCCTGCCGGTCAACGGGCGCGGCATCGACGAGCCACTGCCGGACCTGGCCTGGCACACCCCCGACGGGCGGGAGATGACCGGCGAGGACTGGGGCAACGACTTCGGCCGCTCGGTGGCCCTGTTCGTCAACGGCGAGGGCATCCGCGAACGCGGCCAGTACGGCCAGAAACACCACGACGCCTCGTTCCTGCTCTGCTTCAACGCCCACGACGCGCCGCTGGACTTCACCATGCCGGGCAGCGAGTACGGCCAGAAGTGGGAACGGGTGATCAGCACTGCCGAACCCGAGCCGGGCGACGCCACGGTGATCAGCGCGGGCGGCACCATCCGGGTGCCGGACCGGTCCCTCGTCGTGTTGGAGAGGATGATCTGACATGCCGGCCACCCCTCCCCGGGCCACCTACCGCGTCCAGGTCCGCCCCGGCTTCGACCTGGACGCGACAGCCGCGATCGTCGACTACCTCGCCGCCCTCGGCGTCAGCCACCTCTACACCGCCCCGCTGCTGGCCGCCACCCCCGGCTCCCAGCACGGCTACGACGTGGTCGACCACCGGGCGGTCAACCCGGAGCTGGGCGGTGAGGCCGCCCGCCAGCGCCTGCTGTCCGCGCTGCGGGACAGGCAGCTCGGCCTGGTCGTCGACATCGTGCCCAACCACGCCGGGGTCGCCGTGCCACCGGCCAACCCGCCCTGGTGGGACGTGCTGCGCCGGGGCCGCGACTCGTCCTACGCCGACTGGTTCGACATCGACTGGGACCGGGGCCGACTGCTGCTGCCGGTGCTCGCCGACGACCCGGCCGCCCTGGACGACCTCAAGGTCGTCGACAACGAGCTGCGCTACCACGAGCACCGCTTCCCGATCGCCGACGGCACCGGCGACGGCACCGCCCGGGAGGTGCACGACCGGCAGCACTACGAGCTGGTCTCCTGGCGGCGCGGGGACGCCGAGCTGACGTACCGCCGGTTCTTCGCCATCGCCGACCTGGCCGGCCTGCGGGTGGAGGACCCGGCGGTGTTCGCCGCCACCCACGAGCTGATCCTGCGCTGGGCCGCTGCCGGGGAGGTCGACGGCATCCGGGTCGACCACCCGGACGGCCTGCGTGACCCGGCCGGCTACCTGGCCCGGCTGCGCGAGGCCGCGCCGGACGCCTGGCTGGTGGTGGAGAAGATCCTGGAGTACGGCGAGGAGTTGCCGGACTGGCCGGTGGACGGCACCACCGGCTACGACGCCCTGGCCGCGGTCGGCGGGCTGTTCGTCGACACCGACGCCGAGGGCGACTTCACGGTGCTGGACACCCAGCTCACCGGGCGGCACACCTCCTGGGAGGACCTGACCCACGCCACCAAACTGGCCGCCGCCACCGGGCTCCTCGCCGCCGAGCTGACCCGGCTGGCCGCGCTCGCCCCCGAGGTGCCCACCGAGGCGGCCCGCGCGGCGCTCGCCGAGCTGGCCGCCGCGTTCGCCGTCTACCGGGGCTACCCGCCGCACGGCGCCCGGCACCTCGCCGCCGCCCGCTCCGAGGCCGGTCGCCGCCGCCCCGACCTGGCCGCCGCCCTGGACGCGGTGACCCGCCGACTGCGCGACCCCGACGACGAGCTGGCGCAGCGGTTCCCGCAGCTCACCGGCGCGGTGATGGCCAAGGGTGTGGAGGACACCGCGTTCTACCGCTGGACCCGGTTCGTGGCGCTCAACGAGGTAGGCGACAACCCCGCCCACTTCGGGGTGCCGCCGGCGGAGTTCCACCGCTTCGCCGCCGCCCAGCAGGTCCGCTGGCCGGCCAGCATGACTACCGTCTCCACCCACGACACCAAACGCGGCGAGGACGTGCGGGCCCGCCTCGCCGTGCTCAGCGAGCTGCCGGGCCGCTGGGCGGAGCAGGTCAAAACCTGGATGGAGTACGCGCCGCTGCCCGACCCGGCCTTCGCCCACCTGCTCTGGCAGACCGCCGTCGGCGCGTGGCCGATCGAACGGGAACGGCTGCACGCGTACGCCGAGAAGGCCGCCCGGGAGGCCGCGGCCTCGACCAGTTGGGCGGACCCGGACCCGGCCTTCGAGCAGGCCATGCACGCGGTGATCGACCTGATGTACGACGACCCGAGCCTGCACGACGAGCTGACCGAACTCGCCGCCGCGATCGCCCCCGCCGGCTGGTGCAACTCGCTCGGGCAGAAACTCGTGCAGCTCACCATGCCCGGCGTGCCGGACACCTACCAGGGCACCGAGCTGTGGGACAACTCCCTTGTCGACCCGGACAACCGCCGCCCTGTCGACTTCGACGTACGCCGAGAGTTGCTGGCGCGCATCGACGGCGGCTGGCGTCCCCCGATCGACACCGACGGAGCGGCGAAGCTGCTCGTGGTGTCGCGGACGCTGCGGTTGCGGCGGGCGCACCCGGAGCTGTTCACCGGCTACCGGCCGGTGCCCGCGCACGGACCGCAGGGGCGGCACGCCGTGGCGTTCGACAGGGGCGGCGCGATCACCGTGGCGACCCGGCTGCCGTTGGGCCTGGCCCGCGCCGGAGGCTGGTGTGACACCGCACTGTCGCTTCCCGTTAACGAGGTTAAGGACCTGTTCACCGGCCGGGTCTACAGTGGCGGGGAGACCCCTCTGGACGACCTTCTGTCCGACTATCCCGTCGCACTGCTGGCTCCTCCCACCGCTGCCGTGGAGGCTGCGTCATGACCGAATTCTCCGTGTGGGCACCGGACGCCACCCGCGTGCGGCTGCGCCTGACCGGCGACGCCGACCACGAGATGCGCGCTGCCGCCGACGGCTGGTGGCGGGTCGACGTCCCCGACGCCGGCCTGGACTACTCCTTTCTGCTGAACGACGACGAAACCCCACTGCCCGACCCCCGGTCACCGTGGCAGCCTGCTGGTGTGCACGGGCCCAGCCGCCGCTACGACCACTCCGCCTACACGTGGTCCGACACCTCGTGGACCGGCCGGCAACTGCCCGGCAGCATCCTCTACGAGCTGCACATCGGCACGTTCACCCCGGAGGGCACCTTCGACGCGGCAATCGACCGCCTCGACCACCTGGTGAACCTCGGCGTCGACCTGATCGAGCTGCTCCCGGTGAACGCCTTCAACGGCGAACACAACTGGGGGTACGACGGCGTCTGCTGGTATGCCCCCCACCAGCCCTACGGTGGCCCCGACGGCCTGAAACGGTTCGTCGACGCCGCCCACTCCCGCGGGCTGGGGGTGATCCTCGACGTTGTCTACAACCATTTCGGGCCCTCCGGGGCCTACGCGCCGCAGTTCGGCCCGTACCTCGCCGAGCAGAGCAACAGCTGGGGGCGCTCGGTCAACCTGGACGGCCCGCACTCCGACGAGGTGCGCCGCTACATCATCGACAGCGTGCTGATGTGGTTGCGCGACTACCACGTCGACGGCCTACGCCTGGACGCCGTGCACGCCCTGCCCGACTCGCGAGCTGTGCCGATTTTGGAAGAGCTGGCTCTCGCCGTCGAGTCGTTGTCGACGCACCTGGGGCGGCCGTTGTCGCTGATCGCCGAATCCGACCTCAACGATCCACGGCTGATCACCCCTCGGGAGGCGGGTGGGTTCGGGCTGCACGCCCAGTGGAACGACGACGCCCACCACGCGCTGCACACGTTGCTGACGGGGGAGCGGCAGGGGTACTACGGGGACTTCGGCTCCCTGGAGACGCTGTCGGACGTGCTGACGGGTGGTTTCTTCCACGCGGGCACCTGGTCGAGCTTCCGTAACCGGCACCACGGGCGGCCTCTGGACTCCCGCATCCCCGGTCATCGGCTGGTCGCCTACCTCCAGAACCACGACCAGATCGGGAACCGGGCTACCGGGGACCGGATCTCGGCTTCTCTCTCGCCTGCGCTGTTGCGCGTTGGGGCTGTGTTGCTGTTGACCGCACCCTTCACGCCGATGCTGTTCATGGGGGAGGAATGGGCTGCCTCTACGCCGTGGCAGTTCTTCACCTCGCACCCCGAGCCGGAGCTGGCGTCCGCGGTGCGTAGTGGGCGGCGGCGGGAGTTCGCCTCGCACGGGTGGCCGGAGGGGGACGTGCCGGACCCGCAGGACCCGGAGACGTTCACCCGGTCGCGGTTGGACTGGGCGGAGCTGGACAAGCCTGAGCACTCCTCGATGTTGTCGTTCTACCAGCGGTTGATTGCCTTGCGTCGTTCCTGCCCGGACCTGTCAGATCCTCGGCTGCACGCGGTGTCCGTGCAGCATGGGGACCAGTTTCTGGTGATGCGGCGGGGGGACACGCTTGTTGTCGCCAATTTTGCTGGGCGCGGGCAGGGGGTGTCGTTGCCTGGGGTGGCTCGGCGGGTGCTCCTGGCTACGGGGGAGGGGGTCACTGTGATGCGGGACCGGATCGAACTGCCGGCGGAGACTGCCGCGATCGTGGCGCTCTGAGGCGCATTGCCCTCCTCAGCCAGCCTGGCCGATGGCGGTCACTGAACAGATCAGAGGTATGCAACACGTTCGTTGCTGCTAGCTGCTGCGGTGCCGCTCGACAGGAACCGGTGGAGGCCATCTCCGGCTCGAACGGATAACGCTTGCTGGCTTAGAATCGCTTGCTAAGCATAAGAGACCTACCGGATCGATTGTTCGAAAGATAGCCAAAACGGGCGGGCCGTGTCCTCAAGCTCGATCTTTAGCTTGAAGTTTCCGACGGATCGGGATAGTTTGGCCGATCCGGAAGAGAAGATGCTTGAGGTTCAAATGCCGCTGATTCAACGATCGTCCTTCGAACGAGCTGTTGCAAACGTAGCCACCAAGGGTGATACGGATGTCTTTCCTTTCCCGTTCGAAAATCATGTTTTCCACGACAGTCAAGATGCGGTTGTTGACCTCTTGCAGGTTATGTCAGGAGACTTCTCGGGAAGCCTCTCCCGCGCACCTATAGCCAGCCACTCATCTCTAGCTCCTGTTGGTTACGCGGGCTACAGATGGGCTACTCAGATTGATCCGCTATGGAACGCTTATCTCCTTGGAATCGTAGAATCTCTTGCCCCGGAAATTGAGAGATCCCGCATCGATCCCGACGAGCAAACAGTGTTTTCATACAGATACGAATCTGACCCGAGTAAGGGCATGTTCAAGCTCGACGGGTGGAGGGGGTTCCAAGATAGGTGCAATGAACTTGCCCTCCGGCACGCGTATGTCGTAAGTGTCGATATTGCGGACTTCTACTCGCGTGTTTACCATCACCGTCTCGAAAACGCGCTCCATATCGTTGACGATCTAAGTAAGGAACGTTCCAGGCAAATTATTACTATCTTGACCAGGTTGAGCGGTGGGTCTTCTTACGGCTTGCCAGTTGGGGGCAACGCGGCGAGGCTTCTGTCAGAGCTAGTGCTCAATCAGGTTGATCGGCTTCTTCTGGCCGAGGCAGATGCAGGCGAGTTCTGTCGGTACGCCGATGACTACCGTTTCTTCGTAAACGATCTGCAATCGGCCCACCGATGCATTGGAATGCTTTCCGAGAAGTTGATGCGAAACGGAGGGCTCTCTCTGCAGAAGGCCAAAACCCGAATTATGACGACCGCGGAATACCAGATGATTACCGAACCACAACAGCAGGGTGATTCAGGTACGGCTGGCAAATTCCTTGGCCTCAGACTCCATTTCGACCCTTACTCCACGACGGCGGTCGACGATTATGAGCGAATGATGGCTCAAATATCAGAGTTTGACATTTTGAGCCTGTTGCGAGATGAGATCACCAAGGGCCGCATTCATGTCAGCCTTACGAGAAAGCTCGTAGGCGCTTTGCAGTACATGGACGAGGAGAGTAGGGTTCAAGCCGTCGTCTCGCTTTTGGAGAACGTAGAGACTCTCGCTCCGGTAATTCCCCAGGTCATGCTAGCGGTGCGCCAATGCCTCGATCAATTGGACGATAAATCTGTGGCCGACGGCATCCAAGCCACGATTAGGGGACTAGTTGAAGACGAGCATTATATTGCAAAGAACGACCTGAATCTGGCCTACATTGTTCGAGTTCTTGCAGCGCACCCGAGCCGCCTGAATGAGCGAATGTTGATTCGCATGTATAGCGCCCGACACGGTTATAGCATGGAATCCGCCCCGAATATCCAGAGGGATATCCTGCTTGCGCTTGCGAAGTGGAATGTTGGGTATTGGGTTAGTGATAGGAAGAACTATTTCGGCACAGATCATACCTGGGTTAAGCGAGCTTTTCGAGTCGCTAGTTATGTGTTGGGTGACGAAGGTAGTCACTGGCGACGCGCGAACAAGCCTGAGGTCGGTTCTTTTGATGACATAGTTCAAAAATGGGCAGCCGGGCGTGCCAACATGTCAGGATGGTCGATCCCGGTATGATTTCCGTTCGGCGGTTCTCGCTGCAAGGATCGATATGGCGTCGACATGCTCCCATGATGGAGCAAGTGGTGCGGTGGATCAATGAGAATGAATTGCAGTTGGGCGAGGCGGTCGATGTAGCTCATGACGGCTACAGAAGTGCTGTTATTGCAGAGACTGCCTTTCGTCGCGCCGCTGTGGGAGCGCCTCTGGGCGAGGACGATTTGGAAGCAGAGCGATCAGCTGCCGGGTTGATATCGCTACTGCCGCGAGGGCAGTTCGGAGAGTTGCCGCTGACTGAGTCGGAGAGACTTGAGGTTTCGCTGCTTCAGCAGAACCTTGTAACCTTGGCGCATACCATGGCTGAACCGGTCTACTTCTATCCCGTACCTGGGTGCGGCGTTGTGGACTCAGCCTATGGTGACATGCTGGACTTGAGTCACCTCGTCGAAGTCAAGACGGTTGTAAGGCCTTTCCGAGGAACGGATCTTCGTCAAGTCTTGATTTACTGCGCGATGAGGTACGCGTCCGGACTGGAAGTGGACGACATTAGCCTTTTCAACCCGCGTCGGGCGCGCCTATTTAGTTGCAGTTTCGATGATATTGCTTTCGCTGTATCGGGTCGAGCGGGCGTGGAACTTGTGCATGACCTAATAGATGCGATGGTCGGTTTCCAAGTCTCTGCTTAAGTCTGTATTGTGCCAAATTCACCGGCTGACTACTGCGGATCTTGGTCGCGCCGACTCGCTGCCGTCAAGCGGGCGGATTTCAGGGAGTAAGTGGTAGGTGGCAACTGCGACGGGCGGACACAACCGGTAGGTTAGGCCAGCGCCAGCGGCATCAGCGGTGCGCGCCTTGGCCGGTGTACCGTCCAACGGGGGTAGATAGCGGGCCGTACCCGCTATCCCGGTCTTCATAGCTGGGAGTGGTGGAGGCATGGGGATGAAGCCGGACACCATCGGTGCCAGGATCCGCTACTGGCGGATGCGTCGGGGCGGGATGACCCAGGCCGTCCTCGCTGGACTTGCGGGCGTCACTCAGTCATACGTGTCGCAGGTCGAGTCGGGTCGAAAGACGATCGACCGTCGCTCCACTCTGGTCGCGCTCGCCGCAGCACTCCAGGTTACGGTGGCCGACCTGCTCGGTCAGGGGACCGAGTCCGGCGACCCGGCCCGCGAGGGCGCCGCCGAGTGCGTGCCCGCGATCTGGTCGGCCCTGATCGAGATCGAGGACGGCGAGCGTCGCCCGTCCACCTACACAGCCGAACGCCTGGCAGCCGAGATCGCCCGAGCCGATCAGCTCCGCAATTCGTGCAACTATCCGGCTATGGCGCGGATGCTCCCGGGCCTGCTGCTCGAAGCCGCTGCCGTGGGCGGGACGACACTCGCCCAGGTCGCCTACCTGGCCTCTACCTGCATTCGACACCTCGGCTACCGCCACCTGGCACTCAACGCCGCTCGGGTATCCGTGTCCGCTGCTGAGGACGTCGAAGATCGCGCCTGGATTGGCGCATCGCGGTTCGTCTACGCACAGAGCCTGCCGATCGAGTCCGCGCGCCTGGCAGCCAGGGCCGCTGACCGGTCGCTGGTGGAGCTTCAGGGAGACGCATCCGACGTCCGGGTGCGGCAGATGCTTGGTCAGCTTCACCTCATGGCAGCGCTGGCCTCGACGGTGGACGCTCGCCCGGATGATGCCCGCGACCACCTCGCCGAGGCCGCACGTGAGGCGGCGAGTCTGGGAGATCCGGCCGACGGTGGTGGCTTCAACGGGTGCTGCTTCGGGCCAACCAACGTGGGGCTCTGGAAGATGTCCATCGCGGCCGAGCAAGGTGAGTACGGCAAGATAATCGAGCTGTCCCGGACCATTCGACCGCAGGTGCTCAAGGCGTCGAATCGCCAGCTGTCCTACTGGCTCGACATCGGGCGGGCGCTGGCGGACGGCGGTCGCCGAGACGCCGAAGCCCTCGCCGCATTCGTGCAGGCTGAGCGAGCCGCGCCGATTCCGTTCGCCATCAACCCTCTCGCCCGCGACGCCGTGGTGACCCTGGCCCAGCGCGCCCAGCGCCGGGCCATCCCCGACGAGCTACGGCTGCTCGCCGGCCGTATCGGCATCAGCCTGGCCGCATAACTGCCAGTAATCACCGCATCACCAATCAGCCCTACTGTCCGGTTTGGGACGTGAGCACGTCCTGATGGCCCAGCGCGGCAACGGTCGATCCTGAGCTGCTGGGCCTCCACCGGAGGAGGCGGGGATGAGCGGTCAGGACGACAACGCTCCGGAGAACAGCAATGAGGCGGCCGAGCGGGAGGCTGCCAAACAGCGCCTCCTGGCCCAAGCCGAGACGGACCGCGTACCCGTAGACGACACGACCCGCGCGGTCCCGGACCGGCGGTGGCGGCGTGACAAGCGATGACATCCCGATCGGCCGCCGCGTGGCGAGCTGGCGGGTGCGGCGGCAGATGACGCAGCAGATGCTTGCCGACCGGTTGCGCAGGTCGAAGAGCTGGGTGGACAAGATCGAGCGTGGCGCCCGCGCCCTGGACCGGTACTCCGTCATCCAGGAGCTGGCCCACGTCCTGCGGGTCGACCCGGAGGTGCTGCTCGGCCAGCCGCGGAGCACTCCGGCGGGCACGCCGGACGGGGTGGACGACATCCGGGCCGCGCTCGCCCGCTACGACATCCCGCAGGCTCCACCGCGGACGGACGAGCTGTGCAGGCAGGTCGGGCATGCGTGGTTGACCTACCAACACGCGCACTACGGGCAGTTGGTGCGCCTGGTGCCGGGCCTGCTCGACGCCGCCCAGGCTGCGCAGGAACCAGAGCTGCTGGTGCACGCGTACCGGATCACCTCGTCGCTGCTGGTGAAGCTCGGCGAGGCCGACCTGGCCTGGCTGCCCGCCGACCGCGCGATGGCCGCCGCCGGCGACGACCCGCTCCAGGCGGCGAGCGCCACCATCTCGGTAACCCAGGCCCTCCGCGCCAACGACCGCGATCCGCTGGCCCTGACCGCGGCCCTACCAGCGGCCAACCGCCTCCTTCCCGGATGCCATCCCGTTGATCATGAGGTTGGCGGGTTTGCGGGAGATCAAACCGCCCGCCTCCATGATCAGCGGGGCGGGGGCGCGTTTGCGGCGGCGGGGGAGTGGGCGTTGGGTGGGACGTTGCTGGTGCAGGCGGCGCTGGCCGCCGCCGGATGCGGCGAGCACCGCCGCGCCGACGAGCTGACCGACCGGGCCGCGGGCGTCGCCGCAAACCTTCGGGGGTACGACGACACGCACCGCACCAGCTTCGGTCCGGTCGCCGTCGAGGTGGCGCGGGTGCTGGTTGCGGCCGCGCGGGGTGACGCTGCCGAGGCGGTACGGCGGCATGCGCTGATCGTGCGGCGGGAGGGGTGGCGGCGGTTGCCGGCCGAGTATCGGGGCGCGTACCTGGTCGACGTCGCGCGGGCGTACCTGCACCTGGGCGACGTGCGCGGGGCGGCCCGCGCCCTGGTGGACGCGGACAGAGTCGCGCCGGCTGAGGTTCGTTGTCGGGCGTCGGCGCGTACCGTCATCGCGGATGTCGCCCGCGCGCAGCCGGCGCCGGCCGGTGTGGCGCGACTGGCGACGCTGGTCGGCCTCACCCGGTGAGACTCCGTCGCCTCGGGGCGGCCGCTCGTGGGGTGCCACACGCTGAGGGAGCCCCTGAGTGGCGCCTCGAAGGGTCGGCGCTTGGCTCAGGGACTCCCTCATGGTTGCCCGGTGCTACCGGTCAGGGAATACAGACGATTTCTTCGTAACCGCCGTGATACAGATTGGCATCCGTCTCGAACCAGTTTCCTGCGTAGTTGTTGCCGAATTTGAGCTTTGAGACTGCCGTCGCCATCCCATAGGCCACCGTGTAGTGGGCCACGCTCGTGTAACCGCTCCACTGAACAGAGTGCACAGCTTCATGCCGCATGAGATCTGGTCCGAAGTTGAGAGCGGTCGATCGGCCGAGCCTCTCCAGCAGACACGTTCTGTCTCTGGCCTCCGCCTGGAGATCGCTTCGAAAATCCTGCAAAGAATCTGGATAGTGAAGGATGTCGCCAACGGTCATCGGTTGCCTGCCGCCGGGGGACTTCCCCATGCACACGGTCTGCAAGGAGTCCAGGTAACACGGGGTGTTGTACTTGATGGCCCAGGCGGATGCTGACCCGTTGCTGCCGTTGAGCACGTTGATGGGGCGAGTCACCGTCGACGACGTCGGTATCCAAAGAGGGCTGTCAACGTCAGAGCCGCCATAGTTCCAGCTTGTCTCGTTAATGGCAACAGCCCTGAATTCGTGGAGGTCGCTGCTGTTCAGGCTGTACCAGGTCCACTTCGTGTCGGTCGTGTTGCCGAGAACTCTCCAGTCACCCTGCTCCCACCTGTTGCGGACCTGGACCTGGTAATAGGGAGCGCCGCAGCCGGTAGTGGTGGATGGTGACCAGATCACGTCGACCCGTCCAGGAGCCCCGGTGGCATCCACCCACCGGGCCGGGTTGGGCGAGGGCGCCATGGGTCGAGCGCTGACAACATTGCTCACCGGGCTGTCGCCGCTGATGTTGTCTGCCAGCACCCGGAACTGATAGGTGTGAGTGTTGGTGAGGAGATCCATCTTGATCGTCGACTTGCCAATAATCGGGTAGATCCCTCGGGTCCAGGCCTGCCCTGTGGTGGCATTTCGGTACTCGATCCAGTGGTACACGTTCGAACTGGGACTCGGTGTCCAACTCAGACTGACGGAGGCGCAGCCCTCCGCCGTCACGGTGAGATTGGAAGGAGCCTGGGGTCGGGGCGGCATGGGTCGTACGCTCGCCACGTTCGACGGGCTACTCTCGCCGGCGACGTTGCTGGCACGGACCCGGTACTCGTACTGGTGCCCGTTGTGCAGGAAGCCCATGGTGATCGACGTGCCACCCGGAACCGGATATTCGGCACGCTTCCAGCTCTGACCGGCGGTGACATCGCGGTATTCGATCAGGTAGTAGGCGTTCGGGAAGGAACTGGCACTCCAGCTGAGCGTGGCCTCGCCATCACCGGCCCTGGCGGTCAGGTTCGAGGGTGGCCCGGGTAGTGGAGGTAGTGGCCTCGCCGAGACGGTGTTGGACGGCGGGCTCTGCCCGCCCGCATTGGAGGCCGTCACCCGGAAGTCGTACGAGTGGCCGTTGTTGAGGAACTGCATCGTGATCGTGGCGTTGTCGATCGGCAAGGGCGTACGTTGCCACGACTGCCCGGCTGTCGTGTCCCGGTGGTAGACGATGTATTGGGCGTTGGGCGTGGGGGAACGGGTCCAGTTCAGGGTGACCTGCCCGTCGCCTGCCCGAGCAGTGAGATTCGACGGTGCCGCGGGCAGGCTGTAGTACGCCGTGACTCGCACCGCCGAGGAACGTGACCCCTCACCGCCAGCGTTCGTGGCCGCGACCTGATACTCGTAGGTGTGCGCCTGGGTGAGGTACTCCATGGTGATGGAAGGCTGGCTGCTGAGGTATTCGAGGCGGGTGAACGCCGTCTGTCCCGCGGTGACGTCTCGCCAGTAGATGACCGAGTATGTGTTCGGCGACGGTGGGTCCCAGTTCAGCTCTATCTTGCCTTCGCCCATGGCGACACCGCGAAGATTGGTCGGCGCTGCGGGCGGCGCGTATGTTGCGGTGGCGCTGCTGGCTGCGCTGGGCCCTTCCCCTGCCGCATTCGTGGCAGCAACTTTGAACTCATACCTGTGCCCGTGCGTCAGGTACTCCGCAGTGGCTGTGGTTCCTTCCGTGACCGGATAGGGCCAGGCCTTGAACGTCGTTTCGCCCGCCGTCACGTCGCGTTGGTAGATTCGGTACCACACATTGGTACCGGGCGCCTGCCAGGTGAGCTGGATCGTGCCATTCGGCTTCGCCACTGCCGCGAGGCCGGTCGGAGCAGTCGGCATCGCCGGGGCAGGGGTAACGGCCGCGACATTACTTGCAGGACCCTCACCGGCACTGTTGGTGGCAGAAATCTTGAATTCGTACTGGTGCCCGTTGGCGAGGTAGAGAGCGGTTGCGGAGGTACCTTCGGTCACCGGGTACGGCCAGGCCGTGAAAGCAGCTTCGCCGGCCGTGACGTCTCGTTGGTAGATCCGGTACCAGACGTTCCCGCCCGGAGCCTGCCAGGTCAGCGTCGCCTTGCCGTCACCGGACGTGGCCCGCAGGGTGGTCGGCGCCCCCGGCAGCGGGAAGGTAGCGGTCGCCCGCGCCACACTGGAGTGCGCAGACTCGCCGCCCTTGTTGGTGGCGGCGACCTTGAACTCGTACTGGTGACCGTGCGCGAGGTAGGTCGCCGTCGCGGTCGTGGCGTCGATGACCGGAAGAGGCCAGGCGGTGAACGCGCTTTCGCCTGCGGTCACGTCACGTTGGTACACGCGATGCCACACCTGGCCCGGGGGCGCGGTCCACGCCAGCTTGACGTCGCCGTTGGCTTGAGCGGTCGCAACCAACCCGCTCGGTGCCGCAGGCACAGAATATTGAGCCGTGGCGCTCGCCGTCGCCGACCATGGGCCCTTACCGCCCCCACCGACCGCACGGACCCGAAAATCGTACCGGTTCTGGTGTTCGAGCAGGCTGACAGTGAGCGTGGTGGCGGTCCCGTCCGGGTGGGCGAGCGGCAGCCACTCCGTCTTGCCTGCGGTGACGTCGAGCCGTTCGATCTCGTAATACCAGGATCGGTCGGCCGGCTGCCAGTTGAGGATGATGTCACCAGTTGACTGGGGGACTGCCGTCAGACCGGTGGGTGCCGGCGGAGGCTGCACGGTGACGACCGCGGCGGCTACCGAGGACGCCTGGCCTTCGCCGATCCCGTTTTCGGCGGTGATCCGGTATTCGTAGGTATGGCCGCCGCGCAGCTGCGAGAGGTCGATACTGGGCGTGGTGACGGAGGCGGGCAGTCGCACCCACTGAATCTGCTGAGCGGTGGTGTCCCGCTGATAGACCCAGTACTTCAGGTTCTGGCCGGCCGGGGCCCGCCAGGCGAGGTGGATTCCGCCGTTCGCGTCCGCCTGCGCCGTGAGGTCGCTGGGGGCAGCCGGCACACCTGCTGGGTTTGATGCGGGCAGCGGCCAGTCCACCTCGATGAACCTTGGGCGATAGATTGACACGTCCGCCTTGGAGTCATCGGTGTTCAGGGCATTGACGTTGTATGACAGGAGTAGCTTGCCCTCCCGAGCGAGGTCCTGATGCAACGAGGTGTCGTAGACGATGGTCGGCGGCGAGTTTCCTGCCTCAGGGGCCCGTGCGAGCTCGCGCGGTTCGGAGAACGGCCCCATCGGAGAGTCAGCGCTGTGGGCAACGATGGAGTTGTTGAAGACGAGATGACTGTCCACAGTTATGATGACGAAGCGGCCGTCCAGCTTGCTGACCGAGAATGCGGTGCCAACCCCGCTTGCCACCCGTGCCGAAGAACTCTCCGCCGTGGCCCACCCGGATCCGTTCCAAAATTGCCATTGCCCGGTGAGGCCGCCGACCGGAACGCGGGCGACGTGCGCGAACTTGAAGTCCGGGGCGTGTTCGGATCCGTAGATGTACGTGTAACCGTTGTCGGTTACGAGCGACTGCCCCCAGGTGATCCGAGGGCTCATGGGGAGCTCCCGGACCCCGGTAACCGACAGCGAGGGGAGGCTCAACGTCACGAGGGCGTTCCCGGTGGGCGCGACATCCAACGTGCCCGGACCGATCGCGGCGTACCTGTTGACGAGGACCTGGAGATTGCTGCCCTCGACTATCGCACCGGCCACCCAACAGCCCAGGCCCACGCTGTCATCACACATCAACGATTTCGGCGCCGACGACGTCCCGCCGTGCAGCGTCGTGGTCAGCGTCGTGCCGCTCTGCACCACGAGCGTGTTGTGGACCATGGGTGAGTTGGACGGACGCGAGCCGTCGGCGTTCACGCTGCCGAGGAACGTGTCGGAAAAGAGCCAGGCCAGCCGACCGTCCGGCAGGCGCACGGAGAAAGTGCGGTCGCCGCCAGTCCAGTGACCTCCGGCGTTTCCGTATGCCGTGAACATTGCGTTGACCGCTGCGGCCGACATGCCCTGCGCCGGTAAGGCGTCAACGGCCTGGGCTCGCGTTGGAAACGAGATCGCAATGGCTGCTATCAGTGTGGCGGCAGCGCCTGCTGCGATGCGCCGATTCTTTAATGGCGACAGGGACAACAAGAACCCCCTCTAATGGTAACCGTTATCCCTGATCAAGATCGGGATCGGGCTGAAGCTAGCAGGCTCGGCTGAGGTCGAGCGACCCCGGAATGCGCAACGTGCCATTTGCTTCGAAGGTGGGAATTGAACATCTTTGGCCCACCTTGGCAACACGGGATCTTCCGGGAGCGGCGATTGCGCCCTACGCGTTTGGTCCGGATTCCTCGGTCCATCGAGGACATCGCGACAGGACGAACTCCCGGAGCCCGGCGGAGGCACTGCGAGGATCGCCGCGCGGCCACCCCTGCTCGCCGCCGTTGTCCTCGGTGCAGGTCAGGGCCGTTGTGGGCGGGTGGCGAGCATCAGCGTCAACTCGTCGTCCTCGCGGACCGCGGCCGGGATCCAGCCGCTGGCACGCGGGGAAACGACGTCCGTCAGCTGGTCAGAACCACCGCGCCCACTCGCTGACGAGGCGTGGATCGGTGCGCACCCAGACCTCGCCCCCGGCGGTCCCGGCCGGCGTGGCGCGACTGGCGACGCTCGTCGGCCTGACCCGCTGACCGGCCTGTGGGCAGGAGCGACGCCTGCCTGGCCCTCCTCGACCGGCACATCGTTTCAGGTGCTTGACCTGTCAATTTTCCGCCGGTAGTGTAAATTTACAACGACAAACGTCTATCTAAGAGCAGGTGAACCGTGCTGTTGAAATCCATCGCCATCGCCATCGCTGCATCCGTTGCAGGCGTGCTGGCCGCCGCCCCCGCCGCCTCGGCGGCAGCACCCGGAGTGTCGATACAAGGCTGGGGGGCCGGGAACTGCCCGCAGGGCATGCTCTGTATCTGGCCCAACTGGAATCACCCGCCGCAGGGTCCCGTGGAGACGCCGTCTCTGACGACCAACAGCGAGTGGACCGGCAGCATCCAGGGATTCAACTTCTACAACGGCACAGGCCGCGACGCCGTAATATCCGGGTTCACTTTCGGCTCGTCGATGCCCTTCAAGAACTGCGCTCCTGCCGGCGGGACCGGGGGCGACCTGTATATACCGGTCAACGTGACGAAGGTGACTTGGCAGCTGACCCCCTGTTGATCCTCCACCGGCCCTTCCGAGTAAGGGTTTAATGACTTGGATTAGCTGGCTCGATCGGCGGTCCGGACGCGTCCGGATCCGTTGCGGGGCAACGAGAAGACGCAGAACCTCGGTATGAAGGTGGTCTTCCCGGGATCACCTTCATCGAGGTTCTGCGTCGCTATGAGTGTGGGGCTGCTTCGAACAGGCCGTCCTGGTGATCCGTTGGCTGATCGACGGCACCCGCATCTCGTCTTTAGGCTCGGATTTCCATTTCTGCCACCAAGCCGTCGTCGAATCGGTAGACATGCGTGACGGTGTGATCCGCGATTGTCGCTCCGGTTTTGTCGCGGACGACCTGGTGGACGGTGACGACGACTCGCCCGTCGGCCTCCGCGGCGAACGCGGTCGGCATGACGGTCGGTTCGAGCTGGTCCCATTGCCTGCGCCAGTAGGCGCTCACCTCGTCGCGGCCGTGAACGATGCCGCCCTCCCAGCCATTTGGCCACGACACATCCGGCGTCATGGCGGCTAGCAGTGCGGGGATGTCACGCTCGTTGAATGCCGCGTAGAGGTTCGTGAGCAGCCGCTCCGACGTTGCGAGTTCCGGCGAATCCATCGAGCCAGCATGGTTGGTGGACCAGACCTCACGGAAGTCACTTCGCGGTCAGCAGAATGTGGGCGGTGGGTGGGAGCTGCTGTTCCCGGCCGCCCCTGCTGCCCCCGGGTGCGGCAAGCGCCGCCGACGCGGCGCGGCTCGAGGTCCGGTGCCGGCCGTTGGTGCGTACCGCCATCGCCGACCTCGCCCGCGCGCAGCCGGCGCCGGCCGGTGTGGCGCGACTGGCCACGGTCGACGGCCTCACCGGCTGACGGACAGTTACGGACCCGCGATTGCCAGCAATTTCAGCGGATCCACAGGAGACTCATAGCTTTGACGACAGTGGATCAGATGCTTGATCTTTCAACTTTCCCGGTGGTAACTTTCATCGACCGAGTCCTCTGGGGAGAAGAGAAATTCTGTGCGACTGAAGTCCCTCGCAATTGCCCTGTCCACCGCAGGCCTGCTGGCCACCATTCCCGCCGCGTCGGCCTCGGCGGCCGTTCCGGCTGATGAGCCGTGGCCGCCCGGCAACTGCCAGCAGGGCACCTTCTGTGCCTGGCCGAACTGGGCTCCCGTGAACACCGGCCCGACGGAGACCCCGTCCCTGGTGACCACCGGCCCGTGGACCGGAAGCGCCCCGACGAAGACCTTCTACAACTACACGACCGCGAATGTCGAATTGGAATACCACAACACGTGGCAGGACGAGTCGACGGTCATCACGCACTGCGCCACTCCACGCGGCAACATCTTCTATCTTCAGGTAATCGTGACCAAGGTGAACTGGCACGGTTCCTGCTGAGGCGCTTTCCGTAAGTCAGGCGGCAGCGTCGAGGTCACGGCGTGGCAGTAATCGGTAACAGAGGTCGTCTCCGGTGTGGGGCGCTGCGACCAGGCAAGAACCTCATACCGGAGACCTCCTGCCCAGCGCAGCGGTGACCAGCCGCGCCCATCAGCGCCCGCACGAGCAGTTCGGCCTTCGACGGAGTGTCGACTCTCGAGTCTTTATCCCCGCGCTTGAGCGCCGCCCGTGTGGGAGGCTCGTCGCCGTGGGGCAGTTGATCAATGTGAGGGACGGGTCCGTCTGGGCCGAGGACACCGGGGGCGGCCTGCCGCCGGTCGTGCTACTGCACCCGGGCGTGGGCGACTCACGCATCTGGAACCCCGTCTGGGAGCGGCTCGCCGGGCAACACCGGCTGATCCGGTACGACGTGCGGGGCTTCGGCCGCTCCGCGCCGCCGGCTGGGCGATTTTCCCGGGTGGACGACCTGCGTCGGGTGCTCGACCGGCTCGACGTCGGGCCGGCCTTGTTCGTCGGTTGCAGCATGGGCGGCGGCACCGCGCTCGACCTCGCCCTCGCCGAACCGGATCGGGTTCGCGGCATGGTGCTGGCCTGCCCGGGCATCTCCGGCGCCCCGCCGTCCCACGATCCTGACGACGAGCCGGACAGCGCCGACCCGGATACCTTCGTCGAGCAGGGTGTCGCCCGGTGGGCCCGGGCCGGCCGCGACCCGCTCGTCGTCGATCTGCTGCGTTCGGCGGTCCGGTTCTGGCTCAACTGGGGCGAAACCTTCGTCGATGACGGCGACGCGTGGTCCCGGCTGGAGGACGTTGCTGTTCCCTGCGTGCTACTGCTCGGCGATCTCGAACGCCCGTCGTTCGTCCCGTCCTGCGTCGAGGCCGCGCGGCGCATCCCCGGCTGCCGCCTCGTGCGAATACCCGGCGCCGACCACTTCGTGCCGCTGCGGGCACCCGACGCCGTGGTGGAGGCGCTGCGCTCGCTGCCGCGCTGACCGGACCGGCTACCAGTTGCTCAGATCGCTCCTGCGCGACAGCCCGGAGGAGCTGGCGAGGAGTCTGCTCGACGTTGCCGCCTCCCGCTGAGCAGTTCGGCCCTCACCGTTTCAGCCGTTGCCCGGTCGGGTCGATCCGTTGCCCATTGCCCGTAGGTGTGCCAGCCCCTGCGCCCAGGACTGGATGAGGGTGGTTTCGCGGTAGGCGACGCCGTGTTCCGCGCAGAACTGGCGGATCAGTGGCTGGGCGTGGCGGAGGTTGGGTCGGGGCATGCTGGGGAAGAGGTGGTGCTCGATCTGGTAGTTGAGCCCACCGAGGAGTGCGTCGATGAGCGGGCCGCCGCGCACGTTGCGGGAGGTGAGGACCTGTCGGCGTAGGTAGTCGAGGTTGTCGGCCTCGGACAGGATGGGCATGCCCTTGTGGTTCGGGGCGAAGGAGCTGCCCAGGTAGAGCCCGAAGATGGCCTGGTTGACCAGGATGAACACGATCGCCTGCGGCACGCTCAGCACCAGGAACACGGCCGCGAGGTAGCCAGCGAAATGCAGGACGAGCAGGCCGGCCTCAGTTCGTCGGCGCTTGAGTCCGCCGCGGCGGAAGACCGCTCGGACGCTGGCACCGTGCAGGTGCACACCCTCCCCCAGCAGCAGGGGAAAGAACAGCGCCGCCTGGTGCCGGACGAACAGCGCCCCCAGGCCGCGCTGTGCCGCAGCCTGACTCGGAGTGAAGGACAGCGGAGCCACAGCGAGGTCGGGGTCGCGGCCTTCGGTGTTCGGATTCGCGTGGTGGCGGTTGTGCTTGTCGACCCACCACCCGAAACTGATCCCGGTCACCAGGTTGGCGCACACCAGGCCGACCACGTCGTTCGCCCGACGGGAGCGGAAGATCTGCTGATGCCCGGCGTCGTGACCGAGGAACGCCAACTGCGCGAGCAGCACCGCGACGCCGGCCGCGGTGGCCATCTGCCACCACGACGACCCGAGCCGCACGAACAGCACGCCCAGCACGACGAGACACGCCAGGATCACCGTCACCCGGGCCGCGTAGCGGCGGGGTCGTCGGTCGAGGAGACCCGCGCTTCGGACCAGGCGGGAAAGGTCGGCGTACTCACTGCCCCGGTCATTGCGGGTGCCAAGATCCGTGTCACTCACCGTCGCCACCCCTCGCCGATCAGCTCGCCGTCTCCGCCGTCAACCATGACCAGGCACTCGCGCACGTCGTCCGTGGTCCGCCAGAGATCGAAACCAGCAAACCGCCGCTGATGCGCCCAGTCTCCCGCACAGCCGTGCTTTTTCACGAGGAAACCGGCAGCTCATGGCAACTGATACGCGAGCAGTGCGTCAGCGTCGGCCAGCGGGGCGCGACTGGCCACGCTGGTTGGCCTGACTCGATGACCCGGCGACCAGGCGGGCCGACCTGGATCGACGTCAGCCGTCGGAACGTCGCCGTCGTTCCCTCACGAAGCCCACGACCATGACGAGCAGCCCAATGATGATCAAGCCGCCGCTCAGGTACCAAGCGTTGGCGACACCCTCCGGCCAGGCGAATCGCCCGCCGAGATCTTCAGAGGTGTCAGACCGGCCGCAGGCAGAAAGGATGTCCGGCGGGACTGGCGTAGACACGACCGCCCCGGTGGGTGGCGAGGTCGGCGTCGTCGGCCGGACGCAGTCGACGTGCGCCGGCTTCGAGCGCCACTCTGTCCGCTGAGACGAGGTCATCGGTGGTCAGATCCACGTGCAACTGCTGGGCGCCGTCCTGCGGCCAGGCCGGCGGAACGTGTCCCGGAGCTCGCTGGATCACGACTGCGGGGAACCCGTCGACGCGCAGGAAGTGATGGTTCTCGGTTGTCGTGATCGAGCCGCCGAGTAGCCGGTGCCAGAACGTGCTCTCGGCGTCCACGTCGGCGGCGTCGATGATGATGGCGGCAAGGTTGAAGGTCATCTCATACCACCGGGATGATTCCGCCGTCGACGCGGAACTCCGCGCCGGTGATCCACTTCGCGCGTCGGGACGCGAGGAAGACGATCATCTCGGCCACGTCGTCAGGATCGCCGGGCCGGCCCATCGGAACCTTCAGGTGCTCCACGATTTGTTGCTTGAGTTCTTCGAGGCCGATGCCCTGCTGGTCAGCGATGTGAGTCAGGTGCCCGACGGCGCCGGCCGTGGCCACGAAGCCCGGCAGGACACACACCACGCGGACCCCGTGCGGGCCCACCTCGGTGGCCAGTTCCCGGCTGTAGACGTTCAGTGCCGCCTTCGCCGCCGCGTAGGACGCCTCGGTGCGCTGCGGCAGCCGGCTGGCGATCGAGGAGACGTGGACGACGACGCCGGAACGTCGTTCGACCATGCCCGGGACCAGCGCCCGGTCGAGCCGGACGGCGCTGAGCAGGTTCATCTCCAGGTCCGAATACCAGGACGCGTCGGAGCGTTGCAGCGTCGGCATGGGTGCGCTCGCACCAGCGGCGTTGTTGACGAGCACGTCCACCCCGCCGACGCGGTCGATGATCAGCCGGCCGAGTTCGGCCACCCCGTCCTCGGTCGCGAGGTCGGCGGGGAAGTGGGTGGCCGGCAGGTCCTCCGGGGGCGTGCCCCGCGAGGCGGTCAGGACAGTTGCTCCGGCGGCGGCGAAACGGCGGACGGTGGCCTCGCCGAGGCCACGGCTGCCGCCGGTGACCAGCACGCGAAGGCCGTTCAGGCCATCTTCCGAGTAGGTCATGTGTGTTCCTCTGCGGTAAGGTGAACCGGACTCCGGAAACGTACCATAAGCGGAGTCGGACTCAGGTTATGGAGGATCTGTTGTCACCGTCACGGCCGCTGCGCGCCGACGCCCGCCGCAACCGCGAGGCGCTGCTGATCACGGCCCGGGAGATGTTCCTCGGCGGCGAGGCTGACACCGGCGTGGAGGAGATCGCGCGGCAGGCGGGAGTTTCGGTGGGAACGCTCTACCGTCACTTCGCCACGCGCGAAGCCCTCATCGAGGCGGTCTACCGCCAAGAGGTCGACGAGTTGTGCGCCGCCCCCGCGGAACTCCTCGGTCAGCACACCCCGGATGAAGCCCTGCGGCGGTTCCTGTTGCTGCTCGTCGACCACGCCGCCATCGGCAAGGGCATGGCCGAGGCGTTGGAGAGCATCATGATCACGGACTCCCCAGTCTTCGACGACGCCCGCACCCGGATGGCCCAGTCACTCGACCAGTTGCTCGCCGCGGGAGCGGCAGCGGCCACCGTCCGCGACGACGTCACCGGGCGGACTCTGCTGCGCGCGATGGGCGGCATCTGCGAGATGCGCGCCACCGACGGATGGCAGGAGGAGGCCCGGCAGATCACCGCGATCCTCTTCGACGGCCTGCGCCACGGCACGCCGAAGGTGCGCGCTTAGCGGGAACGCCACCCAGTCGCGGCCTCGATGCCGCCTTCGGCTGAGCCGTGCCTGAGGGCGCCGGCGTCGCTGACAAGCGGGCCTTCCCGGACGCGGACAGCATCGTGCCGGCCGAGGTTCGGTGCCGGCCGTTGGCGCGTACCGTCATCGCCGATGTCGCCCGCGCGTAGCCGGCGCCTGCCGGCGTGGCGCGACCAGCGTTACCCGGTGGCCGGCTATTGGCGTGGTGGGGGAGGGGCCGACCAGGTCAGCATGGGCATACTCGGTATGCTCTGCCGCCATGCGACCTGGCGACCGTACGGTGGCGCTCGCCTCCGTGGTGGGCGGATTCCTGCTCGGCTTTCTCCACTTCTGCTGGATCAAATGGCTGCCGTTTCCCGTCGCCGAACTCGGCAACTCCACAGCGACCTGGGCGGTCGCCGCCTTCTTCTTCGGATTCTGGGTGCGGTCCGGGTGGCGGCGTTCGGCAGTCGGTGCCACCGTCCTGCTCGTCGTCGCGGTGCCCAGCTACTACCTGGCGGCGGCGCTCCTGCAGGGCGACGACCTGGCGGTGCTCTGGGCACCGTCGTCGCTGGTCTGGATGGTCTTCGGCGTGCTCGCCGGAGTGGTCTTCGGCACCGGCGGGACGTGGGCGCGCGGTGCGGGGTGGCGGCAGGTCGTCGGGGTCGCGCTGCCGGCCGCCGTGTTCTTCGAGGAGGCCGCCCGGTTCGCCGGCAAGGCGACCGACCCCGACTACGGGGCCGGCGTGTGGTGGAACGTGGTCATCGACAGCGCGCTGGGTCTGCTGATCGTGGTGCTGACCGGCGGCTCGCATCGACGTCGGGCCCTCGCCGTCGCGGCGGCCGTGCCGCTGGCCGGCATGATCCTGGTGAGCTTCGCGGTGGCCGGCGGGACCGTCTCGTCCGCCGGTGCCTCAGTACGGCAGGTCGATGCCCCGGCTGCGGGCGAACTCGCGGTGGGCGGCGACGACAGTGTCGATGAAGTAGGCGGCCATCTCGTCGGCGCGCAGCACCCGGGTCGTCTCGACAGTGAGGTTCTCGTCGCAGTAGTGCTCGGCTGAACTGACGTCCGGCTGCGCCACGAGAGCGTCCCGGAGGAAATCCACCGGCTCGTCACCGGGGTCGACGATGAACTTCACGCCGTCGCCGAAGCTCAACTCCCAGTGCAGGCCGTCGTCGGTGCCGACCCAGAGCTGCCGGCAGAGCCCACCGCGGCTCTGGGCGAAAGCCTCCCGCATCGCGCTGTCGTCCGAGCAGATCGCCGGCAGGACGCTCGGGGCGCGGCCGATCGCCGCCGCGACCGGGGGGAACCCGGCGAGTCGGTCGACGCGGTAGAAGAAGTAGCCAGGGGTGTCGGTAGGGTCCTCGGACTCGACGCCCGGCACGGCGTACGCGGGTGGTTCAGCGGTCATGGGCTCAATGGTCCGGTCATCCACATCAGTTGTCCGCCCGGGGTTCTGCCGAGGTCGCGGCCCCTGTCAGTCCGGAAACCTCGGCCACGGCCGGGCGATGCCCCGGGCGGGGTTTCCGGGAACGTGAGATTCGGGCATGTATCTCGGCACTGCTGGAGGGAGACGGCAATGCTGGTAACTGGCTATCTCGGCGCGGTGCTCATCGGCGCGCTCGTCGGCCTGCTCGGGCGACTCATCCTGCCGGGGAGGCAGCGGATCGGCGTCTTCGCCACGTTCGTCATCGGCGTCGGCTCGGCGGTGCTGGGCACCGTGGTCGCCAGGGCGCTGCATGTCGACGACGCAGCCGGCGTGCGGGTGTGGGTGCTGCGCTGGGACTGGGTAGTGCTCGCGATCCAGGTCGGCGTCGCGATCATCGCCGTGGCGCTGGCGAACATGCTCACCTTCACCAGGCTCGCCGGCGGCGACGAGACGCCCCGTCGGCGGGTCCGTCGCAGCAAGGCCAGGGGCTGACGAACCGTGTCCGCTGGCTTGTGCGGCGGTCAGGGAGCTGTCGTCCGTGTCCTGCTCCGGGCGAGTTCGCCGCGGATGGCGAACACGACGAGTGTGAGCGGCACGAAGACCCAGAGCTGAAGCACTGTGTACCGGCGCAGTTCCCCGTCGGTGTTGACGCCAGCCAACTCGGCGTCGAGGGCACCGGGCCGCATCAGCGCGAGCGCGTACAGAGACAGTGGCGCGTAGTTGAGACCCGCGCCGACCAACCACAGGCCGAACGCTCGGGTGCCGAAGCCGTTCGCTGACGCCAGCAGCCAACAGCCCCACGTCACCATCAGCACCACGCCGACGAGGAACTCGGCCAGAATGATCCACCGTCGACGGGTGGTTCCTCGGCTGCCGTACATGTCGATGGCCGCCAGGCGACGAACGTTCATCGGATCGATGATGCCATCTGCGGACAACCTGAGATCGTGGCGCCGTCGACCTGGCGCGGGTCAGACGTCAATGCGTCGGCCGGCGGCCGGCGGGGCGTGGGCAGCCTGCTGGTCAGCGCTGTGCGCCGAGGTGACAGGGGCCTCTTCCTGCTCCTGCGCCGCCGGGCGGGGCGTCACCGCGTAACGGCTCAGCGCCAGCAGCGGAAGGGCCAACGCGGCGAGGGCGAGGCCGAGCGCCGCCACCGCGACCATCGCGCCCCGCAGGCCGGTCGCCGACGCCCACAGTCCGACGTAGACCGGCCCCAACAGGAATCCGAGGTACGCCACAGCCGTCACGATCGAGGTCGCCCGCCCGCGCGAGGACTCGACGACGTTGCGCGAGACGATGCTCAACAGTGTGGGGAACAGGGCGGCGGTCCCCGCCGCGGCGAGGACCAGCCCGGCCAGGGCGACCGGCACCGACGGAGCGCGGGCGAGGAGTGCCGCGCCGGCGGCCGCGACGACCGACCCGAGGACGAGGACCTTGCGGGCGTGCGCGGGATTCAGCGTGCTGACCGCGAAACGGGTAGTCGCCACGACGGCGGCGAACGCCGCAGGTGCTATCGCGCTGAGGCCGGGCCCGGTGGCAAGGACGTCCTCCATGAAGACGGCACCCCAGCTCTGGTGGGCGTTCTCGCTGGCGAACGCGAGCGCACCGAGGACACCCACCAGGAGCAGGGGTACGACAGGCATCCGGAAGCCGCTCGTGCTGCTCGGCGTGACCGGCTCCGGGCGGGACATGTCCGCGGGCAGCGTGCGGTGGATGGCGGCACCGGCCAGCACCGACACCAGCAGTACGGCCGCGAACGGAACCCAGGTGGGCGCCCCGAGAGCATACGAGGCGCCGGTGCCGAGGCTTGACACGACGACGGTTGTGGAGAACACCGCGCCGGTCCGGGTGATGATCGGTCGGCCGGAGCGCTGCTCGGCGCGTCCGCCGACGGAGTGCATGGCGACGTCGACCGCGCCACTGGCGACACCCACGGTGGTCAGCCCGGCGCACAACCCGACGAGCCCGCCGGCCGTGACGGAGGCGGCGAGCCCCGCGCCGCCGAGGGCGACCACCGTCAGGGCCGTGCAGCGCAACCCCCAGCGGTCCAGTGCGCGACCGGTCAGGAGCATCGCCGGCAGCGCGCCCGCGCTGATGAACAGCAGCGCGGCGCCCAGCCGGGCGTCGTCGAGACCGGCCTGGTCGCGGACACGGGGCACGGCCGAGCCCCAGGTGCCCCAGAAGGCCCCGAAGACGACCGACGCGAGGTACGTGGCAGTGACCAGCTGTCGGTGCGGCGACGCGGTAGCCATTGTGGAACGCTACCCAGCTGCTGACCTTCGTCACACGATGCGGGCAGGGTTCCGGTGAACTGCCCTTATCCGCCAGATGGCCTGCGCCCTCGTCGGCCTGCTCGGGCGACTCATCCTGCCGGGGAGGCAGCGGATCGGCGTCTTCGCCACGTTCGTCCTCGGCGTCGGCTCGTACGACTGCGTGCCGCGCTTCAGACCGTGCGCCGCGCGATGGCGGCCTCGACACCGTCGAGGATCAGGTTGAGGCCGAAGGTGAAGTCCTGGTCCTCTGGGTCCTCGCCCGGTTCGCTCTCGAACGCGCCCGCCGCGAACAGCGGCGCGGCCTCGGGGAAGCGCTCCGGGCGGACGAGCGCGGCGAGGGCGTGGCCGTAGTTCTGCTCGACGTCGGCCTGGCTGAGCCCGGTGCCGCTGCGGCCCTCGGCCATCTGCCGGCCCTGCAGGATCGCGTTGCGCACGTAACCGCTGACGACGACGAGTACGCCTGCCTTCGTCCTCGGATCCAGGTCCGTGTCGTGCAGGACCCGCAGGAACGCGTCCATCCAGCCGATGGCGTTCGGCCCTCGGGGTGGGCCGGCGAGCGGAACCTCCACGAGCCATGGGTGTTCGGCGTACCGGGCGCGGATCGCCGCCGCCCAGCGATGCACGCCGTCACGCCAGTTGTCCGCGTCCAGCCGGGGGGCGGCCCCGGTGGCGTGGTCGGTCATCAGTTCGAGGAGTTCCTCTTTCGAGCCCACGTGCCGATAGAGCGACATCTTGGTGAAGCCGAGAGTCTGCGCGACCTTCTGCAGGGTCACCCCGTCCAGCCCTTCGTGGTCCGCCAGGTCCACCGCGGCGCCGACGACCCGCTCGACGTCGAGTTCGGCGGGCCGGCCGCGGCGTGTGGACGTCGGCAGTCGCCAGAGCCGCGCCAGGTCGGCGGGCACGTCATCGGCCATTGACGGCAGATTGTGTCCCATGGATAGTATCTCCTGTACATTAAAGCTGTCGTCGGGCCGGACGGGGAGAAGAAGCATATGGACGTGTCAGCGGGCGCGATCGGCGCCACGGCGAGCCGGTCGACGAGCGCAGGGCAGCGCCTCCACGACCTCGATGCGCTGCGGGGCTTCGCGCTGCTCGGGATCTTCGTCGTGAACATCACCTTCATGGCCTCCGGTTACCCGGGCAACCTGATCACGGACCCGGCGTTCTCGTCGGTCCTTGACGACGCGGCGCGGTTCCTGTCCGCGGTGTTCGTCGACATGAAGTTCTACATCCTCTTCTCGTTCCTGTTCGGATACAGCTTCACCCTGCAGATGGCGGCGGCCGGGCGCGCGGGCGCCGCGTTCGCGCCGCGGATGCTGCGCCGGATCGCCGGCCTGTTCATCCTCGGTGCGCTGCACACCGCGCTTCTGTACGGCGGCGACATCCTGATGACGTACGCGGTGGTCTGCCTGGTCCTGCTCGCGATGCGCCGGGTCCGCGACCGGACGGCGCTGCGCGTCGCCGGCGTGCTCTACGGGATCGTGCTGCTGAGCCTGCTGGCCAGCGGGCTCTTCGTGGACTCCTCCGCGTTCCTGCCGACCCGAGCCGAGGCGCTGGCCAACGCCGAGAACGCGACCGCCGCGATGCTCGGTGGGTGGGGCGACGTCATCGGCCACCACCTCTCCGGCCTCCCCTTCCTGGTGCTCCAGTCCGCGACGTTCCAGGGCCCGACGGCGCTGGCGATGTTCCTGATCGGCATGGTTGCCGGCCGACGGCGGCTCCTCGCCGGCGTCAGCGGCCACGAACCGGTGCTGCGGCGGATCCAGTGGATCGGCTTCCCGGCGGGTGTCGCGGGCGGCGTGGTGTACGCGCTGGGCGGCGGCAACGGCGAGTCACTGGCCGTGGGTGCGAGCGCGGCGACAGCGCCTCTGCTGACGGCCGCGTACGTGGCCACGCTGCTGCGAATGATGCACAGCCCGCGGTTCGGGTTCGTGCGGTCAGCCCTCGCCCCGGCGGGGCGGATCGCGCTCACCAACTATCTGGGGCAATCGTTGCTGGGACTGCTCATCTTCAGCGGGATCGGGCTCGGCCTGGCCGGGAGGGTGTCGCCGGTGGGGACGACCGTGCTGGCATTGCTGATCTTCGCGGCGCAGCTTGCGGTGAGCGCGTGGTGGCTGCGCCATCACCGGTACGGGCCGGCGGAGTGGGCGCTACGGCGGGTGACGAACGGACCTGACCCACTGGATGCGCCAGTCCGGCCTGGCCGACCTCCTGCCGTCGCTGACTGACACGGTCTACGTGGGGGTCAGCGCCGGGAGCATCGCGGTCACCCCGTACAACTGGACGCCGAATTCGACCTCGGGTTCGTCCCGGACGGCAGCGACATGGCGAAGGACGCCGACCAGCGTCGACGTCGTCTCCGAAGGCGAATGGAAACTGATCAACCCCTGACCGGGGCGTCCCGTCAGTCGAGCACCGACTCGCCGCCCGGGTAGGCGAACGACGCGCGCGGCGAGTAGAAACCCCAGACGATCTCCAGCGGATCGGCCGGGCGCAGCGTGTACACCGGGTGGTCGGGTTCGAGAAACTCCAGCGACTCGACAGCGAACGGGTCGACCGGCTCCGCGACGAACGGGTAGTTGCCGCTGTGCAGCCGGCCGCCAAGCTGGGTCAGGTAGCGCAGTTGCCCCCGGTTGACGGCGTCGCCGGTGCGGCCGACGCGGGCCGTCGTCCTGATCACGGGTACGCCGTCGGCCTCGGTGGTCGCGATCAGCCGCTGCCCGCGTACCTCGATTGTGGTTTTTCCCGGTGTCGCCGGCACGCCCCGGGCGGCGGCGTAGGCCCGGACGACCGGGCTGGAATTGACGTAGTGGGTCCACCAGCGGCCGGGCGTGACGCCATCGGGTGCGTCGAGCCCGGAGAGGTCCGGCCCGATGTACGTCAGGGAGTACGCGCCGAAGCCGGAGGTCTGCCCGTCGTCGTCGACGACGTACTGGTTCATGAACACCTGGCGGTTGGGTGCCGGCGTGAGACCGTCGGGGACCAGGGCGGCCACCGCGTCCGGGTTGGCCGGCAGCCAGCCGAAGTAGATCATTCTGCTGTTCACGACGAGCTGCGGAGCGACGAGTTCGGTCACGAGGAGTCCTTCCGCTGGGCATCGGTGCGTAGCCGCGACGCTACGGATTGCCCCGACGCCCGGACAACGACGGATTGCCGACATGCGTCCGTCCGGCGCGACGCAGCGGAGGGACCACCCGTGACGAGTGGTCCCTCCGCTGGTGCGCCGGTGCGTGGCTAGACTTCAGGTTGGCAGTTCACCTGTGCTCTGCTGCGGCGGGCGCAGACCTCGGGAGGGTGTTCCCGCACCCTTCCGAGGGGCCGTCCGATCGGACGACGCCTACTCGCAGAAGACCCGCACCGTGGCATCGGGGGAGTCCACCTCCACTGTCATGTCGTCGAGGTGCTCCACGAGCGCCTCCAACTGCTCGGGCTTGAGCTGCGTCAGGTCGATCGGCACGCCCGAGGCGCTGAGTGAGGCGTTGGCCTTGACCAGGGCCTGCGGCGGGACCAGCGCCGCCAGCCGGACGCCGGCACGCAGCAGTTGCAGTGGCACCCGCACGTTTACCCGCGACGGCTCGCCGTTGTCGGTGGCGTCCACCACCACCCGCAGATACTTCAGCTTGCCCTTCGGCCGGACGTCGTGACCGGCCGCCGTCGGTGCCTGGCCCCGTTCGAGCGCGGCGATGAGTTGCTCCGCCTCCTCCGCGGTGATCTTGCCGGCGGCCAGCATGTCGAGGATGTCCTTGCGTTGTTCGGTCATTCGAACCTCTCCTATCGGATGGCCACGAGCACGGCCGTGCGGCCGTGCTCGATGTCGAAGTGGGAGCCGGGCAGCGCGGAGACGACGCGCCAACCGGCGCCGAGGGCCCGCACCACACCGATGCGGAACACCAGGCAGGCCACGATCGCCGCGAGCACGACCAGGACCACGACCGGGAAGAGCAGGAGCGCCACCGGGAGCACCGGAACCCAGAAGCGCAGCGGCCGGCGGTCGGGGCGGTCGACCGTGACGGTCACCAGTTGCGGCATCACGGCTGGTCGTCCAGCTCGGCCAACGCCTGCTGTGCGGTGATCTCACCGCGGCGCAACCTGTCGATGACGTCGGCCCGCGACGGCGCCGGGTCGGTCTCGACGAAGTCGAGCATCTGGGTGATCCGGTTGAGGCGCGACTTGATCGTCGGGTAGCTCACCCCGAAGATGCGTTCCATCTCCTTGATCGAGCCGTGGCAGCGCACGAACGCGGTGACGAAGACCTGGTCCTCGACGTTGAGCTGAGCCAGCTGCGGCAGCTCGAACTCGCCCTCGATCGCGACGCCGTTGCTCGCCAGGCGGACCCGCTCGACGACGAACGGCTGCCCTCGCGTCAGGCTGGTCAGCTCCTGCCAGTCCATCGCCTGTTCTGTCATACTTGAATTTGTATCTTAAGAATCCCCAACTTCCAAGAGTGGGATCTTAACTTTCTTAAGATTGGGCCGTGGGTGGCGGACGGTGGGTCTCCCGGGGCCACGCGGGATGGAGGGCGGTCGGCACTGTCACCAGGATGTGCGCGGTGACCGGGTGGCGGGCCGTCGGATGTGCGCCACCCCGTGTCGTCTCACCGACCACGACGGCCCGGCCGTGCGCCTGCAGGGTGTACGCCACGTCGGCTAGCGTGCGCTCCGTGAATCACTCCCGAATTGCTTCCGCAGCGTTGATCCTTGCCGCTGCCACCGCTCTGGTCGCCTGCGGTGACCCCGATACGGCGACGACCGCCGGATCGACGCCGTCGGCCAGCACGTCCGCCGCCACCTCGGCGCCTGCCTCCCCGACCGCCGCGCCGGCGACGTCAGCAGCGACGGGCACCGCGAGCGACAAGGCACTCTGCACGTCGATGAAGAAGGTAAGCGACGACCTCAAGGCCGAACTGGTGAAGATCGCCACGGCCGGTGGGCCGTCGGCGGCGGACTTCAAGAAGATCCTGACGGAGTTGGGGAAGCAGGTGACCGCGTTGGCCTCGACCGGCGGTGAGAGCAAGGTCGCCGCCGCCCTCCGGCCGTTCGGCGCCGAGGCGACCAAGGCCGCGGCGGCGGCAGACCCGGCGTCCGCCGCCGACAACCCGGCCTACCTGAAGGCCGGCCAGGACCTCACCGCCGTGTGCGCGGCAGCCGGAGTCAAACTGGCTCTCTGATCACGAGCGTCTCACCGCTGTCAGCGTGGGACGGGCGTCGTGGTGGTCGGCGGCGGCGACAGTCGGGCGATGCCGTCGCCGGCCACCATCGCCGTGCCGGCACCATCGCCGTGCCGGCACCATCGCCGTGCCGATCACCCCGCCAGCAGCACGGCGAACCGGTCGACCACTGCCCGGCCTGCCGCCCGACGTGTTCCACCCGCACCTCCGGTGCCTCGTCCCCGGACGCGAGGCGTCCTGGTGCTCGGACTCGGCACTGACCGGGGTGTCACCGTCCTCCGGGGTGTCCGGCCGCGTTGACGCGAGCGCCAGCCGGGACTGTCGAACCACAGTCGTCCTACCAGGACCAGCCGTCAAGGTGTCGGCGAGGCGCGGCCCGCAGACGGGCCGATAGCACAGCGAGTCGACGATTGCTGCCCCGAGAGCGGGTTTCGGGGAGTTTTTCATCGTTGCGTCATGAAGTTGACATTCCGTTGACTCGATGGACCGTCGCGGTGATGCTGAGGTCCGCCATAAACGCCAGCTTACGTCGACGGCGTTTCCATAAGCCGAAGTTTACGGCAGGAGACGTCGCAGGTCGGCGTGGCTGATGTCGTGGTGCATCCCTCGAGCCTATTGCCCGGATTGGAGATCTGGCGGCCCGTCTGCGCGGGGGCGGACGGAACCCTTGGACGCGTCTGCTGGAAACAGGGCACCCGGCGGACGTGTGTCGACTGCTCAGGTTGAATTTAGGACAGTTATGCGAAGTGCAGCATTACACCGAGTCCTTTCGGTGCCATTATCCGCACTACTAGTAATGGGAGCGTTCACCGCGGTGCCCGCTCCCGCATTCGCCGCCGACACGGCGGCCTGCGATCCGGCCGGACCTACCGCTGCCGACGGCCAGACCGCGACCGCGTTGAACGGTCGCCTCACCGGTAAGTTGGCCCACTCGATAACGGCATACCAGGTGTCGTGTGCCCGCGTCATAGTCGCGAGGGTCAAGAGTCGGGGGATGGCGCGGCGGGCCGCGACGATTGCCATCACCACGACCATCGTGGAGAGCGACATTCGCAATCTGACGTACGGCGACCGCGACAGCGTCGGGTTGTATCAGCAACGCCCGTCGGCCGGGTGGGGCACCGTGGAACAGATCATGAATCCGGTGTACGCGACGAACAGCTTCCTCGACAAGATGCTCAGGGTGAGACCTGGCACCTGGATGACCGATCCCATCGGTGAGGTCTGTCAGGCCGTGCAGGTCTCGGGAACGCCCTACGCCTATCAGCCGCAGGCCAGGGACGGAGACATCATCTCGAGCGTGCTGTGGGGTCAGCAGGCACGATCACCGGGCGGCAGCGTGGGCGATGTCAGTGGTGACGGCCACTCGGACCTGTTGGGTTTCAAGCCTGACGGGACGCTGTGGTACTACCCGAACAATATGGACAGCAATGCGAGTGGCCTGCCGTTCGTCGACGCCAAGCAAATCGGTAAGGGTTGGCAGGACTTCGATCGTGTGGCCTCGGCCGACGTCAGTGGTGATGGTCATGCTGATGTCGTCGCGACCAAGCCCGACGGGACCCTGTGGTGGTACCCGAACAACATGGACAGCAATGCCGGTGGGCTGCCCTTCGTGAACGGTAAGCAGACCGGGCGGGGTTGGCAGGACTTCAATCGGGTCGTCGCGGCCGACGTCAGTGGTGATGGTCATGCTGATGTGCTGGCCACGAAACCCGACGGGACGCTGTGGTACTACCCGAACAACATGGACAGCAATGCCGGTGGCGTGCCGTTCGTCAATGGTCAGCAGATCGGGCGGGGTTGGCAGGACTTCGACCGGGTTGTCGCGGCCGACGTCAGTGGTGACGGGCATGCCGACATCGTGGCGACGAAGCCCGACGGAACGATGTGGTGGTACCCGAACAACATGGACAGCAATGCCGGTGGTATGCCGTTCACCGACGGCACATTGGTCGGGCCGGGTTGGCGGGACTTCAATCGGATTGTCGCCAGCGACATCAGCGGTGATGGTCATGCTGATGTCGTGGCGACGAAGCCTGACGGGTCGCTGTGGTATTACCCGAACAACATGGACAGCAACGCGGGTGGTATGCCGTTCATCAACGGCAAGCAGATCGGAAACGGCTGGCAGATCTACAACCGTATCGCCTAGCCGATTCGCAGCTCCTCTTATGTCGGTGGCATCTTGACCGCCGACGGTAGTGCGACCCCCATCAGAGAAAAATCCGAAAGGAATCCGGGAGATGCGTCTCTTTAGGAAGAAGACTTCCACGCTCGCCGCGGCGAGCTTGGCGGCCTCGGTAATGCTCGCCGCTGTGCTGGGCAACGCCGCAGCGGTCTCCGCTGCTCCGTCCACGCCCGACTTCGGCAAGTCGATCGACGGCTACGCCTCGTACGACGGCCAGGACACCTGTGACCCGACGCCGAAGCCGGGCGTCGTCGCCTTCAAGAACCTGCTGAACGCGACGTACAAGGCGCACTCGTACGGGATCGGTCGGGCGTGCGATGTCGGCGGAACCAGCGAGCACAAGGAAGGGCGCGCGCTGGACTACATGCTGGACATCAACAATTCCACGCAAAAGGCCCAGGCGAACGACATCTTGAACTGGCTCCTCGCCACGGACAAGTACGGCAACAAGCACGCCAACGCGCGGCGGCTCGGGATCATGTACCTGATCTGGAACCGGCAGATCTGGAAGTCGTACGAGTCCTCGGCGGGCTGGCAGAGCTATTCCTGCGATGGTTCGGCCAGCGGCTGCCACACCAATCACATCCACTTCAGCTTCAGCTGGGCCGGCGCCAAGAAGCAGACGAGCTGGTGGACGGTCGCGCCGCTGCCCCCGACGATCGGCGGCACCGTCGGCGACGTCAGCGGTGACGGTCACGCGGACGCGTTGGGCATCCGGCCGGACGGCACGATGGTGTACTACCCGAACAACATGGATTCCAATGCGGGTGGTAAGCCCTTCACCACCGGAACTCCGGTCGGCACCCAGTGGCAGCAGTTCGACAAGGTGATGTCCGCGGACGTGTCGGGTGACGGTCACGCGGACGCGTTGGGTATCCGGCCGGACGGGACGATGGTGTACTACCCGAACAACATGGACTCCAACGCGGGTAACAAGCCCTTCACCGAGGGGACTCCGATCGGCACGCAGTGGCAGCAGTTCGACAAGGTGATGGCTGCGGACGTGTCGGGTGACGGTCACGCGGACGCGTTGGGTATCCGGCCGGACGGGACGATGGTGTACTACCCGAACAACATGGACTCCAACGCGGGT